>NZ_CP102384.1:1944712-2547950 GCF_024628865.1 Sphingopyxis sp. DBS4
GATGCAGCACCGCCACCGCGATCATCCGCTGGAAATGCAGCACGGGCACCACGACCCAGGCGCGCGTGTCGTCGAGCAGCCAGTCGGGGATCGCAAGGCCCTCCCCATCGGGCACGGCCCCGCGGCGCTCGGCATCGAGGTCGACGATGTGCCGGCTTTCCTGCAACATGAAGCTCGACCGCAGCGGCAGCGCCGCCCCCTCCTCCAGACCCGCGGGCCAATGCCATTGCTCGGCGACGCGGAACGCCCCCTGCGCGTCGGGCAGCAGGAGCAGCGCGCCGGGGCTGCCGGTCAGCTCCGCAAGCGCCTTCGCCACGCGGCGGTGCAGGTTGCGGTCGTCCTCGCCGTCTCCTTGCGCCAGCGTCGCGGTGAAGCGCATCCATTCGGCGCGATAGTCATAGCGATGCTCGAAGAAATGCTTCGAGATCATCACCGCCAGCCACGCGCGCGTCCGCGCCGACAGCAGCAACAGCCCGCCGGTGCCGAGCGCGACGATCAGGAAGACGCCCTGCGCCAGTTCGCCATAGTCGCCGCCGACCAGCCGCGCGACCGCGCCGGCGAGCCCGATCAGGATCAGATAGGCGGCGGCACCGAGCAGGACCAGCGTGCGCGTCGCGACGCTGCGCGACAGCCGGATGCGCTCGCGCCCGACATCCATCGCCGCGAGGACGAAGGTCGGCGCCATCATCAGCGCGACTGCGGGGATCAGGTGGATCAGCGTCGACGCGGGCTTGCCGGTCAGCGCCCCGATCAGCTGGACATTGAGCTCATAGGCCCAGAGCATCGCGAAACCGCCCGCGACCGCCATCACCGGCATCCGGAGGCCCGCGCTCGCCCGCCGCGCCGCGCCATCGACGAGCAGCAGTCCGCCGACCGCGACGATCATCGCCGATGCGCCAAGCGTCGGGCCCAGCCACGCGCCGGCCGCCGCGCTCCGCATATGCACCGCGATTCCGCCGACCAGCGTGATCGCGGCGATCGTGACGAGCAGGCGGAGGATCAGGCGCAGCGGTGCCGGCATCGGTGCGGGCGCCGGCCAGAAGGTCGCGCCGAGCCAGCCGAGCATCGCCAGGTCGCGGAGCGACCGCGCCACCATCGCCTGTGACGATCCGGGCGCGAAACGATAGAGCGCGGCACACCAGACGGCGCTCGCGATCGCGGCGACGACCAGCCAGCGCGGCGCCGGCATCAGCGCCGCCATGCGTTCGCGCGGCCGCGAAAGTAGCCATAGCGCGACGCCGCCGAAACCCGCGAACGCCAGCGCCGACAAAAGCTGCGACAGGGCGCCGAGCGTCGCCACCGTCAGCGCGCGCCCTCGGGCCACAGCACGACGCGTACCGTCTGGAGCAGGATCAGCAGGTCGAGGAAGGGCGAATAATTCTTGGCGTAATAGAGGTCATATTCCAGCTTCACCCGCGCATCCTCGATCGACGCGCCATAGGGATAGTTGATCTGCGCCCAGCCGGTCAGCCCCGGCTTCACCATGTGCCGCTCGGCATAATAGGGCAGTTCGCGGGTCAGTTCCTCGACGAAGCTCGGCCGCTCGGGCCGCGGGCCGACGATGCTCATCTCGCCCTTGAGCACGCACCAGAGCTGCGGCAGTTCGTCGATGCGAAGCTTGCGGATGACATGACCGACGCGCGTGACGCGCGGATCGTTCTCGCTCGCCCACACCGCCTTGCCCGCCGCCTCGGCATCGGTGCGCATCGAGCGGATCTTCAATATGTCATAGGCTTCGCCATAGAGGCCGACGCGCGACTGGCGATAGAAGACCGGCCCCCGGCTGTCGCACTTGACCGCGATTCCGGCGATCAGGATCAGCGGCAATCCGACGACGAGCACCAACAGGCTCGCGACGATGTCGAACACGCGCTTGCCGACGCGCGAGATACGCTGTCCCGCCGAAAAGCCGTCGGAAAAGATGAGCGCGCTCGGATTGGTCGTCGCCAGATCGACGCGCCCCGTCTCACGCTCGATGAAGCTCGCGATGTCGTTGACGTGCACGCCCGTGGTCTTGACGCGCAGCAGGTCGGCCAGCGGCAGCGCGCCGCGGCGCTCCTCCATCGCCAGCACCACCTCGCCCGCGCCGAGCGCGACGGCGTGATCCGACAGGCTGGAGATCGCCTCGCGCGGAACCGCGCCCGGCACCGCGCGCTCGCTGCCCGACATGGCGACGAACCCCGCGACGGCAAGTCCGCTGCCCGGCGCGTCGGCGAGCGCCCGCAGCCGCGCCGCGCGCTTGCCCGCGCCGAGCACCAGGATGCGCCGCCTGAACGCTTCGGCGCCCGCCACCTGCGTCAGCGCGAGCCGGATCACGAACAGGGCCGCGATCGCCAATCCCATCGCATAGAGGCTGTTGACGCGCCACAATGTCGCGGAGGGCAGCAGAAAGCCGACGACCGAGATGAAGATTACGCCAAGCGAAACCGCGGCCAGCAGGCGCGCGGTCGCGAACTTCATCGATCGCAGCGCCTCGCTGCCATACATTCCGGTCGCCATCATCGCGAGCGAATTGGACAGCGCGAAGGTCGCGATCCGCGCCCAGCGCTCGCCGAACGTCCCGGCGTCGAAGCCGGAAAGATGGGCATAGATATGCCAGGCCGCCTCGGCCGAGCCGAGCAGCGCGATGAACTCGACCAGCGCCAGCCAGACCACGGCATGCGGCACATAATGTTTGAACAGACGGAACATCGAAAAGCCTGGCCCTTTCAGATGCCGACCCTAGCGCGGAGGTCTCAACTGTCGGTTAATTTTACACTCGTTTCGTCCCTATCGGGCAACGGTCCGCGGTCAAACGGCGGGATGGGACGGAGGATGTTGCAAGCCGCACCGGTCGCCGCCGGCCCGTTGACAGCGGCGCGGGTCTATTCGGGGGTGACCGCCGATATGCCGGACGATAGACTGCGGCAATGGTCGCATCTCCCTCCTCCACCGCCCCTTCCTTCGCGGACGCGCCTTTGGGCCTGCTAGCTCATGCCCCGAACGAACTCAGGGGTCGCCATTGCCACGACACGGCCTATGTCGCGATCATCCTCGAAGGCGGTTATCAGGAAGCCGGCGACGAAGGCCGCTTCGACGTGGGGCCGGGCGATGCGTTGATCCATCATGCCTTTGAATCGCATCTCGACCGGGTCGAAGCGCGCGGCGCGCGGGTGCTGATCCTCGACCTGCCGGCCGCGTTGACCGGCACGCCGCACGTCCGCGGCCGGGTGCGCGATCCCGATGCGCTGGTGCGGGCCGCCGGCCGCGACGCCGCGGATGCCGCCGCCCTGCTCATCGAGGATTTCGCGGTCGCGCCCGCTGCCGCGCATGATTGGCCCGATTTGCTCGCCCACGACCTTCGGACATTCGCGCCCTTCGCGCTTCGCGATTGGGCAGAGACCCACGGCGTGCGCGCCGAGACGCTGAGCCGGGGTTTCCGCACCGCTTATGGCTGCACGCCGAAGGCCTATCGCGCCGACATCCGCGCCCGCGCCGCTCTCGCCGCGGTCCGGACGAGCCACGAACCCCTCGCAGCCATCGCGCATCGCCTGCATTTCACCGATCAGGCGCATATGACCAGGGCCGTCGCGCGCATCAGCGGCGTCACCCCCGGCCGATGGCGAGAACATCAACTGGATACAATACGGCGCTGACCGGACGGGCTAGAACCGCTGCCGAAACATATTTTTTCGGAGATTTCCATGCTCGACCGCCGCACTCTTCTGGCCGCAATCGCCGCTGCATCCGCTGCCGCCGCTGCGCGGCCCGCCCGCGCGATGCTTGCCGATCCGGCGACAAGCGAAAGCGGTAGGTTGAACGCACTCTACGAACATCTGTTCGACATGCTCGTCGAAAACGACCCCGAATTCGCGACCGCCCTGGGGCTCGACAAGGGGCCCGGCGCCGCGGCCAAGTCGCGCCTCGCCGATCGGTCGCCCGCCGGGATCGAGCGCAGCCACGACCTTTATCGCGTCGGTCTGGAGGGACTTAAAAAGATCGACGCGTCGAAATTGTCGGGGATGGACCTCGTCAACTACGAAACCTTCCGCGGTCCGTGGGAGCATTATGTAAAGGCCTACGACAATTTCACTTACGGCCTGCATAGCTGGCCCGAACCGCATCCGGTCACCCAGCTCAGCGGCACCTATCGCTCGATCCCCGATTTCCTCGTCAACCAGCACGGCATCGCCGATGCCGCCGATGCGGAAGCCTATCTGTCGCGCTGCGAAGATTTCGCGGTCCAGCTCGACAATGAAACGGGTCGGATGAAGACCGACCATGCGGCCGGCATCCTCGCGCCCGATTTCGTCATCGACCGCACCCTCGGCCTCTATGAAAAGATCATGGCACCCGCCGCCGACGCCAATCGCCTCACCACCAATCTCAAGGCCAAGACCGAAGCCAAAGGCATCGCAGGCGACTGGGCGCGCCGCTGCGCGGCGATCGTCGATAGCAAAATCTATCCGGCGATGCGCCGTCAGGCGGCCGAACTGGCGCGCATCCGTCCCAGGGCCACGCACGACGCGGGGGTCTGGCGCCTGCCGAAGGGCGACGAATATTACGCCTATGCCCTGAATTTCGCGACGACGACCGAGATGTCGGCCGAGGAGATTCATCAACTCGGGCTCGAACGCATGGCCGACCTTTCCGCGCGCGCCGACGCGATCTTCCGCGAACAGGGCATGACCGGCGGGACGGTCGCGCAGCGGATGCGCGCGCTCGGCGCCGACAAGCGCTTCATCTATCCGAACACCGATGCCGGCAAGGCGGAGCTGATCGGCAAGCTCAATGAACAGATCGAGGAAATGCAGCGCCGCCTGCCCGAGATGTTCGGCCGCTTGCCCAAGGCGAAGGTCGAAATCCGGCGCGTCCCGGCCGAGATCGAGGACGGCGCGACCGGCGGCTATTATCAGATCCCGGCGCTCGACGGCTCGCGCCCTGGCGCCTATTATATCAACCTGCGCGACACGGCCGAGAATCCGTCGTGGACGCTGCCGACGCTGACCTATCACGAAGCGACCCCGGGCCATCACCACCAGATCGCGCTTGCACAGGAGGCAACGGGAATCCCCCGTCTGCGGCGCCTGCCCGCCTATTCGGTCTATACCGAGGGCTGGGGCCTCTATGCCGAACAGCTCGCCGACGAAATGGGGGTCTATGACCGCGACCCCTTCGGCCGCCTCGGCTATCTGCAATCCTATATGTTCCGCGCCGCGCGGCTCGTCGTCGATACCGGCCTTCATCATTATCGCTGGAGCCGGGAGAAGGCGATCGCTTATTATAACGAGGCGCTCGGCACGCCCGAGCCGTCGAACGTCACCGAGATCGAGCGCTATTGCGTCTGGCCGGGCCAGGCGACGAGCTACATGGTCGGGCAGACGCGCTGGGTCGCGACGCGCGAACGCGCGCGGGCGGCGCTGGGCGACCGGTTCGACATCCGCGCCTTCCACGACACCGCGCTGGCCGCGGGCGCGATGCCGATCGACGTGCTCGGATCGATGATCGACCGCTGGGTCGCGGCGCAGAAGGCCTGATGCGCGCCGTCTTATCCGTGTGCCCCCGCGAAGGCGGGGCCCCAGAGCGGCCTTGCGCTACCCCGCCCTGGGTCCCCGCCTTCGCGGGGACACGCAAGGGCTTCAGTCAAAGCCGATCATGTTCTAATCCCCTGCGAAATCGAACGCACTGACCCCGCGCTCGCCCTCCCTGAATCGCAGCGGGCGGCCGAGCGGCGGCGTCGATCGCTGGACGCAGCCGGTACGCGTGCAGCGGCGGCAACCGAGCCCGACCGGCGTCGCGGGCGATCGCATCAGGTCGATGCCGCGCGCCGCGATCAGCGGCGCGGCAACCTTCGCATCGACGCCGACGCAGACGGCGAAGCGGGCGGGGGTGCCGCTGCCCGTCGCACCGGGCGCTGCGACCGATCGCGACTGGGTGAACCAGCGCGAGCCGTCCTCGAGCTCGACGAGGTCGGCGACCACCTCGCCGGGGCGGGCGAAGGCTTCGTGGACGCCCCACAAAGGACAACGCGCGTCGCCGTCGACGAGCGGCGACTGGCTTGCCCCGGCATAGCGCTTGCTGCCCTGCCCCGCGCGATCGATCCGCAGCATGAAGAACGGCAGCCCGCGCGCGCCGACGCGCTGGAGCGTCGTCAGCCGGTGCGCGACCTGCTCGTATCCCGCGCCGAAACGCCGCTGAAGCAGCAGCAGGTCGTATCCCGTTGCATCGCAGGCACGCAGGAAGCGGCTGTACGGCATCATCAGCGCGGCGGCGAAATATTGGATCAGGTGGCGCTCGAACAGTCGCGCCGCAGCACTCTCGGCGAACTCCGCTCCGGCGACGAGCGCGTCGATTTCGCCCTTCGCCTCGATCTGCGCAAGCGTCGCCGCGGCCTGAAAGGTGCGCGACGCGGGGCGCAGCAGTTCGTTCAGCATCAACTGCCGCGCGTGCCAGTCGAGCCAGCGCAGCCGGTCGGGCATCACATCGCTCGGCAGGATGCGGATGCCGAGCTGGTGCCGCGTGCGCAGCCGTTCCGAAATCGTTCCGTAAAGGTCGCCGCCGGCGAGGCGCAGTTCGTCCGCCAGCTCCTCGGCGCGCGCGTCGAGATCGGGGAAATGATTGCGCCATTTCTCGATCGCGCGGCGCACCGCGGCCACTTCGGGCGCGTCGCCCTGACCTTCGGCACGCTCCTCGGGCGCCGTATCGAACAATCGTGCAAAGGCCGCGGCGGTCGCGGGCGCGGTCTGCAACCATAGCTCGACCTCCTGCGCGCCGATGCCGAGGTCGGCGAAGCGCGGGTCTGCCAGCCGCCGCCTCAGGCCCGCGAGTCCGCCCGGCACCTCCTCGGTGCCGAGCCTGGCCGCGTCGAAGCCGAAGCGCTCGGCCAGCCGCACGATCACGGTGGCGGAAAGCGGCCGCTGCCCATGCTCGATCAGGTTGAGATAGCTTGGCGAAATATCGAGCGCTTCGGCCATCGCCGCCTGCGTCATTCCCGCCTCGCGCCGCACCTTGCGCACCGCTGGCCCCGCAAACACGCGCCGTTCCGCCATAGTTTGTAACTTTCTTTACTAATTTACACGCTGATTTACACCTAACCGGCATATTTCACAAATTTTATTGACAAATCTTTTCCCTTTGCGCGACACTTTCGCCAACTTCCACCCATCACCTCCTCACAAGGATACAGACGATGGGCTATCAGGAAGACATGGCGCAGGCAGGCCGCCTCATCCGCGATTACGACGGCACGTGGGACGGCATCAGCGGCGAAAGCATCGCCCGCATGCGCGCCCAGAACAAGTTCCGCACCGGCCTCGACATCGCGCGCTACACCGCGCGCATCATGCGCGCCGACATGGCCGCCTATGACGCCGATCCCGCGAACTACACCCAGTCGCTCGGCTGCTGGCACGGCTTCATCGCGCAGCAGAAGATGATCTCGATCAAGAAGCATTTCGGCACCGTCAAGGGCCGCTACATCTATCTCTCGGGCTGGATGGTCGCGGCGCTGCGCAGCGAGTTCGGCCCGCTTCCCGACCAGTCGATGCACGAAAAGACCAGCGTCCCGGCGCTGATCGAGGAAATCTACACCTTCCTCCGCCAGGCCGATGCGCGTGAACTCGGCGGACTGTTCCGCGATCTCGACGCCGCGCGCGCCGAGGGCGACGAGCTCAAGGCCAAGCAGATCCAGTCGGCGATCGACAATCACGAAACGCACGTCGTGCCGATCATCGCCGACATCGACGCGGGCTTCGGCAATGCCGAGGCGACCTATCTCCTCGCCAAGAAGATGATCGAGGCCGGCGCCTGCGCGCTGCAGATCGAGAATCAGGTCTCGGACGAAAAGCAGTGCGGCCACCAGGACGGCAAGGTCACCGTGCCGCACGAGGATTTCATCGCGAAAATCCGCGCCTGCCGCTACGCCTTCATGGAGCTCGGCGTCGAAGACGGCATCATCGTCACGCGCACCGACAGCCTCGGCGCGGGCCTGACCAAGCAGATCGCCGTCTCGAAGGAACCCGGCGATCTCGGCGACCAGTATAATAGCTTCCTCGACTGCGAAGAGGTCGAGGGCGCGGGCAACCCCGGCGACGTGCTGATCAACCGGGGCGGCAAGCTGATGCGCCCGAAGCGCCTGCCCTCGAACCTCTATCAGTTCCGCCCCGGAACCGGCGAGGACCGCTGCGTCATGGACTGCATCGCCAGCCTTCAGAACGGCGCCGACCTGCTGTGGATCGAAACCGAAAAGCCGCACATCGAACAGATCGCCGGCATGGTCGACCGCATCCGCGAAGCCGTCCCCAACGCGAAGCTCGCCTATAATAATTCGCCGAGCTTCAACTGGACGCTCAACTTCCGCCAGCAGGTGTTCGACGCCTGGGAAAAGGAAGGCAAGGATGTCAGCGCCTATGACCGCGCCAAGCTGATGAGCGTCGATTATGATGGCACCGCGCTGTCGGACGAAGCCGACAACCGCATCCGTACCTTCCAGCGCGACGCGGCGAAGCGAGCGGGCATCTTCCATCATCTGATCACGCTGCCGACTTACCACACCGCGGCGCTGTCGACCGACAATCTGGCGAAGGAATATTTCGGCGACGAAGCGATGCTCGGCTACGTCAAGAACGTCCAGCGCGCCGAAATCCGCCAAGGTATCGCCTGCGTGAAGCACCAGAATATGTCGGGCAGCGACATCGGCGACGATCACAAGGAATATTTCGCCGGCGAAGCGGCCCTGAAGGCCGCAGGCAAGGACAATACCATGAACCAGTTTGCGGCCTGATGGCCGCGGGGAACCAGTTCGCCGCCTGATCCAAGTTCGGCGCGAGGGGACCCGTTGCACCCCCTCGTGCCACCCTCTTCGGCGCGGGGCGTCTTGCACGAAACCCCGCGTCTCCCGAGCTTTCCTGGGGAGGAAAGCCTGTCCGTCGGAAGCCGCAAGGCCTCCGGCGGACATTTTTATTGGAGCCGCGAAAAGGAAAAGCTCGCTCTATGACAACGTTTTCCCTTGCCCCATTCGCCACGCCGATGCATTATGCTGCAACGCACAAATTCCCTCCAGACCCTCCCCGAGGCTATTTCGCGATGAATGACAACCGGCTGACGCTGATGGAAGCGATCGCCCGCCGCCGCAGGATCACGGCGCTCTACAACGGGACGCGCATGACGCTTGCCCCACATCAGTTGTTCGAGCGCCACGGCGCGCTGTTCGTCAGCGCGCTCAATCTCGACAAAAATTGGCGCTCCGAGGACGAGCGTCGGCTCGGCCATTTCAAACTCGACGGCCTCGGCGCAGCCGCGCTCGAGGAAGAGGAGTTCGAACCGCTCCCCTCCTTCGAGGCCGCCGCGCCGCGCGACGACGACATCCTACTGATGGCGGTCTAACCGCCGGCGGGTTCCTCTGCCTTCGTCTTCACCAGCGACCAGATCACCCCGCCCGCGATCAGCGCGACCGTCACGCCCAGGCTGACGAGCGGCGGGAATTTGCCCCCGTCCAGCACGAAATCGGCGACGAAGATCTTCGACCCGATGAAGACGAGCACCAGCGCCAGCGCATATTTGAGATAGTGGAAGCGATGCACCATCGCCGCGAGCGCAAAATAAAGCGCGCGCAGGCCGAGGATCGCCATGATGTTCGACGTATAGACGATGAACGTATCGGTCGTGATCGCGAAGATCGCGGGCACGCTGTCGACCGCGAACACCAGGTCGGCAAGGTTAATCACGACGAGCGCGAGAAACAGCGGCGTCGCGGCGAGCGCGAGCTTGCCGGTCTTCGTGTCGGGCACGCGCACGAAGAATTTCTCGCCATGCAGTTCGTGCGTGATCGGAATGTGGCACGACAGCCAGCGGACGACGGGATTGCCCGCGACGTCCATCGGCTTGTCGCCCGCGAACAGCATCTTCACGCCGGTGAAGATCAGGAAGGCTGCGAAGACATAGAGCAGCCAGCCATATTCGGTGACCAGCGCCGCGCCGCCCGCGATCATGATCCCGCGCAGCACGATCACCGCGACGATGCCCCAGAGCAAAGCGCGATACTGGTAGCGCGGCGGGATCGCGAAGGTCGCGAAGATCAGCGAGATGACGAAAATATTGTCGATTGACAGCGCCTTCTCGATGAAGAAGCCGGTGTAATATTGGAGGCTGGCCTCGCCGCCCTTCTCGGCCCAGATCCACGCGCCGAACGCCAACGCGATGCCGATGTAGAGCAGCGAAAGCTTCAGGCTCTCGCCAATCCCCATCTCCTTGTTTTCGCGGTTGAGGATACCGAGATCGAACGCGGTCAGCGCCGCGACGAGGGCGAGAAAGGCCAGCCAGAACCAGGCCGGGGTTCCCAGCCAGTCGGCGAACAGAAATTCCATGATGATCATCCTTGGCACGCGCCGGGGACGCCGCCCCTGAGGGGCAGCGCCATTGGTCGCTTATCCTGTTGAATTAAAGCGCGAGCGCGGGCTGATGCGCCAGACTCGCGAGCCGTTTGCGGATCGCGAGCTTCGCGGCCTTCAGCCGCAGCAGCCGGAACGGATCGGCACCGCGGCGGCGGTTCTCGCGGCGCAGCGCATCGTCGATCCGGCGATGCCATTCGGTCAGCCGGTAAAATCGGGAATTGAACGTCATAAGGGCCTCCTGATTGATGAAATCAAGCAGGTGACGCCGACACCACGACCCGGATTGAGGGGAGAGATGGGCCGCAAGCATCGGTGTCACCCGATGCGGTCCGACATCACGTGGCGGAATAACCTTCCGCCGACGCCAGAGGGGCCCGGCCCGCATGTCAATGATCTAGGATGGGGGGCGGGCCGTTTCAACCCTTTGCTCTCGCCCCGCCTGTCGTGTTAGCCCGGTAAGGCATCGGGTGGTCGAGGGGAGAATATGCGCATGACAGTGTCGGTCGACCGCGACGGCCCGGTGACGATCGTCACCATCGATCGCCCAGAAAAACGGGGGGCCGTCGATCCCGCTACCGCGACGGCCTTGCGCGAAGCCTTCGCTGCCTTCGCGAACGACACCGAGGCGCGGGTCGCGATCCTGACCGGCAGCGCCGGGTATTTCTGCGCCGGCTTCGACCTCGGCGCCGTCGGCGCGGCGCGTTATGATCCCGACGGCGCCGGTCCGATGGGGCCGACGCGGATGCTGCTCGAAAAGCCGGTGATCGCGGCGATCGAGGGCCACGCCGTCGCGGGCGGGCTCGAACTCGCGCTATGGTGCGACATGCGCGTCGCAGCCGTAAGTGCAGTGTTCGGCGTCTATTGCCGTCGCTGGGGCGTGCCGTTGATCGACGGCGGCACCGTCCGCCTGCCCCGCATCGTCGGGCAGGGCCGCGCGATGGATATGATATTGACCGGCCGCGCAGTCGCCGCCGCCGAGGCGCTCCGCATCGGCCTCGCGGATCGCGTCGTTGCCGACGGGACCGCGCTGTCCGCCGCGATCGAGCTTGCGAAACAGATCGCCGCCTTCCCGCAAATCTGCATGAACAGCGACCGCCTCAGCGCCTATCGCCAGTGGGATTTCGATATCGAGGGGGCGCTGGCGCACGAAGCCCATGCCGGGGTCGCGCCGCTGCGCGAAGGCGCGGCGGCGGGCGCCCGACGCTTCACCGAAGGCGCCGGACGCGGCGGCAGCTTTACCGCTTTCAAGGGAGAATAGGATGCGACATCTGCTTGCCGCGGCCGCGCTGGCCGCCCTGCCCGTCACCGCGCAGGCCGAGGCGCCGGGCATTCCGGCCGCGATCTACACCGACCCGCCCGCCGACAAGGAGCATCCGGCGGCGATGGAGGTCGTCCATATTCCGAGCGGCGGGGTGGAGATCAACGGCGTCGTCTATGTCGCCGCGGGCGCCGGACCGCATCCGACCGCCGTCCTCTGCCACGGACTGCCGGGGCTCGAGAAGAATCTCGACCTTGCGCAGGCGATCCGGCGCGCGGGATGGACGGTGATCACCTTCAACTATCGCGGATCGTGGGGCAGTCCGGGCGACTATCGGCTCGCGGGCAACCTCGACGACACCGACGCGGTGCTCGCCTTCGCGCGCGATCCCGCCAACGCCGCGAAGCTCCGGATCGACCCTGCGCGGCTGGTCGTCATCGGCCACAGCATGGGCGGCTGGGTGACCGCACTGACCGCGGCACACGACAAGAAGCTGCTCGGCGCCGCGATGATCTCATCGGGCAATATGGGTGCGCTCGCCGGGGTGCCGCGCGATCAGGCCGCGGCGCTGCTTCGCGCCAACGGCCTCGAAGCACTCGCGGGCACCAGCCCCGAAATCATGGCGGACGAAATCATCGCCGCCAAGGATCGCTTCGACTTCGTCAAGGCCGCGCCGCAGCTCCGCGACACCAATTTGTTCGTGCTGACCTCCGACGACGGCTTTGCATCGATGAGCGATGCTCTGAACAACGCGATCAAGACGGAGGGCGGCACGAAGCTCAAGACGTTACACGTCGCGACCGACCATAGCTGGTCGGACGCGCGCATCCGGCTGGAGAGCGAGATCATCGATTGGCTCGGAACGCTGAAATAGGGCCCGAAATCGATCTATGCGGCGTTGCGCAACAGGGCGATCATGCTGGCTTCGAACTCGAACGGGCTACTTCGCCCATCGAGAATGTCTTGAGGCGCAAGCCGGCTTACGACCTTGCCATTTCCTATCAACAGGCCCTCGTCGCACGCCGTGAGCGTGATCATGTCGTGAAGAGCGGTAAGGAGCGTAAGGCCGTCATCGACGCATTGGCGGAGCGCTTTGCGAAGGTCCAGCGCCGCAACCGGATCGAGCCAGTTGAACGGCTCATCGAGGATGACGAGCGACCGGCCGCTCGCAAAGGCACAACCAATCGCGACCCGCTGCTTCATACCGGCCGAACAGTCCCCGATTTTCATATCCAGGAGCCGGTCGAGGCCAAGGGGCTCGGCAATTCGTCCAATCGCCCGTAACCAGATATCTGGATCGGGCTCGATGAGTCCGAAAAGCTGACGCCCCGTCAATGCGCCCGGAAGATATTCGGCAGGTGGCATGAATCCGATGCTTTTGGCGCGGACCGCGGGCTGATCGCAAAGTTCGCGATCGTCGATACGGCACGATCCCATCGTGCAGGGCAGACGGCCGGCGAGTCCGCGTAAAAGACTCGTCTTTCCGGAGCCGTTGGCCCCGATGATACCGAACCAGCGTTCGCGACCGACCGTCATCGACACATCGTCCACCGCACGGGTGCGATGGCGCAGGACCGTCAACTCGCGCAATGCAATGGCCGACGCAGTCACCACAGCATCCATTCCGTCCTCCCGGCGCGCCAGGCCAGCCAGCCGGCGACCGCGATCAGCAGCAGGGCCGCCGCCCAAGGGAGCGCCACCCCTGTTGCCAACATGATGGAAAGCAGACACGCGAGCGTCAACTGGACTTGGCGACGCCCCATGACGCGCGACAGCAATATCTCCAGAATCTTATAGGCGGCCACCGCCAGCGCCGTCACCACGACGGCGGCAACAAGCTGTGCATTCCCTGCCGCTACGGCAGCGATCGCCAGCGCCGAAGCCGCGAAAAACCCGATCCGCAAGCGCGCGCGAACCGAACTGGCGGGCGAGTGGCCGATAATCCGCTCGAAGGTCACGACGGCATGGTCGATCGGCGCATACCAAAGCATCAGGCCGATCATCAGGAGCGACGCGATGCCGGGAGCGATTGCCCTGCTCCCGAACAGCGCCGATGCGAAGACGATTGCGGCGGCGGCAGAAACGACCGACAGCGCCCCAGAGCCGGCATGGCGCGAACGCCACAAATCGACGAGGAAGCCGAAAACACCGTTTGTCGTCGGAATCTGCGGCAGCCGCGCCAATGCCAGACACATCTGAACGGGAAGGAGAGCGAACCACCATGCAACCCAGACTTTGGCAAACAGGCCCAGGTCGGGGAGGCAAATGAGGCCCGCGAGCACCGAATCGGCAAGAAGATGGAAAAAGAGGCGATAGAGGATATCAGGACCGACCCTGAGCGCTACGGGCGAAAGCACGGATTCATGCCGAAAATATCGCAAGCGCGAATGCAGAGCGAGGTCGAGGGAGATAGCGGCGAACGAGGCCAGGCCCATGAGGAGGAATGGCCGCATATCATCGGCCAGCATGTCGACCGACGCCCGGCCGAAACCGATCGCCATCGCGCCGGCCAGCGCCATCGTCAGCATGTCTTGCGGACGTCGAACCATCTGCCTTAGACCCGCCGCGGCGATAGCCAGGTCGTGCGCGAGCAGCGGGTTTCCGAACGGGACGTAACGGGCCGGGCGACGATGCCCCATCTTATCGATGTCCTTCACGATCGAAGCGACGCCTCCGGCGATATCCACGCTCTCCTGGCTCGAGCCGCCCCTACCCCTTCGCCATCAGTTTCATCGCCATCGACGTCAGCGCCTCGGTCGCGGTCGAGATGACCGCGGGAGCGTCGGGGGCCCAGAAGGGCGAGTGGAGGCTGGGGAGCGTCCGTCCTTCCTTCTTCGCCGCATCGAATTCACCCTGCGGAACGCCGCCGACCCAGATGATCAGGCTCTTGATGTCCTTGTTTTCGTCGCGCGAAAAGCGACCGAAATCCTCGCCGCCCATCACCGGCGGAAGCTGGACGACGCGCTGGTCGCCGAAGCGCGCCTTGAGGCCCGCCGCCATCTCCTCGGTGAAATCGGGGGTGTTGAAGGTCGCGGGGGTATATTCCTCCTTCTCGACGCTCACCACCGGCATCCGGTCCTCGGGTATGCCCGCGGCGATCGCCTCGCCCTTTGCGATGCGCGCGATGCCGTCGAGCAGCTTCGCGCGCACCTCGTCGGTATAGCTGCGCACCGTCAGTTGCAGCTTCGCCTCGTCGGGAATGATATTATGCTTGGCGCCGGCGTGGAAGCTGCCGACGGTGACCACCGCGCTGTCGAGCGGGCTCGTCTCACGCGACACCAAAGTCTGGAGCGAGGTCACGATGCGGCTTGCGAGCACGATCGGGTCCTTCGTCGCCTGCGGATAGGCGCCGTGACCGCCGAGCCCCTTCACGAGAACATCGACGCTGTCGACATTCGCCAGCGCATAGCCCGGCGTATAGCCGATCATCCCCGCCGGAAACTGCGCTGCGTCGTGAAAGGCGATCGCATATTGCGGGCGCGGAAAGCGCGTATAGAGCCCGTCCGCCAGCATCATCCGCGCGCCCGCGCCGCGTTCCTCGGCGGGCTGGCCGATCATCACCAGCGTGCCCGACCATTTATCCTTGTTCGCCGCCATCAGCCGCGCGGTGCCGATCCAGCTCGTCATATGGGTGTCGTGACCGCAGGCATGCATCACCCCGGTCTCGACGCCTTCCTTGGTCGTCACCCGCACCTTCGACGCGCCGGGCCATCCCGTCTGCTCGGTCACCGGCAGTC
This sequence comes from Sphingopyxis sp. DBS4, assembly GCF_024628865.1. Lineage (NCBI taxonomy): Bacteria > Pseudomonadati > Pseudomonadota > Alphaproteobacteria > Sphingomonadales > Sphingopyxidaceae > Sphingopyxis > Sphingopyxis sp. DBS4. The sequence continues at coordinate 1,960,078 of NZ_CP102384.1, forward strand.
CGTCCATGTCGGCGCGGATCAGCACGACCGGACCGGAGCCGTTCTTCATCACCGCAACGACCCCGGTGCCGCCGACCTTTTCGGTGACCTCGAAGCCGAGCTTGCGCGCCTCGGCGGCAAGGATGCCCGCGGAACGGACCTCCATGAAGCTGAGTTCGGGGTTGGCGTGCAGATCCTTGTAGATCGTCATCAGCGACGGCATCTGCTTCTGCACCTCGGCGCCCAGATCCTGCGCCGCGGCGGGCGCGCTGATGCCAAGGGCGGCCACGCCCATCCACAAGCTCCGCATCATCATCTTCCCCTTCGTTATCAGCCGGCCGGAACGAGCTCGATCACGTCGAGCAAGGATTCATAGGCGGGCGACGGAAGCACCAGCCGCCAGCGATTGTCGCCGATCCGTTCGACCAGCCCCGCCATGTCGCGCATCCGGTCACTGCCATAGCTGACCGCGATCGACTCGTCGCCGAGCACCAGCGTGCCGAGAAAGACCTGCCGCGTCAGGCTGTCCGAAAAGATCAGCCCGACCGGCCGCTGCGACCCGGTGAGCTTGGTCAGGCTCATCAGACCCTGTTCGGGCGCGACGCGGCAGCGGAACCAGTCATAGGCGATATAGCCGAGCGTTCCGCGTCCCTGCGTCCCGACCTTGATCGTGCGGCAGCGATAGTCGCCCGGCGGCAGATGCGGGTTGGGCAGCGCGGCATTCGGCTGAAGCAGCACGCCTTCGTGCTCGATGCTTGCCCCATAGCCCTTGGCGCGCGCGCTGGCGAGCGCGGCGGTCCAGCTCGAATACCAGTTGCGGATGCGCTGCTTGTCCTGCGCGGTCGCCGTGGCGCGCCACGTCCCCGCCGGATCGGCGACCGGCGCGTCGGCGGCCGATGGCGGCACCGACGGCACCGTCTGACAGGCGCCGAGGGCAAGCCCCAGCGCCACGATGGATAGTTTTGGGATGCGACCCCGCATATCTTCCTCCTGCCCCCTGTTCGGTTAACCTTAAGAGCCGGAAGGAAAATGCTCAAGGCCGGAGCGTCTCAGGCCGCGGTCCATCCCCCGTCGACGCTGAGGTTGGCGCCGGTGATGTTCGCCGCCTCGTCGCGCGTCAGGAAGGCCGCTAGCGCCGCGACCTGATCGACGGTGACGAACTGCTTGGTGGGCTGGCCCGCGAGCAGCACGTCGTTGATCACCTGCTCGCGCGTCATGTGCCGCGCCTTCATCGTGTCGGGAATCTGGTTCTCGACCAGCGGCGTCCAGACATAGCCGGGGCTGATGCAATTGACGGTGATTCCCGCGTCGGCGACTTCGAGCGCGACGGTCTTGGTCAGCCCCGCGAGCCCGTGCTTCGCGGTGACGTAGGCCGATTTGAACGGCGAAGCGACGAGCGAGTGCGCCGAGGCGGTACCGATGATCCGCCCCCATTTCTTCTTGCGCATCCCCGGCACTGCGTGGCGGATCGTGTGGAAGGCGGCGGTCAGGTTGAGCGCGATGATCATGTCCCATTTCTCGACCGGGAAATCCTCGACCGGCGACACGAACTGCATCCCGGCATTGTTCACGAGGATGTCGACCCCGCCCAGATCCTTGTCCGCGCGCTGGAACATCGCCTCGATCTCGTCGGGCTTGGTCAGGTCGGCGCCGTCATAGACCGCCTTGCCGCCGTTGAGCACGGCCAGCGCCGCGCGTTCGGCCTCGATCGCGTCGGCGTCGCCGAAGCCGTTGATGACGATATTCGCGCCCGCAGCGGCGAAGGCCTTGGCGATGCCGAGCCCGATGCCCGAGGTCGATCCGGTGACGAGCGCGGTCTTGCCTTTGAGATGCATGGAGTAGTCCTTTCAGGTGGGGGGAGAGGGTCAGCCGGCCTTGGGGCGAAGATCGCCCGACTGGACGGCAAAGCTGTCGGAGCGCCCTTCGGCGATACTGTCGGCGAGCAGGTGGCCGTCCTTCATTGCGGCCTCGACCGCGGCGCGGCCGAGCGCCCAATTGGCCTCCATCGTCGCGCGCGAAAATTCGAAATCGCGCACGCCGGTCTGCCATGCGGGCGGCTGGTGGATCAACTGGACGACGTTGAGCGCCTTGGCGTCGATCATGCGCTCGACCGCCTTCACCTCGGGCAGGTCGCGGGCTTCGGGCGGCAGCTTGGCGAGCATCCGGTCGATCAGCCGATGTTCCTTGCGCCGCCGCACCAGCCCATCGGAAATACGCCGCGTGCGGCTGGAAAAGCGGATATCCTTCTCGCGCGACCAGGCTTCCTCCAGATCGTGCGGCCGCTCGCCGCGCGCGGGGAAGAGGTCGACCTGAAAGACGAGCATGTCCTCCTTTGCCGCCTGCACGACATGCTCGAGCGGGGTGTTCGACACGAGCCCGCCGTCCCAATACCAGGTCCCGTCGATCTCGATCGGCGGCAGGCCCGGCGGCAGCGCGCCCGACGCCATGATGTGCCGCGCGTCGATCGTGTCGGTGATCGTGTCGAAATAGCGGAAATTGCCCGTCTCGACCGCGACCGCACCGACCGACAGCCGCACCTTGCCATGGTTCAGCCGGTCCCAGTCGACCAGCCGGTCGAGCGTCGCGGCGAGCGGCGCAGTGTCGTATAAGCTGACCGCGGCGGGCGTCTGCCGCTCGGCGAACATCGGCGGCGGGATGCGCGGGACGAAGAAGCCCGGCACGCCGAAGCTCGCGACCTGCGCCGCCGCGCCCAGATGCACCCATTCGCGGATCAGGTCGTTGTCGACGGTCGGCAGCGAGGGCAGCGCCGACGACACGCCCTCCCAGAACTCACGCATCCGGCCGACCGCCTCGTCGCGCGGATTGCCCGCTATGATCGCGGCGTTGACCGCGCCGATCGAAATACCGGCGACCCAGTCGAGTTCGATCCCGAGTTCGATCAGCGCTTCATAAATACCCGCCTGAAACGCCCCGAGCGCGCCTCCGCCTTGCAGGACGAGGACGACCAGATCGGGAAGCGGCAAAGCTGCGCGGGCGGCACGGCGGGGCATGGACTCGCAACGATTCCTTGTTCTGCGTTCGGCACCCTTGAGCTTTTGTGCACCGCAACAGGTGCGATTGCAAGTCTCCGGCTCGCCAGTCGCCGGTCCACGTTTCCGCATAGCGCGAAGCCCCTTCCAATTGCCCCCCGCTGCTGCCACTATCCGCCCCGGACAGACACTTAGCGGCGGGAGGGACCCTATGCGCCTCGACGATTATGATCCCGGCGACGATATTCAGGACCTCGGGCGCGGAAGCGGCGGGTTCGGCGGCGGCGGGGGCGGCGGCATGGGCGGCCTGCTCTTCGGGTTGCTGCCGATGCTCCTCGGACGCAAGATGGGGTGCGGGACGATCCTGCTGCTCGGCGTCGTCGCTTTCTTCCTGCTCGGGCCGGGCATGAACATGCTCGGGTCGGGCGGCAGCACGGCCGATCCGGCGGCCGACAGCAGCGGCACGCAAGCCGGCGCAGCGGCGTGCGACACGCAGGCCGAACGCTTCGCCTGTCAGGTGTTCAGTTCGACCAACCGTTTCTGGGGCAGCCAGATCAGCGGCTATCGGGAACCAGGTCTGCGCTTTTTCACCGAGAAGAACATGTCGGGATGCGGCGCCGCGCAGTCAGCGATGGGGCCTTTCTATTGCCCGGCCGACCAGCGCATCTATCTCGACACCGAATTCTTCGACGAACTCCAGAACAAGTTCCACGCCGCCGGGGACGCGGCGCAGGCCTATGTCGTCGCGCATGAGGTCGGTCACCATATCCAGACGATCACCGGCATCTCCGATCAGGTTCGCAGTGCCCAGCAGCGCGCGTCGCAGGCCCAGGGCAATGCCCTGCAGGTCCGCATGGAACTGCAGGCCGACTGCTACGCCGGCGTCTGGGCGAACCGCGCGCGCAACAAGGACGGCCAGTCGGTGATGGAGCCTGGCGACATGGAGGAAGCGATGCGCGCCGCCAATGCGATCGGCGACGACACGCTGATGCGCTCGGCGGGCCAGCGCCCGGTTCCCGAAAGCTTCACGCACGGGACGAGCGAGCAACGCATGACCTGGCTGCGCCGCGGCCTCGAAACGGGGGATCCGAAGCAGTGCGACACGTTCAACGCGTCGCTCTGATCGCAGTAGCGGCGGCGCTTGCCGCCACGCCTGCTTCGGCCGAAACGCTCTATGTCCAGACCGGGCGGCTGATCGACGGCGTCTCGAACGCGGTCCGCACCGGCCAGTGCGTGACGATCGAGGATGAGCATATCAGGGCGGTCGGTCCGTGCGGCACGGTGCCCGCGGGAGCGACGGTCGTCGACTGGTCGGCCTATACGGTGCTGCCGGGGCTGATCGACCTGCATACCCACCTCGCCGACGTCGGACAGAGCGCCGACGTCGCCGCGCCGATTAAGGCCTCGCCCGCCGAAACCGCGCTCGTCGGCGCGCGCAACGCGCGCGTGACGCTGAATGCCGGCTTCACCAGCGTGCGCGACGTCGGCACCTATCGCGGACTGACCGATGTGGCGCTGCGTAACGCCATCGATCGCGGCGACGTGCCGGGGCCGCGCATGTGGGTCGCGGGTGCCTATATCACCGTCCCCGGCGGCGGCGGCGAAGTGAACGGCGTCGTCCCCAACGACCAGCTTCCCCCCGACATGCGCCTCGGCGTCGCCGCGACGCCGGAGGAAGCCGCGCAGAAGACCGCCTGGCTGCTCGACCATGGCGCCGATTTCATCAAGACGATCGCCACCGGCGCCGTCCTCGCGATCGGCACCGAGCCCGGCGCGCCCGAACTCACCGAGGATCAGCTTCGCGCGGTGGTGACGGTCGCCCACGCCCGCGGCAAGCGCGTCACCGCGCACGCGCACGGCGCGGCCGGGATCAAGAATGCGATCCGCGCCGGGGTCGACAGCATCGAACATGCGAGCCTCGCCGACGAGGAAGCGCTGCAGATGGCGAAGGTGCACGGCACCTGGCTCGTCATGGACATCTACAACGGCACCTATATCGACGAGGAAGGTACGCGCGAGGGCTGGCCCGAGGAATATCTCCGCAAGAATCGCGAAACCACCGACACCCAGCGCGCGGCGTTCCGGCGCGCGGTCGAGCTGGGCGTCAGGATCGGTTACGGCACCGACGCCGGCGTCTATCCGCACGGGCTCAACGCGCGGCAATTCGCGAACATGGTCAAATATGGCATGACCCCGATGCAGGCCATTCAGGCCGCCACCGGCCGTGCGTCCGAGGAGATGGGCCGCGCCGACGTGGGCGCGATCGTGCCCGGGCGCTATGCCGACATGGTCGCGGTGAAGGCCGATCCGCTGAAGGACATCACGGTGCTGGAAGCGATCGACCATGTGATGAAGGGCGGCGCGGTCGTTCGCTGACGTCCGGAAGCGGACCTATCTTGCATCGTCATCCCGGACTTGCTCCGGGATCCATTTTCTCGGCGCCGGATGAATGGATCCCGGATCAAGTCCGGGATGACGAGAGTCTGAAAGCGGCCGATTGTAGGCTTTCAAGTCCGAGCATAGCGCATCCGAAAGAGGAGGTTGTCTTTCAGAATATAGTGATGAAACAGCGATGCTGCGGCGTGGAAACCGATTAACCAATATCCGATTGTGCCGCCGAGACCGTGGAGGTCTTCGATCTCTTTCGCCAGTGCCCCGTTCGGACCGATGAGTGGCGGGAGCTCCAAACCGAAGAAGGGGATGGACTTCCCCTCGGCGCTGAGGATGAGCCAGCCAGCGATTGGCATTCCGATCATCAGAAGATAAAGAGCAAAGTGGGTGGCATTTGCGATCAGCTTCTGCCAGCTTGGACCTTCCAAAGGCGCTGGTGCCGGCCATATGAGCCGCGCCACGACCCTGAACCAGACAAGTCCGAAGACGGACAATCCCAGCATGAAGTGCCAATTCTTGAGCGCGTCACGCGGTACACTGCCTTTGGGCCAGAACTCCCTGAGTTCGATTGCCGCATAGACCGCTGTGATGACCAGCAACATAAGCCAATGGAGAGTTATCGACGGCAGACTGTAAGAATTCGATTTTCGCTCGCCTGCCATAATGATCCTCCGGCCGCCAAATTGCCCTGCACGAATCCGCACTGCATTGATCTGCATCAATCAGCACGGGATGGCCACGCGGCGACGCCCACTCCCCACCCCGAAGCCGCCCTTGATGTTCGACCAACACCACGAACGGGGTTGAACACGCGCGCGGCACGGCTAAACCGCTTTCATGCGAAACCATTTCATTCCCAGCGCCATCGCGCTCGCCGCCACCCTTTGCTCCTCCTCCGCCCTCGCCCGCCCGATGACCGAGGTCGACCTCGCGACCTTGAAGCGCGTCGGTGCCCCGGCCGCGTCGCCCGACGGGCGCTGGGTGGTGTTCCAGATGACCGAGACCGCGCCCGACAGCTACAAGCGTTCGACCGGCCTCTGGCTCGTCGACCGCAAGGCGAAGGACGCCAAGCCCGCCCAGATCGCCGACACGCCGGGCAAGAACGAAAGCTCGCCCGCCTTCGCGCCCGACGGCAGCCTCTATTTCGTCTCGAACGCCTCGGGCAGCGATCAGGTCTGGCGGATCGACGTCAAGGCCGGCGGCGCGGCGACGCAGGTCACCGACACCAAGGCCGATATCGCTGGCTTCAAGATTTCCCCCGACGGGGCAAAGCTGCTCGCCTGGGGCGACATTCCGATGGAATGCACCGACTTCGGCTGCGACGCCAAGGATAAAGGCGCGCTCGTCGGCCCCGGCACCGGCCGCCTCTACAAGGACGGCGTCGGCTTCGTGCGTCATTGGGACGAATGGGAAACGCCCGGAACGCACAGCCGCCCCTTCGTCTTCAACCTTGCGGACGGCAAGGCGAGCGTCGCGCGCCCGATCGCCGCCGGGCTGGTCGGCGACACGCCATCGAAACCCTTTGGCGGCGGTGAGGAACTGGCGTGGGGGCCGGACAGCTGCACCGTCTATTTCACGATGCGCAAGGCCGACCGCAACGAGCCGCGCTCGACCAACCTCGATATCTATAGCTGGCTGGTCGACAGCCGGATGATGCCGGTCAATCTGACGCAGAGCAATGAGGCGACCGACACCCTGCCCGCCCCGTCGCCCGACGGCAAATGGCTCGCCTATGCTGCGATGGCGCGGCCCGGCTATGAAGCCGACCGGCAGGTGCTGATGCTGCGCAACCTCGAAAGCGGCGAGACGAAGAAGCTGACCGACGCCTGGGATCGCTCTGTCGGATCGATCGCATGGGCGGCGGACGGCAAGTCGCTCTACGTCACCGCACAGGACGTGCTCGATAATCCGGTGTTCAAGGTCGACGCTGCGACCGGCAAGGTCGAGCGGCTCAAGGCGTCGACCGAGGCGTTCGACGGCAACATCGGCGACGTCAGCGTCCTGCCGGGCGGCGGGCTCCTCTATTCGCGCAACACCGCGCTGCTGCCGACCGACATCTATGCCCGCGACGCGAAGGGCAAGGTGACGCAGCTCAGCGCGGTCAATGCTGCGACCCTCGCGCAATTCGACCCGGTCAAGATCGACCGGATGCAGTTCGCGGGCGCGAACGGCGACAAGGTGTGGGGCATGATCCTGAAACCCGCGAACGCCGCCGCGAAGCTACCGGTCGCCTTCATCGTCCACGGCGGCCCGCAGTCGAGTTTTGGCAACAGCTGGTCGACGCGTTGGAACCCGCGCCTGTTCGCGCAGCAGGGTTATGGCGTCGTCACCGTCGATTTCCACGGATCGACCGGCTACGGTCAGGCCTTCACCGACAGCATCAACAAGGACTGGGGCGGCAAGCCGCTCGAAGACCTCAAACTCGGCCTCGCCGCGGCGGGCAAACAGGATGCGCAGCTCGACATCGCCAACGCCTGCGCGCTCGGCGCCTCCTATGGCGGCTACATGATGAACTGGATCGCGGGCCAATGGACCGACGGGTTCAAATGCCTCGTCCAGCACGACGGCGTCTTCGACGCACGCGCCATGGCCTATGAGACCGAGGAGCTGTGGTTCGACGAGTGGGAGCATGGCGGCGCCTATTTCGAGGTTCCCGAGGAGTTCGAGAAATGGAACCCGGTGAACCATGTCGACAAGTGGAAGACCCCGATGCTGGTGATCACCAGCGAAAAGGATTTCCGCATTCCCTATACGCAGGGTCTCGCCGCCTTCACCGCGCTCCAGCGCCGCGGCGTTCCGTCGCAATTGCTCGTCTTCCCCGATGAAAATCATTGGGTGCTGAAGGGCGCGAACAGCGTTCAATGGCACCGCACGGTGTTCGACTGGCTGGGGAGTTATTTGAAGAAATAGGGCCGCATGCTCCCGCGAAGGCGGGAGCCCATCACCGGTCGGCGCCATTTTGAACCGGCAGGAGATGGGTCCGCGCCTTCGCGGGGACACGCCCGTGTTTGACAAGGGCGGTTCCCCCTTGCCGCGCCGCAGCATGGCTGGCAAAGGCGGCCGCTATGCCGATGGAAAAAACCTTCGATCCCGCCGCCATCGAGGCGAAATGGGCCCAGACATGGGAAAGCCGCGGGCTGTTCCGCCCTGCGCGCCCGGACGCGCAGCCGTTCACGATCGTCAACCCGCCGCCGAACGTCACCGGCGCGCTGCACATCGGCCATGCGCTCGACAATACGCTGCAGGACGTACTCGTCCGCTACGAACGGCTGCGCGGCAAGGATGCGCTGTGGGTCGTCGGCATGGATCATGCGGGCATCGCGACGCAAATGGTCGTCGAGCGCCAGCTCGAGGAGCGGCAGGACAAGCGCACCAACTACACGCGCGAAGAGTTCGTCGAGAAAGTGTGGCAGTGGAAGGCGGAGAGCGGCGGCCAGATCACCGGCCAGCTTCGCCGCCTCGGCTGCTCGATGGACTGGTCGCGAGAGCAGTTCACGATGGACCCGCATTTCACCAAAGCTGTGGTCAAGGTCTTCGTCGATCTGCACAAGAAGGGCCTGATCTACCGCGACAAGCGCCTGGTGAACTGGGACCCCAAGCTCAAGACCGCGATCTCGGACCTCGAGGTCGAGACGCACGAAATTCAGGGCGGCTTCTGGCACTTCAAATATCCGCTCGCCGATGGCGTCAAACTCGATGACGGACGCGATTATATCGAGGTCGCGACGACGCGCCCCGAAACGATGCTCGCCGACATGGCGGTCGCGGTCCACCCCGACGATGCGCGATACAAAAGCGTGATCGGCAAGGACATCCTCCAGCCGATCACTGGCCGCCGCTTCAAGGTCGTCGCCGACGAACATGCCGATCCCGAGCTCGGATCGGGCGCGGTGAAGATCACGCCGGGACATGATTTCAACGACTTCGAGGTCGGCAAGCGCGCGGGGTTCAAGCCCGGCGAGATGCTCAACATGCTCGACGGCGATGCGAACGTAATCCAGACGGCCGATGGGCTGGTCCCCGAGGACTATCTCGGCCTCCACCGCTTCAAGCGCGATGGCGTCGATGGCGCGCGCGAACTGGTCGTGCAGCGGATGAAGGCGCTTGGCTTCCTGATCCCGCACGTCGACAAGGACGGCGCCGAGCATGACGCCGAGCCGCGCACGATCCAGACGCCCTTCGGCGATCGCGGCGGCGTAGTGATCGAGCCCTGGCTGACCGACCAATGGTATGTCGACGCCGAAACGCTGGCGCAGCCGCCGATGGCGGCGGTGCGCGACGGGCGCATCAACATCGTCCCCAAGACGTGGGAAAAGACCTTCTTCAACTGGATGGAGAATATCCAGCCCTGGTGCGTGTCGCGCCAGCTCTGGTGGGGACACCGGATTCCTGCGTGGTATGGCGCCCCAAAAGAAGAAGGTGCCGAAGCCCCCATCTTCGTCGCGGAAACCGAAGAGGCCGCGATTGAGCAGGCGCGCCAATATTACGGCTCGGACAACGTAGTAGCGAACGCTCACCACTGGGATATGCCGCAAGGCGAGTTGCCGTGGAACATCCGTCGCGACGAGGACGTCCTCGACACCTGGTTCTCTTCTGCGCTCTGGCCCTTTGCGACGCTCGGCTGGCCCGACGATACCGAACTGCTGCGTCGCCATTACCCGAACGACGTGCTGGTCTCGGGGTTCGACATCCTCTTCTTCTGGGATGCGCGCATGGCGATGCAGGGGATGGAGTTCATGTCTGACGTTCCATGGAAGACGCTCTATCTCCACGGCCTTGTCCGCGCGCCCGACGGCGCGAAGATGTCGAAGTCGAAGGGCAATGTCGTCGACCCGCTCGGCCTGATCGACCAGTATGGCGCCGACGCCCTCCGCTTCTTCATGAGCGCAATGGAAAGCCAGGGCCGCGACATCAAGATGGATGACGCGCGCCTCGCGGGCTATCGTAATTTCGCGACCAAGCTGTGGAACGCCGCGCGCTTCTGCGAAGCCAACGGCATATCGGCCTCGACCAGCCTCGCAGCGCCCGCGGCGAGCCTGCCGGTCAACCGCTGGATCATCGGCGAGGTCGCCGACACCGTCGCCGCGATCGACAAGGCCTTCGCTGCCTATCGCTTCGACGATGCCGCGAACGCGATCTACAGCTTTGCGTGGGATCGCTTCTGCGACTGGTATCTGGAACTGATCAAGCCTGTCTCGAGCGAAGTCGAGAGAGGCGCGATCGACGACGAGACGAAGGCGGTCGCCGGCTGGGTGCTCGACCAGATCCTCGTCATGCTCCACCCCTTCATGCCCTTCATCACCGAAGAGCTGTGGACCGGCCTCGGCGACCGCGACGCCTATCCGCTGATCACCGCGAAATGGCCCGAGCCGAAGGCAGAGCGCGACGCGGAGGCGAGCGCGGATATCGACTGGCTGATCAAGCTGGTCAGTGAACTCCGCGGTGCCAAGGCCGAACTCGGCCTGCCGCCGGGCGCGCGGCTGACCGCGCATTTCCCGGCGTCGCTGAAGGACCGTGCCGACAAGCTCGCGGCGCAGCTCGACCGCCTCGCGCGGCTCGACGCGATCAGTTTCGATCCCGCACCGGCGGGCGCGTCGGCCCAGCTCGTCGTCGAGGGCGAGACGATCATCATCCCACTCGAAGGCGTGATCGACATCGCCGCCGAGCGCGACCGCCTGACCAAGGCGCTCGCCGCCGCGGCCAAGGAGTTGGGCGGCCTCGCCGGCCGCCTGAACAACCCCTCGTTCGTCGAGCGCGCCAAGCCCGAAGCGGTCGAAAAGGCGCGCGCCGACCATGCCGCCAAGGCGGCCGAAGCCGAGCGCCTGACCGCGGCATTGGCACGGCTGGGGTGACCGACGGCGAAACGCCCGTCACGCCGCTGCCCGTCGCGGCCGCGGCCGACCCGGCCGCGGGGCCGATCCCGCCGCGCCAGAACGCGCGCGGCGGCGGGCGGATGGACCTGACCAGCGGGCCGATCACCAAGACGCTGATCCTCTTCGCGCTGCCGACGCTCGCGTCGAACATCCTGCAGACGCTGTCGAGCTCGGTGAACTCGATCTGGGTCGGCCAGTTCCTCGGCGAAAGCGCGCTCGCCGCGACCGCCAATGCCAACATCATCATGTTCCTGATGTTCGGTGCCTTTTTCGGGTTCGGCATGGCGGCGACGGTGCTGATCGGCCAATCGATCGGGCGCGGCGACATCGATGCGGCGCGGCGCGCGGCGGGCGGGGTCATCGGGCTCGCGCTGATCTTTTCGATCGCGATCGCGGTCGTCGGCTGGTTCGCATCCGACCGGATATTGCATTGGCTGAAAACCCCGCCCGAGGCGTTCGGGCTGGCGCACGACTATCTGCGCGTCACCTTCCTCGCGGTGCCCGCGAGCATGTTGTCGGTGACGCTGATGATGGCGTCGCGCGGCGCGGGCGATGCCGTGACGCCGCTGCGCTTCATGATGCTGACGGTCGTGCTCGACATCGTCTTCAATCCCGTGCTGATCCTCGGCCTCGGCCCGTTCCCGCGCCTTGGCATCGCGGGCAGCGCGCTTGCCACCGCGACCGCAGGGACGATCAGTCTCGCAGGGATGATCGCCTGGTTCTATGCTCGAAACCATGTGCTGCGCCTTCGCGGCCGCGAACTCGCCTATCTGTTGCCCACGGGGAGCGAGCTTCGCTTCATCGTCGGGCGCGGCCTGCCGATGGGCGCGCAGATGCTTGTCATCTCGGGCGCCGGGCTCGTCATGGTCGGACTCGTCAATCGCGAGGGACTCGTCACCGCCGCCGCTTATGGCGCGACGCTACAGCTCTGGAATTATGTCCAGATGCCTGCGCTCGCAATCGGCGCGGCGGTCAGCGCAATGGCGGCGCAGAATATCGGCGCGGCGCGCTGGGATCGCGTGGCGTCGGTGACGAACAGCGGCATGGCAATCAACCTCGTCATGACCGGCATCCTGATTGCGCTGCTTCTGACCTTTGACCGCGCGGCGCTCGCGCTGTTCCTTGGCAGCGAAAGCCCGGCGATCGAGGTGTCGCGCCATATCCAGTTGATCGCAACCTGGACCTTCCTGCCTTTCGGCACGACGATCGTGCTGATCGGCACGCTGCGCGCCAATGGCTCGGTCGTCCCGCCGCTGATCATCCTCTTCCTTTCGATGTTCCCGATCCGCCTCGGCATCTATTATTTCGGCTATGCGGCGATCGGCAGCGACATTTTGTGGTGGAGCTTTCCCCTATCCTCGCTCGCCTCGCTGGCGATGGCATGGGCGGTCTACAAGCGCGGGGGCTGGCGCCGCACGATGCCGCGGCCCGATCTCGGATAGCGGCTTTCGACCAAAGTCCGGGCCGCTTCGACTGGCGGCCCGGAGCCTGCTAGCCTTGCGGCGCCGTTTGGCGCTAAGGCAGCCTCGATGAACATGACTATCCGCAAAGAGACGCTGCGCGATCAGCGAGCGAAGATGCTGGCGGCGGCGCCCGACTGGCGCGCCTCCGACGCGCGCGTCAATCCGCGGGTCGCGATCGGATCGATCATCGCGATGTGGCTGCTCTATTTCTTGATCACCACGGGCCTCGGCATTCTCGCGGGCGCCGAGCAGTGGGAATATGCCGGCCGCCGCGCCACCGTCGTCGTCGCGGGCATTCTCTGCACCTTCGTCCTCTACCAGCTCATCCAGCGCGTCCAGCCGCGCGGCTTCGGCGCCCGGCTCGCCGTCGCGATGGGCGCCGCGATCCCGCTGGTCATCGTCTATGCGTGCATTAACCTGCTCGTCTTCTATTACTGGCTGCCGCTCCCGGACTCGGCCAAGATCATCGCCGACATCCAGGCGAAATTTCCGCTCGCGTGGGAAATCGTACTGATCCTCGACAGTTCGATCCGCTGGTATTTCTTCTTCGCGGTGTGGGCAGCGCTCTATGTCGCTTTCGGCTATGCCAACGAAATGCGCGCGGTCGAACGACGCGCGAACCATTTCCGCATCGAGGCGCAAACCGCGCAGCTCCGCGCACTCCACTATCAGGTCAATCCGCACTTTCTGTTCAATACGCTCAATTCGCTGTCGACGCTCGTCCTGCGCGGGTCGAAAAGCGAGGCCGAGACGATGATCATGAACCTGTCGTCCTTTTTGCGATCAAGCCTCGCGATCGATCCCGAACAGCTCGTCAGCCTCGACGAGGAGATCGCGCTCCAGCGGCTCTATCTCGATATCGAACAGGTTCGCTTCCCCGACCGGCTGCAGGTCGAGGTCGCGGTGCCGAAGGCGCTGGAAAATGCCTGCGTTCCGGTACTGATCCTGCAACCGATCATCGAGAATGCAATCAAATATGGCGTCGCGCCCAGCAAGGGCCGGATCGCGATCCGGTTGACGGCGAGCAGCGAGCACGGCCTGCTGGTCGTCCGCATCGAAAACGACATCGATCCCAAGGCGCCGACTCCCGCGCCGGGAACGGGCCTTGGCCTCGGCAACGTCCGCGAGCGGCTGCTGACCCGCTATGGCCCCGCGGCGGGCTGCGAATGGGGCCGGTCGGACAGCGGTGGCTTCTTCGTTTCCTTGTGGTTGCCGCTGGCAAGAGAGGGATGTTGAGATGATGCGGACATTGCGCACGCTGATCGTCGACGACGAGCCGCTGGCAATCGAGCGGTTGCAGATCCTTGCCGGGCAGCAGGACGGAATTTCCCTCGTCGGAACCGCCAGCGACGGCGCCTCGGCGCTACGCATGGTCGACGCGCTCGCCCCCGACCTCGTCCTCTGCGATATCGCGATGCCCGATCTCGACGGGCTGGCGGTCGCAGCGGCGATCGACAGGATCGACAATCCGCCCGCAGTCGTCTTCGTCACCGCTTTCGACCGCTATGCGGTGGCGGCGTTCGATGTCGCCGCGGTCGATTATCTGCTCAAGCCGGTATCGCCCGACCGCCTCGCCCGCGCGCTGGCCCGCGTGCGCGAGTGGAGCGCGACCGACCGAGCGCCCAAGCAGAAGAGCAAATGGATCACCGAATTCTGGGTCCAGAACCGCGGCGAGATGCTGCGCATCGATGCCGACCAGGTCGACCTGATCGAGGCCGAGCGCGATTATATGCGCCTGCATGTCGGCGGCCGAAGCTGGCTGATCCACCAGACCATCAAGTCGCTCGAAGTACGTATGAACCCCGATCAGTTCATGCGCATCCACCGGTCCAAGATGATCCGCCGCGACGGCATCGTCGGGCTCAAGCACCATGGCGACGGCGCGTGGAGCGTCGATCTGGGCGAAGGCGGCGTCCACCGGATCGGCCGCACCTATCTGCACGACGTAAAGGCGATCACGCACGGAGCGTGATCGCTTCCGTCGGGACCGCCCCCTGCTTGTGGGCGATCCCGCTGGTAACGGCCGTCAGGGAGCGGCGACGACCGGCGGTTTCTCGCTCGCGAACCGGGCGCTGCTGCCGTTCAGCAATGCCGCGAGCTGCGGTTCTGCGCTGCTCCGCGCCCGCGCTTCGCACGCCTGCTCGTCCGCGCGCTGTTCCAGCGAAGGACGGGGATCGACGCGGCACATCGTACGGATCGCGTTGCGAACGCGAAGGTCGAGCCGCTCGCGGCCATCGATCGTCTGAAGATCGAGATCGCCGTAGCGCACCTCGACGCGCGGCGCGTCGTCGTCCTGCGCCATCGCGGGCGCGGCCATGCCGGTGGCGGCCATCGTCAGGGAGATCAAGGCAAGGGTCGGTTTGAACGTCGGTTTGAACATGGGGGGAGTCCTCTCAATCCGGGGTTATGATGCGGGACACGGCCTGATGTTAACCGGGGAAGATTGCACCAACCCGCATCCCGCACAGACGGAATGCGCCATTCGCGGTGCCCTCGCATGCGGGGTTCGACCGGTTCGGGAACCCGGTCGATCAGCCGGACGAAGTGCCTTTGGGCATCGACCAATGGCCGAAGGCTTGCAACCAGCCGCCACAATGTTTCTCTTCGCGAAATGAGAAGGAAATCCCGCCCCTCTCCGAGTCGCAGCCGGGCCGGGCGCCGGCTGGTCTGGGCGCTCGGGCTGAGCGTTGCCGGATTCGCGGGCGGGGCGCTGCTGGGCCTCGCGGTTGTGGACAAGGGGCTCGATCGCGCAGCCGGCGGCGATGCTTCCTTTGCCGGGCTCAGCGCCAATCCCAACGCACTCGTCACGGGGCAGACGGACGCCCCACCCTGCCCCGACTGCGCCGACAGCTATGGCGTCGCCGCGCGACTGAACGCCCGGCGCGATCGCCGGATGAGCGATGCCTTTCGCGAACTGGGCCAGGTCGATGGCGATATCATGCCATCGCCCGAACCGGCGCCCGAACCGGCGGACAATTATCGCTATGGCGGCAGACTTCCCGATCCCGCACCGCGCCCCGACCCGCGAGACGAGCCGGCAATGATCATCCCCGTCGCGCTTCCGCCTCCCGCCGCGCGCGCGGCGCCGATTGCGCCGAAGCCGGCCGACGAACGGCAGCAAAAAGGCCCCGGCGACCCGCCGGACCCTCCTGCCGGTCCACAGTAGGAATCGTCAGCGCGTCAATTCTTGGGCTGCGGCTGCGCACAGCGTGACGTATCGCCCGCCTTGCAGGCCGCGACATCGGCTTCCCACTGAATCCGCTCTTCGGCCGACATGGCCGCCACGCGCGCCTTTTCGGCCTCATAGGCCTCGGTTTCCCTGGCGAATTCGGATTGCGCGGCCGCTTCCTGCTGATCGCGTGCGGCGACCTGCGCTTCATAAGCCTGCGTCTCCGCATTGGCTTTCGCCAGTTGATCGGCGTTGAGCCGCGCCGTGTTCGCGCGTTCCTCCGTCGTCGTTCCATCGGGATTTTTCTGCATCGCACCCGCCTGTCCCGCCGCGAGCAGCGCGATCGCCGCGCCAGCCGTCAAAATCGCCCTGATCATCGAAGCGCTCCTTCCAATTCAGGCTCCTGTCCGTCCAACGTTTTGCCCGGCTCGTCGTTCCCGGCAGCGCCGGCCCGATCGCATGGATTTGACGATGCGCCGTACAGCCGTCATTCTGGCCCTGCCTTCCATGTCTGAACGGCGGATCATTTGCCAGCAGCTTCTCGCCACCCGCTCAATCGCCCGGTCTTTTTCATTCCGCTGGCGATCCTGTCGATCGCGTTGCTGCTCAGCGTCTGGCAGGGCGCGGCGTTCGTCGCGGCGGAAACTGCCGTCAACGACTGGATCCTGCGCCGCCTCGGCCCGCTGTTCGCGGGCGCCGGTGTCGCGTTCCTCGCGCTGCTCGGCGCGGTTGCCCTGTCCCCGCTCGGCCGGACGATCATCGGCGGCGCGGGCGCGCAGCCGCTGCTGAACCGCTGGCGCTGGTTCGCGGTGATGCTCTGCACGACGATCGCGACCGGGATTCTGTTCTGGGGCGCTGCCGAACCCTTGTTCCACCTCAACGCGCCGCCGCCGATGCTGGGGATCGAGCCCGGCAGCGACGCCGCGGCGGCCTTCGCCATGTCGACGATGTTCCTGCACTGGACGCTCACGCCCTATGGCATCTACACCGTCGCCGCGCTCGCCTTTGCGCTCGTCTACTATAATCGCGGCGAGCCCTTCAGCCTGTCGTCGCTGTTCGTACCCTTGCTCGGGCACCGCGCGCGCGGACCGGTCGGCACCGGCATCGATATTGTCTGCCTCTATGCGCTCGTCGCGGGGATGGCGGCGTCGATGGGCGCGGGCATATTGGCGATCGCGGGCGGCATCGAGACGCTCGGCGGTTTCGTCGGCGGGATGCCGCTGCGCTGGGCCGTCGCGATCCTGATCGTCGCGAGCTTCCTGATCTCGGCCGCGACCGGGCTGCAAAAGGGTATCGCGGGACTTTCGGTGCTCAACACCTGGCTCTTCTGCGCCATTATCGTCTTTGCTTTGGTCGTCGGACCGACGGCGGAGACGGTCGGCCTGTCGCTGCGCGGCGGCGCCGAATATTTCGGCACCTTCATTCCCCGCAACCTCGGCCTCGACGTCGATGGCGACTGGAGCCGCCAGTGGACGATCTTCTATTGGGGCAACTGGTTCGCCTGGGCGCCAGTGACGGCGCTATTCCTCGGCCGCCTCGCGGTCGGCTACAGCGTCCGCGAATTCATCCTGATGAACCTTGTCCTGCCGTCACTGTTCGGGGCGCTGTGGATGACCGCCATCGCCGGATCGGCGATCGTCCTCGACCAGCAGAGCGGTGCGAGCCTTTATGCCGTCATCGCCGCCAAGGGGCCGGACTCGGTGCTCTTCCGCCTGTTCGACGCGTTGGGCGGCGGCCCTGCGGTGACCGGGCTTATCCTCTTCACCATCTTCCTCTCCTACGTCGCCGGCGCCGACGCCAATGTCTCGGCGATGAGCGCGCTTTCGACGCGCGGCATCACGCCCGACGCGCCCGAGGCACCGATGGCGGTCCAGAGCGTGTGGGGGATCGCGGTGGGGCTGGTCGCGGTCGTGCTCGTCGCCGCGTCGGGGATCGACGGCATCCGCATGATGTCGGTGCTGGGCGGGGCGCCCGCGCTGTTCGTGATCATCGGTGCAGCGCTGTCGCTGGCCGTGATGACGGTGCGGGGGCAGCGCGCAGCGGCCGCCCCCGTCATCGCCGATTAGCCTTACCAGATCCGGGTGCGATCCTCGGGCTTCAGATAATATTTGGCATTCGCCGGGACGTTGAACGCCTTGTACCAGGCATCGACGTTGCGCAGCGGCCCGATAATGCGCCAGCGTGAGGGGCTGTGCGGATCGCTCGCCACCTGCTGCTTGATCGCATCGTCGCGCGCCTTGTCGCGCCATGCCTGTGCAAAGGCGAGGAAGAAGCGCTGGTCGCCGCTCAGCCCGTCGATCACCGGCGCCTCCTTGCCGTCCAGCGAGCGGTGATAGGCGTCGTAGGCGACCTCCAGCCCGGCGAGATCGGCCAGATTCTCGCCCATCGTCAGGTCTGGATTGATGAAGGCGCCCGGCGCCGCCTCATAGGTCGCATATTGCGCGCCGAACCCCTTCGCCTGCTCGTCGAAGCGCTTGGCGTCGGCGGCGGTCCACCAGTCGCGCACCGCGCCGTTGGCATCGATCTTGCGCCCCTGATCGTCGAAGCCGTGCGTGATCTCATGCCCGATCACCGCGCCGATCGCGCCATAATTGACCGCATCGTCGACGCTCTCGGCGAAATAGGGTGCCTGCAGGATCGCCGCCGGAAAGACGATCTTGTTTTCGAGTCCGCCGTTATAGGCGTTCACTTCCTGCGGGTTCATCGACCATTTCTTGCGATCGACCGGCTTGTCGAGATCGGACAGCGCATAGGCATATTCGAACGCCGCGCTGCGTTTCACATTGCCGTAGAGGTCGACGCGCGTTTCGTCCATGAAGCTCTGATAGAGGCCGCCGACCTGGCTCGTGGCGGGCGCGCCGGTGACGAGCTGACGGAGCTGGCGCTGCGTCAGGTTATAAACGTCGTAATCGACCCCCGCCGACGCCTGGTCGGCCGGAATCTCGGTGCGGGCAAACCAGCCGCCATTCGCATATTTGTCAAAGTCGTCGCCAGGCTTCACCGACGTATCACGCGCGCCGAGATCAACGCCCCATGTTCCGAAGGTCAGCGCCTTCAGCGATCCATCACCCGATGCGGACGCATCGTCATTCGCTTCGGCAAGCAGCGTCTTCACCTTGGCGTCATCGTGCGCCAGGGCCGGCGCCGCCGCCAAGGCAGCGGCAAGCGCGAGGCCGGCGGCCCCCGCAAAAAACTTCGTCATTCCCCAGTCTCCTACGTTTCGTGCGTTATCTCCAGCGGAGATGACGGACATGACCGGAGGTGTCCGCCCGCGCGCGTCACGGGTCAAGCGACGTAGCTGGCGCTGGTCGAAACCATTGGGACGTTGGTGGAAATGCGGCCGATCTCGGCGACTATCCGACGGTTATTCGCTCGACGGTCGGCTGCCGGCAAACACGGCGGAAATCATTAAAGCGCCACGCTTCGCTAACCCACCGGGACCATCGTCGCCTGCGGCAACCTTCCCGACTCGATACGGTCGATGACGGATTGACCTGCCTGTCCCTGTCCCGCCTGTCCGTTTTGGCCCTGTCCGGTATCGTTACGGGTTTCCTGAACCTTCTGATTGAGCGTTTCGGTCTTGTCGGCCACCGACTTCGCCACAAGTTGCCGCATGCCGGTGAAGGAACAGATTCCGGCATAGGATTCTATGACAGACCGCGCGCCGGCATAGCTGGAAGGAAAGGATTTTCCGTCCTTTGCAAAGACGGTTTCCTTGAACAAAGTCTGCTCGGCTTTGACCAGGCGTTCGACTTCAGGCATGTCTGGACCGACAAGATAGGCCGCGTCGAAGCCTTCGAGCGTTCCGTTGATCAGCCCGAACGACCCGTTTGTGATGCCAATCGCAGTGTCGCCAGCGCTCGCGAGAGTCAGGATCGACCCGACAAGCGTGTCGACGCCATTGGTCAGGTTACGGCCGAAAACACGATTTTGCTGTGTTTCGCTCGCGATGGAAAAGAACCGTTTGCAATAAAGATCAGTGAGCCCGAAACCGGCGGTCAGATAATCGGCCAGGGCGCTTTTACCGGCAAGTTTCGATCCATCCACCGCCTTGAATTTCAGGCATTTGTCCGACGACAGGAAATTCTCCGGGTCGTCGGTCTTGCGATACCCCTGGCCCAGCTTCGCCTTGAAAGCCCGCAAATCCTTGCCGTCGAAGCAATGATCGTCTGTCACAACTTCGTAGGCACTGCGCAGCGAGTTTATATAGGCTATTTCGTCCAGCCTGCTCGGCAGGGGTTTCGCGGCGATGTCGGGCCTCAGGGCCTCGACGCTCGTGCAACCCGCTAACGACGCGGCAGCCAACACCAGCGCCCAACGATATTTTCGCCTCCGCATCCCGATTCCCCCCACATCGACTGCCCTGAAGGAAGGAATGACTCGGCACGAAGAATGTATTGGATAGAAACGCCAAATTCGGTCCATTGTGGCGACACCGCAGCATCCCTATCTTCGTCGCGACGCGCCCCTTGCGTCCCAAGAACAAATCTGGAACATACCCCTCCTATGAGTCTCACCCATATTTCGGTGCGCGGCGCGCGCGAGCATAATCTCAAGGGCGTCGACGTCGACCTGCCGCGCGACGCGCTGATCGTCATCACCGGGCTTTCGGGCAGCGGCAAATCGAGCCTCGCCTTCGACACTATCTATGCCGAGGGCCAGCGGCGCTATGTCGAGAGCCTGTCGGCCTATGCGCGCCAGTTCCTCGAAATGATGCAGAAGCCCGACGTCGAGCATATCGACGGGCTTTCCCCCGCGATCAGCATCGAGCAGAAGACGACTAGCCGCAATCCGCGCTCGACGGTCGCGACGGTGACCGAGATCTACGACTATATGCGCCTGCTCTGGGCACGGGTCGGCATTCCCTATTCGCCCGCGACCGGCGAGCCGATCAGCGCGCAGACCGTCAGCCAGATGGTCGACCGCGTCCGCGAACTTCCCGAAGGCACGCGCGCCTATCTGCTCGCGCCGGTCGTCCGCGGCCGCAAGGGCGAGTATCGCAAGGAACTCGCGCAGTGGCAGAAGGAAGGCTTCACCCGCGTCCGCATCGACGGCGAATTCTACGAGATCGAGGACGCGCCGGCGCTCGACAAGAAATACAAGCATGACATCGAGGTCGTCGTCGACCGCATCGTCGTGCGCGAAGGGATCGAGACGCGGCTCGCCGACAGTTTCGAGACCGCACTGAAGCTGGCCGAAGGGCTCGCCTATGTCGACCTCGCCGACGGCGTCGTGCCGGGTCGCGAGGAAGAAGATACCGGCGGCGCGATGAAGGGCGCGGGAATCCCCGCGAACCGCATCATCTTCTCCGAGAAATTCGCCTGCCCCGTCTCGGGCTTCACCATCGCCGAGATCGAACCGCGCCTGTTCAGCTTCAACGCGCCGCAGGGCGCGTGCCCGGCGTGCGACGGGCTCGGCGAGCGGCTGGAGTTCGATCCCGAACTCGTCGTCCCCAACCATGCGCTCAGCCTGAAGAAGGGCGCGGTGGTGCCGTGGGCGAAATCGAACCCGCCGTCGCCTTATTATATGCAGGTGCTCGAAAGCCTCGGCAAAGCCTATGATTTCGGCCTCGATACGCCGTGGCAGGACCTTCCCGGCGGAGTGCAGCAGATCATCCTGCACGGCACCGGCGGCATGCCGGTCGAACTGACCTTCAAGGACGGCAAGCGCACTTATACGACGCACAAGGCGTTCGAGGGCGTGATCGGCAACCTCAATCGCCGCATGCTGCAGACCGAAAGCGCGTGGATGCGCGAGGAGCTGAGCAAATATCAGACCGCGCAGCCGTGCGAGACGTGCCACGGCGCGCGTCTGCGCCCCGAACCGCTCGCGGTGAAGATCGCGGGCGAGAATATCAGCCTGTCGGCGCAGCGCTCGGTCGCCGACGCCCTCGCGTGGTTCAGCACGCTCGACGAGAAACTGAACGAGCAGCAGCGGCAGATCGCGAAAGCTATCCTCAAGGAGATCAACGAGCGGCTCGGCTTCCTCAACAATGTCGGGCTCGATTATCTCAACCTCAACCGCACGTCGGGCACGCTCAGCGGCGGCGAAAGCCAGCGCATCCGCCTCGCCAGTCAGATCGGCAGCGGCCTGTCGGGCGTGCTCTATGTTCTCGACGAACCGAGCATCGGCCTCCACCAGCGCGACAACGACCGGCTGCTCGCAACCCTGAAGCGCCTCCGTGACCTCGGCAATACGGTGATCGTCGTCGAGCATGACGAGGATGCGATCCGCCACGCCGACTATGTCGTCGACATGGGCCCCGGCGCGGGCGTCCACGGCGGCGAGATTGTCGCCGAGGGCACGCTGAAACAGGTGCTCGCGAACAAGCAGAGCCTGACCGCCGCCTATCTGACCGGCGCAAAGAAGATCGAGGTGCCGGCGCATCGCCGCCCCGGCAACGGCTTCGACCTGGTGCTGAAGGGCGCGCGCGCGAACAATCTGCAGAATGTCACCGCGACGATCCCGCTCGGCACCTTCACCTGCGTCACCGGCCTCAGCGGGTCGGGCAAGTCGAGCCTCGTCATCGACACCCTCTATGCCAGCGCGGCGCGCACGCTCAACGGCGCGCGGCTGGTCGCGGGGCCGCACGACGCGCTGACCGGGCTCGAACATTGCGACAAGGTGATCGACATCGACCAGTCGCCGATCGGCCGCACGCCGCGCTCGAATCCTGCGACATATACCGGCGCCTTCACGGTCATCCGCGACTGGTTCGCGGGCCTGCCCGAGGCGCAGGCGCGCGGCTACAAGCCCGGGCGTTTCAGCTTCAACGTCAAGGGCGGGCGCTGCGAGACCTGCACCGGCGACGGGCTGATCAAGATCGAGATGCACTTCCTGCCCGACGTCTATGTGACGTGCGAGACCTGCCACGGCAAACGCTACAACCGCGAGACGCTGGAGGTGAAGTTCAAGGGCAAAAGCATCGCCGACGTGCTCGACATGACGGTCGAGGATGCCGCGGAGTTTTTCAAGGCGGTGCCCGCGATCCGCGACAAGATGGCGATGCTCGTCCGCGTCGGGCTCGGCTATATCAAGGTCGGGCAGCAGGCGACGACGCTGTCGGGCGGCGAAGCGCAGCGCGTCAAACTAGCCAAGGAATTGTCGCGCCGGTCGACCGGACAGACGCTCTACATCCTCGACGAACCGACGACGGGGCTGCATTTCGAGGATGTCCGCAAACTGCTCGAAGTCCTCCAGGCGCTCGTCGACCAAGGCAACAGCGTCGTGGTGATCGAGCATAATCTCGACGTCATCAAGACCGCCGACTGGATCGTCGATCTCGGCCCAGAAGGCGGCGTCAAGGGCGGCGAGATCGTCGCTGCAGGGGTGCCCGAAGATGTCGCGAAAAATCCCCGATCCTTCACGGGTCAGTATCTGGCGCCGCTGCTCGAAAAATAGGCGAAGGCCTTTCCTTCGGCCAGGAGAGTCCGCTCCGATCCGTCATCCCGGATCGGGTCGGAGTTGACGGACAGGGTGAGCATCGAAGATCGCGGCCGAAGAAAAGGCAAGTGTCGCGTCCGAAGAAATCTCTCCGTTTCGGCGTAATTACTTACATCGTTGACAACGACATTTCGCCCTCGCAAGAAGCGGCTGTCGCGTTCTGCGACATTGGGGGAAAATGTCTATGAAATCCTTGAGGGTCGCCACCGCTTTGGTGGGCGCGTTCGTCGTGCTCGCCGCAAATGTCCAGGCGCAGGAAGCCTCCGCGCCAGCCGCCGAAAGCCCCGCCGCCGAGGCAACGGCCGAAGTCGAGGCCGTACCGGCCGTCGTTCAGGTCGCCGCCCCGGCGCCGACGCTGCTGCTGCCGCCGTATAGCGAGGTCATCCTGACCCCCGACGTCGAAGCGTCGAGCAAGAAGCTGCGCGAGGGCGACACCGTGCTGATGCACAGCCTGTTCGACGTGATGCACAACGGCGTCGTCGTGATCCCGAAGGGCACGCCAGCGCGCGCCACGGTGACCTGGCGCACCGGCAAGGGCGCGTTCGGCAAGTCGGCGAAGATGGAACTCACTTTCAACGAGCTGACGATGGCGAACGGCCAGAAGCTCGGCCTGTCGGGCGTGCACCGGCAGGAAGGCGCTGGCAACACCGGCGCCGCGGTCGGCGCGGTGGTCGCGGTCGGCGTCTTCGGCGCCTTCGTCACCGGCAAGTCGGCGATCGTCCCGGTCGGCCAGCAACTGACCGCGCGCACCGCCGAAGCGCTGCCCTATGCCATCCCGGCCGGCGCGAAGATCGTGCCGACCGCCGAGCTGGCGCCCGCAGCGCCCGCCGCCGCACCTGCCGCCGAACCCGATGCAGCTCCCGCCGCGGAGCCCGTCGTCACGACGACGCCCACCGCGGGCTGAACCAACCGGCCAACCGGCCAGAGTGGCGCCCCGGACGGGTTCCGGGGCGCTTTTCTTTTCTCCCCGCACACGCGCCAGTCCTCCCTCCCGCACGCGGGAGCGGAGTAGACGATCACCCCATCAGCTTCGCGGTGACATCCTCGGCGGCATAGATGCGGATCACCGGGGGCTGTGGCGACAGCGCGCGCATTTCAGCAACGAAAGCGCCCGACGCCGGGACCGCGAAATGGGCGCGGACCGCGTCGACGCTCTCCCACTCCTCGACGAACATCATCCGGTCGGGGTTCTCGACATCGACATGGCAGTTATGCGCCAGACACCCCGCCTCGCCCCGCGACCGCGCGCTATGCTCGGCCCCAAGCGCAATCATGCGCTCGCGATGCTGGGAAGTAAGGATGACGTGGCCGGTGATGAGGATCATGATCCGTCCCTTCGCTGCTTTCGCCTGCATGATAGGGGTTTTACGGCGCCATGCCACAGGGCTGTTCATGACACTTATATGACGTCCTCTGTCACAAACACGTCACACGAATCCCCCATTGGCGGCTCAGCGAGTCGCCCTCGGGGGTGGCGGCTTGGTTCGGTAACGACCCCCGACAGGATTTTTCCATGGTGAAGAAATTTGCCCCCCGGTTCCTTGGCGCCGCCGGCATCGCGACCGCCGCGCTGGCGCTTTCCGCGTGCCAGGATCAGGCGTCTTCGGGTGGCGCGGCGCGCGATTATATCAGCGCGGTCGGCTCCTCGACCGTCTATCCCTTCGCGACCGCGGTCGGCGAGAAGTTCGCCGAGGCGACCGGGAACAAGGTGCCGAAGATCGATTCGACCGGCACCGGCGGCGGCTTCGAGCGTTTCTGCCAGGGCGCGGGCGGTGACACGCCCGACATCGCCAACGCCTCACGCCGGATGAAGAAGAAGGAATTCGACACCTGCGCCAAGAACGGCGTCACGGACATCGTCGAAATCCAGATCGGCATCGACGGCATTGCGCTCGGCGAAGCGCAGCGTGGTCCCGGCTTCAAGCTGACCGAGGAAGATGTCTATAAGGCGCTCGCGGCCAACCCTTATGGCAAGCCGAACACCGCGAAGACGTGGAAAGACGTCAACCCGGCGCTCCCCGCGGTCGGCATCTCGGTCTTTGGTCCGCCGTCGACCAGCGGCACGTACGATGCGTTCAAGGAGCTGATCCTCGGCAAGGGCTGCGACGCCAACCCCGAGATGAAGGCGCTCAAGGACAGCGACAAGGACAAGCATGAGGCGGTCTGCACCGGCCTGCGCGGCGCGCCCTTCTATGTCGAGCAGGGCGAGAACGACAATCTGATCATCTCGAAGCTCGACAAGAACCCCGACAGCCTCGGCATCTTCGGCTTCTCCTACCTCGACGCCAACAAGGACAAGATCAAGGCGGTGCCGGTGCAGGGCGTGTCGCCGACCTATGACACGATCGCCGGCGGCAGCTATCCGGGGTCGCGGCCGCTGTTCATCTATATCAAGAAGGCGCATGTCGGCGTCGTCCCGGGGCTCGCCGAATATGTGGCGGAATTCCTGAAGGGTGCGGCGAAGGACGGCTATCTTGCCGCCAAGGGTCTGGTCATCTCGCCCCCCGACGTGGCGGCGAAGGCCGCGGCGAACGCCAAGGGCATGACACCGCTGAATGGCGCGGAACTGAAATAACCTTCCCCCCGCTGGTGGCTGGGGCGGGTTTCGTCCGGTCCGGCCACCATTTTTCCACGGATCGTCATTGCGAGGAGCGAAGCGACGCGGCAATCCAGAATATGCGGAAACCGCTCTGGATTGCGTCGCTTCGCTCGCAATGACGAAGGTTTTGACCGGATGACGATCAAGTGACCTTCAACGCCGCGGCCCTACTCCTGCTCATCGCAGGCCTCGCGCTGATCGGCTGGCTTGCCGGCCGCGGGCGCTCTGCATTGCTCGCGGGGCGCGCGGGTGCGAAACTGCATTCGCGGCCGCAATATCATGGCTGGTATGTTGCGCTGTGGCTGTTCGTCCCCGCCGCGATTTTCCTCGCCGTCTGGTCGAGCGTGTCGCCCGCGCTGATCACCAACAGCGTGCTCACGAGCGACGCGGCGCAGAATCTGCCCGCCTTCGGCTTCGAGCGCGGCGCGATCCTGTCCGACGCGCGCAATGTCGCGCAAGGCGCGCAGGCCGCGGTGCGCATTCCCGCCGCCGCGCCGCTGGTGAAACCCTATGCCGACGCGACGCATAGCTACGCGTGGATCGGCATCGCGGCGATGCTGGCGCTCGCACTCGCGGGCGGACTCTATGCCTTCACGCGGATCAGGCCCGATTTCCGGGCGCGGACGCGGGTCGAGAAGATCGTCATGGCGATCCTGCTGCTCGCCTCGCTCGTCGCGATCCTGACGACCTTCGGGATCGTGCTGTCGCTGCTGTTTGAATCGATCCGCTTCTTCCGCCTCGTCCCCGCGACCGAGCTGCTGTTCGGCACCTATTGGAACCCGCAGAGCGGCGCGGCACAGCCCGACACGTTCGGCGGCGTTCCGCTGTTCTGGGGCACGGTGCTGATCGGCGCGATCATCGCGATGATCGTCGCCATTCCGATCGGCATGATGACGGCGGTCTACCTCACCCAATATGCCGCCCCTGCGGTCCGGAAATGGGTGAAGCCGTGCCTCGAAATTCTCGCGGGGGTGCCGACCGTCGTCTATGGCTATTTCGCCGCGCTGACGATCGCGCCGGCGCTCCGCGAATTCGCGGTGGCAATCGGCATTCCGGGCGCCTCGACCGAAAGCGCGCTGGCGGCGGGCATCGTCATGGGGGTGATGATCATCCCCTTCGTCTCCTCGATGGCCGACGACAGCATCAACGCGGTGCCGCAGGCGATGCGCGACGGATCGCTGGCGCTCGGCGCGACGCCGAACGAGACGATCCGCCAGGTGCTGATTCCCGCCGCGCTGCCCGGCGTGATGGGCGGCATCCTGCTCGCGGTCAGCCGCGCGATCGGCGAGACGATGATCGTGGTGATGGCGGCGGGGCTTTCCGCCAACCTCACTGCCAATCCCTTTGCCAGCGTCACCACGGTGACCGCGCAGATCGTCAAACTGCTGACCGGCGACCAGGAATTCGATAGCGCGAAGACGCTTGCGGCGTTCGCGCTGGGGCTGGTGCTCTTCCTCGTCACGCTGCTGCTCAACATCGTCGCGCTGCGCATCGTCAAAAAGTATCGCGAAGCCTATGAATAGAGACACCGCCCCCACCGACTGGAAGGGCATCGCGATGCAGAAGCGCATCGCGAGCCGCTATGCCGCCGAGCGCCGATTCAAGCTGTTCGGGCTGGGCGCGGTGCTGCTGTCGGGCGCTTTCCTCGCCTTTCTCCTGTTCGTGATGGTCGGCAACGGCCTGCGCGGCTTTACCTACACCAATGTCGAGGTGCCGATCGACTTCAAGGCGATGCCGCTGACGGTCGACGCATCGCGGCTCGGCGACCCTGACGCCGACCGGGCGATCGCGAACGCAGGGCTGGCCGACATCGTCGCCTTCGCCGCCGACGAGGCGCTGGGCGCCGACGGGTCGAAGCTGATCAGCGAGAATGCGTGGAAGGAAGTGCGGTCGCAGATCAAGGCCGATCCCGAATTGTTAAAGACGAAAACGGTCTTCCACCTTCCCACCGCGTCCGAAGTCGATATCGCCGCCAAGGAAGGCGCCAAGGGCGCGCTCGGCGCGAAGGTCGAGGCGCTGGAGAAGGATGGCAAGCTGTCGACCGGCATCCACTGGTCCTTCTTCCGCAACGCCGATGCGACCGATCCCGCGGTCGCGGGCATCTGGGGGGCGCTCAAGGGATCGGTGCTGACGATCTTCATTGCCTTCCTCATCGCGTTCCCGACCGGCGTGCTCGCGGCGCTCTATCTCGAGGAATATGCGCCGAAGAACCGCTGGACCGACCTGATCGAAGTCTCGATCAACAATCTGGCGGCGGTGCCCTCGATCATCTTCGGCCTGCTCGCGCTCGCGGTGTTCATCAACTGGTTCGGACTCTGCCAGGCGAGCGCGCTGGTCGGCGGGCTGACGCTGGCGCTGATGACGATGCCGGTGATCGTCATCGCCGCGCGCAACGCGATCAAGGCGGTGCCGCCATCGATCCGCGACGCCGCGCTCGGCGTCGGGGCCAGTCCCGTGCAGGTGGTGTTCCACCACGTCCTGCCGCTCGCGCTGCCCGGCATCCTCACCGGCACGATCATCGGCATGGCGCGCGCGCTCGGCGAGACGGCACCGCTGCTGCTGATCGGGATGCGCGCCTTCATCGGCGACGTGCCGAACGGCATCTGCGCGCCCTCGACCGTGCTGCCGATGCAGATTTTCCTCTGGTCCGACGAGGTCGACCGCGGCTTCGTCGAAAAGACCTCGGCGGCGATCATCGTGCTGCTCATCGTGCTGCTGTCGATGAACGCGCTTGCCATCTATCTCCGCAACAAGTTCGAAAAACGCTGGTGAATATGACCCCCTTGACCACAACAAACGACGATCTGACCATCGCCGACCCCAAGATGAAGGCCCAGGGGGTCGACGTCTTCTATGGCGAGAAACAGGCGATCAAGGACGTGTCGATCGATGTCGGCACCGATCTGGTCACCGCCTTCATCGGCCCCTCGGGCTGCGGCAAGTCGACCTTCCTGCGCTCGCTGAACCGAATGAACGACACCGTCGCCAGCGCGCGGGTGACGGGAACGATCCTGCTCGACGGCGAGGACATCTATGCGCCGTCGATGGACGTGGTGCAGCTTCGCGCGCGCGTCGGCATGGTGTTCCAGAAGCCGAACCCCTTCCCCAAATCGATCTACGACAATGTCGCTTATGGCTCGCGCATCCACGGACTCGCGGCGAACAAGGCCGACCTCGACGTCATCGTCGAACGCGCGCTGACCCGCGCCGGCCTGTGGGATGAGGTCAAGGATCGCCTCGGCGAGAGCGGCACGGCGCTGTCGGGCGGCCAGCAGCAGCGCCTGTGCATCGCGCGCGCGATCGCGGTCGACCCCGAAGTCATCCTGATGGACGAGCCTTGCTCGGCGCTCGACCCGATCGCGACCGCGAAGATCGAGGAACTGATCCACGAATTGCGCGGCAAATATGCGATCGTGATCGTCACGCACAATATGCAGCAGGCGGCGCGCGTGTCGCAGCGCACGGCTTTCTTCCACCTCGGGACGCTGGTCGAATATGGCAAGACCACCGATATCTTCACCAACCCGCGGCAGGAACGCACCAAGGATTATATCACCGGCCGCTACGGCTGATGCGTGGCAAAAAAGGCAAGGGCGCAAAAGGACAAGAGTGATGGCACTTACCAACGATCATACCGTCAAGGCCTTCGACGAGGATCTGAACCGCCTGCGCGGCCTGATCAGCGAAATGGGCGGCCGCGCCGAGCAGGCGCTGCTCCAGGCGATGACCGCGCTCGGCAAGGGCGATCTCGCACTCGCGGCGCAGGTCGTGCAGGGCGACAAGAAGATCGACGCGCTCGAAACCGAGGTCGAGCAGCTCACCGTCCAGACGATCGCGCTGCGCGCCCCGATGGCCGACGACCTGCGCGAAATGATCGCGGCGCTGAAGATAGTCTCGGTCGTCGAGCGCATCGGCGATTATGCGAAGAATATCGCCAAGCGCGTCGCGCTGATGGACCCGACCCGCTCGATCGAGGCGATCCCGGTGCTGACGTCGATGTCCTCGCTCGTCGCCGAACTGATCCACGACGCGCTCGACAGCTTCGCCGCGCGCGACGCCGACCTCGCGGTGCGGGTCACCGTCCGCGACAAGAATGTCGACGATTTCTACAACAGCATCTTCCGCACGCTCGTGACCTTCATGATGGAAAATCCGAAGCACATCACCGAAAGCGCGCACCTGCTGTTCGTTGCCAAGAATCTCGAACGCATGGGCGACCATGCGACCAACATCGCCGAGATGGTCTATTATGTCGTCACCGGCGAACGAATGGAGGAGCGCGAGCGCGGCGAAAGCCCCGAAGGCGGCGCGGCCGCGGAGAAGGAGCAAGGCTGATGCCGCAGCCCGACCTGCTGCTGATCGAGGATGACGAGGCGATCGCCGAACTGATCGTCTGGCATTTCGCACGCGAAGGCTTTTCGGTCCGCCAGACCCCCGACGGCGAACAGGCGCTGATCCTGGTCGAGGAGCGCGTCCCCGACATCGTCCTGCTCGACTGGATGATCGAGAGCCTGCCGGGAATCGAAGTCTGCCGCCGCCTGCGCCGCAATCCCAAATCGGCGAACGTGCCGATCATCATGCTCACCGCGCGCGGCGAGGAAGAGGACCGCATCCGCGGCCTCGAAACCGGCGCCGACGATTATGTGACCAAGCCGTTCAGCCCGCGCGAGCTCGTCGCGCGCGTCTCGGCCGTGCTGCGCCGCCTGCGCCCCGCGCTCGCCGGCGAGCTGCTCGCCTATGCCGACATCGAGCTCGATTCGGTCGCGCACAAGGTGGTGCGCAATGGCCAGATCGTCGCGATGGGGCCGACCGAATTTCGCCTGCTCCGTCATTTCATGGAGCATCCGGGCCGCGTCTTTTCGCGCGGACAGTTGCTCGACAGCGTGTGGGGGCAGGACAGCGATATCGAGTTGCGCACGGTCGATGTGCATATTCGCCGCCTGCGCAAGGCGATCAACCTGCCCGGCACCGCGGACATCATCCGCACGGTGCGCTCGGCGGGCTATGCGCTCGACGCGGGCAAGAGCATTTAGGATCGCCGCGATCGGATGCGGGTGGAACCGCCCAAATCGCGCGCGCGTTAGGGCGGGATGACGAAACGAAACCACGCGGGCCTGCTGTCGCCCCTGATGCTGATGCTCGCGGCCTGCAATGGCGGGGGCGAACAGCAGGCGGCACCATCCGGCCAATCCGCCGCCGACGCGCCGCCGGCAAAAGCCGCCGTCGAGACTGCATCCGGCACGCCGGCCACGACCGCACCCGCAGCCGCGCCCGCCGGGCCGCGATCCTGCGCGGCGGAAATCGGCCAGCAGGCAGCCGACCGCCGCGTCGCGGTCTGCCGCAACCTGTCGCCCGCGACGCATCCGCCATGCAACGCCGCCAACAGCTGCGCGATGATCGAGAATGAGATTGCGCGAAGCTGCGCGCTGCTCGGCAAGGATGGCGCGCTGCCCGCGGACTGCCGCCCCGCGCCCGATAGCAAGGCGGCGGCGATCGCGGTGGTGAAGCTCTATTATTCGGCGCTCGATGCCGGGGATTACGATACCGCGTGGCTGCAATGGGGCGAGAATGGCCCGCCGAAGCAGACGCCGGACGGGTTCCGCACCGGCTTTGCCCACACGCGCTCGACCCGCGTGGCGATCGGCGCGGTCGGGGATGCCGAGGGCGCCGCCGGCTCGATCTATCTGACGGTTCCGGTCACCGTCGAAGCGACGCTCGACACCGGCGCGTCGCAGCGCTTCGGCGGAGATTATGTGCTGCGCCGCGTCAACAATGTCGACGGCGCGAGCGCGGACCAATTGCGTTGGCATATAACGTCCGCCAAGCTTCGGCCCCTGCCCGCGCGCTAATCTCGGATAAAAAAGCCGCGTGCTCCCGCGAAGGCGGGAGCCCATCTCCGGGCGGCGCGATCTTGAGCCGGTCGGAGATGGATCCCCGCCTTCGCGGGGACACACTTATGTTTCATCAATCGATGAAATGAAAAACCCGGCCGCCTGACAGGCGACCGGGCCGATAAGCTCATCTTGCGAACGCTCCGTCAGGGAAGCGTGGTCCGCCCGCCGCGTCCGAAGAGGAAGGCGACGACGAACAACACGACACCGATGATCAACAGGATTTTCGCGAACTCGGCGGAAATGCCCGCAATGCCGCCGAAGCCCAGCAGCGCGGCAATAAGCGCCACGACCGCAAAAATAATAGCCCATCTGAACATGCCTATTCTCCCTATTGGCGCGCGACCTCCCCCTCGCCCGCGCGTCGGGCGAAAGGGGCATCGCATCATCCTGTTTGGATGATCGAGAAACGCGCCCCGGTGCCGGAAGTTCCGCTGCTCCGGCCGCCCGTCAGCGCAGCCGCCACTTGGCGCCGATCTGCTCCGCCGGACACCAGCGCATCGGCGGGCCGGTATCCTGAATGGTAAGTTGGATGCGCGTCGGCGACAGGATTTTCACCTCCATTTCCCATTCGGGAAGGAAGAAGGAACCGCGCGTTTTCTCTACCTTGCCGAGCGGACCGACGAAATTCTCCTCGAGGCTGCCCGGCGCGCCGCCGCCGCGCATCAGGCCGAGGCGCTTGCCGTCATAGTAGAGCGCCTCGAAGCCGGGATTCGAGCAAGGTTCGGTCTCGTCCACATAATAACCCGATACGATGCCGAGCGGCGCGACAGGCTTTTGCCCCGCCGCCTGCGCGCCCGACGCCGCCCCCGCCGCCGAGGCGCATTGCGGAACGAGCGCGCGGATCGCGGCGGTCGAACCGCCAAGCGAGACATAGCTCAGATCCTTCCATTCATCGCCACCGTCGCTGCTCGCGATCAGCGACAGGTCGGTATCGCGGCCGCTGAGCAGGCTTTCGACGACCGGGTCGATCGTCCCGCTGAAATCGCCCTTCCCCGGCTCCTGCACGAGAGTCTGCGTTCCTTCGCGATCCTCCATCGAGCTTCGGAACGAAAGCAGCAGCGGATGCCCCGCGGCGGGAAGTGGAACGCCGGCTTTCGGCACGACGGTCATATAAAGACCGCCGCCGGGCTGACAGCGGATGCCGATCGCCGCGAATTCGGGATGTCCGGTCACCGCCGCGATCGCACCCGATCCCGTCCCCGCGAACTGCCACCGCGCGGTGTGCTGCGGCGGCGGGGTAAAATTCTCTTCCTCGCCAGCACCGTCGCCGCCCTTCATCTTGGACGGATCGACGTTCCGCTGCATTCCGGTCTGCACCCATTTCTGGCCGTTCCAAACAAGGGTTTGTCCGCAAACTTCCGCGCCATATCCACCGCAGACGCTGCCGTGGGTCAACAGCATCAGCCCCTTGCGCTTCGCGTCGACGGATATGATGTCCCAGCCGCGGACATTGTCGTTGAAAATTTCGCGCAGGCCGTTCTTGGTCGAACCGAGGATGCCGATCACGCAACCCGCGGTCCCGCACCATGCCGAATAGCCCGACGTCGTGCAGCGGGTCGCGGCATATTCGATCACCCAGTCGGCCTTGCCGTCGTTCGTCACCTCGACCTGGGTCGCGAAACCCGCGCGATCGGGGACGAACTTGCCGCCCTCGGCGCGGCAATCCTG
This sequence comes from Sphingopyxis sp. DBS4, assembly GCF_024628865.1. Lineage (NCBI taxonomy): Bacteria > Pseudomonadati > Pseudomonadota > Alphaproteobacteria > Sphingomonadales > Sphingopyxidaceae > Sphingopyxis > Sphingopyxis sp. DBS4. The sequence goes on from NZ_CP102384.1 coordinate 1,993,547, forward strand.
CTTGAGCTGGTCATAGACCGCCTGCACCTCGCGCGGCCAGGGCTTCGGCGCGGTCTGGGCATCAACGGTGGCCTGCAGCGAACAGGCGGCAAGCGACATCAGAGCAAGGACAAAACGCATGATGTTCCCCCGGTTCAAAAATAGATCGATCGCGACGACTCACCCTATCACGGCGCACGGTGCGTCTGCCGCCAAGTCTTCCCGTCACCTAAATGCGCGGCAACGGCAAAGTCTTGATGCCGCTATCAAGAATTTCTAAAGCTTGGGAAAAGCGGGCGTAACAGGGGGTCGTAAAGCCATGTCAGCTACTCATTCGTCGCGGCGACGGCGGCGGTTATGGCGCTTTGTGAACGCTGAGTTCGACGAAGCGAGCTGGACGCTGCGCATCGGCGGCGCTCCCGTCGCGCTCGAGGGCAAGCCGCTCGAGGTGCTGCACGAACTGCTGCTGCGCGCGGGCGAAGTCGTTACCAAGGACGAAATTCTCGATGCGGTGTGGCCCGGCGTGACCGTGGTCGAAGGCTCGCTCGCGACCGCCATTTCGAAGCTGCGCAAGGCGCTGGGCACTGCGGGTTCGGACATCGTCGCCACCGTGCCACGCGTCGGCTATCGCCTGACCGCGCCGGTCGAGGTCGAAAGCATCGACACGCCGCTCGCGCCGCGTTTCGCCTTCACCGCCGGGGACAGCGTTCCGGGACGTAAGGCCTGGCAACTCGAACAGCCGCTGGGCGATACCGGCGCCGCGGACGTCTGGCTCGCGCGCCAGGCCAAGACGGGCGAGCAGCGGGTGTTCAAATTCGCCGACGCGCCCGACCGGCTGCGCGCGCTGAAGCGCGAAGCCGCGCTGTCGCGCCTGGTGTCCGCCGGGCTCGGCAAGACATCGCCGCTTCCCGCGCTGCACGAATGGAATTTTGACGCGGCGCCCTTCTTCCTCGAATATGCCTGGGGCGGGCGCGACCTGCTCGCCTGGGCCGAGGGCGGCCTGTCCGCGATCCCGCTCGCCGAGCGGCTGGCGGTCGCGGCGATGGCGGCGCGCGCGGTCGCGGGCATCCACAGCGTCGGCGTCCTCCACAAGGATCTGAAGCCCGCCAACATGCTGATCGACGACAGCGAGAACGGCCCGGTGCTGCGGCTCGTCGATTTCGGCAGCGGGCGGCTGATCGACGACGCGCTGCTCGCCAGCTTTCAGATCACCAATCCGGGTTCGCTCGATACCGATCTCGGCAAGGACGAGCCGCGGTCGGGCACGCTCGCCTATCGCGCGCCTGAATTGGTCGGCGACGCGGTGCCGACGGTGAAGAGCGACATCTATGCGCTGGGGCTGATCCTCTATCAGCTCGTCGTCGGCGATTTCACCGCGGCGCTTGCGCCGGGCTGGGAGGAGCGGGTCGCCGACCCGCTGCTGCAGGGCGACATCGCGCGCGCCGCCGCGCTGACGCCGGGCGACCGGCTGGACAGCGCCGCCGACCTTGCCGAGCGGATCGAGCGGCTGGACGACCGCCGCGCCCAGGCCGCCGAAGCCGCCGAGCGCGCCGCCTTCCTGGCCGATCAGAAACGCCGCGAGGAGCGCCGCGCGGCGCAGCGGCCGTGGGTCCGCGCCGCTTTCGCGAGCCTGACCGCCGGGCTGCTCGCGACCTCGGCGCTCGCGGCCTATGCCTGGCACCAGCGGGGCGCCGCACTCGCCGCGCGCGAACTGACCGAGACCAGCTATGCCTTCATCGCCGAGGATGTGCTGGGCAGCCCCGACCCCGCCAAATCGAGTGCCGACGAAACCGTCGTCGACGCGATCAAGCGCGCGAGCGAGCAGATCGACCAGCGTTTCGGGGCCAATCCGGGGATCGCCGCGCGGCTGCACCTCGCCATCGCGCGCGCCTTTCACCAGCGCTCCGACCCGGACACCGCGCGCGGCGAATATGCGCGCGCCGACGCGCTGTTCGCGAAGGCAGGCGAGACCGAAAGCGACGACGCCATCACCGGCCGCCTCGACCGCATCAATATGGAGGCGACGTCGGGCCAGCCCGACCGGCTCGAGGAGGCGGGTCGCCTGCTGGAGAAGGAGCGCGCGCGGCTCGGCAAGCGCGGCGAGACCGGCCGCATGGGCTTCGCGCTCGCGCGCGCCGAAGGCGCCTATGATTATTTCGCCGACATCGAACGGGCCGAGCCCGCGTTCCGCCGCGCGGTGGCGATCGGCGAAGCGAGCGGAAGCGATGTTCCGCCGGGGCAATTACTGAAGGCGCGCTCGTCGCTGGTGCTGACTTTGATGCGGCTCGGACAAGCCGACAAGGCCGAGCCGATCGCGCGCGCGATCGTCGCCGATTCGACGCGCATCCGCGGCGCCGATCATCCCGACACGCTCGTCACCCGCCAGCACTGGCTGAACAGCCTGTCGATGACCGGGCGCTACAAGGAAGCGTTGGAAGGCAGCACGCCGCTGCTCGCGGCGATGGAAAAAAGGTTCGGCCCGGACCATCGTTTCACCCTCGGCCTGCGTTCGACCCGTTTCGAGAGCTTCGCCGCCCTCGGCCGCTATGCCGAGGCGGCAGTCGAGGCGGAGAAGGTCTGGAAAGGCGCGGCCGCGCAGGCCGGGGCGCATTCGCATCAGGCGCTGACCGGGCAGATCGACTATGCCTCGGCGCTCTGCCAGACGCCGCAGCGGGCGAAAGCGCTGGGTCTCGCACGCGACGCGCTCGACACCAGTCTTTCGGCGTTCGGCGCCGATTATCCGCTCACGCACGCAATCCGCTATTTCACCGCCGAATGCCTGATCGCCAACCAGCGCTTCACCGAAGCCGGGCCGATGCTGGCCGCGGTCGACCGCGAAAAGACCGCGCAGCTTCTCGGCAATCCCGATTTCGACGCCACCGTCGACGTCGCGCTGGCCGAGGTTGCGGTCGGCGATCACGACAAGGCCGGGGCGCGGCGGCTGCTCGACAAGGCCGCCCCCGCGCTTGCGAAGACAAAGGACGAGATATTGCGCGCCCGCGCCGCGAAGCTCGACCGGTCGCTGGCATCCTGAACGATGACGGCCGAGCGCAGCCCCCAAACCGACGGCGGCGGTTTCGACCTGCTGACCGACAAGCAGGCGGCGGTTCTGGACCTGCTCGCGAACGGCCGCACGTCGAAGGAAATCGCCGGCGCACTCGGTCTGTCCGAATCGGCGGTCAATCGCCGCATCGAGCTTTTGCGCATCCGCTTCGGCGGAATCACCCGCCTCGAACTCGCGCGGCGCTATCGCGATTGGGCTGCGCTCCATGGCGTAACCGATGGTGTAGAAACTGACAGGCAAAGTCTTCGTCTCGCAGAACCCGCTGCCGCGGAGCAAAAGCCGCTCGAGGACGGCGAAGACGCCGCGCTGACGTTCCGGGACTCGGTCGCGATTTCGATCGATCCGCCCTGGACGGGCGCGGCCGAACCCAAAGTCGTCCCCAGGGTGCTCGACGGCGAAAATGCCGTGCTGACCCGTGGCGCGGCGATCGCGGTCATGCTGCTCGCGACCATCGCCAGTCTCGTCCTCGGCCTTGCCGCCGCGGGCGCGCTCACGACGACGCTCGGTCATTAGCCTTCCCTGATCCGATATTGGCGAGTTCCGGCCGCGAGCGCCGGACCGCGGGGGAAGAAAATGACCGCCGTTCCAGCTTTCATGATCCGCATTCGCAACCAGATTCGCGCCGCCGAGGCGAAGGCCGACGAGAGCCTGCTCGCCAAGCTCGACGTGATGAGCACAATCCTGCGCGCGCGACAGGTCGAGGAGGTGCCCGCGCCGCATATCGGGCAGGACGCGATCGTCCGCCTGGGCCGCGCAATCCAATCCGACATCAGCGCCGCGAACGACGTGTTCCGCTCGCACGACGCGCTGGTCGAGGCCAGGGCGCGGATCACCGGCGGCCCCAATCACGACGATACGCCGATCTTTTCGGGCACGAGCGACCCCGGCAAGGAAGCTGCCGCCTAGGGGCCGGCCTTGGCGATTGACGCCGTTGCCGTGCAAAGCCAAACCCGCTCGGATGAGCTGGACCTGGACCTTCAATATCGTGACGATGCTGCTGCTCGTGGCCGCATCGCTGCGCTGGGGAGCCGGACCCGAACGGATTTGCGCGGCGGTGATCGCCGCCATGGATGTCGGCGACCGCATCTATCACCTCGTGGTCGAACGCGGCACGATCTATGCCTCAGTCGACGTCGGCCACCTCGTCTCCGACCTGCTCGCCGCGGCGATCTTCATCACCGTCGCGCTGCGGGCGAACCGGGTCTATCCTTTATGGCTTTCCGCCTTCCAGCTCGTTTCCGTCGTTTCCCATTTCGCGCGCCAAATGGACAGCAAGGTGGGGATCCTCGCCTATGCGGTGATGAATTACGCACCGTACAACCTGATCCTGCTGACGCTGGCGGGCGGAATCTGGGCGCACGCGAGGCGCGAGAGGCGCTACGGACCCTACCGGTCGTGGCGAACCTCCTCGAACCCTTCGCGGGCGGCCTCGCCGAAATCGCCGCCGACCGGCTGATCCGCCATTTCGGCGGCCTCGGCCGCGCGCTCGCCGCCTCGCCCGAACAGCTCGTCGCCGCACTCGAAGGTGACCGGCGGCTGGCCGAAGCGATCGTCGCGGCGCGCACCCTGTTCGAGGCCGGACTGCGCGAGCGGATTTCGCACGCGCCCGTATCGACGAGCGATCCGGCGTTCCGCGAATATCTGCGCTTCACCATCGGCAAGGCGCCGACCGAATGCCTGCACGCGACCTATGTGACCCGCGACTGGGGCTATCTGGCCGACGAGCAGGTGGCGAGCGGTTCGACCGGGCAGGTCGAGACCAGCCTGCGCCGCCTGCTCGGCCGCGCCTTCGACGTCGGCGCGCATGGCGTCATCCTCGCCCACAACCACCCGTCGCGGTCCGCCGAGCCCAGTTCCGCCGATGTCGCGCTGACCCGGCGGATCGCCGAGCTCACCCGATCGGTCGATATCCGCCTTCTCGACCACCTGATCGTCGGCGGCTCGGACATTGTCAGCATGCGCGAAAGAGGTCTGCTATGAGCCCGCAAAACTCACCTGCCCGGGCGCCGGGCGCGCACGATTCCGACGAGGCAAGCCGGCTGGTCGCGATCGCGCAGGAGGATTATGCGAACCGGCGCCGGCGCGACCGGATTTTCCGCGCCGGCGTCTTTGCCGAGCCTGCGTGGGACATGCTGCTCGACCTCTATGTCCAGGAACATTTCGGGCGCGCGGTCAGCATCCAGAGCCTGTGCGTCGCCGCCGTGGTGCCTCCGACGACGGCGCTGCGCTGGATCGGCAGGCTCGTCGATCGCGGGCTCGTTCTCCGCACACCGTCGCGCCACGACAACCGCGTCGTCCATATCAGCCTGACGGCGGACGGGCGCGCCGGGATGGAGCGATATCTGCGCGGCCGCCGGTCTGCAAACGGAGGCGGCGTCTAGCCGGCCAGTCACGCGTTTGCCGATTGCAGGCGGCGGCATCTGCGCTATGGGCAGCGGGTCTCAGATCGAAACCGGAAAGCCAGCGATGCCCGAAGCCTCCCATCCCGAAATCCGCGAATCCGTCCGCCGGCTGTGCGCCGACTTTCCCGGCTCCTATTGGCAGGCGCTCGACCGCGACCGCATTTATCCGACTGAATTCGTTCGCACGCTGACCCAATCGGGCTTTCTCTCGGTCCTCGTGCCCGAGGAGTTTGGCGGCGCGGGGCTCGGCCTGTCGGCGGCGACCGCGATCCTCGAGGAAATCCACCGTTCGGGCTGCAATGGCGGGGCCTGCCACGCGCAGATGTACACGATGGGCACGATCCTGAAGCACGGATCGGCCGAGCAGAAGCAGCGCTATCTGCCCGGCATCGCCAGCGGCGAGCTGCGCCTCCAGGCCTTCGGCGTCACCGAGCCGACGAGCGGCACCGACACGACGCGGATCAAGACCTTCGCGCGCCGCGACGGTGATGACTATGTTGTTTCGGGGCAGAAGATCTGGATCAGTCGCGCCGAGCACAGCGATCTGATGGTGCTGCTCGTTCGTACCACGCCGCGCGATCAGGTCGCCAAATCGTCCGACGGAATGAGTGTGCTGCTCGTCGACATGCGCGAAGCGGTCGGCAATGGCCTGACGATCCGCCCGGTGCGTACGATGCTCAACCATGCGACGACCGAACTCTTCTTCGACGACCTCCGCGTCCCCGCCGCGAACCTGATCGGCGAGGAAGGCAAGGGTTTCAAATATATCCTCGACGGCATGAATGCCGAACGCATCCTGATCGCGAGCGAATGTATCGGCGACGGGCGTTTCTTCATCGACCGCGCGTCGGCCTATGCATCGGGGCGCGAAGTGTTCGGGCGGCCGATCGGCGAAAATCAGGGCATCCAGTTCCCGATCGCGCGCGCCTATGTCCAGCTATCGGCGGCGGCGGCGATGGTCGATCAGGCGGCGGCGATGTTCGAGGCGGGCGAGCCGTGCGGCACCGAGGCCAATATGGCGAAGATGCTGGCGTCCGAAGCAAGCTGGTATGCCGCCGACATGTGCATCCAGACCCACGGCGGTTTCGGCTTCGCCGAGGAATATGATATCGAGCGCAAGTTCCGCGAAACGCGGCTCTATCAGGTCGCGCCGATCAGCACGAATTTGATCCTGAGCCATGTCGCGACGCATTTGCTGAAATTGCCGAAGAGTTTTTAAACCCGGCTTATATTCGTGTGTCCCCGCGAAGGCGGGGACCCATCTCCGGTCGGTGCGGATAGAACCGACCGGAGATAGCCCCCTGCCTTCGCAGGGGCACGACGCAACTTTTAATGCCGCCCCAGCTCCTCGCGGCCCACCACCATATAATGAACCTCGTCGGGGCCATCGGCGAAGCGCAGATGGCGCACGTCGGCGTAAAGGTCCGCGAGTGGTGTCCAGTGCGAGATGCCGGTCGCGCCGTGGATCTGGATCGCCTGGTCGATGATCTGGCACACGCGTTCGGGCACCATCGCCTTGGCCATGCTCACCCAGACGCGCGCCTGACGATTGCCGAGCAGGTCCATCGCCTTTGCCGCCTTCAACACGATCAGCCGTAGCGCCTCGATATCGCAGCGCGCCCGCGCGATGACCTCGAGATTCTTGCCGAGCTGCGACAGCGGCCGCCCGAAGGCGGTGCGCGAATTGCCGCGCTTGACCATCAGGTCGAGCGCGAGTTCGGCCTTGCCGATCGTGCGCATACAGTGATGGATGCGGCCCGGGCCAAGGCGCATCTGCGAAATCTCGAATCCCCGCCCCTCGCCGAGCAGGATATTCTCGCGCGGCACGCGGACATTGTCGAAGCGCATGTGCATATGGCCCTGCGGCGCATGGTCGGCGCCGAACACGCGCATCGGACCCAGCACCTGCACGCCCGGCGTGTCCATCGGCACGAGGATCTGCGAATGCTGCCCCTTGCGCGCGGCTTCGGGATTGGTCCGAAGCATGCAGATCAGGATCTTGCAGCGCGGATCGCCGGCGCCGCTGATGAAATATTTCTCGCCGTTGATGACCCATTCGTCGCCGTCGAGCACCGCGCTGGTTTCAAGGTTGCTGGCATCCGACGACGCGACGCCGGGTTCGGTCATCACATAGGCCGAGCGGATTTCGCCGTTCAGCAGCGGCTTCAGCCATTGTTCCTTCTGCGCGGGCGTGCCGACCATTTCGAGCACTTCCATATTGCCGGTATCCGGCGCCGAGCAGTTCAGCGATTCCGACGCGAGCGGCGACTTGCCGAGCTCGGCGGCGATATAGGCATAGTCGAGATTGGTGAGCGGCGTCCCGGTGTCGCCGTGCGGCAGGAAGAAATTCCACAGACCCGCGGCCTTCGCCTTGTTCTTCGCGCCTTCGAGCAGGTCGAGCTGCCCCGGCGCCCAGCTCCAGCGATCGGCACGGCCTTCGCCGAGCCGGAAGAATTCCTCGGTGATCGGATCGACATTCTCGGCGATATGGCGCTTCACCGCGTCGAAGAGCGGCTGCGCCTCCTTCGACATGCGCAGGTCGTTGAGTTCGGCTTCGAGTTCGATCTCGGTCATATGGGGTCTCCGCTGTGATTTGCGGCGACGCTAGCGATAATCATCCATCGATAGAAATGATAGGTTCGAATATATGATATTCATTCGAATAATAACCCTTCGTCATCCCGGCGAAGGCCGAGATCTCGCCGGTGCATTGCAAAGCAAAGTCGAGATCCCGGCCTTCGCCGGGATGACGATGTAAGGAGACTTATCCGGACTTCCCCAATTCATCCGCGATAATCCCGCGCAGCCAGCGCAGGCCAGGGTCGGCGTCGGCCGCTTGGTGCCAGTAGAGATAGCTGCCCCCCTGCTCGACCGGCAGCGGCATGTCGACAAGCTGCATCGGCCACATCGCGTCCAGAACCTCGGCGTGCGAACGCGGCAGCGAAAAGAGCATATCGGACTTGGCGACGATCTGCCACGCGGTGATCGCGTGCTGGCACCGCACCGCGACGCGGCGCGCGAGGCCCAGGCGGTCGAGCGCCATATCCTCCATCCCCGGCCCGTGCGGCCGCGCGGTGGCGACGATATGGTCGAGCGCCAGATAGGTATCGAGGTCGATCGCGCCATCGACGCGCGGATGCCCCTTGCGCGCCACGATGACGGGCGGCTCGGTGCCGAGATAATGGCGGCAGAGCCGGTCGTCGGAAGGCAAGGCGACATCGAGCGCGAGGTCGAGGTCGCCGTTCGCGAGCGCCACCACCAGATCGCGGCGGCGAAAGGTCACGCTCGCCAGCATCGCGCGCGGCGCCTCGCTCCGCACGCGCAGCGCAAGCGCGGAGAAACGCGGCATCTCGCCCGACAGGCGCACCCCGATGCGAAATTCGCGCGCCGTCTCGGCCGGGTCGAAGGCGGTCGCGGCATCGAACGCGGCGTCGAGCCCGCGCAGCGCCTCGCGCACCGGCCCGGCGATCGCGCGCGCGGCCGAGGTCGGCACCAGCCGGTTGCCCTGCCGCACGAACAGCGGATCGCCGAACGCATCGCGCAGCTTCGCGAGCGCATGGCTGATCGCGGGCTGCGACAGGTTGAGGTGCCGCGCCGCCGCTGACACCCCGCCCTTCGCGTGGATCGCGTCGAAGACCTGGAGTAGGTTGAGATCGAAACGCGCGAGCCTGCGCATCATTTCACCTGCCGCTTCTCGAGCTTCCGCGCGAGCGTCCGCCGGTGCATCCCCAGCCGCCGCGCGGCCTCCGAAATGTTGAAATTGGTCTCGACCAGCGTCTGGTGGATATGCTCCCACTCGACGGTCTTGATCGACGACGGCCGCGCGTCGAGCGGGGCATCGACATTCCCCTCCGACCGATCGAACGCCGCCTCGATATCGTCGGTGTTCGACGGTTTGGCGAGATAATAAGACGCGCCCAATTTGATCGCCTCGACCGCCGTCGCGATGCTCGCGAAGCCGGTGAGCACGACGATCCGCATCGCCGGATCGGCGGCGCGCAGCGTCTGGACCGCGACAAGCCCCGACGCATTGCCGAGCTTGAGATCGACCACCGCGAAGCCCGGGCGCCACCCGGCAAGCAGCGTTTCGGCTTCGTCGGGGCTCGATGCCACGCGCACCTCATAACCGCGGCGCTCGAACGAGCGCTTGAGCGTCCGCGCGAAAACGTCGTCGTCCTCGACGATCAGCAATTGCCGCCGGTCGCTCATGCACCCTCGCTTTCGCGGGCGGCGACCGCCGCAAGCGGCAGCATGATCCGCACCACCGCGCCGCCGGCATCGCGATTCTCGGCGCTCGCCCAGCCGCCGAGTTTGCGCAGCACGTTGACGAGCAGGAACAACCCCAGCCCGCCGCCGGGCCGCCCCTTGGTCGAGCGATAGGGCTGACCGAACCCGTCGAGCATCGCTTCGGCGAAACCCGGGCCATGATCGGCGATCTCGATCACCACGGTCTCGCCGTCGCGCGAGGCGGTGATGCCGATCCAGTCGGGCGACACTTCGGCGGCATTGTCGATGACATTGCCAATCACCTGCCGCAGCGCGGGGTCGGACACGATCGCGACATCGGCGCCGAAACGGTCGCTGAGGTCGATGCGCCCGGCGAAGCGGGCCGCGTGGTCGGCGACGATATCGCCGAGGAAGCTCCGCATCGTCGTCATTTCGGGCGCGATCCCCCGCGCCTCCCCCGCCGACATCAGGATGCCGCTGACGATCGCCTTGCAGCGCCGCACCGCCGCGTCCATGTCGGCAAGATCATCCTGAAGCTCGCTTTGCGCCGTGAGGTCCGGCGCGCTCTTCCAGTCGCCGATCAGCACCGACAAGGTCGACAGCGGCGTCCCGAGTTCGTGCGCCGCGCCCGAGGCGAGCAGCCCCATGCGGACGATATGATCCTCCTCCGCCGCGCGCTGGCGGCTCGCGGCGAGCGCGGCGTCGCGGTCACGCAGATTGCGGCTGATCCGCGTCACGAACGCGACGAGCAGCACCGCGATCAGCAGGAAACAGACAAGACTGCCCTTGAGGTAGAGCGCCATCGGATCGTCGGCATAGGGCGGCGGCAGGATCAGCGGGGTCGGCTCGACCGCAAGCACGCCGATCGCCGCCAGCGCCGCGACGACGATCGCCCACGACGAGGCGGGCGTCAGGAGGATCGCGCCGATCACGACCTGCAGCAGGAACAGCGAGGCGAAGGGATTGGCGAGCCCGCCGCTGTGATGAAGCTGCCAGCCGAGCGCCGCGACGTCGAACAGCAGCGCCGCGGTCAGCTCGGCATTGGTCACCGCGCGCCCGCGCCGCAGCAGCGCGAGACTGGCGACATTGATCGCAACCAGCACCGCGATCGCCGCCACCAGCGGCGCAAGCGGCAGGTGGATATGCATCGGGCCGGTGACGATGGCGATCGTCGCAAGCTGTCCCCCCACCGCGAGCCAGCGGAGCTGGATCAGCAGCGCCATGTTCCGCCGCCCGGCATTCGCCTCGGCGGGCGCATCGACTGGCGGGATCGCGGGTTCGGTCATCAATCCCGGATACGCCACAGCCGTCCCGCGAAAAAGAGGCTCAATGCACAAAGCGCGAACCAGGTCAGCGCATAGACCATATGATTGTCGGGAAAGCGCACGACGGTTAGCCCGCCGACCGGATAGCCGCCGGGGTTGGGCGTAGCGTCGGCGTCGACGAAATAGGGCGCCGTCCAGCCCAGCCCCCGTGCCTTCGCAATCGCCGCGACATCGCGCGAATACCAGCGGTTCGCCGCCGGATCGTTCGACCGCAAAAACGCTCCCTTGGGCTCAGTCACACGCAGCAAACCGGTCACCGTCACGTCACTGGCGCTATTCCCCGCTGCGCGCGTGCCGGGATCGCGTCGCCCCTTCGGCACGAAACCGCGATTGACGAGCAGAGTGAAGTGCGGCGTCTCCAGCGGCGTCAGCACCCAATAGCCCGCGCCGCGTGCCGTCACCGCCTGCACCAGCGTTTCGCGGTCGTGGCGGAAATGCCCGCGCGCGGTCACGCGGCGATAGGCGTCGTCCTTCGCGCCGATGCGCGGCCACGCATCCGTCCCCGGCGCCGCGACCGGCGCTGCATGGATGCGCGCGTCGACCGCGGCGACCAGCTCATGCTTCCAGACGCGCCGCTCGAGTTGCCAGACGCCGAGCGCGGCGAAACCCGCCGCCACGGCGATCAGCGCCGCGACGGCGATGCCGCGCCTCAAGGAAGCTGGCTCATGTCGTGCGGCGACGGCATCATGTTGGTGTTGAGATGGTGCATCACCCACAGCGAGCCCGCGAGCATGATCACGACGATGATGATCGTGAAGGTCAGCGAGGTGATCGACCAGCCGCCCTCGGCCTTTGGCGACATATGGAGGAAGAAGACCATGTGGACGACGATCTGCACCGCGGCGAATACCATGATCACCGCCGCGGTCGCGCCGTCCGACAGCGGCCGTTCCATCACCAGCCAGAAAGGAATCGCGGTCAGGATCACCGACAGGATAAAGCCGATGAGATAATCGCGCATCGATGCGTGCGGCATCTCGATCTCGTGGGCGCCGTCCGCGGCGTGGTGGGGATCGCTCATCGCAGCACTCCCATCAGATAGACAATGGTGAAGACGCCGATCCAGACGACGTCGAGGAAGTGCCAGAACATCGACAGGCACATCACGCGGCGCTTGTTCGCGGCGATCAGCCCATGTTTGCCGAGCTGGACCATCAGCACCACCAGCCAGAGAGTGCCGAAGGTGACGTGCAGCCCGTGCGTGCCGACGAGCGTGAAGAAGCTCGACAGGAAGGCGCTGCGCTGCGGCGTCGCGCCGATCTCGATCAGATGGTGGAATTCGTAGAGCTCGATCCCCAGGAAGGCGAGCCCGAACAGGCCGGTGATCGCGAGCCAGAGCTGGGTGCCCTTGACCTTGCCCTGCTGCATCTGGAGCACCGCAAAACCATAGGCTATCGACGAGAAGAGCAGCATCGCGGTGTTGAGCGCGACGAGCGGCAGCTCGAACAGGTCCTTCGGCGCCGGCCCCGCGGCATAGCTGCCGCCGAGCACCGCAAAGCAGGCGAACAGGATCGCGAAGATGAGGCAGTCGCTCATCAGATAGATCCAGAAGCCCAGCATCGTGCTGTGCCCTTCGGGATGCGCGTGCTCGTCGAGGTCGTAGAACTGGACCGGCTCGTCGGCAGTTGCGGTGATGGAGTCCGCGGTTATTGTGGGGGCGCTCATCGCATCAGGCTCCGGCCGCAAGGTGGCGGGTCCGCACGCCCTCGACCGCCGCGACGGTGGCCGCCGGAATGTCGAAATCGCGCTTGTAGTTGAAGGTGTGGAAGATCGCATAGGCGATCGTCGCGGCGAAGCTGGCGATCACCAGCCACCAGATGTGCCAGACCAGCGCGAATCCCATCACCAGGCTGAACGACGCGAGGATGAAGCCGGTGCCCGTATTGCTCGGCATGTGGATATCGCGAAAGCCGTCTACCGGGCGCTGATGCCCGCGCTTCTTCATGTCGTGCCACGCGTCGAGCGAATGGATTACCGGGGTGAAGGCGAAATTATAGTCGGGCGGCGGCGAACTGGTCGCCCATTCGAGCGTGCGGCCGCCCCACGGATCGCCGCTTTCGTCGACGAGCTCCTTGCGCCGCCAGATGCTGACACCGAACTGGATCAGCATCGCCGCGATACCCACCGCGATCACCGCGGCGCCGATGGCGGCGATCACGAACCAGATTTGCAGGCTCGGGTCGTCGAACACGCGCATCCGCCGCGTCACCCCCATCAGGCCGAGGATATAGAGCGGCATGAAGGCCATCCAGAAGCCGACCACCCAGCACCAGAAGCTGATCTTGCCCCAGAAGACGTCGAGCTTGAACCCGAACGCCTTGGGCCACCAGTAATTGATCGCTGCGAACAAGCCGAACAACACGCCGCCGATGATGACATTGTGGAAATGCGCGATCAGGAACAGCGAGTTGTGGAGCACGAAGTCGGCGGGCGGCACCGCGAGCAGCACTCCGGTCATCCCGCCGATGACGAAGGTCAGCATGAAGGCGACCGTCCACATCATCGGCAGTTCGAAGCGGATGCGGCCGCGATACATGGTGAAAAGCCAGTTGAAGAGCTTCGCCCCCGTCGGGATTGAGATCACCATCGTCGTGATGCCGAAGAAGCTGTTGACGCTGGCCCCCGACCCCATGGTGAAGAAGTGGTGCAGCCAGACGATATAGGACAAGATGGTGATGCAGATCGTCGCATAGACCATCGAGGTATAGCCGAAGAGCTTCTTGCCCGAGAAGGTCGAGGTGACTTCCGAATAGACGCCGAACAGCGGCAGCACGAGGATATAGACCTCCGGGTGCCCCCAGATCCAGATCAGGTTCACATACATCATCGGCGAGCCGCCGAGGTCGTTGGTGAAGAAATTGGTGCCCGCATAGCGATCGAGCGCCAGCAGGGTCAGCGTCGCGGTCAGGATCGGGAAGCTGGCGACGATCAGGATGTTCGCGCAAAGCGACGTCCAGGTGAACACCGGCATCTTCATCAGGCCCATGCCCGGCGCGCGGAGTTTCAGGATCGTCACGATCAGGTTGATGCCCGACAGGGTGGTGCCGACGCCGGCTATCTGAAGCCCCCAGATATAATAGTCGACGCCGACATTGGGACTGTAGGCGATTCCCGACAAGGGCGGATAGGCGAGCCAGCCGGTCTGGGCATATTCGCCGACGAACAGCGAGATCATCGTCAGCGCCGCGCCCGACACCGTCATCCAGAAGCTGAAATTGTTGAGGAACGGAAAGCTGACGTCGCGCGCGCCGATCTGGAGCGGCACGATATAGTTCATCAGGCCGGTGATAAACGGCATCGCGACGAAGAAGATCATGATCACGCCGTGCGCGGTGAAGATCTGGTCATAATGGTGCGGCGGCAGATAACCTTCGGACCCGCCGAACGCCATCGCCTGCTGCAGCCGCATCATGATCGCGTCCGAAAAGCCGCGCAGGAACATGATGAGGCCCAGGATCATGTACATGATCCCGATCCGCTTGTGATCGACGGTGGTCAGCCAGTCGCGCCACAGCCAGCCCCACAGGCGATATTTGGTGATCGCGGCCAGCACTGCGATGCCGCCGATCGCGACGGCGATGAAGGTGACGACCAGGATCGGCTCGTGCAGCGGCAGCGCGTCGAGCGACAGCTTGCCGAGGAAAGGGCCGGTTGCGGGGGCGGGTTGCGGGGTGATCACGAAGGCTGCCTTCAGCTTGTCTGGCGGGGAACGGCGTTCAGCGCAGTGCGCTCGGGTGCCTGATTGGGATGGGGCAGGCCTTCGCCCTTCAGCGGCGCCGGGTTCACCGGCTTCGCATCGGGACGGTCGGCCGAGTGCATCTGCTGGCTGCACAGCGCCGCGACATAGCGGACGCTCCAGTTCGCGAGGCCGCCGGTTCCGCGCGCGGCGAATTTGTCATAGGTGACCGAACGGATGTTCTGGATGCCGGCGATCCCCGCGCCACCCTTCGCATCGATCGCCATCATGTCGTGCATGCACATCTTGCCCGGTTCGACGCACATGTTGACCACCGCGTCGAAAAGCTGGGGATCGATTGTGGCGAAGCGGCGCACCGGCTCCTTCTGGCTCGGCTTCTCGAGCTTCAGATAAGCAGCGCGGCCGAGGTCGCCCTCGCCCGACGCCTTCGCATCGGCGACCCATTGGTCGAACGCGGGCGCGGGCAGGCTCTTCACTTTGAAGCGCATGTCGGAAAAGCCCCAGCCCGAATAATTGGCCGAAAAGCCGTCGAACGTGCCGGTCTTGTCGAACACGCCGTGCAGCTTGGTCTCCATCCCCGGCATCGCGTAAATCTGGCCCGCGAGCGCCGGAACGTAAAAGCTGTTCATCACCGACGAGGCCGAAATACGAAAGCGGATCGGCCGGTTCACCGGCACCGCAAGCTCGTTCACCGTCGCAATGCCCTGTTCGGGGTAGATGAACAGCCACTTCCAATCGAGCGCGACGACATTGACGTCGAGCGGCTTCACATGGGCGGCGATCGCCTGCCCCGGCCCGGTGCGCGCGAGCGGACGATAGGGGTCGAGCAGGTGCGTCGCGACCCACGTCACCGCGCCGAGGCAGATGATGATGAGCAACGGCGCCGACCAGATGACGAGTTCGAGCTGGGTCGAATGATCCCAGTCGGGCTTGTATGTCGCCTCCCTGTTCGCCGCGCGATAGCGCCACGCGAAAAACACCGTCAGCGCCATCACGGGCACGATGATCAGCAGCATCAGCACGGTCGAGATGATGATCAGATCGCCCTGCTGGCGCGCGACGTCGCCCGCGGGATCGAGCACGATCAGCCCGCAACCCGACAGCAAAGGCAGCGCGGCGAGCAGCGGCAAAAGCCGCAAGCGAGCGGGAAAACGGGGGAGATTGCTTGGCATGATGCGCGCCTAGGCCTCCTTTGCTGCAGTGCACATAGGACATTTTGTCCAATCCCGCGATCGCCGCGGATCGCGCAGGGGCAATTTCATGAAGGGCGCTTTTGCCCTATGATCGACTCGCGCCGCAAAGTCCGCTCCGGACCGGCGCCAGTAGCAGGACGCATCTTATGTCTGCCGAAACCGCGCCGTCCACCACCCAGGCCGAACGCGATGCCCGCGCGCTCTACGAAGACGACCATCGCATTTCTCCTGCCGAAATCGCGATCGGGGTCATCATAGGGCGAACGTCGGAATTTTTCGACTTTTTCGTGTTCGCCATCGCCTCGGTGCTGGTGTTCCCGAAACTGGTCTTCCCGCACCTCGATCCGCTCACCGGCACGCTGTGGTCGTTCGCGATCTTCGCGCTCGCCTTTCTTGCGCGGCCCGTGGGAACGATGATCTTTTCATGGATCGACCGCGTCTATGGCCGCGGCGCCAAGCTGACGATCGCGCTATTCCTGCTCGGCGGTTCGACCGCCGCGATCGCCTTCGTCCCGAGCTACGAGACCGCGGGCATCGGCGCCGCGCTGCTCCTCGCGCTCTTCCGCATGGGTCAGGGCGTGGCGCTCGGTGGCTCGTGGGACGGGCTCGCATCGCTGCTCGCGATCAACGCGCCGGAGGGGAAACGCGGCTGGTATGCGATGATCCCGCAACTCGGCGCGCCGCTTGGCCTCATCGTCGCCAGCCTGCTCTTCATGTTCCTGATCGCGGCGCTGCCGGCGCAGGATTTTCTCGACTGGGGCTGGCGCTATCCCTTCTTCGTCGCCTTCGCGATCAATGTCGTCGCGCTCTTCGCGCGGCTGCGCATCGTCGTCACCCCCGAATATGCCGCACTATTCGAGGATCGCGACCTCGAACCCGCGAGACTGCTCGAAACGCTGCGCTCCGAATGGCGGATCATCGCGATGGGTGCCTTCGCTCCGCTCGCGAGCTTCGCCCTCTTTCACATGGTGACGGTTTTCCCGCTGTCGTGGGTGTTTCTGTTCACCGAAGAGACGCCGGTGCGCTTTCTGATGATCGAGGCGGTCGCGGCCGCAATCGGCGTGTTCGCGATCATCGCCTCGGGCTATCTCGCCGACCGCGTCGGGCGCCGCACATTGCTGGGCGTCACTGCCGCCGCGATCGCCGCCTTCAGCGGCTTCGCGCCGCAGCTTCTCGGCGCGGGCGAGGCCGGCGAAGCGGCCTTCATGATCCTCGGCTTCATCCTGCTCGGCTTCTCCTTCGGCCAGTCGTCCGGGGCGCTGTCGTCGAACTTCGACCCGCGCCATCGCTATACCGGATCGGCGCTCACCTCCGATCTCGCTTGGCTGTTCGGGGCGGGCTTTGCGCCGATGGTCGCGCTGTGGCTGTCGAGCCAGTTCGGGCTGATCGCGGCGGGCGCCTATCTGCTGTCGGGCGCGATCGGGACGCTCGTCGCGCTGTGGCTCAACCACGAACTGGCGCGGACGATCGATTGACGGCCGCCGCCTCCACCGCCGGCGTCGTCCTTGCGGGCGGTGCCTCGTCGCGCTTCGGCCGTGACAAGGCGGAGGAAATATATGCGGGGCGCAAGCTGATCGACTGGTCGATTGCGGCGCTCGCCCCGGTTTGCGGCGCCGTCTTCGTTTCGGGTCACGCCCATGCGACCGCAGAAAGCGTGCCCGATCGCCCGCGCACCGGGCTGGGCCCGCTCGGCGGGTTGGCGGGCGCGCTGGCGGCGGCGCGCGACCGGGGATTTGCACGGCTCGTTTCGTTGCCCTGCGATACGCCGCATCTTCCCGAGGGGTTGCTCGACCGGCTCTGCCGATCGGACGGCGCAGCGTTCGTCCTTTCCTGCCCGGTGATCGGCATCTGGCCGAGCGCCGACGCCGAGCGCCTTGTCACCTGGCTGGAAAATGGCCGCCCGCGAGCGATGCGAGCCTGGGCCGAAGCGATCGCGGCGCGGGCGATCGAAAGCAATGCAATCGTCAACATCAATCGCGTGCAGGATATGGAAAAGCTCGGCTAACCGTCGGCTGCGTGCAGATTCCCTTCGACCTCGGTCAGCGCCAACGCACCGAGCAGCCCCGCATCGCCACCGAGCACAGGCGCCACGATCATCGCTTCGGGATCGCCCGCGAAATAGCCTCCCGCCGCAGCCGCTTCGCTGCGCACCCGATCGAGCAGCCCAGGCGTTTCCATCACGCCGCCGCCTAGAATGATGCGATCGGGCGCGAGAATCGCCTGAAAGCTCATGATCGCCCGCGCCAGATACCAGGCGATAATCGCGTGCGCCCCATGTTCGGCAGGCAGGTCCGAAAGCGACGCCCCCCACCGCGCCGCGATCGCCGGACCGCTCGCCAGTCCTTCGAGGCAATCGCCGTGAAACGGGCAGATGCCGCCGAAATCCCTATCGTCCGGGTACCGCGGCATCGCGATATGCCCCATCTCGGGGTGCGAGGCGCCGTGGATCAGCCGCCCGCCGACCACCGCGCCGCCGCCGATTCCGGTTCCGACGGTCAGATAGAGCGCCGACCGGCATCCCTGCCCCGCGCCCCAGCGATATTCGGCGAGAGCGGCGCCGTTGACATCGGTATCGATCGCGACCGGACAACCCAGCGCTCGCGCGAAAGGCGCCGCCATCGCCGCCTCGCTCCAGCCGGCTTTGGTCGTTTGCGTGATATGTCCCCAGATTGGCGACGCCGGATCGAGGTCGAGCGGGCCGAAGGACGCGATGCCGACCGCCGCATAATCGCCGCCCTGCGCGCGCAGCCAGTCGATTGCCGCGCCGATGGTCTCGGCGGGATTCGTCGTCGCTATGCGCGTGCGCGCCGCAATCGTGCGATCGCGCCCAGCGATCCCGACGACGAATTTCGTCCCGCCGGCCTCGATCAGCGCTATCCTGTCCCTCGTCATCGCCGGCACTCTCCTATTTCCAGCCTTCGGACAGGCTGACCGGTTGTCAAGCGCGCGGCCGCCCGATAGGGCACGCGCGGTGAACAGCAGCATCGAAATCGGAACCGACGACCGGGGCAGCGCCGTTCACGTCAATGTGCAGGAACTGCTTGCGACGCGCCTGCTCGTCCAGGGCAATTCGGGGTCGGGCAAGTCGCACCTGCTGCGCCGCCTGCTCGAGGAAAGCGCAGGACTCGTCCAGCAGGTGGTGATCGACCCCGAGGGCGATTTCGTCACCCTCGCCGACCGCTACAACCACATCGTCGTCAACGCGGGCGATTACAGCGAGCGCGAGATCGCCGCGATGGGCGCGCGCATCCGCGAGCATCGCGCCTCGGTGATCGTCGCGCTCGACACGCTCGATATCGAGGCGCAGATGAGTTGCGCCGCGGTGTTCCTCAATGCCCTGTTCGATGCGCCGCGCGAGCATTGGTTTCCAGCGCTGGTGGTCGTCGACGAAGCGCAGATGTTCGCACCGAGCGCGTCGGGTGACGTCTCCGACACCGTTCGCCGGGCGAGCCTGTCGGCGATGACGAACCTGATGTGCCGCGGCCGCAAGCGCGGTCTCGCGGGCGCGATCGCAACCCAGCGCCTTGCCAAGCTCGCCAAGAACGTCGCCGCCGAGGCGAGCAATTTCCTGATGGGCCGTACCTTCCTCGACATCGACATGGCGCGCGCCGCCGATCTGCTCGGCATGGAGCGGCGCCAGGCCGAGGCGATCCGCGACCTCGAACGTGGTCATTTCCTGGGGCTCGGCCCGGCGATTTCGCGGCGTCCGGTCGCGGTCAAGATCGGCTCGACCCAGACCGCAACGCGCGCCGGGACGCATGGCCTGCTGCCGCTGCCGAGCGCCGAGCCGCACGATATGTGGACAATGCTGTTCGCCGAACTGGAAACGCAGCCGCTCCCGACGCCAGCGCCCGCGCCAAAACCGGTCGCCGCGCAGGAACTGATCCAGCGCTTCGCCGAGCAGGATGCCGACGACGATGCGCCCGTAGCAGCACCGACGTTATTCCCCGAAGCCGACGTGCCCGATGCCGAACCGGCAATCGTCGCCGCGCTCGAAGACATGCTCGCCGACCCCGACTGCGCCTTTCACCCCGAATCCTTTCTCTATCAGGATTTCTCGGTGCGCTGCCGGATGCAGAAGCTCGGCCGTGTTCCGCTCGATCTCGCGCAGTTTCGCAAACGGTTCGCGCTGGCAAAGGGCGGCATCTTCGACCCCGCCGAGGACAAGTGGCGCGAATTGCTGGCCGCTGCCGACCGGCTCCCCGACGACATGCTCGCGCCCTTCGTGCAGATCGCGCGCGCCGCGATCGAGGGCAGTCCCTGCCCCGACGACGACGCGCTCGGCCGCGCCTATGGCACGCGCTCACCGGGCCGCATCCGGAGGCTCGTCGACTATATGGAAAAGCAGGGCGCGATCGTCGTGCGATCGGACTTCGGTGGGCGGCGGTCGATCGGCATTCCCGAATTGGGGCTCAGCACCGAAGCGGAATAGCGATCACGCATCGTAATCCATGTCCCCGTCATCCCGGCGCAGGCCGGGATCTCACCCCATCGATATGACGCACCGGCGAGATTGCGGCCTGCGCCGGGATGACGACAATGGCATTATGCCGTCGCCAATATGTCCGATCGCCGTTCCAGCAACCGCCGCTGCTCAGCCTGCGAGCGGTAGAGAAAATCAGCAGGAAGCCCGAGGCGCAGGCTCGCCTGACATGGCGCCGACGTCCGGCTGGCGAAGCGGTCGGCCAATTTGCCCGCCGCGCGCAGCATCAGCCTGTCAGCGCGCGTCAGGTCATATTTCGGCCCCAGGTCGAGCCGGCCGCGGAGGGTATCGGGGAGCAGCGATACCGATGCCCGCGCGATCGCACGATGCAGGAAACGCGGCGTCCCGGGCGCAGCGCGGCCCGACTGGATGATATCGAGAAACTCGAAGATGATCGGATGCGCCTCGAACCGCGGTTCGAGCACCGCCATCATCTCCATGAACCCGGCGACCGACGCCGGCGAATGCCGCGCGCCGAACTCGCGCCCGATCGCATCGCCGTCGCGCATGAAGCGATCCTTGTCGGCATCGCCGAGCGGATGGACGAAACGATCATAGGCCATCAGAAAGCCATAGGAGGCCGTCGCCGCGACCCAGTCGAGGAGCACCGGGTCGAGCGCGCGATAGGATTCGCCCGCGGGAGTCTTGCCCTTCACCGGCCCGTGCAGGCGATTGACCTTGCCGATCACCTCCTTCGCGACGCTTGCCGGGCCGTAACAGGCGAGCATCGCGACGAGCCCGGTGCGACGCGACCGGCCGATCGGATCGACCTTGTAAGTCGAATGATCCCACACCCCCGAGCGGATGCGCGGCTCGGCGAATTCGAGCAGCACCGCCGCGATGCCGCCGATACCGAGCGCGATCGGGTTCTTGTAGACGCGCCACTGGACGCTGTCGGGCGCAAGCAGGGCCGATTCCCCGGCGGGAGAGGCAAAATCGATTATCGTGCCCAGATAATTGTCCTGCATGTCTGCCTGCGCCCTTCGCGTATCGGTCTTAGAAATCGTAACCCAGCGTCAGGCCGAAGGTTCGCGGCTGGTTGGCGAAACGAACGACGACGTTGGCGTTGCTGGCGACCGACGACCAATAATATTTGTTGAACAGATTCTTCGACCACAGCGACAGCGACCATCCGGCCTCTGACTTGAGGCCAAGGCTGGCGTTCACGACGGCGAAGGAGTCGATCTTGTACAGCGGATCGTCCTCGAAGATCGTGTTCGACTTGCTCTGATAGCGCAGGCTGACCGCGCCATTGACGTTCAGCGTATCGCTCACCGGCGTATCATAGGCGGCAACGATGCTGCCCTGGAAATGCGGGCTGTAGATGAATTCGGCGCCGTCGAAATTCTGCGGCTGGCCGGCTGCATTGGTGCCGACATAGTCGATCACGCGGGTCTTCAGCCACAGACCGTTGGCGGAAAGCGTCACGCCCTGGGCCGGACGCAGCGTCAATTCGCCTTCGACACCATAGGCCTTCGACTTCGGCACATTGTCGAGCCGCGCCAGCGCCGTATAGATCGGATCGGCGAAATAGGTGCTGATCTGCTTGTCCTTATAATCATAGTAGAAGGCCGCCAGATTCGCCTGCAGCAGGCGATCGGCCAGCGTCGCCTTCAGCCCCACTTCATAGGCGGTCAGCTTTTCCTGCGTGACCGGCGCGTTCTGGCGCGCCTTGCTCGCCGCGTTGACCGGCGAGGTTCCCGATTTATAGCCTCGGGACACCGACGCATAGACGAGCGTATCGTCGTTCGGCGACCAGTCTAGCACGACCCGCCAGGCGAGGTTGTTCTCGTCGAGCGTGGAGACCACCGGGCCGAAGCTGTTCGTCACATCGTCATAGGTGTTGCACTGCCCCTCGACGATGGGCGCCGGGATCGGCAGCGTGCCGCCCGCCGAGAAGAGGAAGCGGTTCACGACGTTGACGTTCGGCAACATGCTGCCCTTATAGTCGCGCGAGCAGCCGACATAGTCCTGCTTGTCCTCGGTATAGCGAAGGCCGACGGTCAGCTTGAGCTGCTCGGTCAGTTCGGCGTCGGCGTTTCCGAAAAGGCTCCACGTCTTCGTGTTCATCGTGCCGATGTCTTCATAGGTGCGGAACGCCGTCGCCATGTCGGCGGCCGTATAACCGCCGGAATTGAACGGCGTTTCGAGCAGATTGACGCCGGGCACGACGAGATAGGGCGCCGCGCGGATGAAGCGCGCGTTCGCATTTTCGCCGAGCAGCGTGCGGTTGCTGTCGACGATCTTGTCATGCCCATAATAGCCGCCGACCAGCCAGTTGACGGCACCGCTCTCGCCCTCGAAATGAATCTCCTGCGCGAAGCTCTTGATGCGACCGTCGGCTTTCTGCAGCAGAACCTCGAACGGCGCGCCGCTCCAGTCGGACAGCGCCTTGCGCCGAAAATCATTGTAGCTGGTCAGGCTGACGAACTTCACCGTATCGGTAACGTCCTGATCGAGGCGCAGCTTCAGGCCCCAGAAGCGATTATTCTCGGCCAGGTCGCCGGGCAGTCCGGCCCCGCGTCCGATATCGGCCGAACGAGCGGCTTCGGGCGCCCAGTCGGCCTGGCTGGCCTTAGTCGGGAAATTGCCCGCGATATAGTCGGCAAGCCCCGGGACATTGAAGAAGTGCGACGCGCTGGTGCCCGTCACGGGATTGGTCGCCGGCGTGAAGCCGATCCCCTGCCCGGCGACGGTGTCCGACTTGTTCCGCCACCAGGTCACCGACAGGTCGATGTGGGTGCCGGTGCCGGGTTCGACGGCAAGCGAGCCGCGGATGCCGAGCTTGTCGACCTTGCCGAGACGCTCGTCGGGGCGCGAATTGCTTACCTGCCAGCCCTTGTCGCTGTTCTCGCTGCGGATCGCGAGGCGCGCGGAAACGCCTTCGCCGAGCGGGCCGGAGATATGGCCGGCGAAATTATAGGTCTGGTAATTGCCCAGTTCGGCGCTGACCCCGGCATCGAAATGATCGGTCGGCTTGGCAGTGATGAAGTTGATGAGCCCCGCCGTCGTGTTGCGGCCATAGAGGGTGCCTTGCGGCCCCTTCAGCACCTCGACGCGCTCCAGATCCATGATCGGCCCGGTGTTCATGATCGGATAGGCGTAAGCGACCTCGTCGACATAGGTGCCGACGGTCGAGGTTGCGGACAGGTTGATCGTGTTGAAGCCGATGCCGCGCAGCGTATAGGTCGGCACCCCCTGATAGCTTTGCGACACGGCGAAGCTCGGCGCCACGGCGGTCAGGTCGCGTACATCGGTGACGCGCAGATTTTCCAGCGTTTCGCTGTCGACGGCCTGAATCGCCATGCCGACGTCGTTGATCGATTCGGCGCGGCGCTGCGCGGTGACGATGATGTCCCCCTCGACCGGCGCCGCCGCCTGATCAGCCTCCGCCTCGGCAGCAAAAGCCGGCATCGTCCCGACCAGGCCCGCCGCGGTTCCCGCGAGCAGAAAAATACGCATTGCCTTCATCGTCCATCCTCCCTCAAACAGCTTGTCGCGGAGCTCGTCTCTGTGCGAGCGTCGCGCGAAGCCGGACAGTGGCAGAGGACCGGATTGCGGGCCGGCAAACAAGCTGGCACCTGTGTCAGGATAGGGATGGAATGGGACGCGTGACCGACAGCCAGACGCTTTGCTGGGCAGAAATGCCCGCGCTGATCGCCGAGGTTCAGGCGGCGGGCGACGCGATCGGCCTTCCCTTCATTGCGGCGCAAGCCGATCTCGGCGATCCCGAACCGATGGCCGACGCCGAAGGCCGTCCCTATGCCGAGACGAGCTTTCGCTGGATCGATCCAGCCCACGCCTATTGGCGCGACCGCAAGCTCGCGCTCCACATCGCTTTCCTGACCGCGGCGCGGCTCGTCGCCGAACCCTTTTATTACAGCGACGGCAGCCTCCACACCTGGCGCCCGACCGGGCTGCTCGACGCGGTCGATTGCGAGCAGGCGAAGAATACGCCCAATTTCGGCGAAGCGATCATCGCGCCGGTGCATCTGCCGCGCGGTCTCGTCGGCGCAGTCTTCTGGTGCTCGCGCGAGCCCGTCGGGGTCGAAGCACTGTTCGCGGGCCATGCAGGCCGCCTCCACAATCTCGCGGTCAAACTGGTCGCGACGCACAATGAAGCGCGCGGACGACCGCGCAACGCAACCGTACCGCAAACGCTGACGCGGCGCGAAGTCCAGTGCCTGCGCTGGGCCGCTGCGGGCAAGACCGATGGCGAGATCGGGATCATCTTGTCGCTGTCGGTCTCGACGGTGCGCTTCCACCTCCGCAACGCCGCGGCGAAGCTCGGCGCGACCGGGCGGGCGCAATCGATCCAGATCGCCGCGGGCCTCGGCTTCGTCGGCGCGCGCGCCGCCTGATGCAGGTGCCAGCTTGGCCCGGCAAGGCGAGCGCCTGTAAGCCGGGCGCATGGACATGCTGACCGACGCCCTGATCGATCCCGGCCTCGCCGATTTCCGCGCCCAGGTGCGCGCTTTCCTCGCCGAGGAACTTCCCGACGACCTTCGCCGCGCCGCGAGCCGCGCGACGAGCGTCTTCATCGATCCCGCCGTCACGCTGCCGTGGCAACGCATCCTGAACACGCGCGGCTGGGCGGCGCCCGACTGGCCGGCGGAGTTCGGCGGCCCCGGCTGGAGCGAAATCCAGCGCTATGTCTTCGCCGCCGAATGCGCCGCGGCGGGCGCACCGGGGCTCGCGCCGATGGGGCTCAAGATGGTCGCACCGGTGATCATGCATTATGGCACGCCGGAACAGCGAGCGCATTATCTGCCGCGCATCCTGTCGGGCGAGGATTATTGGTGCCAGGGTTTTTCCGAACCCGGCGCGGGCTCCGATCTCGCCTCGCTTCAGCTTCGCGCCGTGTCCGACGGCGATGATTATGTGCTGAACGGGTCCAAGATCTGGACCACCCACGCGCATTTCGCGAACCGCATGTTCGCGCTCGTCCGCACCTCGACCGAGGGCAAGCCGCAGGCAGGAATCAGCTTCCTGCTGCTCGACATGGCGACTCCCGGCGTCACGGTCGAGCCGATCCGCACCCTCGCGGGCGATCATGAGTTCAACCAGGTCTTCTTCGACGATGTGCGCGTGCCGCAGGCGAACCGGCTCGGCGGCGAGAATGAGGGCTGGTCGGTCGCCAAGCATCTGCTGACCTTCGAGCGCGGCGGAAAATATGCGCCGGGACTGATCGGGCGGCTCGAACGGCTGCGCGCCGAGGACGGCATCGGTCCCGTGCTCCGCGCCGAACTCGACCGCGAAGCGATCGGCCTCGCGGCCCTGCAGGCGCTCGAAATCAAGGCGATGCGCGGCCTCGGCGGAAGCCCCGCGCTTTACGCATCGGTGCTCAAGATATTGGGAACCGAAACCGCACAGCGCATCGACACGCTCGCCTGTCAGATCGCGGGGCCGGCCGCATGGGCCGACGCCGACGGCCAGACCCCCGCCGAGCTTGCCGTCGCGGTGCCGCGCTATCTGAACGACCGCGCGGCGAGCATTTATGCGGGCTCAAACGAAATCCAGCGCGACCTGATCGCACGGCTGATGCTGGGATGATCAGGCCGCCGCTTCGGCATAGCGCGCCAGATGATCGGCGCGCGACCCGAATGCCGCCGCGATCGACAGCGCGCGCTTGAAACAGGCGCCCAGGCTCAGCTCCTCGGTCAGCCCCATTGCGCCGTGGATCTGCACCGCACCTTCGCCGACGATGCGAACCGCATCGGCGACCTCGACGCAGGCGGCGCTGACCGCGCGCGCGCGATCGGCGCCGCCCGCATCGACGGCAAGCACCGCGAGTTCTGCGAGCGCGGCCGCCTTCATCAGCGCGAGCTGCATGTCGGCAGCGCGATGGCGCAGCGCCTGAAACGACCCGATCGGCGCCCCGAACTGCCGCCGCTGCCCCAGATAGTCGATGCTGTCCGCGACCATGCGCTGCATCAGCCCCACCGCTTCGGCGCAGCGGGCCGCGAGCATCAAGTCGGATATCCATTCGGCAAGACCGGTGGCCTCCGGTCCCGCCGCCAGCAACGCGCCATCGGCGGCGGGCGCGGTGAAGCCGAGGTCGGCGGTGACGCTGCCGTCGTGCATGATCCGGTGGCGCTGCTCGACCTTGCCCTGGCCGGCCGCAAGCAGGACGATGCCGTCGCGGTCGGCAACAAGGAACAGGTCGGCCTCGGCCGCCCCGGCAACGAGCCGCGCGACCCCATGGACCGCGCCGAGCGCGACATCGGGCATGGCGGCGCACGATGCGGAGCAGATGATGGCTGCGCGCCGCGCGCCCGCCGCAAGCTCGGGCAACGCCTCATGACCAGGATCGGCCCGCGCGATCAGCATCGCGGCGGCGGCGTGCGACAGCCAGTCGGCGCCCGCGAGCGCGGGGCCAAGCTCGGCCATCGCCACCGCGACCTCGATCGCGCCGCCGCCGAAACCGCCCGCGGCTTCGGGCACGGTCAGCCCGGCGAGTCCGATCGCATCGGCCAGATCGCGCCAGCCCGGACGCGGATTGTCGGCAAGCAGGCGCTGGATGCTCGCCGCGAGCATGTCGCGCTCGACGCTGTGCGGCAGATCGAGCCCGTTCATTTCAGCCGTGTCCCGTCATCGCGCATCTCGCTCTCCTTGCCCCCGCCTATGCGGCGGGCGACGGGAAGGAGCTAGCTGTCGGGCGTGACAGGTGGCAAGCCGGATCAAGCGAACAGGCCGGCCGCCTGCACGAGCACCCACAGGCCGATGACGAGGAACAGCGCCGCCGCGACCATCCGCACCTTCTTGAGGTCGACCCGCTTCAATAGCTCATTGCCGAGGAAGATCGCCGGAACATTCGCGATCATCATCCCCAGCGTGGTGCCGGTCGTGACCGCAAGGACATTATGATATTGCGCGCCGAGCGCGATCGTCGCAACCTGCGTCTTGTCGCCCATCTCGACGAGGAAGAAGGCGATCAGCGTCGTCACGAACGCCCCGAAACGCGGCTTCGGCGCCTCGTCATCCTCGAACTTGTCGGGGACCAGCGTCCACGCCGCCATCGCCACGAACGAGATGCCGATCGCATAACGAAAGACCGGACTGTCGAGAAAGGCGGCCGCCGACGCGCCGAGCAGCGCCGCGAGCGCATGATTGGCGATCGTCGCCGCCAATATGCCGAGAATGATGGGAACGGGCCGGTTGAAGCGCGTCGCGAGCAGGATCGCGAGCAGCTGCGTCTTGTCGCCGATCTCGGCGAGCGCGACGACGGCGGTCGAGGTAAGGATGGCTTCCATGGCAAAACTCCGGGGCCGGGCGGCAGGCGAATTCCAACGGACATCGCGCCTTGCCGCCCGGCCCGGACGGAAGGTTCGATGCCATTGGTCTCGCCCGAACGATTTCCCGTTCCCACCGCACCACGGCCTCTCGACCGAGTATGTTGACGCGGCGGCCCGTCCGGATCGGACGGCTGGCTACTCCCCAGATGACGGGGGCGGGTTAGACGGCTTCGCGGATGCTGGCAAGGCTTTTGGCTGCGACGTGGCCGCCGCGGCCCTCTCCGTCTCGGCGATGTCGGCGTCCATCGCCTTCGCGCGCGCCTCGATCTCCTTCGCCGCCTTGTCGTAACGATCGTCGAAGTCGGGCTCCTGGTGACAGGCAGCAAGCAGCAACGGCAGCAGGAGAGCGGCGCGGCGCATCAATAATCCTTGCGATAACGGATGCTGACATTGGTCTGGCCCGATCCGCCCGCCTGGCTGAGCAGCGACAGCGCGCGCGTCAGGCTGATCTCAAGCTGGGTCGCGGTATAGCCGCGCGCGTCGGTGATCACCTCCAGATAAATGTCCTTGGTGATATATTGCCCCGCAGCCAGCGCGGTGCCGCGACCCGTCGTATCGTCGGGGCCGAGAACGCGCAGCCGGTCGATTCCCGCCGCCGACTGCAGCGCACCGAGCGGGTTCAGACCCCCGCCGCCGCTGCTCAGCGTGTTGAGCGACGATGCGAGTTGCACCGCCTGAAGCGGCGACAGCGAGGTGATCGAATCGCCGAACAGGATGCGCGAGACGATCTCGTCCTGCGGCAGTCCCGGCACGCTCGAGAAGGTCACCTGCGGATTGCTCGCGCGGCCCGACACATTCACCGACACCGTCACATTGTCGAAGGTATCGCTCGCCACCAGTTGCAGCGCCGGGTCATAGGCATCGCCGGTCGGGAAGGTCACTTTCCCTTCCTCCAGATCGAACGACCGTCCTGCAAAACCCAGCGTTCCGCGCACCAGCTCGACCTGACCGGTCACGCGCGGCTCGATGGTCGTGCCCTTCAGCTGAATGTCGGCCTGCCATTCGGACTCGAGCCCCATGCCGGTGACATAGATTTCGTCGCCCGCGCGCAAACGGATGTCGAGACGGATCAGGTCGAACAGGCTGCCGCCGACCGCCGCGAGTCCGTCGCCGCTGATCCGCCGCCGCCCCGTCGGCGGCTTGCGCCGCACCCCCGTGAGGACCGGCACGGCGGCCGCGCCCTCGCGCACGATGCGATAACGCGTCTCGGGCAGCTTGAGATCGCCCGACAAAAGCGCGGTCTGCCCCGCGACCTTTTCGAGCGTCAGCGTGCCCGTCGCGCGCGCCGCGATATTATCGCTCCGCGCGAGCCGCGCATTGTCGAGCGTCGCACTGAGGTTCATCGGATAACCGTCGGCCTGCGACAGGCTGACATAGCCCTTCGCATCGATGCTGCCGTCGCCCGCTGTCGCGGTGAGCTTTTCGATCTCCAGCCGGTTACCGCTGAAGCGCCCGTCCACGACCATGTTGGTCAGCCGCGTGCCATAGGCCTGATTCTCATAGGTCATGCCATTGCCCCGGATCACGCCATTGAGGCACGGATCGTCGACCCGGCAGCTGAAATCGGCGGCCACCGCGATCGGTCCCGAAACCCCCTGCCCGGCAGGTCCAGCGAAGGAATAGAGCGTGTCGGCGGGGCCGTTGTAGCGCAGCCCGCCGCTCAGCGGCGCGGCGCGCAGCCGCGTCGTCCAGTCGCCCGCGTTCGGCCCCAGCGGACGGAGCGAGGCCTGCAGCCGCCCGATCACGCTGCCGCGCTTGCGGATCACCGCCCGCGCCTCGCCGCCGTCGCTCAGCAGCTTGCCCGAGAAATTGATGTCGACCGGCTGGCTGACCGTCGCCGCGGTGGTGCGCGTAAAGTCGGTGATCGTCAGCCGCGCGTCGGCGCGCGGAAAGGCATCGGCGTTCGCCTGCGCGAAATCGACGCTGCCCGTCGCGCGCCCGCCGAGTCCGAGCCCCGGATAGACAGCGTTGACGATCGCCATATTCGCGCGATCGAGCCGGCTCTGGACCATGATCCCCTCGCCGAACCGCCCGGCGAGCCGCGCGCTGCTGCCGCGGCCGAGGTCGATCGTCGTCGGCAGCAGTTCATACTCGTCCTTGTGCGGGATGATCCGCGCCGGCGAGACGGTGCGGAAATTGATCCCCGTCGCGCGTCCCTGCACCGATGCCCGCCAGAGGTCAGGCTGCAGGTCGGCGTTGGCGGCGATGCGGAACGGCACACCGCTCGTCCCCTCGACCAGCGCCTGCGCATGGCCGCGCCCGTCGCGATAATCGATCTTCACCCGCCCGACCGCGATGTCGTAGGTCCGGATTTGCGTATCGGCGATCTGGATATCGGCGACGACGCGCGGCTGATCGTAGAGGACGACGTCGGCGTCGACGATCGCCGACCCGACCGCGAGCTTCGCCGCGCCGGGCAGCACGACATTGTTCGCGCGCACGTTGATCGCCGCCGCCTGATATGGACCTTGGCCGCTCAGCCGGACGAGACCGCCAAGTCCCTGCCCCGACGCGTCGAGCCGACCCTCGAACGGCCCGGCAGCGCTCTTCACCAGCCGGCCGTGGAAGCCGATCCCCGACAGGTCGCCGCGTTCGATGTCGATCGTCATCGGCCCTGCCGCGGTCAGCAGCACGACGTCGGCCGACAACGGCCCATAGTCGGTGTCTCCCGTCGCCGCGAGGCGATAGCCGTTCGGTGCGCCGTTGATCTTCGCAACCAGATTGGCGAGCCCGATGCCCAGCCCCGGCCGGTCGGCGGTCACCACCGCGCGCGGATCGCTGATCGTCCCGGCAAGCTGGACGCCGACCGGGCCATAGTCGGTCGAATGCGCGCGCGCCGCGAGTTGGATCTGTCCGTTGGGGGCATAGCTGCCCTGTCCGCCGGTCACGCGCAGGCGCGGCGCGGCGAGCCGCAGATTGGCGAAGCGGACGATGCCGTCGGTCCCGTAACGAACGTCGCCGCTCGCGACAGCATTGCCGCCCAAGAAATCGCGCACCCCCGAATTGAACAGCCGTGTCGAGCGCGCGCGCACCTTGCCGACGATCTCGAACCCGCCGCGCGGCGCGGTCTTCAAATCGGCATTGGTATCGATGTCGAACAGGCCGACGCTCTCGATGCGATAGTCGTTGACCCGCCCGTCGATCGCGCCGGTGTAGAAACCCTTATTGAGATCGGCGATCACGATCGCCTTCGCGTCGATCCGCGGCGAGCGGAGGCGCAGATTGTCGCTGAGGATGCGCCCGTCCTTATAGGCGAGATCGCCATCGAGCCGCACCTCCACCAGCGTCCCGCCGGCGACGGTATCGAGCCCGCGAATGCGCGCCACCCGCCCAGCGACGGGAACATAAATCTGATCGGCATCGACCCGCGCCTTGCCCGCAAGGCTCAGCGTCTCGACGATGACGTCGTTGAAAGCGAGGGCATTGGCGTTCGCCTGATAGTCCACCGTCGGCAGGCCAAAGGCGCCGTCGAGCTTCGCGGTCGCGCGCAGGCCGTTGCCGCGCAGATTCGGCGCGAGCGCATCGGGGCGCAGCAGCACCAAAGCGAGGCTCAGCGCATCGTAGCGACTCTCACCGAGATCGACCCCGCCGCTGATGCCGAGGCGGAAAGCGTCCGACGACAGACGGCCATCGAGATCGGCCTTGCGCTTGTCGAGCCGCGCGGTGACGTCGACCGCGGTCTCGCGGCTCAGCAGCGAAGCAACCGGCCCCTCGGCGAGCAGCCGCGATGCCTGTGTCGTGCCCTTGACCGCGAACGTGCCGTCGCGCGCAGAGAGCGCAAGGTCGGCGAGCGGCCCGGCGCCGAGATTGGCGGTCAGCGCCCCGTCCCAACGTTTCCAGTCGCCGCGCCCGTCGAGCTTCGCGGACAGGGGCGCGTTCAGCCCACCCATCATCGCCGCGAGGACGCCGCCCTGAGGCGCGTAGAGACTGAGCTTTACCGCCAGCCGGTTCCGGTCGGGCACCGCGTCAAGCAGCATCGCCAGTCGATCGCCCTTCGCCCCGTTACCGATCGTCTTCGCCAACGCCCTCACCTGCGCCCGACGGTCGGCGATGGAGATCGAACCGCTAAGCGTCGCTACCTGCCGCTCTCCGGTGATCGCGGGTTCGAAGACCAGCCGGTCGATGTGCAGGCCTAGCACATCAATGTCGATGTCGGGCAGCAACGGCTCGCCGGTATCGGGCACCGGCTTGAAGGTCGGCAATTTCTCGACGACCAATGTCTTTGCGGTCGCCGAACGGACGTCGACATGGTTCGACAGAAAAGCGAAGGGCCGCCAGTCGATCCGGAGTTCGGGCGAACGCACGAACACGCCCTTGGGATCGGACAGCGTGAAATTGCGCACGACCATCTCGCCGAACAGGGAACCATCGAGCCGGCCGATGCCGATCTTCATCCCGTTCTCGAACTCATATTTCTCGATCTGCGTCGCGACGAAGCGGCGTCCGGCGTCGCTGTTGAGCCCGACAAGGAAAAGCGCGACCAGCGCGATCAGGCCGAGCAGCGCGATTCCGACGCCCTTGGCGATCCGGAACCCCAGCGATGGCCCCGCCGGCTTGTCGCCTTCGGTCGCGATGGCCGCTTCCTCCGCCATCAGAAGGCCTGGCCGATCGAGACATAGACGGTGACGCGCGCCTCGCCCGGGCGCCGGCCGAGCGGCGTCGCGATGTCGAGCCGCATCGGCCCGAAATTGGTATAGAAGCGACCGCCGATCCCCGCGCCGTAACGCAGGCCCGAGAAATCGGGGGTCGATCCGCGGTAGACCTGCCCGGCATCGAGGAAGCCGACGATGCCGTAATTGCCGAAACGATAGCGCGCCTCGACCGCCGCCTCGTTGAGGCTGCGCCCGCCGATTGGATCATTATTCGGATCCTTCGGCCCGAGCTCCTGATAGCCGAAGCCGCGCACCGACCCGCCGCCGCCGGCATAGAAGCGCCGCGACGGCGCCAGCCGCTCGCGCGCCGCGCCGACGATCGAGCCGACGCGCACCCTTCCGGCAAGCACGATACTATCGGTCACCGGATAATAGCCGCTGGCATCGACCTGCGTCCGTGCATAGGGCGAAAAGCGGCCGGCGAGCGATCCCTCGGGCTCGACCCGCGCCGTCAGCCGGAACCCCTTGGTCGGATCGAGCAAATTGTCGGTGCGGTCGATTCCGACCTGCCCGTTCAGCCCGAGGATCGTGTAAAAGTCATTGACGCGCTGCCCGAGCGCAAAGTCATAATCATCCTCGCGCGTCGCGATCAGCTCGGCACCGAAGGCATAGGTCAGCTTCTTCTGCCAGATCGGCGTCGAGTCATAGCTGACGCGCGCCGCAACGCGGCCGGTGATCGCGTTGAAGGCGTTGTAACGGCTCCGCGTCGCCTCGGTGATCAGCTCGAAAGTCCGGTCGCGGCGCCCGGCGTTGGAGCGGCGCATCGTCACGCCCAACGACTGCTCCTTCGTCCCGGCCACGGCCCGGCCGATCAGCGCGCCTTCGGGCGGGAAGAAGTTGCGGTGCGTCCAGCTTCCCTCCAGGCGGATTCCCTGCCCGGTGCCATAGCCCGCATTCGCCGCGATCGTGCGCGGCGGGCCTGCCTGCTGGGTGACGAGCATGGTCACATATTCGCTGTCGTCGCCCGCGCTCTCGCCCGTCGGCTGCGGCTCGACCGCCACGGTCGCGAACAGGCCGGTCGCGACGAGCGCCTGCCGCAGATCATCGACCTTGCGGCTGTCGTAGAGGTCGCCGCGCTTGAA
Source organism: Sphingopyxis sp. DBS4 (assembly GCF_024628865.1). Lineage (NCBI taxonomy): Bacteria > Pseudomonadati > Pseudomonadota > Alphaproteobacteria > Sphingomonadales > Sphingopyxidaceae > Sphingopyxis > Sphingopyxis sp. DBS4. The sequence goes on from NZ_CP102384.1 coordinate 2,026,946, forward strand.
GCGCGCAAGAATGTCCACATGGTCGGCGTCGAAGGCCAGCTTCCCAACCGCCTCGATCCCGCCGAAGCACCCGCGCGCGCCGATGTCGACGGGGAGCGTATAAAGCCCCTTCCCCGTATCGCCGTCGAGCAGGATATCGCGCTGCCCGATCTTGGCGAAAGGATAGCCTTCCTGCGGCAGCTTGAGCGCGATCGCCGCTTCGGCGCCCTGCACGCGCTGTGCAACGATCGGTTCGCCGATCACGAGCGGGAAATTGTCGTGGATCAGTCCCGGCGGAATCGTCGGCTTCGCGTCGATGACGATGTCGGAGAAAGTATAGCGCACGCCGGGCTTGACATCGATGACCGCGGTGATCGACCGATTGCGGGCCGCCGCGCCATTGGCCCCCGCCTCGGCTTCGCCGCGATCGATGCGCGTTTCGACGACGGCGTCATAATAGCCTTCGGAGGCGAGGATGCGCGACATCAGCTCGGAATCGGCGCTGAGGCGCGCGCGGAGCATCGCAAAATTGTCGGCCTTGCCATCGCCGTCGTGGAGCGCCGACAGATCGTCGAACAGGTCGGCGAGATCGGCATCGGTGCCATCGTCGGCTGCGGCGAGGCCGTTGACCTTTACCGCATAGTGGATCGTCCGCGTCTCGTTCTTGTCCTCGGGCTCGGCGAACTCGACCGGCGTGACGTCGAAACTATCGAGCGGCGGCAGCGGCGCGGCGAGTTCGGCATCGCTGATCGGTGCATCGCCGATGGCTTCGACGCTATCGCCGTCCGCCAGCGCCGGCACCGGCGCGCCGTCCACCTGCGGCACATCGCCAGCGGCGGTTTCGGCCGGCGTTCCGGCCGCCTTCGCTTTCGCCGCCTCGGCCTGCCGACGCTCGAACTCCGCGATCGATTCGAGCGGCTTGTCGAGCTCGGGGTCGTCCTCGGCGCTGATCGGCGGAATCGCGGACTTGAACTCCTCGTCGGGGATGATCGGCGCGACCTCGGGCAATTGCGCCTCGGGCGGCGGCGGGGTCGGCGCGGCGATATCGGGCAGCGGCTCTGCATCGGGCGCTTGCTGCGCCACCGTGGGCACGACCGCAGGGGGCGCGACGTCGGCCTGTTGAGCGGCCGCAACGCTCGTCCAGGCGAGGCCGAACAGCGATGCGGTCAGGATCAACTGCCGTCGACGCCGCATCAGCGGCGAGGCGTCAAATTCGCGAGATTTATCAATATGACGCATCATGTCCCGACCGATGCGCACTTGTGGCTCGCGAGGCGTGGCTGTGCAACCCGAATCTCCCCTGTTTCCAAGCCAACTCTCCGGCAATGGGACGGTTCCCGGCGTTGCGGCGGTTCGAGGGGGCGGCGATGAGAGAATGGCGTCAGCTATCGGCGCCGAACAGGTCGCGGCTATAGACCTTGTCCGCGACATCGGCGAGTTCATCGGTCACCCGGTTGGCGATGATGATGTCGGCCTCGGCCTTGAAAGCATCGAGGTCACGGACGACGCGCGAATTGAACAGCCGGTCCTCCTCGATCAGCGGTTCGTGGACGATCACCTCGATCCCCTTGGCCTTGACCCGCTTCATCACCCCCAAAATGCTGCTGGCGCGGAAATTATCCGATCCCGCCTTCATCGCCAGCCGGTGAATGCCGACGACGCGCGGGTTCTGCTTGATGATCTCCGCCGCGATGAAATCCTTGCGCGTCGTGTTCGAGGCGACGATCGCGGCGATCAGATTCTGCGGCACCTCCCTGTAATTCGCCAGCATCTGCTTGGTGTCCTTGGGCAGGCAATAGCCGCCATAGCCGAAGGACGGATTATTGTAGAAGCTGCCGATCCGGGGATCGAGGCACACCCCTTCGATCACCTGCCGCGAATCGACGCCGTGGGTCGCGGCATAGGTGTCGAGTTCGTTGAAGAAGGCGACGCGCATCGCGAGATAGGTGTTGGCGAACAGCTTGATCGCCTCGGCCTCGGTATTGCCGGTGTGAAGGATCGCGGCCTCGGGCTTCAGCGAAGCCTCGAGCAGCAGCCGGGCGAAATCCTCCGCGCGCGGGTGGGTATCGCCGACGATAATCCGCGACGGATGGAGATTGTCGTAGAGAGCGCGCCCTTCGCGCAGGAATTCGGGCGAAAAGACGATGTTGTCCGACCCGGTCTCGGCGCGCATCCGGTCGGTGAAGCCGACCGGCACCGTCGACTTGACGATGACCAGCGCGTTTGGCGCCATTTTGAGCGCATCGGCGATTACGGTCTCGACCGTGTTCGTGTTGAAATAGTTGGTGTCGGGATCGTAATCAGTCGGCGTCGCGACGATGACGAAATCGGCGCCGTCATAAGCTAGCGCGCGGTCGGCCGTAGCAAGCAGGTCGAGCGGCCTGTTAGCCAGATATTCCTCGATCTCGGGATCGGCGATCGGAGAGGTCTTCGCGTTGATCATCTCGACTTTGCGCGCGTCGATGTCGAGCGCAACCACGCGATTGCGCTGGGCGAGCAGCACGGCATTGGAGATGCCGACATAACCGGTTCCGACGACGGTGATCTTGGGGGGCGATGCCTGTTCGGCACTGTCTGGGGGCAATGGTCTATCCTCTGATGGGTGTCGGCGCGTCCCTAGCAACTGCGCCGCGCGCGCTCAACCGGAACGGCGACGTCAGGTGCCGCAAAAGGTTGTATAGGGGCCGAATTCGGCAGGCGCCGGCCCCTCGAACAGCGCCCATTCAGGGCGCCGGACGTAAGGATTGCGCACCACCTCCAGCAATTCGAACCAGGCGGTGAGATCGCCCGCCTCGGCCGCGCCCAGCGCCGCCTCGACCAGATGGTTGCGCGGGATATAGAGCGGATTCACCGCATCCATCGTCTCGGCGCGATTCAGCGGTGCATCGGTCTCGCGCGCCAGCCGCGCCCACCAGTCGGCGATCCACGGCACCATCGCCTCAGCGTCGGGCAATTGCGCCTCGAGTTCCGAACCGTCGCCGCGCAGCATCATCGCGAGACCGCGGAAGAACAGCGTGAAGTCGACCCGGTGGCGCTCAAGTTCGGCAAAGAGCGCGTCGAACAGCGCGACATCACCGTCCTGCGCTTCGGTCAGCCCTAGTTTTCTACGCAATCGCCCATGCCAAACTGCAGCAAAGCGGTCCGGAACCTCCGCCACCAGCGCCTTCGCCGCCTCGACATCGGCGGCGTCGACCGAGTGGATCGCGGGAAGCAGCGCCTCGGCGAAACGCGCCATGTTCCAGTGCATGATCTGCGGCTGGCGGCCATAGGCATAGCGGCCATTGGCGTCGATCGAGCTGAAGACGGTGTTGGCGGCAAAGCGGTCCATGAAGGCGCACGGACCATAGTCGATCGTCTCGCCCGAAATCGCGACATTGTCGGTGTTCATGACGCCGTGAATGAAGCCGACGCCCAGCCAGTGCGCGACGAGGTCGCATTGCAGCCCGATCACCCGGTCGAGCAGGGCAAGGTGCGGATTGGGCGCCTCGACAAGGTCGGGAAAATGGCGGCGAATAGTGTAGTCCGATAGCTGGACGACATGGTCAGCGCCGAAATGCGCGGCGAAGAACTGGAAGGTGCCGACGCGGATGTGGCTGCTCGCGATGCGGGTCAGCACAGCGCCGGGATGCGCGCGTTCGCGCTGGACCCGGTCGCCGGTCGCGACCGCGGCCAGCGCCCGCGTCGTCGGCACGCCCATCGCCGCCATCGCTTCGGAGACGAGAAATTCGCGCAGCACCGGCCCGATCGCGGCCTTGCCGTCACCGTTGCGCGAAAAGGGCGTCGGTCCCGATCCCTTGAGCTGCACGTCGAAGCGCGCGCCGTCGGGCGCGACGATTTCGCCAAGCAGCAGCGCGCGGCCGTCGCCGAGTTGCGGCGAGAAATGTCCGAACTGATGCCCGGCATAAGCGAGCGCCAGAGGGTTTGCGCCATCGGGCAGTTCCTGACCCGAAAAGAGACGCGCGACCACCTCGTCCCCCGCGTCGGCACCGTCAATCCCGAGCCGGCTCGCAAGCGCATCGTTGAAGGCGAGCAGCTTCGGCGCCGCAGGCTTCGCGGCTTCCGCGGGGGCATAGAAGCCCTCCATGGCATCATGAAAACTATTGTCGAACGCGAGATCCATCGCCTCTATGTCGAGCGCGGACGCCGGGATTGCAAGCGCCCGATGGGCCTTCCGCATAGCTCGCCCCTTCGCGATCGATTAACGCGCTGTTTTCCAAACCATGGCAAGGAGTGTACGACGAACCCGGTTGATCTTCGGCGGGCGGATCGGCACAGGAGCGGGCATGAAGGTCTTCGTTACCGGCGGAGCGGGCTATATCGGCAGCCACACGCTCGTCCAGCTTCTGACCGCGGGCCATGAGGTTTGCGTATTCGACAATTATTGCAACAGCTCGCCCGTCGCGCTCGCGCGCGTTCGCCAACTGACCAATCGCGACATGCGCGTGGTCGAGGCCGATATCTGCGATGCCGACGCGCTGACGCGCGGGGTCACGGACTTCGCACCCGATGCCGTGATTCACTTCGCCGGATTGAAAGCGGTGGGGGAATCGAACGATATTCCGCTGCGTTATTATCAGACGAACGTCAGCGGGACGATGAACCTGCTCGGTGCGATGGACGCCGCGGGATGCCGGCGCATCGTCTTTTCTTCTTCCGCCACAGTGTATGGCGAGGCGCATTATCTGCCCTTCGACGAAAACCATCCGATCGCGCCGACCAATCCCTATGGCCGCACCAAGGCGATGGCCGAGGGCGTGATCGCCGACTGGGCGCGCGCGACCCCCGATGCCTCGGCCGTCCTGCTGCGCTATTTCAACCCGGTCGGAGCACATGAATCGGGTCGGATCGGTGAAGATCCGGACGGCATCCCCAACAATCTGATGCCCTTTATCGCGCAGGTGGCGATCGGGCGCCGCGAAAAGCTGGCGATCTTCGGCGACGATTATGACACCCGCGACGGCACTGGTGAGCGCGATTATATCCACGTCGTCGATCTCGCTGACGCGCATCTTGCCGCGCTCGGCTACAGCGGCGCCGCGCAGGGCTGCGAGGCGATCAACATCGGCACCGGCACCGGCATCACGGTCAGGGAACTGGTCGCCGCCTACGAACGGACGTGCGGCCATCCCATCCCCGTCGAAATAGGCCCGCGCCGTCCGGGCGATGTCGCGAGTAGTTATGCGGCGACCAAAAAAGCGACGAATTCGCTGGGTTGGTGCGCCAAATTCGGGATCGAGGACATGTGCGCCAGTTCCTGGCGATGGCAGTCGGGCAACCCCGACGGGTTCGGGGACGCCCCACACAGCTCATGATCTCCCCTTCCCGACGGTAAGGCGAAGCGCCCGCATCCTTGGCGGCAAGAGATGCTTTCGCGGCTGGCTATGACTCCCCGGTCACAGCGCTGCGCGCCGGCCATTTCCAATAACGTCGGATACACGCGAATCATGACTATTTCGCCTGCGAATGTCGCGCCCGGGGATCGATATGCGTCGCGGCGAGTTATGCGAGGCTGAGGGAGGTCTTTCACGATGGGGCGGCTACGGCGACCGACATTGAAAAATCTCGGCTTCTCCATTATGCGGATGGCAGAAATCGGTCCGATTGAGCACGGCTCTGCGGAGGAATTCCCGTGATCTGTACCTCTCCCCCTCCCCCGTGCAGATGACTTAGAAAGCGGTTGGCGACAAAAATGATAATGCCGAACGATAATCGCTGGCGCAGCATGCGCTCGCAAATACTATTCTTTCTGGCTGACCGCCCGCGTATTCAACGCCAACTTTCTGCGGTCGCAATCGACGGCTTTCTTTGCATCGCCGCGGTCTGGATCGCTTTTTCGCTCCGTCTTGGCGTGTGGGATCTGTTTTCGCCGGCCATCGCGACCTTCGCGGCCGTGGCATTGCTAGTCTGGTATCCCATCGCTTGGAAAATCGGCGTCTATCGCTCGTTGATCCGTTTTTCCGGGGCGAGAACGATCGCCGATCTGGCCGTTGCGTGCGCCATTCTGGCTCTCCCACTCTTCGTCGTTTGCGTGGTGTTCCGGCTCCCCTCGGTCCCGCGAACGCTCTGCGTGCTGCACCCGATCATCTTTCTGCTTCTACTCGGGTCGAGCCGCATCGCGATCCGGTTCGTCCTGCTCGACCTTCTCAAGGTCGTATCGGTCGATGTGCGCCGGGTGCTCGTTTACGGCGCCGGCCGCGCAGGACAGCAGCTTGCGCTGTCGCTTCGCCACGAACCTCAGGTGCTGTTGGTCGGGTTCGTGGACGATGATCTGCGGCTCAACGGCCAGCGCCTCGACGGTGTGCCGGTTTTCGGCGCCAATCGCCTATCCGAGATACTTGTGGATACCGACGTCGACGAGGTGTTGCTCGCGATCCCGAGCGCATCGCGCGCCCGGCGGCGCGAGATCATCGAAACGCTGCAGGACGAAGAGGTCTATGTCCGCTCGCTCCCCAACCTGACCAGCATCATCGAAGGCACGGTGACCGTCAGCGATCTTCGCGAGATCCAGATCGAGGAGCTTCTCGGCCGCGAGGCCGTCGCGCCAAATGAGTTGCTGATGGGCAAGACGATCGTCGGCAAGACGGTGATGGTCTCGGGCGCCGGCGGGTCGATCGGCAGTGAACTCTGTCGCCAAATCGTCCAGTGCCGGCCGGCACGCCTGATCCTTGTCGAACAGTCCGAATATGCGCTTTACGCAATCGAGCAGGAACTCGGCGAATTGATGCGCGGGCTCGGCATTTCGGTGCCCATCGTTCCCGAAATGGCGAACGTGTCCGAACGCTCGTCGATGCGCCGCGTATATTCGCACTACCGCCCCGAAACCGTGTTTCACGCCGCCGCCTACAAGCATGTGCCGCTGGTCGAGGCGAACCCGATCTCGGGCCTGCGCAACAATATCATGGGCACGCTCCACAGCGTCGAGGCGGCTGAAGAAGCCGGCGTCGCCAACTTCATCCTGATCAGCACCGACAAAGCAGTGCGTCCGACGAACATCATGGGCGCCTCAAAGCGCGTGTGCGAACTCATCCTTCAGGCACGCGCCGCGCAGCCCGGTGTGAAGACGGTGTTCAGCATGGTCCGCTTCGGCAATGTGCTGGGGTCGAGCGGTTCGGTGGTGCCGCGCTTCAAGGCACAGATTGCCACCGGCGGCCCCGTGACGCTGACCCATCGCGAGATCACACGCTATTTCATGACCATCCCCGAAGCGTCGCAGCTCGTCATCCAGGCGAGCGCGATGGCCAAGGGCGGCGAGGTGTTCGTGCTCGACATGGGCCAGCCGGTGCGCATCGCTGATCTCGCTCGGTCGATGATCCGCTTGTCGGGGCTGAGCGTGCGCGACGCCGACAATCCCGACGGCGACATCGAGGTCGTGGAAACGGGCCTCCGTCCGGGCGAGAAGCTCTATGAGGAACTGCTGATCGGCGACAATCCCGAACCGACCAACCATCCGCGGATCATGCGGGCGAGGGAAGGACTCTGGCCATTGGATGAACTCCAAGCAGCCCTGCAGGATCTCGACGACCATATCCGCAGGACTGGCGACAAGACCGCTGCAATACAGATTCTCGCCCAATTGGTGCCCGAATATGCCCCCAATTCCGTCCCTTGGCAACATGAGACGAAGGCAAACAAGGGGCCGTGATGGACCGTTCGCTCTTAGCGCGATCGCAATAGAGGCTTCGACCTCGGCGAGCGAATCTTCATGACATATGACCGCTGTGGTCGTGGCCGTGCAGTGTTGCGAATGACTGAAAGATGATGCAATCCCCCGGCCCAGCTAGGAGAAGATAGTGAGCCCGCCGCAAATTTGTCCGCTTTGTCAGGAAGTTGTGTCGCCTCGGCCGATTGAGCGCGGTAGCCTTCGTGTTTATGGATGCAAGACCTGCGGCCTGCATTTCGGCGAAATGCGGTCTGTTGCGGGCACCCGGGACGCAGGGTCGGTCGAAACCTCGCCGCATCACTTTTCCAACCTGCTGGCCCAGTCAGAGCGGTTGAGCGCCGCGCTGTCCGGCTTGATCGACGTACGAATGGCCACCTTTCGGGAGCGGCTGGGCGCCCCCCCCCGCCATTGGCTCGAGATCGGACCCGGCAGCGGACTGCTCAGCGCGATCGTCGAGCGGCATGGCGGATACTGGCGCGGCTGCGAAATCGAACCGAACATGGCGAAAAACATGGCAGAGCGCGGCCTGGACGTCGTTCAGGCGGATTTCGCGGCAGTCGATCCGCGTGAACTTTTCACGCCGGCCGCCGCGGCGCAGGGCGGCTTCGACATCGTTTTCCTCTCGCAAGTCTTCGAGCACGTCCGCTCGCCCGACGCTTTCCTTCGGAACGCTTGGACGGCGCTTCGTCCTGGGGGGCTTATCTATATCGACGTTCCCAACGACGATGGCCTGACAGCCGTCATTCGCCGGTGGAACCGATGGAGCGAGGCCTATGGGGAGATTGTTCCGCCATTCCACATGCTGGCCTATGGCGCGAACACACTGGCCTTTGGACTCCGTCAGGCGGGTTTCGAGGGCGTTTCGACGCGTTCGGCATCCTATGACGATCCGGTGTTCGGTCTGGCCCACGCCCGGATCCACGACGGTGCCAAGCTGAAAGCCGTCTGGAAGCTGTCACATATCCTGGCCAAGGGCGGAAACCTGACCGCCATAGCTCAAAAACCTCTGTCTGTCGAAGCCGGAGACCGCGCTCCATGTTGATCGAATTCGTCGGCAATGTGATTACCCAGCCCTTCGGGCGGATCGCCCGGCAAATCCCCCGAACCGATGTCGAAGTGCAGCATCACGGTGTGGACCAGATCATGCAGGTGCTGCTTGGCAACAGCAGGCCCGACGTTCTCGTCGCGCATGTCACGCTCGACTATTTCATAGTCGAAGGCTGGGACCGCGACGCGGCGATGCGTCGCATGGAGGAATATTGCCAGGCCGCGTGCAAATTCGCCTCGGCCGGCCACAGCATCCTTATCATCAATACGCTGGCAGGTCCGACGCGCCGGATCGTTGGCGCGAAGCATATCGCCCGCCAGCGCCTCGTCTCCGCACTGAACGAAATGCTGTTCCGCTGCGCGGACGAATGCTCCTGGGTCAGCATCGCCGACACCGCCGGAGTCTTGGCACGTTGCGGGCACGACGTCAGTATCAGTGCGATCAACGACGCCGTGATGCGCCTCCCCTACACCAACCAAGTCATGCCGGCGCTGATGGACGAATATGCCAGAGCCATCGGCGAACGCTTTACTGCCCGAAAGAAGGTGCTGCTGCTCGACGCCGACAACACATTGTGGGGCGGCGTGATCGGCGAAGACGGGGTGGAAGGCATTCAGGTCGGCGATCAATATCCCGGCATCTTGTATCGGCGCTTTCAGTCCGAATTGCTTGAATTGCGCGCAACCGGCCTCTTGCTATGCCTCGTCACCAAGAATAACGAGCCCGATGTCCGCGAAGCCTTCGAGCGGGCCGACATGCCTCTGAAATGGGACCATTTCGCCGCGATCAGGGCGAATTGGGAACCGAAGAGCGTAAATATCGAAGCGATCGCCGCGCAGTTGAACGTGGGGGTAGATTCGATGCTGTTCGTCGACGACAATCCGGTCGAACTGGCCGAAGTCGCCGCACGTTTCCCGATGCTGGCATCGCGCCAGTTCAGTGTTCGGGAAGCAGCCGACGCACTGCAGTGGATCGAGGCGCTCCCGGATATCGGCATCTGGTCGCCATCAGCCGAAGATATGGCAAAGTCCGATCAATATCGTCAGGAGGCTCGCCGTCAGGAACAACAGGCGGCGGCGGCCTCAATCGAGGACTATATCGCATCGCTCGACATGGTGATCGAGGCGGGGCTGAATCGGACCGAGCAGGTGAAGCGCATCGCGCAACTGACGAACAAGACCAACCAGTTCAATCTGACGACGCGGCGCTATTCCGAAAGCGAGATCATGGTCGCGATGAAGGAGGGGCAGGTCTTCGACTTTCGCGTGCGCGATCGTTTCGGCGACATGGGAATCATCGCGGTGGTCATTGTCCGCAACGGCGAAATCGAGACCTTCTTGATGAGTTGTCGAGCGCTCGGCCGACGGATAGAGGATGATATTATCAAACATGTGATCTCGCACACGTCCGAAAAACCGATTAAGGCCTCCTATATCCGGACAGCCAAGAATCCGATGGTCGCCGATTTTTACGATCGCATGGGTTTTACCCGCATCGGCGACGGAGAGGACGTCAGGCTCTATGCATATGACACGCCAAGCGACCTTGAATTGACCAATCAGCTTACCGAGGTTTTTTAATGACCGATATCTCCCAGGTTCTCGACGACTCCCTCCGCCAGATTCTTGCCGGTCTCGAACTGGAAACTCCGATCGAAGTGAATGCGTCGGCCAATATTCTCGACGCTGTCGACTCCTTTGCCATCGTCGACCTGCTACTGGAAACTGAAGGACGGATCGAACAGGTCATCGGGCGCTATGTTCCGCTGGCGGACGAGACGATTTTCGATGCGGAAAAATCACCTTTGAGGAAATGGGCCAATTGGACCATTTATGTGGAGAAGCGCATTGCAGAATAGTTCAGAGAGAGCCGAACTGCGGTTCGCCAATGCGTCGATCCGCGGAATCGTTACCACGGTCGGCGATCGGACGGTTGAATTCGCACAGGAAGCGCCCGCGATGGGCCTAACCGAGGCGGACGTCGCCAGGCTCAAGCGCGCCATCGGCCTCGATCGACGCCAGATCGTATCGGGCGATAAAACCACGTCCGACCTCTGCGAGCATTCGGCGCGGCACCTGCTTTCGGGATGCGGCATCGAGGCATCGGATTGCCAAGCGATCATCTTCGTCTCGCAGACGCCCGATTATACGGCGCCTGCGACGGCGATTTCTCTGCAAGCGCGGCTCGGGCTGCCCATCACGTCCATGGCTTTCGACGTCCGTCTGGGTTGCAGCGGATTCGTCTATGGCTTGTCGATGGCTTTCAGCCTGGTGGAATCGGGTTTGAATCGCGTCCTACTTTGCGTGGGCGATGTGGCGTCCAAATTTGTCGATCCGACCGATCATTCCATCGCGCCAATCATGGGCGATGCAGGCGCGGCGATTCTGGTCGAACGCCGGCCGTCCAAAAGCTACTTCCAATTCTACTCCGACGGTACGGGCGCCCGCGCCCTGATCATCCCCAACAGCGGGGTTCGCAAAACGCCGGAAGACGAAGGCATGCCGGAGCTCATGCACATGGATGGCGCCGCGGTCTTCAATTTTACGCTCCAGCGCGTGCCTTCGATGATCGCCGACATCCTCGCCTACGGCGGACGCGATGCGGCCGACATCGACTATTTTGTCCTGCATCAGCCCAACAAATATATTCTGAAGAACATCCAGAAGCGGATGAAGGTCGACGACGCAAAATTGCCGTCTGATACGCAGTCGGTCTATGGAAACCAGAACAGCGCCTCGATTCCGGGCACGATCTCCGGCTTCCTTTCCGATCGGTTTTCGACGTCTCGTCTAACCTCGGTTTTCTCGGGGTTCGGCATCGGTCTCAGCTGGGCAGCCGCGATCGTGGAAACCGACGCGATTTTCGCCCCCGCCACATTCATCGGAACAGGGAAATAAGACTCATGGATAGCGCAGCGTTTCTGGCCAAAGTTGCCGAGGTTCTGGACTATGATGGCGAAATCGTTCGGGGTCAGAAGCTCGAAGATATCGACATGTGGGATTCCCTGGGAATCCTGTCGATCGTCGAATTGCTTGAGGAGCTGGGCGCGGAAGTTGATATCGATACGATCAACGACCTGAAGACCACGGATGAATTGATCGCCCTCGCCGGGGAAGCCGTCAGTGGCTGAAGCAAGTGAGCCGGCCCGTCCGCACGCTCTCATCATCGGGGCTTCGAGTGGCATCGGTGCGGCGCTCGCGACACGGCTGGCCAACACCTATCATCTGTCGCTCATCGCCCGCCGCACCGACAGGCTGGAGGCCATGGCCGGTCCGCATTGCACCGCCTACGCCTGCGACGTGACCGATGCCGAGCGGCTGAGCGAGACCATCAAGACAGCCGTCGCCGCCAATGGCAAAGTCGATCGCATGGTTTATTGCGCGGGGCAGCAGCTTATCAAGCCGATCCGCGCGGCGCGGCCCGCCGAGCTCGCGGATGTCGTCAACGTCAATCTCATGGGTGCCTTGATCACCGCATCGGCTTTCGCTAGTCCCCGTACGACGCATTCCGAAGCCGTTTATTGCGCGATTTCGTCGATCGCGGCGCAACGCCCCGAACCCGGCATTCTTGCTTATTCGGCCGCCAAGGCGGGTCTGGATGCCTTGGTGCGCGGTCTCGCCCGCGAAAGCGCGCCCAGACGAGTAGTCGCGATCGCTCCCGGTTGGCTCGACACCGAAATGACGCAGTCACAACCGCATGTCTACAATCAGGAGTTCCGAGAGAGACTGGCCGCATCAACGCCTCGCGGCATCGCGACGGTCGACGAGGTCGTCGAACTGGCAATGTATCTGATGTCCGATGCGGCCCGCAGCATCACCGGCCAGATTTTCACGATCGACGGCGGCGCTTCGTTGTGATCCGTATCCACCACGTCGGCTATGTGGTTCGGGATCTCAACGCCTATGCGGCCTCTCTGCCAGGTCTCGAGTTCGAAGCGGAGGTCGTGGACGAGATACAAAATGCCCGTATCGCGCTGTACCGCGTCGGAGATGCGTCACGGATAGAGTTGATTCAGCCGCTCGGCGAAAGCGCCTTCACCTGGGCGCATCTCAACCGATCGGGTGAAGGGCTGCACCATATCTGCTATGAGGGTATTGGCGCGGATGCAATCGACGACTATCTGCGGCAGCACCGGCTGATGCGCGTTCGCGGGCCGGTTCATGCCGTCTTGTTCGACCGGAACGTGCTATTCGCTGTGACAAGGCAGCGGGCTATTGTGGAGTTCATCCTATGACCAAACTCGTCCTGATCGGCGGCGGCGGCTTCGCCAAGGAAGTGCATGAAATCGCAGACCTGGCTGGGCATGAAGTCGTGGGCTATGTGGCGGATACCAAAGGTGTCGCGAATTTGCCCCGTCTTGGCACGATCGACGATCTGGACGAGCTACGATCGAAATTCGACCATCTCGCCATAGGGTTCGGTGCGGTCGATCGCCGTTCGCTGGGACGCAGAGCCCAGGTGATCGGCGAACTCGAGGCCAAGGGCTTCACCTTCCAGTCGCTTGTCTCGCCCCATGCGGTCGTTTCGCGCGGTGCCGAGATCGCCGCCGGAGCGGTCGTAGCGCATGGCGTGGTCATCAGCGTCGATGCAAAAATCGGCGCTCACGCCATCCTCAATACCTCGGCCATCGTCGGTCATGATGCGGTAATCGGCGAACGCACGATCGTAGCGCCGAATGCCTTTGTCGGCGGGGCAGCTTCCATCGGCCGCGATTGCCTCATCGGTCCCAGTTCGGTGGTCCTGGAAGGCCGCGCCGTCTCTGACGAAGTCATCGTTTCGCTGGGTAGCCTCGTTTTGCGGAACGTCGACAAGGGTATGACGATCCTGCCCAATCGCTCGCAGCCAAGACGATAACCCCTCGGCGTTCCTCTTCATCGTGACGGCCGGCAAGCCGGGATGATCGACGTCGGCCAGGCAGAACCCGGCCCAACGCCTGCCTAGAGTGCGTCCTGTTTAGATTGAGCCGTTCGTGCTGAGGAGGGGCTGAGCGCAGTCGAAGACCCGTCTCGAAGGACCATACGCCGCGCTCGGCCCTTCGAGACGCCATTTCGACAAGCTCCATGGCTCCTCAGCACGAACGGTGCTTTTTGAATCCGTCTCTTCAGGACAAACTCTAGCTGGATGCTCTGGCGAAAACGTCCGCGGTGACATCCGCCGTCAGCCGCATCTGCTCGTCGGTCAGCGTCGGGTGGACCAGCCACATCACGCTGGTTTCGCCCAGTGTGCGGGCGACGGGCAGCCGTTGCAGCGGGCGGAAACCAGTGCCGTCGAACGCCTTCTCCAGATAGACTTCCGCACAGCTGCCGTGAAGGCAGGGGATGCCCCGCGCGTTGATTTCCGCGACGATGCGGTCGCGATCCCATCCGGCCGCCAGCCGTTCGGGCTGGATATAGGCGTAGAATTTATACTCGGCGTGCGTACTTCCCTCTTCGGCGAGCACCGGGGTCCGCACGACCTCCGCAAAGGGAGCGAGCGCATCGCGGATCACGGCGGCGTTGCGGCGACGCGCGGCGCTCCAGTCTGCTGCGCGACAATCAAGGTGAGAACAGCGCGACAATCTAGATGAGAATGGCGGGGGTGTGTCTGTCGGGACGAGGGGCGAAGCCCCGAGGAGCGACAGACACACCCCCGCAAGCGTCTTTTCTTTTGGAATGGCGCTTTTGGTGATCGTGACCTGCCAGGTGGCGCCTCCTTTGGAAGGGGAGATGCGGTGCCCGGGAGACATATCAACGATCATCAGGTGAGATTATATATGAAGATGAGACAGACAGTGTCGCCGCGCTCGGCGGCGGCGTGCGCGGCGTTCAGCACGGCAACGGCGTATCGGCTGGAGCGGGATGCGCAGTTGCCCTCGCAGAAGAAAGAGCCGCGCGGTCGCCGGCGCCCCGATCCGCTGGCGGATATCTTCGATAGCGAAGTTGTACCGCTGCTGGAGGCGGCGCCGGGACTCCGGGCCGTGACGGTGTTCGAAGAAATGCAGCGTCGTCATCCTGAGCTTCCCGATGGGGTGCGGCGGACGATGGAGCGTCGGGTTCGAAGCTGGCGGGCGCTGCAAGGCCCGGATCGCGACGTGATCTTCCGCCAGGTGCACGAGCCGGGTCGGATGGGGCTGTCGGATTTTACCGACATGGCCGATCTGGGCGTACACATCGCCGGGGTCGGGCTCGATCACCGGCTGTACCACTTCCGGCTCGCCTGTTCTGGCTTCGAGCATGCCCATGTGATCCTGGGCGGCGAGAGTTATGTCGCGTTGGCGGAAGGGCTGCAGAATGCCCTGTGGGCGCTGGGCGGCGCGCCGCGCGAGCATCGCAGCGACAGTCTGTCGGCGGCGTTCCGCAATCTGGATGCATCGGCGCGCGAGGATCTGACGCATAGATATGACGCGCTGTGTCGCCATTACCGGATGGAGCCGACCCGCAATAACCGCGGTGTTGCGCATGAAAATGGCGCGATCGAGAGCGCGCACGGGCATCTGAAGGCGGCGGTGCGCGACGCGCTGTTGATGCGCGGATCGGCCGACTTCAACGACCTTGCGGAATATCGCTGCTTCGTCGACGAGATCGTCGCGCGCAAGAATGCGCGGTGCGCGAAGCGGATCGACGCCGAACGGGCGGCGCTTCAGTCGCTACCGAGCATGCGCACCAGCGATTATGAAGAGGTGCTTGTCATGGTGACCTCCTCGGGCGGGTTCACGCTGCGCAAGGTGTTCTACACCGTGCCGTCGCGGCTGATCGGCCATCGACTGCGAGTGCGACTTTACGACGATCGGCTTGAGCTGTTCCTCGGCGGCACACCGCTCTTTACGCTTCCGCGCGGCCGCGCCGAGCGCAGCGGCAAACATGGCCATGTCGTCGATTATCGCCATGTCATCCATGCGCTTCGGCGCAAACCGATGGCGCTGCTGAATCTTGTCTATCGCCACCAGCTCTTCCCGCGCGAGGCCTACCGGCGCATGTTCGATCGGCTGCTGGAGCGGCTCGCCGAACGGGTCGCGTGCCGGACAATGGTCGAGCTTCTTAGCCTCGCGCATGAGCGGGCCTGCGAGGCCGAACTCGCCGCTGTGTTGGAAACCCTGCTAGCGACGCCGCAGGGTATGCCGGACATGGCAATGCTTAGGGCGCGGTTCGCGCCCGACCCCGCGGCGCTGCCCGAGGTCATCGTCGAGCTCGTCCCGCTGAGCGCCTATGAAGCGCTCCTGGCTCCTCGCGCGGAGGAAATGGCATGACCCAGGGTATTGATGTCACAAAGCTCACGCTGATGCTCAACGAGCTGCGACTGCCGACAATCAAACAGCTCTGGCCGACGTTCGCCGAGCGTTCCGACAAGGAGGGCTGGCCGGCGGCGCGGTTCCTCAGCGCGATCACCGAGCATGAGATCGCCGAACGCGGTCGCCGCCGCATGGAGCGGCATCTGGCGGAGGCGAAACTGCTGCCGGGAAAAACGCTCGATACGTTCGACTTCGACGCGGTTCCGATGATATCGAAGGCGCAGGTGATGGCGATCTGTGCCGGAGACAGCTGGCTCGAAAATGGCGCAAACCTGATCCTGTTCGGCCCGCCCGGCGGAGGAAAATCGCATCTGTCGTCGGGCATCGGGCTCGCGCTGATCGAAAAGGGTTGGCGGGTGCTGTTCGTCCGCACCTCCGACCTCGTCCAGAAACTACAGGTCGCGCGCCGCGAGCTCGCGCTCGAGAACGCGATCAATCGGCTTGATCGCTTCGACCTTCTGATCCTCGACGACCTTGCCTATGTCGCCAAGGATCAGGCTGAAACCTCGGTTCTGTTCGAGCTGATCAGCGCGCGATACGAGCGGCGTTCGCTGATGATAACCGCCAACCAGCCGTTCGGCGAATGGAACCGGGTCTTCCCCGATCCCGCAATGACGCTGGCCGCCGTCGACCGCCTCGTGCACCACGCCACCATCTTCGAGATGAATGTCGAAAGCTATCGGCGGCGCACGGCTATCGAGCGAAAACAGCAGGGGGCAGGTCGCCCCGCCAAGGTCGCCACAGCCAAAAATACCGATGTGTCGCTCCCCGACAATCAACCTGAGACATAGGTCTTGCCAGCGGCAATCAAACACACCAAAACGACCTCGTCGCGATCAGCGCTTCTCATCCTGATCGTCGCTAACTTCTCATCCAGATCGTCGCGCTACACCAGTCCGCCATCCGGCGAAGCTGGATCCGCCCGATCGCGCCCTGCATCTCCAGCATCCGCCAGTTGGTGCCGATGCTTTCGTGCACCCAGCGAAAACCGGGCGGGTGCGCGCGCTCGTAAACCGCTTCCCAGCTCTTGCCATGATCCTTGAACGACCACATGCGCGACCACAAGTCGCGGTCGTTGCAGGTCAGCATTCCGCCCTCCCCGCCCGTGGTCATGATCTTGTCCTGGCAGAAGGACCACGCGCCGGCATGGCCGATCGAGCCGACGCTGCGTCCGCGATAGCGTGCGCCGTGCGCCTGCGCGCAATCCTCGATCACCTTGATCCCGCGCGGTTCGGCGAGCGCCATGATCGGGTCCATGTCGGCGGGCCATCCGCCGAGATGGACGACGATGATCGCCCGCGTCCAGTCGCTGAGCACCGGAGCGATGGTTGCGACCGAGATATTCCCGCTGTCGGCGTCGACATCGGCAAAGACCGGCCGGGCGCCGGCATTTATGACGCAGCTTACCGATGCCAGGAAGGTACGGGGCGTGACGATTACCTCATCATCCGCAGAACCTCCATTGACCGCTCCCACGCGCAATCCGTGCAACGCGAGGTCGAGCGCCAGCGTGCCGTTGGCAAGCGCTATGGCATATTCGCAGTCGCTCCACGCAGCAAACTCGCGCTCGAAAAGGCGACATTCCTCGCCGGTCCAATAGTTGACCCGGTTCGAACGGAGCACGGCGGCTACGGCATCGACTTCCTCTTCGGTGAAGCTCGGCCAGGGAGCAAAGGGTGTGTCCAGCATGATTGTTCCATCGCATGGTTGAGGAAGAAGGAATAGGAGCACTCAGCCGTCATCGCGATGCGAACCCAGGAACGGCGGCATCGTAGCCTCCCCTGCCGCGCTGATCCCCTCTCTCCGCACGACTTTGGGCAGCGTGAGAAGCAGGATGCGAAAATCAAGCAGCAAGCTCCGGTTATCGACATACCACACGTCAAGCGCGAACTTATGTTCCCAACTCAGCGAATTGCGCCCCATGATCTGCGCCCACCCCGTCACCCCGGGCCGCACTTCATGCCGCCTTGCCTGTTCGGGACTATAAAGCGGGAGATAGGACATCAGCAACGGACGGGGCCCGACCAAACTCATATCGCCCTTCAAGACATTCCACAGTCCAGGCAATTCGTCGAGGCTCGTCGAGCGCAAAAAGCGCCCGATCGGGGTCAAACGCTCGGCGTCGGTGAGCGGGGTTCCGTCAGCAGCGAAAGCGTCCCGCATGGTGCGGAACTTCAGCATCGTAAAGGGGACGCCGTTGAGTCCGGGGCGGATATGACGGAACAATATCGGGCTGCCCATCATAACACGGATCAACAGTGCAATCAGCGCCAAAAGTGGCAGCGCAAAAAACAATGCGAGGCCGGAGACCATAATGTCCAAAAATCGCTTCATACTGCACGAATTTGCGTGATCGCCGAATGGCTGCGCAACTCCCTATTTTTGCGCATCATCATGGTCTTCTCTGCTTGCTGACAGCTTCATGATATCCATAATAGCTCGATTTACTTGCTTCACGTCATATTTCAGCGCGACCAACTCATAGCCTGCCTGCCCCATAGCTTCTACTTCCATCGGATTATCGAGCAGATGAACGATGGCGGCGGCCAGTCTCCGCGAATCGCGTACTGGAACGAGTAGACCGTTCACGCCATGCTTCACGGTTTCCCGGCAACCTGGTGCATCGCTAGTGACAACCGGTCGTCCCATCGCCATCGCTTCCAACACGGATCGCGGCGTTCCTTCCCGATAGGAGGGCAGGACATAAAGGCGCGCCTGCGCTATCACCGGCCGGACATCATCTGTCGGACCAAGATATTCGAGGCCGTCAGCAACCCACTCCTCCACTTCTTCGCGACCGATAGAATCGGGCCCTTCGTCGAATGGCCCAACCAGCAGGAAGCGGGCCGAGGGATGGCTCGCACGCACGGCAAATGCTGCGGCAGCATAATCGCGGACGCCCTTGGCGGCGAGCAGTCTTGCAATCATCAACACCACCGGCGCATCGGGAAGCGGAGCACGGGAATAATGCTCCATATCGACCCCCGATCCGTCGATCATGGCGGCTTTCGCAGGATCGACAAGACAGCCGCCCCTTATGAAATCATCTCGATCATCCGGATTCTGAAAGATCACACGTTCACTGCGACGCGTCGCAGCGCGATAGAGCCAGCGCGCAGCCATACCAGTCAATCTCTGACGGGTCGACAGTCTGGCGCCCGCCTCGGTAAAGGCATAGCCGAGACCGGTGATCATGGCATAGGACGGGATACCTGCCGAACCGGCTGCGAACGCGCCCCAGATATTTGGTTTGATCGTATAGGTAAGCAACGCATCAGGCCTGATGCGCAGAAGTATCCGCTTCAAGACACGGTAGTAGGCAAGGTCGGCGCGCATGCCCGTGCCCCTGCGCTCTAGCGGAGTCTCATATACCATCGCCCCCATGGCTTCGAGCGCCGAACGCACATCGCCAGGGATATCCGGGGCTCCGACCGATACCCGATGCCCTGCCGCGAGCAGATCGCGAATCAATGGGCCACGAAAATTAATCAATGAAGGCGCATAGGATCCGAGAAGAAAGATGTGTGTCATGTGGAAAATCTAGATCACTCGTCCGAAAACCATCCAATTACGACCTACCAAAAGCAACTTCCCTCCTGATCTACCGACGCGAATCATGGATTTTACGCGCCTGAAGGCAGCATCCACCGGAAGAGAAATCCTTTCTGAACGAATAAGGATTACTTCCCTTCTCACAGCACATGATGCTCGTTCAAGATCTTACGCAGAACATGCGGGGTCATACATCACCCCTGTCATTCCGATAAAATCTCGCAAAAACCGCAGAGACATCCCTCCTCTTTACAAGCAGAATATCTCGAAAATCAATATTGGTATGGACGTAAAATATCAGTATAACTCCGATACCTGCAACGGAATAGGATAATATATTTGCCATTAATGATCCATAAACCCCCCAATGCGGTATGAAAATAAAATTTAAAATTACATTTAAAATAAGAGAAAATACCATGATAGAAACATATTTTTTCACGTTATAAATAGATATTAGATAGGATCCAATGACCTTAGATGGAATCATGAATATATTAGCAATCAGCATTAAAAGAGAAATTTCATAGCTTTCAGAAAAGCTACTCCCGAAAACAAGATTTATAGCGAATTTCCCAAAACATAAAAACAAAATATATATAATAATAGTCAAGAAAAGCGCCATTCTATGAGCGGATGCAACGCCGCGCGCATCTTCCCCCCGTGCCGTTCTGCTGGTTTGAACATCCTTGAATATATCCGAGAATATCCAAAGATATTCAGCCACAAGAACCCCAACCACATATATGCCAATATCTCTTGCGTTAACATTCAACTCCGACTGAATGAGAACATCAACCTTATAGAGGGTAGTAGTAGAAACGATAAGAAAAAACAAAGGTATCGATCGCATCATTGCGCTTCGCACAACAGGGAAGCTTTTTTGAGATACAAGGCTCTTGATCGAAAAAAGCGAACCAGTCGAAACTTGATCCGGTCCGCGAACGATCGCGCGCAGACTGAGAGCTGTATTCACGAACTCCTTCGAAATGAAGGCACAAACGACCCATCCTACAGCGTGCGGAGCCCAAAACCACACCAGCACCATCGCAAGCACCTCGGCCAAGCTTCCGAGCATTGTGGCTATGGAGGCGCCTTGGATATTCTCGACAAGGCTCACCGCTTGAAATTGCAGCCGAAGCAAAGAGCAGCACGCAACGATCAAAATCATATGGTGCACCGGATTCAGAACGCCGGTCAGCAACAACGCGGCCAGCATGAGCAATGCCGCCATCTTTATTGAAACAGCGACAAAACCCGCGCAGGCCCCCGGCCCTTGTTGCCGCCTAAGGCTCTGATAATAATTGCTTAATCCAAAATTTAGGACGACGACCAGAATAGCCGCGGAATTCTGGATGAAAGCATATTCAGCGCGCATCTCCGGGCCCAGAAAACGAGCAACCAATGCAGATGCCGCGGTCCCGCTAAACACCACAAACATTTTTTTTGCTATTGTCGCCGTATAATCGGAAGATCGTATCATGACCTAGATGACCCTATTAATAAAAACTACTTTATATTAGCAAAAATTCGACATTGCGGGACTTTCGACGCGCGAAACCGCTCGCCGGGCGAGCATCGTGCATCGACGGGCGCAGCGAAGCTGACGGCTCGGCCAGGCCGAGCTGCTGCTGCTCGATGACTGGGGACTCGAACCGTTCGAAGCCGGCGCCCGGTTCCATCTGCCGGAGATGCTGGAGGAGTGCGACCGTAGCGGCTCGACGCTTCGTCACCAGCCTGGTATCGATCGCAAAGTGGCGCGCGCCGATCAGCGATCCGACCTATGCCGACGCGATCCTCGACCGGCTCGCGCACAATGTCCATCGCATCGCGCTCGAAGGGGAGTCGCCTCGGCGGGCGAAGGCCCACTCGGGCCCGATCGCCGAGGCGGCGCCGAGCTCGTCCGAGCCCGTGCTCACCCACGGTTGGTCCGCGCGCCAAAATCATGAATCACAACCATGACGATCAGACCTCCAATCGGTGGGCGGCTTCGCCGGAAGCCGCGTGGCATCTACCGATCCCGGAATCTAAAAATCCTATAGATAAAGACTATCAAAATGATGGGGAGTATCGTCTGCTTCGTAAGGGACGATATTATCGTCGATACATCTCCCCTCAAGCTCCATATGAGAAGCGGCACGCTGGAGAAATATATCGAGAGATATATATCGTTTCTATTCGCTTTCTTCCAGAGGAATGATGACAGGCAACCATAGAGGAAACCTCCGATAATAACTCCAACTACACTGCCATATATGTAGAAAGCGCCCATGAGGCTGAATCCGAGCCCTCCTACATCCCGCCTGATTGAATAGGGTGTGTAATATTTATAGAACCAAGCTGTTGAGCTGTCGTATGAAGAGAGCGATGTAGGAAGAAACCCCCTTACGATATCCTCAAAGAGTCTTGAAAGAGACTGGTTTGAATATATATCCGGGCTCAGCAGCAAGATATCTAGATTGCTGCCAGCCGAGGCGAAGTCACTCTTCATGAAACCGACGATGAAGTTGCTTCCTGAAAATGATAGTTGGACGCTGTCAGATCCCAGAGAAACGCCCAAGCTTTTAGAAAACGGAACAAACAATATCACGGCTAGTACAGAGAAATACACAACAGATGGCTTAACAGATTTAAAGTATAGAGACATGAATGCTAATGATAGCGCAATTTTAAAGAAAACGTCTCTTTCACCTGTCACCAAAAGGGTAAAAAATGACAGGATCAGAGAGCAGATAATTTCAAATATTGGAATTTTACCATTTTTTCTATAGAAAGAAATGGCATAAACGACGAAAGACAGCACGAAATAGCTATAAAAAAATCCGAAATACCCGAGATCTGAATCTGAACTTATTGAAGAAAACTCCCTCTTACTAGAAGCTCCGCTATTATAGAATATAAATATATTAATTAAAACTAATGCGATTGATACATAAAAATTATATTTATATAGCGTATATCTATCAAATATATCTACAAGCCCATGGTCATTTTTCTGATCCGAATCGAATAATATTAATGAGAAACATACGGAGAAATGGAAAATATTTGCGAATAAGGCAGTTTCCAATGGGTTATATAGCCCATAGCCCTCGAACAAATATACAATATTCCCGCCAAATGAGTATAAAAATGATGCTATGGAGAGCCATACGACCGGCTTGAATATTAAGCCCTTCCCATATAAAACAGAAAATATCGTAATATACATGCCAATTAATACGAATAATACTTCACTCGAATAGTAAAGTGCTATTGCGTTCGTAAAAATAAATATGAAAAATAATATCATTGCGAAAATGATATGATTATTTCTCTTTTCAATCATTGAATCTATCTACCATCCCTATAGGATAAAAGATCCATAAATGCGCTTTGGCGGCGATTTTCGATAACATTCGTATCGTAACGCCGAGAAGTATTTAGATTCTCAAATCCAACTTTTTGCATAAGTGCAGGATTCGAAAGCAGCTTACGCAATAATGCAACCATAGATTCTAGATCGGCTGGTTCGACGAGCCATTTTTCATCAAGCAATTCATCGGTACCGCCAACTTTCGTTGCAACGACCGGAAGCCCGCGACTCATGCCTTCGATCACAGCCCGGCTGAGACCTTCCTGCTTGCTTGCTTGCAACAAGATATCCAGCCGGTCCATCCAGCAGAGAACCGCATCTCCAGGCGGCACGATCCCATCAAAGAACACCTTATCAGCGACGCCGTATCGTTCGGCAATCGCCCGCAAATGCGCAGGATCGCCCCGCCCCAGAAATCTTATGCAGACGTTGGCTTGACCGAAATCAAATATTAGACGGCGAAGGCACTCCAAAGCAACATCCTGCCCCTTGTAACCCACGTCTAGCGCCCCAACAAGGCCTATCGTATATATGTCACGACTTGATCTTATCGCCCTAATTATCGAAAATTCCTCGTCGGCAATTGGCTCGACCATCGCATTCGTGCAAGAATAAACCTTTCCTGCACAGGGATATTTCTTTTGCAGGGCTTTTTCTGTGACATATATAGATATTTTTGCTTTGGATACTTCTTTCTTCATAATATATTCACTGTAATGTGCCAATAATACCCCCATGCGAGAGCGATGGTTGTATACGGATTCAAATACATCTCCGACAACTTCCACGAGATATGGGATATTCGCGTTACGCGCTTCTTTTGCTGCAAGAGAACCGAGAAGACTCGGAAGTCGAGCAATCACGATGTCAGCATTTCGTACCGCTCGACCTATTTTATTTTTAATAGAAAAGTACCGAATAATATTTTTCGCGGTAAGTAAATTTGGAAACGGCAGGAAATCGATCGAGGGATTCTCGATCACAGGAAGGTTGCACGAAGCAACTTTTCGCCCCCGGCAGATGACCTGCAAATTTCCAAAGGCATTTACATAGCGCATAAGCGCTTCTTCCGGGAGTCCCCCGGGGTCATGAAATCCTTTTTCGGTCTGGAGATACCAGTGGTCGTGTACGAAGAGCGCCCTCATTTGAAACGGCTCGTTTCTATTTCAACCGACCGAGGCAGGTCACGTATCTTTCGAGCAGGAACCCCTCCATAAAGTGAGCCCGACGGGACTGCTCGCGTCACGACAGCGCCCGCTGCAATAATACAACGTGTTTCTATCGTAACGCCACTCAGCAAGCGCGCTCCTGCCCCAATCCAGACGTCATCCGCAATTGTCACCATAGCGGTAGCGATCGGATTGTACTTGATAGCGATATCCGTACATCTCCAATCATGATCGAAAGAAAGAAGACTGCATCCATGCGCGATGGAAACATCATTGCCGATTGTGCAGCCGCCAACTGCGTCCAGGTAGCAATTTTCATGAATGGAAACATTGCTTCCAATCCTCAAATTATGTCGATTGAGAATGGTAACATTACGGCCGATGTAGACATTGCGTCCGACAGCGGCCGAATCTGCGCGCAAAAGCGCATAACGCAACAGCAAAGCGATTGCGCCGCCGAAAGGGCGGCTTGCATCCCACAGCAGAGCACGGATAGTCTTGGGAAACCACCTTACAAAAAAACACGATATGGCAATGACTGAGCCATATCGATTGAATTTGTCCCGACCGCTCGTTGGCCTCGTTCTATCCTCGATGCTCACAATCGCTGATCACTTTCGGCCGCTCCCAGAACATTCTTGATGTCATAGAGCATATGGATGGGTTTGCCCCATGCCCGAATGCCGCCCACGCCCAGTTCGGCGAACTCCCGATGCGCCACAGCAAGAATGATGCCATCATAGGCGCCGGCTTGCGGGGCAGCAACAAGATCGACGCCATATTCGTGAACCGCCTCCGCGACGTCGGCCCAAGGATCGTGAACATCGACCGCGATGCCATAATCCTGGAGCTCGGTCACCACATCGATTACGCGGGTATTGCGCAGGTCGGGGCAATTCTCCTTGAAGGTGAGGCCGAGCACCAATACGCGGGCTCCGTCAACTTGAATACGGCGCTTGAGCATCGCCTTCACCATTTGACCGGCGATATAGGCGCCCATGCCGTCGTTGATGCGTCGTCCGGCGAGAATCACCTGAGGGTGGTAGCCAAGCATCTCCGCTTTGTACGTCAGATAATAGGGATCGACGCCGATGCAGTGGCCGCCGACGAGGCCTGGGCGGAAGGGCAGGAAGTTCCACTTCGTTCCCGCCGCCTTCAGCACGGCCTCGGTATCGATGCCCATGCGATTGAAGATGATCGCTAGCTCGTTGATCAGCGCGATGTTGAGGTCGCGCTGGGTATTCTCGATGACCTTCGCCGCCTCGGCGACGCGGATCGATTCCGCCTTCCACGTGCCGGCCTCGATAATCGAGGCATAAAGCCGGTCGACCGTCTCGGCGACCTCGGGCGTCGAGCCGGAGGTCACCTTGCGAATCGTCGTCAGCCGGTGCGCTTTGTCGCCCGGATTGATCCGCTCGGGGCTGTAGCCTGCAAAGAAATCCTCGTTGAACTTGAGGCCGGAGATACGCTCCAGCACCGGCACGCAATCCTCCTCGGTGGCGCCGGGATAGACGGTCGATTCATAGATCACGATGTCGCCGCGCTTGAGCACCTTCCCCAGCGTCTCGGACGCTCGGATGAGCGGCGTCAGGTCTGGCCGTTTGCTCGCGTCGATGGGGGTCGGCACGGTAACGATATAGATCGTCGCCTTTGCCAGATCGGCGGGGTCGGCGGTGAAGGAAAGCTGTTTCGCCTCGGCCAGTTCCTCGGGTGAGGTCTCGAGTGTGTGGTCGCTGCCGCCGCGCAGTTCCGCAATACGTTCCTTGCGGATATCGAAACCGATCACCGGGCGATGCTTGCCGAACTCGACGGCCAGCGGCAGGCCGACATAGCCAAGTCCGACAACCGCCACGGTCGGGAGAGACATGCTGTTCATACCGGGCCCTTATTTCCCGTAATATTCGCGGAACCACGTGACGAATTTGGCAATGCCGTCGCGGAAATCGGTCTGCGGGCGATAGTCGGTAAGACGCTGAAGCAACTCCGCATTTGCCCAGGTAGCGGGTACATCCCCCGGCTGCATCTCCATATAATTCCGGATCGCCTTCTTGCCGAGACAGTCCTCGATCGCCTCGATGAAATCGAGCAGGCGTACCTTGTCCGAATTGCCGATGTTGACGATGCGGAACGGCGCCACCGGCGAGAGGCTGTCGCCCGGCTCGATCTCGTCCTTGGAAGCAGGGCGCACCGGTACCGCGTCGACCAGCAGGCGGATACCGCGCACCAGATCCTCGACATAGGTGAAGTCACGATACATATCACCATGATTATAGATGTCGATCGGCCGCCCCTCGAGCGTTGCGTCGACGAATTTATACAGTGCCATGTCCGGACGGCCCCAAGGACCGTAAACGGTGAAGAAGCGGAACATGGTGGTCGGCAGATTCCAAAGATGCGCATAGCTGTGCGCCATGCTCTCGTTGGCCTTCTTGGTGGCCGCATAAATGGTCAATTGCGTATCGGCCTTCTCGGTCTCCACGAAAGGCATTTCGTCATTGGCGCCATAGACCGAAGAGGTCGATGCCATCAGCAGATGGCCGACCTCCAGCCGCCGCGCAGCCTCCATGACGTTGAAGGTGCCGATGATATTGCTGTCGATATAGGCACGTGGATTTTCGAGACTGTAGCGCACACCGGCCTGCGCAGCGAGGTGGACGATGACGTCGGGCCGGAAACTATCGGCAACGCGGTCGAACAGAAGCTGGTCTTCCAGCATCCCCTCGACGGCTTTGAAATCTGCCGACTGGAGCAGCATCGCATGCCGGCGCTGCTTGATCCGCACGTCATAATAATCGGTCATCCCGTCATAGCCGCAAACGCTGAAGCCTTCGGCAAGCAGTAACTTCGCGAGATGAAAACCGATAAAGCCGGCGGTACCCGTAATCAGAACCCTGCGCACGGGTGAGGAAGATGTATAAGACACAGCCATTATTCTTTCAAAACTCCCTTCGAACCCGTCGGCGAAGCCTGATCGACGCGCCTGAGGTTCAGGCGGCGGAATTGCGCATCGATGCCCGCCGACATGTCCGGGACGTTCACGTTGACCGAAAACCAGTACCAACGGCAGGCATCGTTCGCGATGGCCAGGCCGGCGCGCTGATGTCCGACGCCAAGGCTCACGATCTGTGCGGCGCCGGGATCGCTTCCCTTTTCCGCGCAACTGAGACGAGCCGACAACACATCCTTTTCGAGAGCGGCCCCCGCGACGAGATCCCATTCCATCTCATACGCCCCGGGCGCAAGCGCGACCAATCGGCGGGCGGCATAGCCGCGCGCACCGGCGATCGCGGAAATCGACATGCGTTTGCGCTCGGGCTCTATCGTCGCTCCGAGATTGCCCGACGACGCCAATTCCCAGTCAATCGGCGGCAGAACGGCGGGCTGCGAGAAATCAGCATCGGGGAGCACGCCTTCGGCCGCCTGTGACGCCGGCGTCCGGCGCAAGGCGGCGGCCAGTTGTTGCAGCGCATTGAAATGACCATAATCGGCGAGACGCCGGGCAAGCGCGCGGTCGGTGTCCCTTATTTCGGTCTGCCGCCAAGGTGCTCCGGCCACAAGGATGCGCAGCTTGGCCGCATTCTCCAGGCTGGCCGGCACGGACACCACCGCGCGCCAGTAGCGATCCGACCAGCTCGGTTCCGGTCCGATGACCGGCGCCAGCGTCGAAGCGGCTCCAGGTCTCGCCGTCGCCTGAGCCATCGCCTTGACATAGACCGATCGCAAGGTTCCATTGGTCAGAATGGCGCGCGACATCCACAAGAAGAAGGAGGTCTCGTCATCGCGCAGCGCGGCGGCCTCTATCGAAGCCGAGGTGATCAGCGAACTCCGGCGCGTGAGCTTGCCCCCGAGATCGAGCAGCGCCTGCCTCCGGGCGGCGTCGGCGCGACCGGTCGATGCGATCAATATGCCCAGCGCCGCAGAGGACAGAGGCTCGCTCTGGTAAGCAGTCAGGGCGAGCTGGCGCTCGCGCACCGAAATTGCGGCGTTCCGATTCTGCTGTTGCCGCGCGGCATAGGAAGCGAAAGCCAGATTGGCCTTCGCCTGCCCCATCGGTCCGATGCCGATGGCGGCCGACCTGGCCGGATCTTTGACCTGGCTGGCGATCACGCCGCTCGATGTGCCGACCAGCACGGCCAGCACGGCCGCCGTCGACCAAAGCAATATTCCCGCAATCTTCACCGTTTCACCAAATTCTCGAATTGGTCCGACACGGTCACGCGCCTTCGGTCTTGTCGGAACCGTAGCTGAAGCCGTAGCCGTAGCCGTAGCCGTAGCCGTAAACCTGATTCCGGGCGCCCACCTTGGTAACGATTGCGCCGAACAGCTTTGCCCCCGACATGCGGAGTCGGGTCAGCGCCGTCGCAATCGCGCGGTTCTTGGTCGAATTGGCTTCGATCGTGAACAACACGCCTTCGACCCGGCGCGCGATCAGCGGCGCGTCGGCAAGACCCAGCAGCGGCGGCGAGTCGACCAGAACATGATCGTAGCGCTCAAGCAGCGTCGCGATCAGCGTGCTGAGTCTTTCACTGCCCAGCAACTCCGCCGCATTGGGCGGCATCTTGCCGGCGGTGATGATCGAAAAGCCGAATTTGGGCAGTTCGGCGATCATCCCGTCCAGATCCTCGTCACCCGAAAGATAGTGGCTGAGCCCGCGCTGGTTGGGAATGTCGAGATAGCGATTGAGCGACGGATTCCGCACGTCCGCATCGACGAGAATGACCGACTTGCCGGTCGCGGAAAGTACCGTCGCAAGGCAGAGCGACGAATTGCTCTTGCCTTCCTTCGGCCGCGACGAAGTCAGCATGATCGACCGCGGCGCGCCATGCGCGGTGAGGAAGGTCAGGTTGGTCATCAACGAGAAATAGGCTTCGTAGATCGCCGACTTCTTGTCCGTGATGGCGTCCGCGACCGGCCTGTTGATCACTTCGGGAATTGCCCCCAGCAAGGGCAGGCCGAAGCGCGACTGGACATCCTGCGGATCGCGCACCGAACTGTCCATCTTCTCAAGCATGAACACAAGGCCCGCCGCAAGCACCATGCCCGCGAGAAGCGCGACGGCCAAATTGATCAGCAGGCTGGGACTCGACGGGCGTTCGGCCGGCTTCGCCCGATCGACCAGCGACACATTGTTCGTGCCGACGCCCGCAACGCCGATTTCCTTGTAGCGCTGCAGCAGGCCCTCATAAAGCTGGCGGTTCGAATCCACCTCGCGCTGCAGGATCGCCATCTCGATCGATTCCCGCTGCTGGCTGTTATAGCGATTGGTCAGCCCGTTCAGTTCACTCTCCAGATCGCGCTCGCGCTTCACTGCGGCATTATAGGCTTCGCGATTCCCCTGCGACGAGCGCCCCACTTCATCGCGGATGCTCTTGTCGAGATTCGCGATCTCCGACCGCAGCGACACGACCGCCGGATAGTCGTCCGCAAAAGTCGTTCGCATCTGCGCGAGTTCAGCCTCCGCCACTGCGCGCTTCTGCCGCAGCGCGCTGATGGTGGGCGCATTGACCTGCGCGACCCCCGTCATCGTATTGGCGAGTTCGGCTTCGGCGGCGATGCGGGCTTCGCGCGCCTTGGCGAGCGCCTGGCTGATCTGGATGATATCCGATCCGACCAGCGTCTGGGTTCTCGTCCTGCCATTATTGTCCGTCTCGGACGCAACGGTGACGATACCCTTGGAAACGGAGTAATTGATCAGTGCCCGCTCGGAAGTCTCCAGATTCTGGCGAAGCGTATCGAGCCGCCCCTCGAGATATTTGCGTGCGTCGGACGTGGCGGCAAAACGGCGATCAATCGTCGCCTGCACGAACTGGGTGACCCATAAGTCCGCCAGTTTGGCGGATAATCTCGCCGACGGCGTCGAAAAACCGATATCGACGAGGCTCGACGTGCGCACCGGGGAAACGTCGATCCGATCAAGCAGGATTTCGACGGCCTTGACCGTGAGGCTGCGCCGCTCGGCACTGGTCATTCCCGCATCGGCCGCGTCGAGGTTAAACGCCGCGATGAAATCCTTGTCCGCGGTCAGATTTCCGGCCCGAATGACCCGCTCGGCGAGCGATTCCGATTTAAGCAGCGAATATTGCGTATTGTAGAACGCGATTTCGTTGACCATCGCACGGTCCCGCTGTTCGTCGACCGACGTATCGACGGGAGAATCGGGCAATATCTCGATCCGCGCGGTAGAGGTATATTCGGGAGTCGCGAGAAATGTCGCGAGCAGACCGAGAAGCAAAGCGCCGACGATCGCCGCCATCACCCAGTTGCGATGGTTGAGGATCGCCGAAAATATGCGCTCGATTTCGGGAAGCGACGCGGCATATTGTTCTTCGCCACCTTCTCCATAAGACGAAGGGGCGGGATCGACAGGCACGATAGGGCCGCGGACAATCTCGTTCATTTGGCGGTCCATCCTATCAAAATTCGCGCGCGAGCAGGATTAGCGGCGACAGGAGCGCCGGCGTTGCCGCCAGAATATCCTTGAACATGCGGCGCTGCGGCGAATCGCCGACGATCACCACGTCGTTGGGGAAGATTTCCGGATCGGCGTAGTTGCCGCGGCGGATGGCCCCGATATTATAGATGCCGACATATTGCTTCGTTCCGACATTGCGGAACACCACCACATCGTCGAGCTTCGCGAATTCGGTGAGACCGCCCGCCAGCGCGACCGCGCGCATCAGTGTCATGCGGCCCGCCACCGGATAGGAGCCCGACCGCTTGACCTCGCCGTCGACCGATACCGCCATCGACTGGAAAGCCAGTGCGCTCGCGCTCGTGGGCGCCTTGAAGTTCACCGTGACCTGGGGATCGCGAATATATTTTCCGACGAGCTGCGATCGGATCTGATCGGCCAGCGCCAGCGGGGTCTTGCCGGCGGCGGCAACCGTGCCAACGAGCGGGAAGGAGAAATTCCCCTCTCCGTCGGTCATGATGTCGCGCTGCAAGTCCGGTACCCCGAACACTTCGATGCGCAATTCCGTGAAGGGGCCGATGAAGGCCAGCCGCGTCGAACGGATCACGTCGGACGCTTCGGGTGGCGGCAGGACGGACAATGCGGTGATCGGCGTCCCCGGCACGCTCGCGACCGGGGGCGCGCTTTTCACGCATCCCGCAAGCAGCGCGGCCGTTGCGGCACACAAGAGAATATTTTTCATAGAAAAACT
This sequence comes from Sphingopyxis sp. DBS4, assembly GCF_024628865.1. Classification (NCBI taxonomy): domain Bacteria; kingdom Pseudomonadati; phylum Pseudomonadota; class Alphaproteobacteria; order Sphingomonadales; family Sphingopyxidaceae; genus Sphingopyxis; species Sphingopyxis sp. DBS4. Next base: position 2,058,139 of record NZ_CP102384.1, read on the forward strand.
GTCAAACCCCGTAATCGACGGCGAAAAAGGCTATAGTGGATCGGCTTTTGCCCGCAAGCCTATTCCCGCCGGGCCGTGGCGGGCGCGGGACATACGAAAAGTACCAGCAGCATGATCACCATCGCCTGCAGTGAGGGCGTCCGCAGCGGATAGTCGACGAGGCTGGCCGCCGCCAGAAGACCCGCCACCGCCAGCACTGGCAGGCGATAGTCGCCGCGATGCCCTTTGACCAGCCGCGTGAAGCCCGCCCAGGCGGCCGCGCGGCCGAACCATATCAGCCCTGCCGCAACGATCAGTGCGAATGGCAAGCCGCCGGTAATTAGCGCTTCCATCCAATCATTATGGGCGTGGTTGAAATAGGCGGGCTGTAACAGGGCATCGACTTCAAATATTTTGTAAACATCCGGAAACGATCCGAATCCTGCGCCCACACCCCAATATGTTTCGGTCATCTGCCAGACGGTAGGCCAGGCAAGAACACGAAGATCCTCCGCGGCCCGGTTGTCGGCGAGCCGGCTAAGCGACGTCGTGCGACCGGCCAAGAATAGAATCGTCGCCAGAAGCGCGGCAATCAACACCGGCGGCGTGTAGACCAGCCATTGCGTTCCAAAAGACGCACTGCCGGACACAACTCTGCGACGCGGCGTAGCAACGGGCCGACCGCGCCATGCCGACAGGATCATCGCATAACCGATCAAGAACGCCACACCGCCGGCAACCAGCCCGGCACGCGAGCCGATCAGCATGGTCATCGTCACGCACAGGATCGCAGCAGCGGCTAAGCCAAGCTGGATCATCGGATTCTGCTGCCGCCGCATCAGTTCGTCGCGGAGGAGCGCCGCCGCGAAAACAACCGCACAGGCCTGAAAGACAGCGTGGTGATTACGGTTGGCGAACAGACCGACCATCGAATTGTAGTTTGTAATTCTGTATAAGAAAGCAGCGCTTCCACTTCCAGAGACGATCTGCAGCAGTCCGAGCAGACTGCTCGCGACGGCGATGATGACCAGCGCTTGCATCACCCGCGCCATGTCTTCAGCGCCTAGACGGGCGGCGACCAGCAGCGCCGCAAGCGGCACCGTCATCGCGAGGAGGCTGTTCCACGTATCCGAGGGCGTCAGTGAAATCGGCCGCCAGAGCTCCGGCTGTCCAAGCAGCCGATCGATCATGACGATCGTTTCGCGGCCGGGCAGCGCGTGCCAGATCGAGGGAGCGAGCGGAATGAGCTGAATGGCGATCCACGTGGTCAGGACAAGCAGAATCGCGAGCGGTGCGAGGATGCGGCGCCAGTCGTCGCGCGTCATACCTGTAATCGCCCAGCAGGCGAACAGCACCGATACGCCGCGCAGGATCGGCAGTGACGCGATGTCGCTCCGCGATCCGCCGCCGGTCAAGAACACGAACAGCAAAAACAGAATGGCTATCCAGCCTTGCATATCGGGCGAACTGGAGCCTTTCGGACGCGACGCGCCTGTCGTTCTTCTGCTCATATTTTCACTATTCTGGCATCGGATGCATGGAAAACAGGGCCCTAGACCGTATCGGCGCCGGCGAATAGACCGTCCGGCGAGGAGTGGCAAGGTTCGGCAGGCCGAACCCGAGGTCAGGCCGCATTCGCCCTCGCCTCGCTTTCGCGTGCGAAGAGAAACCAGCGCCGGCTCCCTTCGAGTCCGATTCCGGCAAGGACACCGCTGCGGAACGCGCCGACGTCGATGCCGATGCGATTGGCTTGCTCGTCGGGCGCAGCGGTGATGCTGTGACCATGGACGATGACCTTGCCATGATCGCCGAGATCGTCGAGAAATTCGTCGCGGATCCAGCGCAGATCGGAAAGCGCCTGCTTTTCGAGCGGAACGCCGGGGCGCACCCCTGCGTGGACGAAAGCATAGTCGCCGATTTCGACCATATCCTCGCCGCCGCCGAGGAACGCGACATGATCCGGCGGCACCAATGCGGGCAGCCGCTCGGCCACTTCCTCGAAACTCGCCTTTTCGAAATCCTGATCGTCGCGCCAATAGCTGCGGATCGTGGCGTCGCCGCCGATCCGCATGAAATAGCGGACGCGGCGCACATCGCCAGTCAGCGCCGCGAGAAAACATTCCTCGTGATTGCCAATCAGCAGCCGGACGTCGGGAAACTCGTCATGAAGCCGCATCGCGCGCTCCACCACCTCAGCAGACGACGGGCCACGGTCAACCAGATCGCCCAGCAGAATCAGGGTCATGTCGGCCGACCCACGCGCGGCATGATCGGCACGGATCAGATCAAGCATCTCGGCAAACAGATCGTCGCGCCCGTGGATGTCGCCGATGGCGTAGATACGCCTTCCCGCCGGTATCTCAGGTCCCCGGGGCGCGGACGAGGCCGGGTTTTTGCTGCGCTTCCAGAACATGACTAGCGAACCGATCCAACCTCAAAATATCGTATAACGGGGCTAAGGCGGCGCGACGACCGCACCATTCCCCCTAGCCCTCCACCCCGTGGATGACAACATACACCGCCCGGTGCGAAAAGTTGCGCCTCATCTTCCAATTTTTCGGGCAGGCGTATCTTCATGCTTAAGAGAGCCGAAAGCATTTGCAAGCTAAAGCAATGAAGAATCATGATATCCTGGCGCGAACCATCGAGCCGCGCGATTCAGGGAACGACAGATGAAGATAGTGGCGGTTTTCGGCACGCGGCCGGAAGCGATCAAAATGTTTCCCGTCGTGCACGCCCTTCGCGGCCAGCCGGGTATCGAGGCTCGCGTTTGCGTCACCGCCCAGCACCGCGAAATGCTCGATCAGGTACTCCAAATCGCGCAGATCACCCCCGACATCGACCTCGACCTCATGCAGGCGAACCAGACGCTCGACGCCCTGCTTGCGCGACTGGTCACCGGCCTCGGCGTGGCGTTCGATGCCGAAAAGCCAGAGCGTATCCTTGTCCACGGCGATACGCTGACGACGATGGCGGCGACGCTTGCCGCCTATTTCCGCAAGATTCCAGTCGGCCATGTCGAGGCGGGCCTGCGCAGCGGCAATATCTATCACCCCTGGCCCGAAGAGGTGAACCGCAAGGTCACCGGCGCGATCGCCGACCTGCATTTCGCGCCGACCGAAACGGCCGCCGCCGCGCTCCGCGCCGAGAATGTGCCGGCCGACCGCATTCACGTCACCGGCAATACGGTGATCGACGCGCTGCTTGCGACGCAAACACGCCTTGGCGAAGAACCATCTCTGGCCGCCGGTCTCGACCCGCTCGCCGCGCGCTTCGCGGACAAGCGCATCGTGGCCGTTACCTCGCATCGCCGCGAGAATTTCGGCGACGGGATGAAGGCGATCGCCGAGGCCATCGCCGGCGTCGCGGCGCGCGACGATGTCGCGGTGATTTTCCCCGTCCACCCGAACCCGCATGTGCGCAGCGCGATGGAACCGATCCTCGGCAATCTCGCGAACGTCGCATTGATCGATCCGCTCGACTATCCCCACTTCGTTCGCCTGCTCGGCCTCAGCCACCTGGTGCTCACCGACAGCGGCGGGGTGCAGGAGGAGGCGCCGTCGCTCGGCAAGCCGGTGCTCGTGATGCGCGAGACAACCGAGCGGCCAGAGGGCATCGAGGCGGGTACAGCGCGGCTCGTCGGCACCGACAAAAATCGGATCGTTTCGGAAATTTTCAGCCTTTTGGACGATGAAGGCGCCTATAATGCCATGGCGCGCGCGCATAATCCCTTCGGGGATGGTCGCGCTGCGACACGAATAGCGGAGATTGTTGCGCGTGCTCATCGATAACGACCAGCAGGTTACCGTCCTCGGCCTCGGCTATATAGGCCTACCGACCGCCGCGCTGATCGCGCGCTCGGGCAGCCGCGTCATCGGTATCGATGTCAGCCGACACGTCGTCGATACCGTCAACAGCGGCAAGGTGCATATCGAGGAAGTCGATCTCGACGGTCTCGTCCAGGGCGTCGTGTCGCGCGGCGCACTCGTTGCTTCGACCGAAGTCGCGCCCGCCGACGTCTTCGTCATCGCGGTGCCGACCCCGCACGATGAAGAACATCGCCCCGACATCACCCACGTCCTATCGGCCGCGCGCGCGATCGCTCCGAAGCTCGAGGTCGGCAATCTCGTCATCCTCGAATCCACCTCGCCCGTCGGCACCACCGAAAAGGTGGCCGCGCTGCTCGCCGAGCTTCGCCCCGACCTCAAGGTCCCCGGCGCCTGCACGGGCGCCGCCGACATCTTCGTCGCTTATTGCCCCGAGCGTGTGCTGCCCGGCCGCATCCTCGTCGAGCTCGTCGACAACGACCGATGCATCGGCGGCATCACCCCGCGCTGCGCCCGCCGCGCGATGACCTTTTACCGCCAGTTCGTCCGCGGCGCCTGCGTCACCACCTCGGCACGCGCCGCCGAAATGGTGAAGCTGGTCGAGAACAGCTACCGCGACGTCAATATCGCCTTCGCCAACGAACTGTCGATGATGGCCGAGCATCTGGGCGTCGACGTGTGGGAAGTGATCCGCCTCGCCAACCGCCATCCGCGCGTCAACATCCTCCAGCCTGGACCCGGCGTCGGCGGTCACTGCATCGCGGTCGACCCCTGGTTCCTCGTCCACGGCGCGCCCGAGCACAGCCGCCTGATCCGCACCGCGCGCGAGGTCAATCTCGCCAAGACCGCGCATGTTATCGGCGCCGCCGAAATGCTCGTCTCGCAGCATCCGGAGGCACGCGTCGCCTGCCTTGGCCTCGCCTTCAAACCGAACATCGACGATTTCCGTGAAAGTCCCGCAGTCGAGGTCGCCGCTGCGCTCGCGCGCCGCTTCGGCCAGCAGATCCAGATCGTCGAACCCTATGCGCGCGGGCTACCCATGGAATTTGCGGGCACCGGCGCCGAACTTATCGATCTCGACAGCGCGCTCGCCTCCTGCGACCTGCTGATCATTCTCGTCGACCATGATCTCTTCAAGTCGATCCCGCTTGAGGAACGCGGCGACAAGATCGTCTACGACACGCGCGGGCTCTGGCTCGACCAGCCCGGTGGCAGCGGAAACGGCAACCGTTTCCATCGGGCCGCCTGAGGCGGCGCGCTTGACCTATCACGCCCGCTGGCCGCATTCTCGCGCGATGACCCGGCTCGAACCGATCATCGTCGAAAAGCCATGGGGCCGCACCGACATCCCAGCCGATTTCGGCGATTTCGGCGGGCGCCGCATCGGCGAAATATGGTTCACGCGGCCTGACGGTGATGTCGCGCCGCTGGTCAAATTCCTCTTCACATCCGAGCGGCTGTCGATCCAGGTTCACCCCGACGATGCCGCCGCACAGGCTGCGGGCTATCCGCACGGCAAAGAGGAATGCTGGCTGGTGCTCGATGCCGAACCGGGCGCCGAACTCGGCGCCGGCCTCGCCGTGCCGACGACACGCGAAGCGCTCCGCGATGCCGCGCTCGACGGGTCGATCACCGGCCTGATCGACTGGCGCGCGGCAAAGGCCGATGATTTCCTCTACAATCGCGCCGGGACGATCCACGCGATCGGTGCCGGCCTGACGATCGTCGAGGTGCAGCAGAATGTCGACTGCACCTATCGCCTTTACGATTATGGCCGTCCGCGCGCGTTGCACCTCGACGCGGGGCTTGCGGTCGCGGCGCTGGAGCCCTGCCCCGACCCACGCGACGCGCACGTCAACCCGACGCGCGGCCGACTGCTCGTCGACGGCCCGCATTTCAGCCTGCTCCACCTGGCCGGCGCTGATACCGCCGGCTTGCTGCCGGGCTGGAGCGACGATTTCACCTTCGTCCCCCTGTCTGCGGGGTGCCAGATTGGCGACGAGGCGGTACGGCTCGGCGAGTGCATCGCAACCGCCCGCGCCGACACGATCCGCCTCGCCGCCGGCGCGCGCGCGCTGCTGAGTTGGCCCGCACATTGATCGTTCCCGTCATCCTGTCGGGCGGCGCCGGCACGCGCCTCTGGCCCATATCGACGAGCGAGACGCCCAAGCAGTTCCAGCCGCTAATCGGTGACGGCGACATGTTCCGCCAAACGCTGGCGCGCGTCATCGACCGCGCGCGCTTCGCACCGCCGCTGATCGTATGTGGCCCCGCGCACGTCGCCCATGTCGAGGCCGATATCGCCGCCGCCGGTATCGCTGATGCGACGATCATCGTCGAGCCCGCCGCGCGCAACACCGCACCGGCCATCACCCTCGCCGCTCTCGCAGGCGATCCCGACGCGACGCTGCTTGTAATGCCCGCCGATCATTTGATGACGGATGTCGCTGCCTTTCATCGCGCGATCAATGCCGCGCTTCCCGCGGTCGAGGCGGGCGCGCTCGCGACCTTCGGGATTGCGCCGTCGCACCCCGAAACGGGTTATGGCTATATTGCGTCAGGCGACATTATTGCGCCCGGCGTCTGCCACGTCCGCCGCTTCGTCGAGAAACCACCGCGCGACAAGGCCGAAGCGATGCTCGCAGAAGGCGGCCATTATTGGAACGCCGGCATCTTCCTGATGCGCGCCGACCGTTTCCTCGCCGAACTCGACCGGCAACAACCGCCGATCGGGCGCGCCTGCGCCGGCGCGATGGCGACGGCGCGCCGCGACGGAGCGCTGATCCACCCTGATGAAGACGCGTTCCTGTCCAGCCCGTCGCAATCGGTCGACTATGCGGTGATGGAGGGTGCGAAGCAACTCGTCGTCGTGCCGGTCGACCCCGGTTGGTCCGACGTCGGCGGCTGGGCGGCGCTCTACGAACTCGCCGACAAGGACGACGCGGGCAACGTCCGCATGGGCGAGGTCGTCGCGCTCGACGCGCGCGGCAATTATTTACGCGCCGACGGCGGCAAGCGTCTTGCGGTCGTCGGTGTCTCCAACCTGATCGTGGTCACGCTCGGCAACGATGTGCTGATCATTCCGCGCGCGCGCGCGCAGGAGGTCAAGTCGATCGTCGAATATCTGGCAGCGACTTCACCTGACTGATCGACCGGCCCAGCGTGCGCAGACCGGCATCGCGGGTCGACGATGGCGACCTCCTATTTTCGCGGATGCACACGACGCCAGCGAAGTCCGACCATCAACACCAATGACCAGAAAATCGTGTTGATAATGTCGAATGCGGTGTCGAGCATCCTCCACGATCCATGCACGACACGATCGGACGTCTCTTTGAGTAAAGCCGCAGCCAATACGAAAAGAAACGGCGTCCAAGTAGCCAGCTATCGTCGCGTTACAATCCGGACAACATTACTGCCAGCCCGCCATGCACATGCAGGAGGCTATCGGTTGCGCCGGTGCTGTCTCCGATCACGAAACTCAATTGACCATAATATTGCAACAGATGTTCCATGGATCAGACATGACCGCCCGACAATTGAGAAACAAGACGCGAGTTGACGAGGCATCCTGTGCGCTGCCCACCACGACACATTATAGGCCGCGGCCCACATCGATATGTCGACGCGGGTTGCAATCGCGGATCAGTCTCTCGATCAGCAAGCCCTAACGAAAATAACGGCTATTCGATGTCTCGGTCGAACCGGAATCATTGCGAGGATCGGAAGGAGTTGCGAAATTTCGCCGCCAGAGCCGATATCTTGGCGGGGATCGGCACTCAGACGCAGCAAAGTGAGCGTGGGCTGGAGGCCGCAGATCAGGCGACTGCGGCGACCGGTTGCTGATCGGGCTGCCAGTTCCACGGCATGAGTTCATCCCAACTGGCAGCAGGCCATTCGCCAGCGATCTTGGCGATGACGTCGGCAATATAGGCCTGCGGTTCGAGGCCATTGAGTTTGGCGCTCTCGATGACGGAGTAGACAGCAGCGGCGCGATCGCCGCCTGTCTTTGAGCCAGCAAACAGCCAGTTTTTACGACCTAGTTGTTTGATCCCATGGTTTGATGGTGCGATCCTTTCGTTGGATTGGAAGGAAGCATTATGGACAAGTTCGTCATGGGAGCGCCACAACCACGCACGCCGTCCCGAGAAATTCCACGCCTTCCGCCTTATCGACGGATGAAGAAAATTTGCAGGACATCCTCGCGGCCATCGACAATGCCGGCTCGATCCGGCGCAGAAGCGAAGGTATCGGCGCACAGCTTAGCACCCGGCAACACCGCGCGATCCGCGACTGCGGCCATATAGACGCGCGTTTCCCGAGGAAGTCCTGACCGCCCGGCCAGAAACGCCGAATAGCGCGCCGGTCCCGCATTATAGGCGCCGAACAAGCCGGGATAGCCGAAGCGGTCATACATCAGGCGCAGATAATAGGTTCCTGCCAGGATATTGTCGCGCGGCGCGTGGGGATCGCTGCCCAGCCCAAGCCGCGCGCGCATGTCGGCCCATGTCCCTGGCATGAGCTGCATGAGGCCCATCGCCCCCGCACGGCTGGTGATCGGGCGGCCGTCCAGCGTCGTGCGGCCGCCGCTCTCGGCGCGCATGACGCGCTCGATCCAGTCGACGGGAACGCCGAAGCGTGTCGACGCCTCTTCAATATAGGGTCGCCACGCCTCGACCGACCGGGCCTCGGCCGGCGTCGCGAGCGCCACGCCGACCAAGACCATCCAGAGTCTCACCGACTTCATAATCGATGCGCCTTGCCGATGATGTCGTTACGGCCGGTTGGACCGAAATAGCGCCCATCGAAAGAATCGGGGCCATCGCCCAGCAGCAGATACTCGCGCTGGCCGAGCGTCGTGCAGCCGTGCCAGTCCGGCATGTCGCGCCCGCGCCCGTCGGAAAGGCGGCGGATAGCGACGCCGCGGCCGTTGATCTGGACGAGCGTCCCGATCGCACAGACGCTATCACCGGGTATCGCGGCCACTCGTTTGACGAGCGGCACGTTGATCGGAATGTAGCGCCGTCGGCCGGCCCAGAGACGCCAGAGCGCCGGAACGCGTGCAATGACCGTATCGCCGGCGGCGATCTCGCCCTTGCTGCTGACGACATAGAGGCCGAGCGGCGCGCTGGCCGAGAGATTCCATACGAACCGCGGCGATGGCCGTACGATCGCATCGAGCACGGCCGCCGCGCCGAGCAACGCCAGGCCCGCGCCCGCCATGAGGAGCACCCGTCTCGCATGCACCGGGCATCGCGGGCGGGACGATCGGCGCGGAAATCCGGCCATCAATCGGCCTCGCCCGAGCTGAGATCCTGCCCGTTCGTCAACGACCATTGTTCGAGATCGTCGATATGATATCGGATGTGGCGGCCGTGCCGCCGGAAGCGGGGTCCACGCCCCTGCCGTCGCATGACTTCGAGTGTGCGGTAGTGCAAACCGACATAGTGCGCGGCCTGTGCGGTGTTGAGAAAGGGATGGCCGTGTCGCGCCCGCTCGGCCCGCGCATTGGCATCGTAATCGTCCACAGACCTTCTTCCCGGATCATGACCGCGTGACGGCGGCCTTCCGGCAGGATGAAAGCATCAAGACAGGCTGCGCAGGATGGTCGAAAATGGCCCCTGACAAAATCAACCGCCCTCGCGCGGCGGTAAAGGCCCACGGCCCCCTGCCTTGATACGGCTGCCGAGTGCGGCTACGCCGCGAGCGCGGGCGCCGTAAGACAGGTGCGTGCCAGCGACCGAGGGTAATCGGTGACCGGCGCGGACCGAAGTAGCGGGCCTTTGCATAAAGGTTCCAACGCCCGCCCCTTTTCCCTCAGCGGCTATGACTGACGCAGCGGAATTCCCCGCACGCCTTTGCGCGACAGCCCCATCATGGTTGCGCTGAGCCGCAGCGGCATCGCGAAATGCTCTGTAAAGGCCCGATAATTTGCGGCCAGCGAGGATATTCAGAACTTCGTTTAGGGGTCCCGGTGCCCAATCCGTCCTTGTCCCTAGGACGGAAAGGATGACCAAGCCAATGAGAAAAAAGACCGAGAGCTTCACGCTCATCGCACGCGACCTGCCCCCGACCAACAGTCTCGATGACCTGCGAACATTCGCGTGGGAGATATTGCGACGACGGGCCGATTTCCGCGGCGTGCCGGCAACGGTCAGCCAGATCGGTAGCGGGTGACACGCCCCGGCGCGGCGCGCAGCACGAGAGTTTCAGGATCGGCCTTGGGCGGTGCGGCCTTTGCGGACCGCTCGACAGGTTCAGTCACGACCGCGCCTCCGCTTCGGCTGCGCCGTCTCGATCCGCACGATCTGCTGCTTCTTGCCGCCAAGGCGTAGTTCGGCGGCGCCGAACAGGCGATCGACGACATAATAGCGCCCGACCATGCGATAATTGACGAGCTGAGCCTCGCCGTCGGCGCCGATGACGAACAGCGGGGGCGCTTCGCCCACGGCGATCGGCGGCGGAAACTCGATGAAGGTCTGCCGCCCATCGTCGAACGCGCGAACAGGCCGCCATGCCGGCTTGTCGCCGCTAATCTCATAATGGAAATTGAGTCGTTCGATGGCGAGGCCAGATGCGACCGGCGCTGCCGCGGCGGCTGCATCGTGCTCACGGCGCAGCGCGATCAACTCATCCTGCGGGTAGGTCCACGACAAGGCAGCCATCGCGCCGGTCGTCCGGCTCGCCAATTCGATGTGATACACCCGCCTGTCAGTCGTGATGACCATGCGGGCGGCGATGCGTCGCCGCTTGCTGCGCTACCGCCGACCGCGCTCGATGCGCCGCTGGTCCCTGCGGCCCAGGCGGCTTGCTGACCGCGCTCGGCGGCGGCGCGAAATCCGAGAGCATTGTGCATCCGGTTGGCGGCAGCCCCTTTGGCGGCGCGCGCCATGCCGCCGATGCCGGCGCCGAACCTGCGGCGCCTCCTTGGTGCCGAGGTGATTAGTGGTCATCATACGGCGGAGCGTCGTGACGAAGGGTCGTTGTGGATCGGACAGGAAGGTCGCAACGCGCGCGAGCGTCTTGTCTTCCTCCGCATAGAGGACATGGAGGATCGCGCCGACCAGCAGCGAATGCGATGTCTTTTCCCAGTGATTTCGACGCTCCAGCGCCCCTTCGGGGTCGACCAAAATATCGGCGATATTCTGGACATCGCGAACCTCGTTCGCGCCCTTCCTAACCTCAAGCAGCGGATTATATTTGGCGGACCGGGGATCAGTGGGGTTGAAGAGCAGCACATGACTAAACTGCGCGCGCCAGCCTGCTGTAAGCTGCCAGTTCTCGCCTTTGATGTCGTGGATGACCGCCGAACCGGTCCAGCTCAGCAGCGTCGGGATGACGAGCCCAACGCCCTTGCCGCTGCGCGTCGGCGCAAAGGCCATGACATGCTCCGGGCCGTCATGGCGCAGATAGCGTCCGCGCTTGCGGCCGAGGAACACGCCCGCATCGAGGAACAGTCCGGCGCGGTCGATCTCTCGCGTGGTGGCCCAGCGGGCGGACCCATAGGTGGTGACATGGCGCGATTGCCGCGCGCGCCAGAGCGACCCGACGATGGCGGCGCCGCAGCCAAACAATCCGCTTGCCCCGGCGATCATCCCCGCCTTGTCGAAGATGTGCGGCGCGTAGGCGTCGTAGTGATACCACCACGGGAAGATGGACCACGGCCGATAGATCGGCGTGTCGAACAGAATGAACCAGGCTGGGCCAAGTTGCGGCTGATAGCCAAGCTGCGCCGCGCACCATTGCGTCGCGGCCCACACACCCGCGATGACGATCGCGAAAACGACAAGAATTTGACCGATCAGCAGCTTGGTAGGGGTCACGATTCCGCTCCGGAGGGACGGGGGCGTCCCAATTCGAAGAAGATCGCGCAAATCGATGGCTGTGCGGAATCACGTTTACGCCATCACCCGCCACATTACGCCAGCGTTGGGAGTTTCTTCCGAATTAGAGCCCAATCTCAGCCGGAATGCTGATCACATCGATCTCGCTTAGCTGATAGCTTGCCCCCAATCGGCCGAGTATTTCCGACGATCCCGCCCCGTTTCGTCGTGAGACCGGCCACAGGAAAACCAATAGTCACATCGCCTCGAAAACGTGGCCCTCCATCGCTGCATCGAGTCGGCCTATCGCGCAAGATGAGAGCCTCGCGACGAAGGCGCAACTTCTGCGCTCCGTTCCGGGAATCGGTCCTGTCTCGGCCGCGATGCTGATCGCTGAAATGCCTGAACTCGGGAGATTGCCCCACTTTTTGCGCGACACCTTTCCCCGACATCCCTTGCGGGGCGGGAAGCCATCTCCCATATCCCCGCCCATGACCAATCCTCATGCGCATAGTGCCGCGCCCTGGCACGGAACCACCATTCTTTCCGCCCGCAATGCAGACAAGGTCGTCGTCATCGGCGACGGTCAGGTATCGATGGGCCAGACGGTGATGAAGCCCAATGCGAAGAAGGTGCGCCGCCTCCACGACGGTGGTGTGATCGGCGGCTTCGCGGGCGCCACCGCCGATGCCTTCACCCTGTTCGAGCGCCTCGAAGCCAAGCTTGAGCGGCACAACGGTCAATTGCTCCGCGCCGCGGTCGAACTCGCCAAGGACTGGCGCACCGACAAATATCTCCGCAATCTGGAGGCGATGATGATCGTCGCCGACAAGGAGGTGACGCTGGTGATTACGGGCAACGGCGACGTGCTCGAACCCAAGGGCGGGATCGCCGCGATCGGATCGGGCGGCAATTTCGCGCTCTCAGCGGCGCGGGCCCTCGCCGACTATGAAAAAGACCCCGAGGTGCTGGCACGCAAGGCGATGGACGTCGCCGCCGACATCTGCGTCTACACCAACGACCAGTTCACCTCCGAAACCATCGAAATCCGGAAATAAGCATGAACAAGGACCTGACTCCGAAGGCGATCGTCGCCGCCCTCGACACGCATATCATCGGTCAGAACGCCGCAAAACGCGCGGTCGCCGTCGCGCTGCGCAACCGCTGGCGCCGCCAGCAGCTCGCGCCCGATCTGCGCGACGAGGTGAGCCCGAAAAATATCCTGATGATCGGCCCGACGGGCTGCGGCAAGACCGAGATTTCGCGCCGCCTCGCCAAGCTCGCCGACGCGCCCTTCATCAAGGTCGAGGCGACCAAATTCACCGAGGTCGGCTATGTCGGCCGCGACGTCGAGCAGATCGCGCGCGATCTCGTCGAGGAGGCCGTACGGCTGGAACGCGATCGTCGCCGGGACGCGGTGCGCGCCGCGGCCGAGGAAGCCGCAATGGAGCGATTGCTCGACGCCCTCACCGGCAAGGGCGCGAGCGAGGCGACGCGCCAGAGTTTCCGCCAGCGCATCCGCGAAGGCCATCTCGACGACAGCGAGGTCGAGATAGAGGTTTCCGAGGCGCCGAGCATGTCGTTCGACCTGCCCGGACAGCCGGGGCAGATGAGCATGATCAACCTGTCGGACATGCTCGGCAAGGCCATGGGCGGATTGCCCAAGAAGCGCCGCAAGCTGAAGGTGATCGAGGCCGCGACCCGGTTGATCGAGGAAGAACAGGACAAGCGCCTCGACCAGGACGATGTCGCGCGCGTCGCGCTCGCCGATGCCGAGGCGAACGGGATCGTCTTCCTCGACGAGATCGACAAGATCGCCGTTAGCGACGTGCGCGGCGGCTCGGTGAGCCGCGAGGGCGTCCAGCGCGACCTGCTGCCGTTGATCGAGGGCACCACGGTCGCGACCAAATATGGTCCGATGAAGACCGACCATATCCTCTTCATCGCGTCGGGCGCCTTCCATGTCGCCAAGCCGAGCGATCTGCTCCCCGAATTGCAGGGCCGTCTGCCGATCCGCGTCGAGCTCGGCGCGCTGACCGAGGAGGATTTCGTCCGCATTCTCAGCGAGACCAAGGCCGGGCTTCCCGAACAATATGCCGCGCTGCTCGGAACCGAGGGCGTGACGCTGACCTTCACGCCCGACGCGATCGCCCGCGTCGCGAAGCTCGCCGCCGAGGTCAACGAAAGGGTCGAGAATATCGGCGCGCGCCGCCTCCAGACGATCATGGAACGGCTGGTCGAGGAAATCAGCTTCACCGCCGAGGACGTCCCCGACACGACGCTCGCCATCGACGCCGCCTATGTCGACAAGCAGCTCGCCAATGTGGTGGGTGACACCGACCTCAGCAAATATGTGCTGTAGGGTATAACGTCTGCTTTGGGGTGGTTTCCGGTCCGGCAACTATCAGACGCAGGTTAACAGAAGCGGACCTTTATCGAATCGCCGAATTGGGGCAAATTTAGAGGATGACTGAATATCGCTCCGGCCTTCCGATAGCTTCATTTGCTGATCAAATTGCACTGGAGGACTGGTTGGCGGAGCAACCGAGCGATTCAAACGGTGCATGGGTTAGATTTCCTAAGAAGAGTTCGAGCACCGTCAGCGTCACCAAAGCCCAGGCGATAGACAGTGCCCTTTGCTTTGGCTGGATCGACGGCCAACTTGACAAGTATGACGCTGAAAGCTGGCTGGTACGCTTTACCCCACGCCGGCCGCGCAGCAAGTGGTCGAAGGTCAATCGCAAACGCGCGCTGGAGCTGATTTCGGCAGGGCGCATGCAGCCATCTGGACAATTGGAAATTGATAAAGCGAAGGCAGATGGCAGATGGGAAGCCGCGTATGCATCGGCCAGCAAGGCTGAGATTCCACCGGATTTGCAGAACGCGCTCGATGCGAATCCGAAGGCCGCAGCTTTCTTCGCTACGCTCAAGGGCGCTAATCGATATGCGATTTTGTACCGGATTGGCGCGGTGAAGAAAGCTGAGACCAGAGCCCGAAAGATCGGGGATTTCATAGGCATGCTAGAACGCGGAGAGACCGTTCACGGCTGAAACGACCGCTTTCGGGTGCCCACTCTATCTGGCTCTCTATCTGGCTCTGGTGACCGACATTGATGTCGCCTTCGGACAATGGCCATGAATGAGGAAGCGCTAACCCCTTTTCTTCTTCTGCGCCCGCGCCGCGCGGACGCCTTCGATGAACTGTTTTTCGTTCACTTTCACGGCCAGCCCCTTATCCGACAGGAAAAAAGCGGCGCGCGGCATCGTGATATTGCCTTCGCTGGTGGTCAGCACCGCGCCCTGCGCCACGATTTCCTTGACCTTGCCCAGCACCGCCGCACCGTCGGCGCTGCGCACCGCCACCCCCGGCTTCAACGCCCCATCGACCGCCGCTGCATCGGCCTCAGCCTCCTTCAGCACCGCGAGGATCTTCGCCTTGGGCGCCTTGAGGGCCGGCCCCTTCGCCGACTTCACGAACGCATCCTTCGGCACGACCAGACCGTTGCCGTCGATCGCCACAGCGACCTTGTCGCCCGCCACCTTGACGATCTGCCCGACCTCTTCGCCATTCTGGTCATAGACCTTCGTGCCGGGCGTCAACGAAGCGGCCGCCGCCGCGCCCTGCGCGCACGCAGGGGAAGCGGCAAGTGGCGCAAGGCCGGCAAGACACAGCGCGATGAGCGCACCGGAGGGTTTGAACATGAAGGCTCCTGTCGAACGGTAATGGCCCGTCCGTGACGCATCGCACGCGGTCACACCAAATACTTAGCTGCCCGGCCGTGCTGCGGATACGGCGAGCCGACGAAAGGCCGCCCGGACGAACAGGAGAAAGATCGCTGCCGTCCCGTAGCAAGATTATCGATCGATCAGTCCTATGGAACAGTCCTTCGGCATCTGCCTTCGGCCGAAACGCGTAACCGCTTCTTTTCAGCCGTTCGTTTGCCGAACTCCATTTGACTTTCGCGCGCCGTCAATGCGATGAACGGCCCGCACGGTCGAACCGGGTTGCAACGACCGGCAAGGAGACAGCGATGGCAGACGAGGAAACCGCCCCCGAGCAGGGCGAGTTGGCGATCACGCGCACCGGCGACAAGCTGCGGTTGGCGCGCGAGGCCGCCGGCCTGTCGCTCGCCGACGTGGCGACGCGCACGCGGATCACCCAAAGGCACCTCGACGCCATTGAAAAATCCGATTTCTCCGAACTGCCGGGCCGGACCTACGTCACCGGCTTCGCGCGCGCCTATGCCCGCGCAGTCGACCTGCCCGAGGCCGAGATCGCGGCCTCGATCCGCCGCGAGCTCGAAGAGGATCAATATGGCGCGCGGCCGGTCTACGAAGCCTATGAGCCGACCGACCCGGCGCGCCTGCCGACCGCGCGGCTGACCTGGACGCTCGTCATCGTCGCGCTGCTGCTGGTGTCGGCCTATGGCGTCTGGCGTTTCCTGTCGGTCGAACCCGACGAGGCGCTGATCGCGGCGCAGAACCAGGCCGCCGAAGATTCGGAGGCCCCCGCCACCCAGGCCGCGCCCGCAACCGCCCCGGCGAAGGCCGGCGCCTCCGTCGCCGCGAATGCGCCGGTCGTGCTGACCGGCCTCTCCGAAGTGTGGATCGGCTTCGACGACGCCAAGGGCAAGACCGAGAATTGGCGGACGCTCGACCCCGGCGAAACCTATGAGGTGCCCGCGGCCTATATCGAACAATTCACGCTTCGCACCAGCATCCCGCAGGCGCTGAAGGTCACCGTGGGCGGCCGCGACGTCGGCCCGATCGGCCCCGCCGACACGCTGATCAAGGGCATTTCGCTGAAACCCGCCGACCTCGTCGCACGCGCCGGCGGCGGCACCGGAGCGGCTACCCCGGCATCGACGCCCGCGCCGAAAACCACGCGTTGAGGCCGTCATCCCGATGAAGCGAAGCCGCGGCGCGCCGAAATAGGTTTGCGCGTCCGCCGTTTCGGGCGTTATGAAGGCCGGGATAAAATTGGTTAATCTGTGGGGGCCTATCGGCAAATGATGAAGCATGTCACTCTCATGGGCGTGGCGGCGGTCGCGATCGCGGCGGCCGCGCCTGCTCAGGCGCAGGACCAGACCGTCACCAAGCGCGTCGACCGGCTCGAAAAGGAAATGCGCGCGGTCCAGCGCCAGGTTTTTCCCGGCGGCGCTCCGACTTTCTTCGAAGGCGAGATCGCGCCCGACAATACGCCGGGCGAGCGCGCCAAGGCCGCGACCCCGGTCGCGGACCTGACCGCACGGGTCGATGCCCTCGAATCGCAGCTTCAGACGCTGACCGGCCAGACCGAGCAGAACGCCTATCAGCTCCGCGAGCTCGAAAAGCAGTTCACCGCCTACAAGGCCGAGATGGACAGGCGCTTCCCCGCCGAAGCGGCGGCAGAGGCAACGCCTGCCAGCCTGCCGGTGGTGCCGACGGTGAAGCCGACGCCCGCCGCCACGACGGCGGCAGCGCCCGCGAAGAAGCCCGCCGCAACGCCCGCCAAGGCAGCGTCGCCCGATGCCGCGCGCCTCGCCCTGGTCAAGAAGGTCGAAATCCCCTCGACCGGCAACGAACAGCAAGATGCCTATAATTATGGCTTCCGCCTCTGGGACGCGAAACTCTATCCCGAGGCGGAAACCCAGCTCAAGACCGTCGTGACCAAATGGCCGAAGAGCAACCAGGCGAGCTTCGCGCAGAATCTGCTCGGCCGCGCCTATCTCGACGAGGGCAAGCCCAGCCTCGCCGCGGTCGCTTTCTATAATAATTACAAGGATCGGCCGAGCGGTCCCCGCGCCCCGCACAGCCTGATGTATATGGGCGTCGCGCTCGAAAAGCTCGGCCGCAAGGCCGACGCCTGCAAGGCGTTCCGCGAGCTCGACGATGTGTACGGCGACAAGGCGCCGCAGGATGTCCGCACCGATGCAGCCGCCGCAAAAGCAAAAGCAGGCTGCTGACAGCAGCGAGGCCGTCGAACGGCTCGGGCGCGACCTCGCCGCGCTCGCCGGTGCCGACTGGCAGCGGTTGCATTATGGCGTCGCGGTCTCGGGCGGTCCCGACAGCATGGCGCTGCTCTGGCTGATGGCGACGCTGCTGCCCGGTCAGGTCCGCGCGGCGACGGTCGATCACGGTCTGCGCAAGGGCTCGGACGAGGAAGCGCGCATGGTCGCGGGCTTCTGCGCGCGCGAGCATATTCCGCACGACACGCTGCTTCCGCCGGCGCCGATCCGGGGATCGACGCAGGCGGCGGCGCGCGCCGAGCGCTATCGCCTGCTCGACGGATGGCGGCAGGATCATGGCATCGCGCATATCCTGACCGCGCATCACGCCGACGACCAGCTCGAGACGATCGTCATGCGGCTCAACCGCGCGAGCGGGGTCGGCGGCCTGGCCGCGATCCGCGCACGCAACGGATCGGTGCTGCGGCCGCTGCTGCACTGGCGGCGCGACGATCTGATGCGGATCGCGTTCGACAACGACATCCCCTTCGTCGATGATCCGTCGAACGCCGACGACCGCTTCGACCGCGCGCGGCTGCGCCACGCGCTGCGCGCGCAGACGACGCTCGATGTCGAGGCGGCGGCGCGCTCGGCGCGCTGGCTGGCCGAGGCCGACGAAGCGATCGACTGGGCGGTCGAGCGGCTGATCGCCTCCTGGCCCGATGCGTCCGATATCGCGGTGATCCGCGACGAAGGCTATCCACCCGAGATCTTCCGCCGCGTCGTCACCCAGCGGCTGCGCGCCAACGATCCGGGGCTGGCGCTGCGCGGCGCCTCGCTCGACGGCGTCATTGCCGCGATGAAGGCGGGCCGGCGCGCGATGGTCGGCGCGCTGCTGATCGATGCGGTTCCCGGCCTCGCCGGCACGATCTGGCGCATTTCCGCCGCGCCGCGACGGAAAGCGCGCGCCTAGGGCGAATTGGCTCATTGTCATTTAACCCGATTATCCTACATTATCGGGAGAGAAGCGCCGCGTGCGCGAATTTTGGCGCGAATTTGGGAAAGATTCCGATGCAGGACGATAAGGAACCGCAGGGCAACCCCTGGATGAAGAGCGTGATGATCTGGAGCGGCATCCTGCTTGCCATGCTCCTTGTCGCCTCGATCTTCGGGGGCGCGGCGCAGCCGACCGGCAACACGCTCGCCTATTCCGAGTTCCGGCAAAAGGTGCAGGAAGGCGCGGTCAAGCAGGTCGTGCTGTCCGAAGATCGCGTCACCGGCGAGCTGACCAACGGCGACCGCTTCACCGCCAATATCGTGCGCGACCCCGAGCTGCTGAAGATGCTCAACGACAATAATGTCAAATATGACGGAAAGCCGACCGAAACGGGCAATATCTGGGTCTATCTGCTCATCCAGTCGCTGCCCTTCCTGCTGATCCTCGGCATCGCCTTCTTCGTCTTCCGCCAGGTGCAGAAGAACAACGGCTCGGGCGCGATGGGCTTCGGCAAGTCGCGCGCCAAGATGCTGACCGAAAAGCAGGGCCGCGTGACCTTCGACGATGTCGCGGGGATCGACGAAGCCCGCGAGGAGCTGGAAGAAATCGTCGAGTTCCTGAAAGACCCGACCAAATTCTCGAAGCTCGGCGGCCAGATTCCGAAGGGCGCGCTGCTCGTCGGCTCGCCCGGCACCGGCAAGACCTTGCTTGCCCGCGCGATTGCGGGTGAGGCGGGCGTGCCCTTCTTCACCATTTCGGGTTCGGACTTCGTCGAGATGTTCGTCGGTGTCGGCGCGTCGCGCGTCCGCGACATGTTCGAGCAGGCGAAGCGCAACGCGCCGTGCATCGTCTTCATCGACGAAATCGACGCGGTCGGCCGCCATCGCGGCGCCGGGCTCGGCAACGGCAATGACGAACGCGAGCAGACGCTCAACCAGTTGCTCGTCGAAATGGACGGTTTCGAAGCGAATGAAGGCATCATCATCGTTGCGGCAACCAACCGTCCCGACGTCCTCGACCCCGCGCTGCTACGTCCGGGCCGCTTCGACCGTCAGGTCGTCGTGCCGCGTCCCGACATCGAGGGCCGCCAGAAGATTCTGGAAGTCCACACGCGCAAGAAGCCGCTCGCGCCCGACGTCGACCTCCGCCGGATCGCGCGCGGCACGCCCGGCTTCTCGGGTGCCGATCTCGCCAACCTCGCGAACGAAGCGGCGCTGCTGGCGGCGCGCAAGGGCAAGCGCCTGATCGCCTCGAACGAGTTCGAAGAGGCCAAGGACAAGGTGATGATGGGTGCCGAACGCCGTTCGATGGTGATGACCGAGGACGAGAAGAAGGCGACCGCCTATCACGAGGCCGGCCACGCGCTCGTCTCGCTTCACGTCGAGGGCAATGACCCGCTGCACAAGGTCACCATCATCCCGCGCGGGCGCGCGCTGGGCGTGACGTGGAACCTGCCCGAGCGCGACCGCTATTCGCAGAATATGAAGCAGATGAAGGCGCGGCTCGCGCTCTGCTTCGGCGGCCGCATCGCCGAGCAGCTCATCTACGGCAAGGACGAACTCAACACCGGCGCCTCGAACGACATCCAGCAGGCGACCGACATGGCGCGGGCTATGGTGATGGAATATGGCATGTCCGAAAAGCTCGGCTGGCTGCGCTATCGCGACAATCAGGACGAGGTTTTTCTAGGCCACAGTGTCTCGCGCGCGCAGAATATGTCCGAGGAGACGGCCAAGCTGATCGATGCCGAAGTCCGTCGCCTCGTCGAGGAAGGCGAGAATGTCGCGCGCAAGGTGCTGACCGACAATCTCGACGAGCTTCACCTGCTTGCCGGTGCGCTGCTCGAATATGAAACGCTGTCGGGCGAGGAGTCGAAGCGCGCGATCAAGGGCGAAGACATCGGCCGCGACAATGATCAGGGCAAGAACGGCAACCCGGTTCAGGGTCATGCGGGCGGCCTGCCGCAGATCAAGCGCAAGCCGCGCCCGTTCGGCGACGCCAACCCGCAGGGCGTCTGATTCAGACCTTGTTCATTGATTTGGCACGATTCCGGTCCGCATGACCAACGGGGAAATGCGGATCGGATCGGCTTTTGCCGCACTCGGCGCCGGCGCTTTGCTGTGCGGCATGGCGCCCGGCGATATGAGCGTCGCGACCTTTCTCGCACGCGCCGGTTCGATCGAACGGCTGGGGCCGCTGGCGATCGCGACCCCCGAGGCCCATTATCTGAAAGGCGAAGTGATCGCCGCGGGCAAGCGCTACAAGGCGCGGATCGACGCCGAACGCAAGGCCGGGCGCCGGACCACGAGTTGCCCGCCCGAAAGCGGCACGCTCACCCCCGAACAATGGCTGGCCCATCTGCGCAGCTATCCGCCGCAGTCGCGCAAATCGATTTCCATCTACTCGGCGTTCGACGGACTGATGCGGAAACGCTATCCCTGCCCCGCCTGATGCGGCGTGCATGAGGCGAAGAAGGGTGCGGCATGACGATCTATTGCGATGAATCGGGCGGACTCAATACGGGCGCGATGACCTTCGCGGCCGTGATGCTCTCCCCCGATGCCGCTGCCGCAATCCATGCCCGCTTCCGCGCCGTCACCGGGCTGCGCGGCGAGCTCAAGGGCAGCCGGATCAGCCTGACCGAGCGCGCCTATCTGCTCGAACTCTTCGATCGCGCGGGCGGACGGGCGTGGGTCGCGGTGGCGAAGCGCGACAATCTTGCGCCGCCCGCCGATGGCCGGCTCGCGACCGATCTTGCGCTCTATACCGCGCTGCTCGATCTCGCGGTGAGCAACTGGCTTCCCGAAACCGGCGGCGTCTGCACCGACGTCGTGATCGACGACGGCCGCTACGACCCGGTGATCCTGGCCGGGGTGCGCGAAACGATCCAGGCGGGGCTCGCGGGCTGGGGTCAGGCGTCGCTCGCCGACAGCCGGCGCTCGGACGGCGTGCAGATCGCCGACGTGATCGCGAACAGCCTGTTCAACGTCGAAATCGCCTCGCCGCGCGCGCACCGCATCGGCGTCATCCTCGAACCCATGCTCGCCTCGCGCGCGATCCGCATCGCCGAACTCACGAAGCTCCTCTGAATCAAAAAGGGCCGCAGTTTCCCGCGGCCCCCTTGGTTATCGACTGTCGTCGGCGCTTATTCGAAGTCGCCGCCACCACCGGCCGGGCTGCGCGGCGGCGCCGCCGCGGTCAGGCGAAGCGCTTCGGCCGAACGCGCGATCGAGCTGATTTCGTCGGGCGTATCGTCATCGTCAACGACCACCTTCTGGAGCGAACCGACGAGCGCATCGCCGAGGTCGGTGGGACGCACCGTCTGCTCGGCGATTTCGCGCAGCGCGACGACCGGATTCTTGTCGCGGTCGCGATCGACCGTCAGTTCGGAGCCGCCCGAAATTTCGCGGGCGCGATGCGCGGAAAGCAGCACCAGATCAAAGCGGTTGGGAACCTTGTCGACGCAATCTTCGACGGTAACGCGGGCCATTGTGTTTCCTTAGAAGCGGAGAGGCCAGCCAAAGGCATGGCGGCAAGCGCTGCGCGCTAGCAGCGAGCGCCGCCGATGTCAATAAAACCCCTGCCCTTGCGGGCTCCACGCCCCCAAGCCTATGAGCAAGACATGACCGAGCCCGATGCCGCCGCCGGCCCCCTTGATACGTTGAAGGCAGACGTGGCGGGCCATCGGCTGGAGGTCATCTTCGACGGCCAACGGAGGCTCGAACGGCTGCTCGCGCTGATCGGTGGCGCGATCCGCAGCGTCGACCTGATCATGTATATTTTCGAGGACGATGATGCCGGGCAGCAAATTCTCGGCGCGATGACCGCGGCGGCGCGGCGCGGCGTGCGTGTGCGCGCGGTGATCGACAGCTTCGGGTCGGGCGACATATCCGACAGCCTCTTCGCGCCGCTCCGCGCCGCGGGGGGCAGCGTCATCTTCTTCTCACGACGCTGGCGGTCGAGCTATCTCGTCCGCAACCACCAGAAATTGCTGCTGATCGACGGCGAAGCCGGCGTAACCGGCGGTTTCAACATCGCGAATCCCTATCTCAGCGACCGGCGGACGCATTGCTGGTTCGACCTCGGCATCGTCATCCGCGGCCCCGTCGTCGCGGACATGACCGCTTGGTTCGAGGCGCTGCACAATTATACCGTCCACGACGACGGCAAGCTGCTGGTGCTGCGCCGGCTGATCCGCGAATGGCCGGTCGATGGCAAGCCGCTGTCCTGGCTGGTCGGCGGTCCGACCCAGCGCCTGTCGCCCTGGGCGCGAATGGTGCGCGGCGATCTGGTCGGGGCACGGCGGCTCGACATGGCGATGGCCTATTTCTCGCCCGGTCAGGGGATGCTCCGGCGGCTCGGCCGGGTCGCGCGGGCGGGGAAAGCGCGCTTCGTGATGGCGGCGAAGTCGGACAACCCCGCCACGATCGGCGCATCGCGGCTGCTCTACGGCTATCTGCTCCGCCAGAAAGCGGCGATATGGGAGTATCAGCCGTGCCGGCTGCACATGAAGCTGATCGTGATCGACGACATCGTCCACGTCGGCACGGCCAATTTCGACATGCGCAGCCTGTTCCTGAACGTCGAGGGGATGCTGCGCATCGAGGATGCGGGCTTCGCGCAGCAGATGCGCGACTTTCTGGACGGGCTGAAAGGCGATTGCGAGATCGTCACGGCCGCGAGCCACAAGGCACGGGCGAGCTGGCTGACGCGGCTGCGCTGGACGCTCGCCTGGTTCGTCGTCGGCGTCGCCGATTATACGGTGACGCGGCGGCTGAATTTCGGGCTGGGGGAGATCGATCCCGAGAGCGAAATCTAGTCCTTCCAGCCCCAGAAGAGGAAGCAGGGCGGGACGTTCACCCATTCGAACGCATTGTCGATGCGCCGGAAATGGGCGGCGAGGAAATCGCGGGCGCGGGCGCGAAACTGATAGACGAGGAAGGCGCCGCCCGGACGCAGCACGCGGTGCGTCGCCGCGGCGATCGCGGGGCCGACCCCCGCCGGCAGCGTCGAGAAAGGCAGGCCCGACAGCACATAATCGGCCTGCTCGAAGCCGTGCGCGCGGACGATCTCCTCGACATCGGCGGCCGAGCCGTGGACCGCGATGAAGCGGCTGTCGCGGATGTCCCCCCGCAGATATTCGATGAAATCGGGGTTGGTATCGATCGCGATCAGCGTCGCATCGCCCGCCATGCGTTCGAGCACCGGGCGGCAGAAGGTGCCGACGCCGGGGCCATATTCGACGAACAATTTCGTATTCTTCCAGTCGACCGGGCGCAGCATGTGGCGGATCAGGGTCGGCGAGGACGGGACGATCGATCCGACCATGACCGGATGCTTGATAAAGCCCTTCACGAACATCCCCCACGGTCCGAAAAAGCGCTTCAGCTTCTCGCGGACCCGGCGGATCGGCGAGACGGTCGATTGGGCCTGCGCCCGAGGATTGGTCATGACGGCTTTCGCATTGTTGCGGCTGAATAAGTGCGTGGCAAAATCGGCCCGCCAGCGCAAGGAAAGAGTCGGTCTTGACACTGGACAGCCCCCCTTTCGCGTGTAGGAAGACGCTGACCGCGGCGCAGGGCGACCGAAAGGGGACGAGGTGACGGCCAAATCGATTCCTGCCGACCGCATGGCGGTGCTGTTCGCGGTCATGCTCGTTGCCGCCGCCGGCAACACCGCGATGCAGTCGATCCTGCCCGCGATCGGCGCCAAACTTCGCATTCCGGACGTCTGGGTCAGCCTGGCGTTCAGCTGGTCGGCGCTGCTCTGGGTGCTGACCGCGCCCTACTGGGCGCGCCAGTCCGACAAGCGCGGCCGCAAGGTGCTGATGGCGCGCGGGATCATCGGCTTTTTCCTGTCGATGGCGCTATGCGGCCTCGCGCTGTGGGCGGGCCTGTCGGGCTGGCTCGCGGCCAGCACGACCTTCATCCTCTTCGCGCTGTTCCGCAGCCTCTACGGCGGTTTCGGGTCGGCATCGCCGCCGGCGGTGCAGGCCTATGTCGCGGCGCGCACCGACGCAGAGGAGCGCACCCAGGCCCTGTCGCTCGTCTCCTCATCCTTCGGCCTCGGCACCGTCATCGGCCCCGCCGTCGCCCCCTTCTTCATCCTGCCGATCTTCGGCCTCGCCGGCCCGCTTCTCGTCTTCGCGATCATCGGCATGATCGTGCTGGTGATGTTGCGCTGGCGGCTTCCGAACGACACGCCGCGCTTTGCCGCCCGCGGCGCGATCGCCTCCTATCCGCTTTCCGCCGGCCCTGCCGAGCCGACCGCCGAGGACGAGAATGACCGCGACCCTGCGACGCAGGAGTCGCTCGGCTGGCGCGACGAGCGCGTTCGTCCCTGGCTCTACGCGGGCTTTTTCGGTGGCCAGGCGCAAGCAATGATGCTCGGCGTCATCGGCTTTCTGATCCTCGACCGGCTGCATCTGCGGCTGAAACCCGACGAGGGCGCCGCGATCACCGGCATCGTGCTGATGGGCGGCGCCTTCGCGACGCTGCTCGCACAATGGGGGCTGATCCCGCTACTCAAGATGACGCCGCGCACGACCGTGCTCTATGGCGCCGCCTTTGGCGGGACGGGAATCATCATGACGGGACTGGCGCAGGATATGCACGCCATCGTCATCGGCTTTGCGTTCGCGTCGCTCGGCTTCGGTCTCTTTCGTCCCGGTTTCACCGCGGGTGCGTCGCTATCGGTCCCGCGCCGTGATCAAGGCAGCGTCGCGGGCATGACCGCGTCGATCAATGGGTCCGCCTATATCATCTCGCCCGCGATCGGTGTGCTGCTCTACAACTGGCACGCGATGGCCGCCTATGGCCTGATGGCCGCCTTCTGTGTCTGGCTGGTGGTGTGGGGCTGGTCCGCGCTACGGCAGGACCAGACTGTTCCGGACATACATATTTAGAGCAAGATCGCATTGCCTTCACTCGTCATTGCGAGGAGCGAAGCGACGCGGCAATCCAGAGCGTGCGTAAACCGCCCTGGATTGCTTCGCTTCGCTCGCAATGACGAGCGAGGAAACCAAAGTCATCAAGCTCCCGCGCCATTCCGGCCTTCGCCGGGACGAGCAGGTTCAATCCTTCGTCTCTTCGGGCGGATCGTCGGGATGCTTCCGCTCGCGCATCGGCTTGAGCATCCCCGGCGCGAAGAAGCCGATCGGATCGACGCTCATCGCCGCCTGCTTGATCTCGCCCTGGATCTTTTCATAATCCCTTTCCATGGCTTCGGTCACCGACGCCCGCGTATCCTTCAGCGCCGCCTCGAAATCCGCCATGGTGACGACATCGCTGCTCAGCGACCGCTTGAGCGCCGCAAGACCTGCGCGGCGGACGAGATCTTCCAGATCGGCGCCCGTGAAGCGCTCGCTGCGCTCGGCCAACGTGTCGAGCGACACATCCTCCGCAAGCGGCATCCTGCCGGTGTGAATCTCGAGGATGCGCTTCCGCCCCTCGGCATTCGGCACCGACACATAGATGAGCTCGTCGAGCCGCCCCGGACGCAGCAGCGCCGGATCGATCAGGTTCGGGCGATTGGTGGCGCCAATAACCACAACCGACTGCATCTCCTCGATCCCGTCCATCTCGGCGAGGATCGTGTTGACGACGCGCTCGGTCACCTGCGGCTCGCCGGATGTCCCGCTACCGCGCGCGGGGACGAGGCTGTCGAGCTCATCGATGAAGACGATCGTCGGCGCGACCGCCCGGGCTCGCGCGAACAGCCGCGCGATCTGCTGCTCGCTCTCGCCATACCATTTGGACAGCAGGTCCGACGATTTGATCGAGATGAAGTTCGCGTCGGATTCGCGCGCCGCCGCCTTCGCCAGCAGCGTCTTGCCGGTTCCGGGCGGGCCATAGAGCAGGAAGCCTTTCGCCGGGCGAATGCCGAGACGGCGGAACGCTTCGGGATTTTTGAGCGGCAGTTCGATCCCTTCGATCAATTTGTCGCGCGCGGCATCGAGGCCGCCGATGTCGCTCCAGCGCGTCTTCGGCGCCTGCACCATCACCTCGCGCATCGCCGAGGGCTGCACGCGTTTCAGCGCGTTGTTGAAGTCATCGCGCGTGACGCGCAATTCCTCCAGCACCTCGGGCGGGATCGTCCCAGCCGCCAGGTCGAGCTTCGGCATGATCCGCCGCACCGCCTCGATTGCGGCCTCGCGCGTCAGCGCCGCCATATCGGCGCCGACGAAGCCGAAAGTCGTGCGTGCGAGTTCGGCCAGGTCGACATCCTCACCAAGCGGCATACCGCGCGTGTGGATGCCCAATATCTCGCGCCGCCCGCTCTCGTCGGGAACGCCGATCACGATCTCGCGGTCGAACCGGCCCGGACGGCGCAGCGCCTCGTCGATCGCATCGGGACGGTTGGTTGCCGCGATGACCACCAGGTTCGTCCGCGGTTCCAGCCCGTCCATCAGGGTCAGGAGCTGCGCGACGATGCGCTTCTCCGCCTCGCCCGTCACCTGCCCGCGCTTCGGCGCGATCGAATCGATCTCGTCGATGAACAGGATCGACGGCGCGGCCTTCGTCGCGGCCTCGAACACATCGCGCAGCCGCTTTTCGGATTCGCCATAGGCGCTGCCCATGATCTCGGGTCCGTTGATCAGGAAGAATTGCGCCTCGCTCTCGTTTGCGACCGCGCGTGCGAGACGCGTCTTGCCCGTTCCCGGCGGGCCGTGGAGCAGCACGCCGCGCGGCGGATCGACGCCCAACCGGCGGAACAGTTCGGGATAGCGGAGCGGCAGCTCGACCATCTCGCGAAGCTGGTCGATCGTATCGCCAAGCCCGCCGAGATCGTCGTAGGTGACGTCGGTGCGCCGCGTATCCTGCGGCTCCTGATATTCGGGAAGCAGTTCGACTTCGGTATTCTCGTCGATCGTCACGATCCCCTTGGGGCTCGCGGAGACGACGAGCAGGCGCACTTCGGCGAGCGCATAGGCCGGTGCGTTGAGCATCTGGCGCAATTGTGGCGGCATGTCGCCCGACGGCAGCCGCTGCTGCCCAGCGGTCGCAACGGTGTCGCCCGCGACGAGCGGGCGGCCGAAGAAGCTGCGCTTCAAGGCATTCGCCGAACCCTGAAGCCGCAGATTTTCCTGCGCGGGCGCAAAGACGACGCGCGTCGCGGGGCGCGTTTCGGCGCGGCTCAACTGCACCATGTCCCCGGCCCCGGCCCCCGCGTTGGCGCGCTGCAGGCCGTCGAGGCGGATGACCTCCAGCCCCTCGTCCTCGGCATAGGGTGCGACGACGCGCGAAGCGGTCTCGCGCTTGCCGCTGATCTGGATGACGTCGCCTTCGGTCACGCCAAGCTGAGCCATCGCCGATCGCGGGATACGGGCAATGCCGCCCCCGCTTTCCTCGGCGCGCGCATTGGCGACTTGCAGTTTGACGCTTTTCTCTTTTACCGCGGCGTCGGCCAAATTCTTTCTCCCGCAAAGAGGTCAATATGCGGAAGATAGGATGGTCGTTCCCGATTTTCGACCCCCGTTCGCTCGGAACGAGCAGACGCCAATTACGCCGCACCGCACAAATTTTCTGGCATGTCAGTAAGCGCCATGCCATCACCGCCGCCGAGACGATCATGCAACGCCTTCCCCCCCTCAGCAGCATGGAAGCCTTTCTCGAGGTCGCGCGCCACGGCACGGTAAAGGCGGCCGCGAGCGAGCTTGGCCTGTCGATGCCGGCGCTGTCGCGGCGCATCCAGACGCTCGAACACGCGGTCGGACGGCCGCTCTTCAACCGTCACCACCACGGCCTCAGCCTGACCGAGACGGGGCGCGAGCTTCAGGAACAATTGTCGCCGATCATCGACGATCTGCGCGGGGTGCTCGGCCGTGTCGGCAGTCCCGACGCATCGCTGCGCCTGCACCTCAATGTCCTGCCGCTCTTTGCGCAGCAGCGGCTCTTTCCGCGCCTTCCCGAATTGCGCCGCCTGCACCCCGAACTGCATATCGATCTCGACACGCTGTCGCACGCCGAGGCGCGGCTCGGCGAAGGGATCGACGCCGCGATCGCGCTCGCACGAACGATCGATCCGGCGCTTTATGCGGCACGGCTGGACCAGGACAAGGTGTTCCCCATCGCGGCCAAGACACTGACCGACGACGGCCGCGCGATCACCGTCCCCGAACAATTGCAGCGCCTGACCGTCCTGCTCCACCGCGAAATGCCCGAGACCTTCGCGGAGTGGCGGAAGGCGGTCGGTATGCCCTATCTTGAGCCGGCAGGGATCGATTTCTTCGATTCGGGTCCGCTGATGCTCGAAGCGGCGGCGCAGGGTATCGGGGTCGCCTTCATGCACGGGCATCATTTCGACGACGCGCAAGATCCGCGGCTCGTCCGCCTGTTCGATTTCGATGTCGACAGTCCCTACAGCTACTGGTTCGTCTGCCGCCCGCGCGCGCTGCGCCAGCCGTCGGTCAAGCTGTTCCACGACTGGCTGCTGTCGGCGCGTATCTAGGGCCGGCCCCGTCTTGCCGGGTTAGGCCGAGCCATTGGCCGAATAATCCGGAAAATGGTGCTGCTGGAGAGGATTGAACTCTCGACCTCACCCTTACCAAGGGTGCGCTCTACCACTGAGCTACAGCAGCATCCGGGACGCCCGCGAACAGATGCTCGCTGGGCAGGCGCGGCCTATGGCGGGGCGCCTTGCCGCTGTCAAGGTGCGAGGCTTGACGCTGCGCCGATTTCGCCGCATCGCCCCCCTTGTGAGCAAACCGCCCTCCCCCGCCGACCTCGAACGCGAGCGCCGCCTGGCCGAGGCGCTGCGCGCCAACCTGCGCAAGCGCAAGACGCAGGCGCGCGAGGCGAAAGCGGAAAACCCGCCTAAAGACTGACGGTCACCGTCACCGCGTCACCCTCGGCAAGGTCTTCGGCCTTGCGGACCGCGGCCTTGACCGGAAGCAGCCAGCCGCCGCTTTCGCGGTGCGGAAAGACCGAGGTGTTCCAGCGCGTGTCGCCGATCGTCGCGCGCACACGGGCCGAGCCGAATCCCTTGCGGCCGTCGAGCCACTGGCCGCCGATCGCGGCGAGACGAATCCCGTCGGCGGCCTCGCCCGCGATGGTCAGGAAGAACCACGCCGCGGGCGCGGTCGCCGACTGCCAGCGCCAGAGCGGTGTCGTGACGGTAAAATCCTCCACCGCGCCTATTTCGCGGCGACGGGCCGGATCGGCACCGCGATATTGCAGATGTCGGCGCCACCCGCGGGCGTGATGAAAAAGGGATCGCGGCGGTTCTTCCGCGCGTCGGCGTAGCGCGCAAAGCTCGCACTGTCGGTCGACAGATATTCGAATTTCGGCTGCTCGGCCGCGGGCAAGTCGGTCGCGAGCCGGATCGCAAGGATCGGCACCTGCTCCTCCGCGCGCTCATAGACACCGAGGTCGCCCGTGCCGCGCGGCAGGCTCGACAGATGCTCGATCCCGCTGATCACGCGGCCGACGACCGCGATATTGCGGTCGAGATGGCGCGGCGCGTGGCCGATCACGGCATAGAGTTCGGCGCCCGAGCCCGTATCGGGCGACATGTTGCGACCGACGCCGACCGCGCCGTAGCAATGGACCGGCCACCAATAATCACCGCTCTGGGCAAGCGGCCAGCCATCCCTGATATCGGCCGCCTCGGCATAGGAATCGACCAGTTCAAGCCGGCCGAGCTGTTCCTCTTCGGCGGCAGGCACGCGCTGGACATACTCACTCTCCGGCACCGTCGCCAACCCCTCGGGTAACGGCTTCTTCTCGGTCGGATCGCCCCATTGCGCGACATAATTGTCCTGCACGCGGGTGACGGCAGTGCCGTCCCACCAATGCGCGGCGGCGAGCTTGCGGATGTTGCCGATCCAGCCCTGGCTGAAAGGCGGCGGCATCAACTGGATGACAACGCGGCGCGGCTTGCCCTTCGCATCGGGCGCGAGGTCCATGACGAGCAGGTCGGACGGCGCGATCGCAATCCAGTCGCTCGCGGGTGCCGCGGCGGCAATCTCGCCGGGCGACGGGATCGGGGCAGGCTCTCCGGCATGAACCGGAAGAGCGAGCAGGGCGGCGGCCAGGAGCAGATGTCTCATCGCGCCTGTCTGCCACGCCCATCCGACTTGCGAAAGACCCGGCAAGCGATTAGGGCGCCCCTTCCAGAGCGAATTGGAGCATCCGATTCACGCTTCGTGCTCCGCACGAAACGACCGGGTGCAGCGGAGCGGTGGCCGAGTGGTCGAAGGCGCTCGCCTGGAAAGTGAGTATACGGCAAAACCGTATCGAGGGTTCGAATCCCTCCCGCTCCGCCAAGATTTTGATGTCCGTATCGTATCGATCGGTGCCCTGCCCGAACGATCGAAGTCCCTCCCCCTTCATTCTCCCCCAGAAGGAACCTGCCATGCTATTCCTCCAGGAAGCTGCGGCACAATATCACGAGCGGATCATCTGGATCGGCACGACCACCGGATTGCCCGACGCCATCCTGCACATCCATGCCGGGATGTTCATTTTTCTGGCGGCAAGCCTGCTGACGGGGCGATCCTTCGATCGCCTCCTTCCGTTGCTGACGGTCATTCTGCTGGCCGGGGGAAATGAGTGCCTGGATCGCATCCATCTCGGCAATTGGAATTGGCCGGACACGAAATCCGACCTGATCAACACGATTGCATGGCCGCTCGCCATCTATGCAACCGCCCATCTTCACCGGATCATCCGATCGGTCCTGAAGCGAAGCGCGAGGGCAGACGGCCCGGCCGAAGCGGCGGCGGAAATCTAGAGCGTGATCGGGCTAGGGGCGAAACACCAGCTATCCCGTCATCCCCCCGAAAGCCGGGATCTCGCCGGCGCACCAGAACGACAGGGTGAGATCCCGGTCTTCGCCGGGATGACGATTCTGTCCGAAACGATCATGTTCCGGATCGCCGTCATTCGGCGGGGCCGTGCCGCCAATATTCGCCTCGCAGACGACGGCGGTGGCGCGCCTTTTTGACGGCGCCCATCACGCCATAAGCGATCAGCGCGATCAGAAACGCGGCCACGATCGCTGCATAAAGATATCTGTGTTCCACCGGGTAAGCTCCACGAACTTTCCCCCCCGTGCGCGAACGCCTATATCAATTATGTTTCAGGATCGCGAATCTGTCGGCCCGATTCCTATACCGGGCTGGCGGAATAACCGGGCTATGTCCCCGAGCGGATGAAGCGCGGCCGTGTCAGCAGGCCGCCAGCGCCGCCTCCAGATCGCCCAGCAGATCCTCCTCGGCCTCGAGACCGACCGAGACCCGGAGCAGGCCGGGGCCGATCCCCGCCAGCGCCCGTGCTTCGTCGCCCATGTCGGCATGAGTCATCGTGGCCGGATGGACGATCAGGCTTTCGACCCCGCCCAGCGATTCGGCGAAAGTGAAGACGCCGAGTGCGCCGATCAGCCGCTTCGCCGCTTCGACGCCGCCCGCGAGTTCGAAGCTCAGCATCGCGCCGAAACCCGATTGCTGGCGCGCCGCAAGCGCATGATCGGGATGGCCCGGCAGGCCCGGATAATGGACCGCCGCGACCGCGGGATGACGGCTCAGCATCTCGGCGATCGCCATCGCATTGCTCTGCTGCCCGCGCATTCGCGCGAACAGGGTGCGCAGACCGCGCAGCGTCAGCCAGGCGTCGAACGGCGACCCGCCGCAGCCGACGACATTGGCCCAATGCGCAATACGCTCCAGCCCTCCGGCGTCAGCGGCGATCACTGCGCCCCCGATCACGTCGGAATGGCCGTTCAGATATTTGGTCGTCGAATGGACGACATAGTCGGCACCGAGCGCGATCGGCCGCTGCAAGGCCGGCGACAGAAAGGTATTGTCGACCGCGACCATGGCCCCCGCCGCCTTCGCGCGCGCCGCGAGCGAAGCGATGTCGACGACGCGGAGCAGCGGATTGCTCGGCGTCTCGATCAGCAGCAGCGCGGGCGCTTCCGCCAGCGCCGCCGCGACCGCAGCGTCGTCGCGCTGGTCGACGAAACGCGGCGACACCTGCCCCAGCGCCTCGCGCGCCTTGAGCAGCCGCATCGACCCGCCATAGCAATCGTGCGGCGCGACCACGCGCGCGCCGGCAGGAAGCTGCGACACGATCAGGTCGAGCGCCGCCATCCCGCTCGACGTGACGACCGCCCCGGCGCCCCCCTCCAGCTTCGCGAGCGCGCTCGCCAGCAGGTCGCGGGTCGGATTGCCGGCGCGGCCGTAATCATAAGCGCGCGGCGCCTCGAACCCCGCAAATTCATAAGTGCTCGACAGATAGAGCGGCGGCGCGACGGCGCCGAAGGCCGTGTCGCCCGCGACGCCGTGCGCCGCCGCGATCGTCTCGGGCCGCGGCGAAGGGTTCGGCTTGTCCATGGGCGTCTTTCCTGTCTCGATGGGGTGTCGCGGGCCTGTTGCGCAGCCCGCCGGGGTTCGACAAATGCATATTCTTCATGGCTGAGGCGCGAAATTTTGCCGTCAAGCCGCCCCGTCCGGCGAAGGCCCGTTCGCGTCCAGAAAGGCGGCGGCGCTGTCGATATTGACCCGGTGGCTTTCCAGCATATCGCGCAGGTCGGCGTGGAGCGCATCGTCGCGCACCCGGCGCATCAGTTCGGCGAGCCTCCGCACCACCCACGCCTGGCCGCGATTGAGGAAAGCGAGGCGCTCGATCGGGTCGGCAATCGCCATCGCCTTGCCGCGAAACGCGCCGCACTTGCGCGACGGGGTGCCGCCGAGCCGCCGGATCTGGCGCGACAGCATCGCGCACCAGCGCGCTTCGTCGGCGCGGACGAGGCGCATCATCGCGGCATGGTCGGCGCTCACCGCATCGCCGACGCTCGCCAGCGCGACGCGCGCGCCGGCGCGCTCGGCCTCGAGCAGTTCGTTGAGCGCGGCCAATATCTCGTCGCGCGGCGCATAGCCCATATAGACGTCGTCGGCTTCGGCGCCGTAACAGACCGGCGAGGCGCGGTCGCCCGTCATGCCGCCCCCGTCGCCGCCGCGCGCAGCCCGCGCCGGATGCGCTCCATCACCCCCGCGTCCGCCGTCGCCGAATGGACGACATGCGCCGAATAGGAAAAGGCGGGGCTGTCGGCGACGATCGCCAGCCGCCCCTCGGCGAGATGCGGCCGGATGAAGCCTTCGCGGAAATAGCCGCTGCCGCCGGTGGCGAGGATATAGTCGAGCGCGAGCGGCCCATAATCGATCGAAACCACGGCATTGGGCTGCTCCGGGAACGCCGAGCGATAGCCCGCGGCGAAATCCGCGCCCCAGTCGATCGCGACATGATCCTCCGCCGTCAGCGGCCGGTCGGTCGGGGTCGTGCGGACGAGCACCAGCTTCTCCTCGAACAGCAGTTCGGCGACGCCCCCCGGCAGGGGCGGCGCCGCATAGACGACCGCCACGTCGAGCGACCCCTCCTGCACGCGCTCCATCAGCCGGTCCGACGTGTCGATCGACGTGCTGACCGCGATGTCGGGGCATTCGCGGCGCATCCAGAGCAGCCAGTGGCGCAGCAGCGGGCTCCACAGGCTGAGCTCGGCGCCGATCGTCACCACCGTGTCGCGTCCGGGCGGCAGCGCGATCGCGCGCCGCGCGCGATCCCATACCTGGACCATCGTCGTCGCGAAGCGCAGGAATTGCTCGCCCGCCGGGGTGAGCCGCGCCCCCGCCTTGTTGCGGACGAAAAGCGGGCGGTCGAGCTGCGCCTCCAGCCCGCGAATGCGCGCGCTGACCGCGGTCTGGGTGAGGTTCAGATTGGCGGCCGCGCCGACGAAGCTGCCGGTTTTCACGATTTCCAGAAAGGTGCGCGCGACAGCGACATCCATATCGATTTTGTTTCTGAACCGCCCATAGCAATCAATTTCTTGCTACATCCTAAGCGCGCCACGACCGTCTGGCAAGGCGGCTTGGCGCCCTGCAATGACGAGGCCGATCAGGCGGCGAGCAACACATGGCGATAGGCGCTTTCCTCGAATGCATGGCCCGCGCCCGTCGCGACGCAGGTCAGCGCATTGTCGGCGACGCGGACGGGCAGCCCAGTGGACTCGGCGATCGCCTGGTCCAGCCGCCGCAGCAGCGCGCCGCCGCCGGTCAGCGTGATGCCTTCGTCGATGATGTCGGCGGCGAGTTCGGGCGGCGTTCCCTCGAGCGCGGCGCGCACCGCGCTGACGATCTGCGACACGGGTTCGGCGAGCGCGTCGGCGATCTCGGCCTCGGTCACCGTCACCTCGGACGGACGGCCGTTGACCAGGTCGCGCCCCTTGACCGCCATCGACAGCCCCGCGCCGCCGGGCGCGACCGCCGATCCGATGGTGAGCTTGACCCGTTCGGCGGTCATTTCGCCGATCATCATATTATGCTTCCGGCGGATCGACGAGGCGATCATGTCGTCCATCTTGTCGCCGCCGACGCGCACCGAATTGCTGTAGGCGACCCCTCCAAGCGACAGCACCGCGACCTCGGTCGTGCCGCCGCCGATGTCGACCACCATCGTGCCAAGCGGCTCGGTGACGGGCAGCCCGGCGCCGATCGCGGCGGCGAGCGGCTCCTCGAGCAGTTGCACGCTCACCGCCCCCGCGTTCGACGCCGCGTCGCGGATCGCGCGGCGCTCGACGATCGTCGAGGCGGTCGGCACGCAGACGACGACGTTGCTGCGGCGGCGCAGCCGGCTCGGCCCGCCGAGCGCCTTGTCGATGAAATGCTTGATCATCTGCTCGGCGACTTCGATGTCGGCGATGACGCCGTCGCGCAGCGGGCGCAGCGCCTCGATGTTCGAGGGCGTCTTGCCCATCATCAGCTTGGCGTCGTTGCCGACGACCTTGACGCTGCGGACGCCGTCGCGCGTTTCGAGCGCGATGACCGACGGTTCGTTGAGGACGATCCCCTGCCCGCGAACATAGATGACGGTGTTCACGGTCCCGAGGTCGATGGCGACATCATGGGCGTGGGGCGAAAAGCGCTGGAGAAAATTCATTGAAGGGGCGGCACCTTGGAAAAGAATATGGACCTGGAGCCAACGGTCCCGCCCCCCGGCCTCCCGCCCTCTCCATCCGCCGGGCATGTGGAAAGCCGGGCGCAGCGTCAATCGCGCCGTGAGGCAGGCCGTGGGTTTCCCGCGCCTGACCGATGTTTGCGCAGCCCGCTGACGCCACACGGCGCGCGCTTTACCCAAAAGGCCGCCGGGGCGACCGAAATATAAGGGAAATGGTGCCCCTGGCCGGACTCGAACCAGCACTCCTTGCGGAACTCGATTTTGAGTCGAGCGCGTCTACCAATTTCACCACAGGGGCCCCCGCGCCTGATCCATCAGGCGCTAGGCATCTTTATGCGACCGGTGGTCGCAATCAAGACGGAGCGTGCCCTAATGCGCCGCCCCTGCCCTTGCCAAGCTATTTCTTGAGTTCCTTCGCCAGCGTCTTCGCCGTCGCCTTGCCATAGGGCGGCTTGAAACCCGCGAGCCCCGCGACGTCGATCTTGGGCTGGCGATAGACGGCGCGTGCGTGGCTGAAGGTGCGGAAGCCGTCGATCCCATGGTAATTGCCCATCCCCGACGGCCCGACTCCGCCGAAGGGCAAATCCTCCATCGCGTTGTGAAACAGCACGTCGTTGACGGTCACGCCGCCCGAGATGGTGCGCGTCAGCACGCGCTCCTCCTCGCTCTTGTCCTGCCCGAAATAATAGAGGCCGAGCGGGCGGTCGTGGCCGTTCACATAGTCGATCGCCTCGTCGATCGACTTGTAGGTCTTCACCGGCAGGATCGGGCCGAAAATCTCCTCCTGCATCACCTTCATCTCGTCGGTGGCGCCGCGGACAATATGGAGCGGCATCTTGTGACCGTTGGCGCTCGCGAAATCCTCGCCCGCCGGATTGACCTCGATCACCTCGGCGCCCTTTTCGCGCGCGTCGGCGAGATAGCCCTGCAGCCGGTCGAAATTCCGCCCGTTCACGACCGACGTATAATCGTCGTTCTTGAGCAGCGTCGGATAGAGCGCCGCGACGCCCTTGCTGACGCTGTCGATCACCTCGCCTTCCTGATCCTCGGCAACGAGAAGGTAATCGGGCGCGAGGCAGATCTGCCCCGCATTCATCATCTTGCCGAGCGCGACGCGCTGGCCGACGAGATCCTTGTTCGCGCTGCGCCCGATGAAGGTCGGCGACTTGCCCCCCAGCTCCAGCGTCACCGGAACGAGATTATCGGCGGCGGCGCGCATGATATGCCGACCGACGCCCGTCGCGCCGGTGAAGATCAGATGGTCGAAGGCGAGCTTCGAGAAGGCAATTCCGACCTCGGCGTCGCCGGTGAACACCGCCATTTCGCTCTCGTCGAAATAGTCGGGGACGAGGCGCGCCATCAGCGCCGACACATTTTCGGTGAACTCGCTGGGCTTGATCATCGCGCGGTTACCCGCGGCGAGAATGCCCGCCATCGGCACGAAGACCATGCCGACGGGGAAGTTCCACGGCGCGACGACCCCGACGACGCCCTTCGGCTGATAGACGACCTCGGCCTTCGCCCCGAGCAGGCCGAGCGGAAAGGTGGGCTTGCGCTTCTCGCCCCGCGACCAGGCCGCCAGATGCTTCTTCGCATGTTTGAGCGCGCTGACCGAAGGCATGATGTCGGTCATCAGCGTCTGGTCGCGGCTGCGATGCCCGAAATCCTCGCTCACCGCCTTGGCGAAATCCTCGGCATGATCGACAAGCAGCGCAATCGCGCGGTCGAGCCGGTCGGTCCGCACCCCCAGGCTTTCGGGCATGGCGGCGGTGAAGCTCGCCCTCTGCGCCGCGAGCACTTCATCCATGCGCGCCGTTTCGCCGGCGATGTCCTGCTTGATGGCGGTGGCCATGACCCGTCTCCCCTATGGTTTGCGGGCGCTGTTTGATCATGGCCGTGAGCACGTTGCAAGATGAAACCCGCTTCGCGCGCGCATCAGCAAAAGAACGGGCAGAAAAGCGGGCGCCTCCCTACCAGAATGGCGACCGTGAGCGCTTTCCTTTGGGACACGCGGACCTTTGGGGCGCGCGGAGACGATCAGGGGCGCGAAAGCCCGGCGTGGGCGGGATCGAAGCCCCCCGCATCAACCCGATATGTTGATAACACCATATCCCGTGGTTTCATCCGAATATACCGCGTTCCCGCCTTGCTTCACGTCGAACCTGAGGGTCATATATTCATCGCCGCCTGCCTGTATGTTGACTTCGAACATATTCGTCAGGTCGAAGATCATCTCGTCCCTCTGCATGGTCGAGATTATGTCGTTCTCGGTATATTGCTTGACCCCATTTCGCGTTCTGATCTTCAGCGATCCACCCGGCATCCCGTTTTTCCCGACCAGGCAGGTGTAGACGAGATACCTCTGACCATTCATCGTGCAGGTAAGATGGCCGACGAACGGTTTGGCGGGAGCCTCGGGCTTCGCCTGCTCGACCTCGTCCGCCGGTGGTTCGTCCGAAATCTCTTCGGCGCCCGTTGCGGCCTTTTCGCTGTCTGCCGCCGCACCGTCCTTCGCGATCGACGCGATCATCTGCTTGTCGTTACTAGTGTAGTCATAGGCCAGAACCGCAGCGCCACCGGCAGCCGCCACGATGAGGGCATAGGCGGCGTACGACATCATCCTGCTCGCCTTGGGCTCGCCCCCCTGATCCCAGTCGGCATCGTCGCTTGCGACGGCCGGCGCCGACGAGGAAGCCAATAGCCTGGCTTTCTGAGCGTCAAACTCGGCGTCGGTAAGCGCACCGTCTTTCCACAGCTTCGTAATACGCTCGAGATCGTCCAGCATCATGGCTCTTTCAGAATATTGCGTTCAGTTCCCGTAAGCATAGGATAGTTAAGACCTGTTAAATGCGGTCCATTGGCAACAAGTCCGATACCCCGGTATATTGGAGGATATGCATCGGGCTGCGGATTTTGGCGGAGGTTATGGTTGAAACGGGCGCAGAGCCCAGCTGACGACATAATCTCCTTCCCGTAGCCCAGGGGCCTGCAACGAAAGCCGCTGCCCCCTTTCGCAGGTGCAGCATTTCGGCTAATCCGACTCCCGACCTCTCTTTCCCTTACGGAGTCTCCCGCCATGACCGCCACCGATCCCGTCGTTTTCCTGTCC
Source organism: Sphingopyxis sp. DBS4 (assembly GCF_024628865.1). Lineage (NCBI taxonomy): Bacteria > Pseudomonadati > Pseudomonadota > Alphaproteobacteria > Sphingomonadales > Sphingopyxidaceae > Sphingopyxis > Sphingopyxis sp. DBS4. The sequence continues at coordinate 2,096,750 of NZ_CP102384.1, forward strand.
TATGCCCGCACCCCGATGGGCGGTATGCAGGGCGTGCTGTCGGACGCGAGCGCGACCGATCTCGGCGCCACCGCGGTCAAGGCCGCGGTCGAACGCGCGGGCGTCAAGGGCGACGATATCGAGCGTATCTATATGGGCTGCGTGCTGCCCGCGGGGCTCGGTCAGGCGCCGGCGCGGCAGGCCGCGATCAAGGCCGGGCTGCCCAAATCGGTGCAGGCGACGACCGTCAACAAGGTGTGCGGTTCGGGGATGCAGACCGTCATCATGACCGCCGAAGCGCTCGCCGCGGGCAGCATCGATCTGGCCGTCGCGGGCGGCATGGAATCGATGACCAATGCGCCCTATCTGCTCAAGAAGCACCGGTCCGGCGCTCGCATCGGGCACGACACCGCCTATGACCATATGTTCCTCGACGGGCTGGAGGACGCCTATGAGGCGGGCCGCGCGATGGGCACCTTCGCGCAGGATACCGCCGACGCCTACCAGCTCGGCCGCGAGGCACAGGACGATTATGCGATCGAATCGCTGAAGCGCGCGCAGGCGGCGATCGCCGACGGCGCCTTTGCCGCGGAGATCACGCCGGTGACGCTGACCACGCGCAAGGGCGAGGTCGTCATCGACACCGACGAACAGCCCGGCAAGGGCAACCCCGACAAGATCCCGACGCTGCGCCCCGCCTTCGCCAAGGACGGCACAATCACTGCCGCGACCAGCTCGTCGATCTCCGACGGCGCCGCCGCCGTGGTGCTGACGCGTCAGTCGGTCGCGGAAGCGAAAGGGGCAAAGCCGGTCGCGAAGCTCGTCGCCCACGCCGCGCACGCGCAGGAGCCCAAGGATTTCACCATCGCCCCGGTCGGCGCGATCAACAAGGTGCTGGCGAAGGCCGGCTGGTCGATCGGCGACGTCGACCTGTTCGAGGTCAACGAAGCCTTCGCCTGCGTCGCGATGTTCGCGATGCACGACCTCGGCATCCCGCACGACAGGATCAACGTTCACGGCGGCGCGACCGCGCTCGGCCACCCGATCGGTGCCAGCGGCACGCGCATCATCACGACGCTGATCGCCGCGCTCCAGCGCCACGGCAAGACGCGCGGCATCGCGAGCCTGTGCATCGGCGGCGGCGAAGCGACGGCGGTCGCGGTCGAGCTGGTCTAAATCCGCTTACCGACAAAAGTTCCGGGGCGCCGTCGCAAGACGGCGCCCTTTCGTCGTTATGGGCGCGACAGATTGCGACACTCATGACCTCAAAATAAACGCCGCATTCCGCTTCGGTTCAAATCGAATCGCATAGACCGTTCCCAGTCATCGGGCAGATCCCCCTCCCCCTGACGATGCAAAGGAATGGCACCATGAAGAAGATGAACTTTCTCACCGCCGGCCTGATCGCCGCGATGATGATTCCGGCCGCCGCGCAGGCCCAGACCGGCGAACTCCGCCGCGACCGGCAGGACATCCGTCAGGACCAGCGCGACCTCCGCAACGCGCAGCGTTACGGCGACCACCGCGATGTGCGCGACGCGCGCAAGGACGTGCGCGATTCCAAGCGCGAATATCGCCAGGACGCCCGTGACTGGCGCCGCGACGCACGCTACCAGAATTATCGCGCGCCGTTCAAATATCAGCAGTTCCGCGTCGGTCAGACGCTCCGCTCTACCTACTATGCGCCGGCCTATCGCCCGACCTGGGACAGCCGCTGGGGCGTGCCGCGTGCGGGTCGCGGGCTGACCTATGTCCGCCACTATAACGACCTGCTGCTCGTCAACGTGCGGACCGGCAAGGTGGTGAAGGTCTATCGCAACGAGTTCCGCTGGCGGTAAATCCCGACCGGAAATCGAGGGAAAGGCCGGATGGGCGACCGTCCGGCCTTTTCGCGTGCCGGAATGACGTCCCTCAGGCCGGCAGCGCCGAAGGCATGGCGGCAGGCCGGCGCAGCGCCCGGGCGATCGACGATATCCACGGCCGACTCACCAATATGCGGGCCAATGCCATGGCCGCCGCCGCCAGAGCAATCCCCGCGAACACGTCGACGAAATAATGAGCCCCGTCGACCGGCGTCGCAAGCAGCATCAATCCGGCCCACCCCGCCCCTATCCAGCCGACAGGCCCGAGGCGCGTAAAACCCCAGATAAAGATCGTACCGAGTGCGGCATGATAGCTGGGAAAGGTGATGATGCCCTGAAGGGTGGCGATATCGATCCGGCGCAGGCTGCCGTCGCGCAGCCCGATGAAATCGGCCTGGTGCAGATAGGCCGCCGCGGGGTGGAGGTTCGGCAGATCGTCGGGAGTAAGACCAAGGTGGACATAATTGCTGATCGCCGGCGTCAGCCCCGAAATCAGTACCGCACAGGCCCCCGACAGGATCGCGGCGCAGATCACGATCCGCATGGCCCGCCATCTGCCGGCAATGGAAAGTGCCAGGACCAGAACCAGCAATTGCGGCACCATGGTCATATAAGCGTAGCGATAGAGCCCGCCGATCGACGGATGATCGTTCACCCAGCGCACATAGGCCAACCAGTCGAGCCCCAACGACAGATCCCAGCGCCGAAAGCTTTCGTCCCACAACGGCCCGCCATGCGCCGCGACCATGTAGCTGAGGACTGCGCCCGCCATGGAAAAGAGAATGATTTGCAGGACGCAGGTGATGAGCGCCGCGAACGCCGGGCGAACGCGATAGCGTGTGTAGAAAAGATTAGCCGCCCCCAGCATCGCGATCATTGCCGCCGAACTGGCGACCCCGTTCATGGAAAAGGCGAAGGGAGCACGTATCTGGAAGCCGACCACGAGCGCGAAGCAAAGGCCGATAAGCAGCCAGGAGGCGTCATCGAAACCTTGCGATACCGTTTCCTGGGACGCCGCGTCAGCCATGTTTCGAGCCCATAGCCCGACGCCCATAAAATTTGATTAATGACCGGTGACCATGAGCCGCCGACTGTTCAATCGCTCTGGAATTCAGTCGCCCCAGATATGGTCGGTTTCGATCCAGCCCTTGCGGCCGCCGACGTCGAACCGGCACCAGCCGTTCTTGCAATCGGTGATGCGGCCGACGACGCCCGGCTCGGCGCGATAGGCGACCGCGGCCGAAACATTGGGCTCATCGCGCATCGGGCGGATGCCGCCGGTGACGATCGCGGTGCGCGTCCGGCTGAGCAATCGCGCCGCCATCCAGCCCTGCGTGCCGTCGGGATCCTCGATCTTGCGCCAGGTCTCGAAGCGCGCGATCACCCGCACCGGCAGATCCTTGCGCCGATATTCCCAGAGCACCGGAACGTCGGGCGACGGCCCCTTGCGCATCCGCGCCTCGTCGACGCTGATCGAGGCCCAATAGGGCAGTTCGACATCGGATTGCGCGGTTGCCGGTCCCACGACGGCAAGCAGCGCGGCTGCGGCGAGAATCTGGCGGATGGTCATGCTTCAGCCTTGTCAAAATCGGCGCATCATTTCAACCGCTCGCCGCGATCGGAGCAGCGTTCGTCCACAGCCTCCCCGCGCCGCGCCCCTTGACCCCGCAGCCGCGCCGCGCTCTATCGGCGCCATGCCCGATTCATCCCGTCCGAAACGCCCGCGCGTCATCGTCACCCGCCAGTTGATGCCGCATGTCGAGGCGCGCATGGCCGAGCTTTTCGACGTCGCGCTGTCGGCGTTCGACCGTGCCTTCACCCGCGAGGAATTGAAGGCCGCGGTCGCCGATTGCGACGTGCTGGTACCGACGGTGACCGACGAGATCGACGCCGAAATCCTGGCCGCGGCGGGCGAGCGGCTGAAGCTGATCGCCAATTTCGGCGCCGGGGTCGATCATATCGACCTGTCAGCCGCGCGCGCGAAGGGGATCATGGTCGCGAACACGCCGGGCGTGTTCACCGAGGATACCGCCGACATGACGATGGCGCTGATCCTGTCGGTTCCGCGACGCCTCGCCGAGGGCGAGAAATTGATGCGATCGGGCAAATGGGAGGGCTGGGCGCCAAGCACGATGCTGGGCCACCGCGTCGGCGGCAAGCTCCTCGGCATCATCGGCATGGGGCGTATCGGACTTGCCGTGGCGCAGCGCGCGCGCGCCTTCGGCCTGTCGATCCACTACCACAACCGCCGCCGCCTTCCGCAAGCGATCGAGGAGGAACTGGGCGCGAGCTATCATGCGAGCGTCGACACGCTGCTCCGGATCAGCGACGTGGTGACAATCCATTGCCCGCACACGAGCGAGACACACGAGATGATCAACGCCGCGCGCATCGCGGCGATGAAGCCGACCGCTTACCTCATCAACACCGCGCGCGGCGAGATCATCGACGAAAAGGCGCTGATCGCGGCGCTCAAAACCCGCCGTATCGCGGGCGCCGGGCTCGACGTGTATGCGCAGGAACCCGTGGTCGATCCCGACCTGCTCGCGCTCGACAATGCCGTGCTCCTCCCGCACCTCGCCTCGGCGACCATCGAGGGACGCGAAGCATCGGGCGAGAAGGTGATCGCCAACATCCGCGCATGGTGCGACGGGCACAGGCCGCCCGATCAGGTGCTGGAGGGGTGGGTCTGAATCGCCAGCGTTGCGCTCGGCCGCTCTGGATTGCTTCGTCGCTGCGCTCCTCGCAATGACGAAGCTTCATGAGGCACCGTCATTGCGAGCGCAGCGAAGCAATGACGGCGTGTATTTAATCCCCCGTCAGAATCCGGTCGACGAGCTGCTTCACCGTCGGGGTGAAGTTGTTCGAATAAAAGGGATCGGTCTTGAAGTTGAACGCGGCGTGGCCGGCGAACATCAAATTCTGTTCGACGTCCCCATCGTGCGCAATGTCCTGCAGCGTCTTCTGGATGCAGAAGCTGCGCGGGTCGGCGAGATAGCCGGTCGAATAATCGTCATGGTCTTTCCACGACGAGAAACCGCAGTGCGACAGGCAGCCCATGCAATCGGCCTGGTCCTTGCGGATTATGCCCTTGTCGGCCTCGGTGACGAAAACGACGGTGTTGTCGGGGGTCTTGAGCGCTTCGGTATAGCCTTCGGCCACCCAGTCGCGCGCGCGGTCGCGATCGTGCGGGGTAACCCAGAAATTCTTGCCCTTCACCCCGACGTCGAGCTGGACGACATGGTCGCCCGCTTCCTGCTTCGAGTATGGAATCTGGCGTTCGGATCGCGCTTCGAGGTCGCGCAGGAAGGGGTTACGCACCGCGCTGGAATAAAAGCCGGTGGGCGAAAAGCGGTGGAGCAGCACGTCGCCCTCGTCGAGGGTGCGGAGGCGGTCCTTCCAACCCTGCGGGATCGGGCTTTCCTCGGTCAGCAGCGGGCGGGTGCCGTATTGAAAGACGATCTGGCCGAGTTCGGGATTGTCGATCCAATGCTCCCAGTCGCGCAGATACCAGACGCCGCCCGCCATCACGATCGGCACATCGTCGGAAATTCCCTCGGCGCGCATCGTATCGCGCAGCGCCTTGACGCGCGGATAGGGATCCTCGGGCTTCAGCGGATCTTCGGCGTTCGACAGGCCGTTGTGCCCGCCCGCGAGCCAGGGATCCTCGTAAACCACCGCCGCCATCAGGTCGGCGACCTTATGATAGGCGCGCTTCCACAGCGCGCGAAAGGCACGCGCCGACGAGATGATCGGCAGATAGTTCACATTGTGCCGCGCCGCGATCTCGCTGAGCTTGTAGGGCATCCCCGCGCCGCAGGTGACGCCGGTGACGAGCCCCTTCGTCTTTTCGAGCACGCCTTCAAGCACCTGCTGCGCGCCGCCCATTTCCCACAGGACGTTGATATTGATCGCGCCCTTGCCGCTCGCGATGTCATAGGCGCGCCGCACCTGCTCGACCGCGCCGTCGATCGCATATTGGACCAGTTCCTCGTGGCGTTCCTTGCGGGTCAGCGCGCGATAGATTTGCGGAATGATCTTGCCGTCGGCATCGTAGCTGTCGGCGTTGACCGCGGACACGGTGCCGATCCCGCCCGCCGCCGCCCAGGCGCCGCTCGACATATGGTTGGTTGCCGAGACGCCCTTGCCCCCCTCGACCAGCGGCCACACTTCACGCCCCCCGTAAAGAATGGGCTTCAAACCTTTGAACACTATAAACCTCTTTCTCTCCACCGCGGCGCACCCACGCCGCGGCCCCCATATGCCGTTTCCGTAAGCGGAAAACGGCGACTTTTGTCAATCGACGCCGATCCAGCGACCGCTGAACAGGCCATATCCGTCAAGCGCGCGAGCATAGAGCTTTTCATAGGCGCCGACCATCCTTGATTCGTCGAAGCGTTCGGCCGCGACATCGCGGTTTTCCCGCCCGACCCGCGCGCGAAGCGCCGCATCCGCCGTCATCCTTGCCAGCGCCGCGCGGAACGCCTGCTCGCCTGTGGCGATGTACGGCCGGTTCGCCTCCGCAACCATCGCCGCGACATCGCCGACATCGGGGCTGACGACGGGAAGCCCCGCCGCCATCGCCTCGATCACCGCGATCGGCGCCTGTTCGCTGCGCGACGACAGCGCGAGCAGGTCGAATTGCCCGATCCAGCGCGCGGGTTCGGCCATGAAGCCCGGCATCACCAGCCGGTCGGCCAACCCGCAGGCGGCCGCTTCGGCGGCGATCGCGCCCCGTTCCGGCCCCTCGCCGACGATCACGAGCCGGACGGTCGGCGGCAGCGCCGCCACCGCGCGCACCAGCCGCGGCAGGTCCTTGACCCTGCGCAGCCCCGCGACGGTGCCGATCACCACCTCGCCGTCGCGGCGCTCGAAGCCCGGAATCGGGATCGACGGTCCGGCGGCATAGGCGGCGACGTCGATGCCGTTGCGGATCAGCCGGGCGCGCGATCCCGCGTGCCATTCGTCGGTCGCGATCCGCTGAAGCAGCATCGACGGCACGACGACCGCCGCCGCGGTGCGCAGCCCGACGCGCCGGAAAAGATTGCGTTTCCAATTGCGCCGGACGCTTTCATCCTCGTTGAAGCCATCCTCGTGATGAATCAGTGCGGGCATGTCGCGCGAGGCCAAGAGGCGGCGCGCCATCACCCCGTCCATGGCGCCCCAATTATAGCTCAGCACCAGATCGAAATTCCGCATATAGCGCACCAGATCGCGGTAGCGCCCCGGCGACGGCTTGCCATGCAGCGGCGGAGCATCCTGCGGGAAATCGACGACGATATCGGCATCGATCGCATCGCGCGCGCCGAGCGCTTCGGGCACGGCCGACAGGATCGTGTGATGCGCCCGCCCGCCCATCAGGTTCATCAGCCGCACCGCGCGCGCTTCCTTGCCGCCGAGCGAAAAGCTCGAATGAAGGTGCAGGATGCGGACCGGCCGGTCGCGTTGGGGCGGCGGCGGGTCGCTCACGCCGCCGGAAGCTCGGCGATCCACGCGTCGATCGCGGCACGCGCCTCGGCCTCGTCCATCGTCGGCGCATGGCCGACCCCGCGAACCTCGACGAGCCGCGCGTGCGGCAGGTCCTTCGCCATCTTTTGCGCCGCAGCCGCCGACAATATGTCGGACAATTGCCCGCGCAGAACCAGCACGGGCGCATCGCCGAACGCGCGATAGGCGGGCCACAGATCGACCCCGGCATCGCCGCCGTTCGGCACGCGCAGCGGCGCCGCGATCTGCTTGTCGTAATCGGCGACGATCCGCCCTTCGGGCGTCAGCCGGTGGGTGCGCTTGGTGAAGCGCAGCCAGTCGTGGATGCTGTAGCCCGGATAGACCGCCGCATTGAGCTCCGCCACCGCGCGCGCCGCATGAACCCAGGTCGGCTGGCTGCCGCCGGTGCCGATATAGTCGCGGATGCGCTCAAGCCCAGCCTGTTCGAGTTCGGGCCCGACATCGTTGAGCAGCGCGCCGGTGACGCACCCCGGCTGCGTCGCCGCGAGCAGCATCGAGACGAGCCCGCCGAGCGAAGTGCCGACGGTGACGCAGCGTCCGATCGCCAGCTCGTCGAGCAGCGCGACGACGTCTTGCACATAGGTCAGTGGCACATAGGTCATCGGGTCCTTGGCAAAAGCGCTTTCGCCGCGACCACGGAACTCGATGACGATCACGCGCCGCCGCGCCGCCATATGCGGCGCCAGCGCCTCGAAATCGCGGGCATTGCGGGCGAGGCCGGGCAGGCACAGGATCGGCGGCGCAGCGGCGGCCGCTTCGGGCCCCGGATAGATGCGCGCGTGCAGCCGGACGCCGTCGTGCGACCACCAATAATGGTCGTCCCATTCGCGCCCGCTATCCTGTCTGACCGTAATCGACCGTCCCCTTGGCTCCGTGTCCGCCCCGTCTATCGCCAACCGGCGCGGGGGCGCAAGCCATCGCGCTCGATCGTCTCCCTCATTCTCCCTGCCCGCTCGAACCCAAATGGATCAGGATGTTGCGGGCCAGCCGGTTGCCGCCACCGGCTTTCGCCGATAAGAGGCGCAGGACCATGAGCGAAGAGCTGCTTTCCTTTGAACCCGCGACCGGAAACGAGCTGTGGCGCGGCGCGGTCAGTGACGTCGACCTGGAGGTCGAAATCGCGCGGCGCGCCTGGCCCGAATGGGCGGCAAAGGCCCTCACCTTCCGATCCGAAACGCTCCGCCGCTTCTCCGACCGGGTCAAAGCCGAGGCCGACACCCTCGCCGACCTCATCGCGCGCGAGACGGGCAAGCCGCTGTGGGAAGCGCGCACCGAGGTCGAATCGGTCGCGAACAAGGTCGACATCTCGATCAAGGCCTATGCCGAGCGCACCCCCAACCGCCGGATCGAGGGCGCGATGGGGCTGCGGAGCGCGGTGCGTCACAAACCGCACGGCACGCTCGCGGTGCTCGGCCCCTATAATTTCCCGGCGCACCTGCCGAACGGCCATATCGTCCCCGCGCTGCTCGCGGGCAATTCGGTGCTGTTCAAGCCCTCCGAAAAGACCCCGGCGACCGGCGCCAAGCTGGTCGAGCTGTTCCACAGCGCGGGGGTGCCGCAGGAGGTGCTGCGGCTCGTCGTCGGCGGCCCCGATACGGGCAAGGCGCTCGCGGGCCATGCCGGGCTCGACGGCCTGCTCTTCACCGGCTCGGCGCGCACCGGCATCGCGATCAACCGCCAGTTCGCGAGCCAGCCGGGCAAGATCGTCGCGCTCGAAATGGGCGGCAACAACCCGATCGTCGTCTGGGACACCGCCGACATCGCCACCGCCGCCATTTTGGTGGTCCAGTCAGCCTTCCTCAGCGCCGGGCAGCGGTGCAGCAATGCGCGCCGCCTGATCGTCAAGGACAGCCTGGCCGACCGGCTGCTGGATGAAGTGAAGACGCTCGCGAACCGGCTGATCGTCGACCATCCGCACGCCGACCCCGCGCCCTATATGGGGCCGGTGATCGACAATGAGGCGGCCGACGGCCTGACCGAGAGCTTCCTCGTCCTGATGTCGAACGGCGGCCAGGTAATCCGCCACATGACGCGCCCGGTGGCCGGCCGGCCCTTCCTGACCCCCGGCATCATCGACGTCACCGCGATGCCCGAGCGCCCCGATATCGAGCTGTTCGGCCCGCTGCTCCAGGTCATCCGCGTCGACAGCTTCGAGGCCGCGATCGCCGAAGCGAATAATACTGCCTTCGGCCTCTCCGCGTCGCTGATCGGCGGCACCCCGCAGCTTTACGACCAGTTCTGGGCCAATGCCCGCGCCGGGGTGATCAACTGGAACCGCCCGACCAACGGCGCCTCGTCGGCCGCCCCCTTCGGCGGCATCGGCCTGTCGGGCAACCACCGCCCGAGCGCCTTCTACGCCGCCGACTATTGCGCCTATCCGGTCGCAAGCAGCGAAAGCGACGCGATGCGCGCCTCGATCGGCGTCGGCCTGCGCGATCCCGAAGGGTCGCAGTTGGTGCGAAAAAACTTTCTCTGACCCCGGCAAATTTTGCTTCATCGCCGTCAATAAAGCCTGTTTTGCCATTCGGGCCGCGCGGCAGCATCTACGCTGCATGGCAAAGACTCTCCCTCCCGCGGGCAAGCTGTGGCTCGTCGGCGCCGGTCCCGGCGACCCCGACCTGCTGACGCTGCGCGCCGCGCGGCTTATCCAAAGCGCCGATCTGGTCGTTCATGACGGGCTGGTCGGCGAAGGCGTGCTCGCGCTGATCCCGGCGCATGTCGAGCGCATCAGCGTCGCCAAGCAGCGCAGCCGCCACACGATGAAGCAGGAGCTTATCAACGAACTGATCGTCCGCGAGGCGCGCGCCGGCAAGCAGGTCGTGCGGCTGAAGGGCGGCGATCCCTTTATCTTCGGGCGCGGCGGCGAGGAACTCGACGCGGCGCGTGCCGCAGGCGTCGACTGCGAGGTCGTCCCCGGCATCACCGCCGCCGCGGGCTGCGCCGCGCAGGCGGGCCTTCCCCTCACCCACCGCGAGGATGCGAGCGCGGTGAGCTTCGTCGCGGGCCAGTGCAAGGATCTGAGCGATCAGGACTGGTCGGGACTCGCGGGGCACGGCCGCACGCTCGTCATCTACATGGGGCTCGCGACGGCCTCCGCCATCGCCGACAAGCTGATCGCCGACGGCGTTTCGCCCGGGCTTCCCGTGGCGGTAGTCGAGCGCGGTACCAGCGCCGACGCGCGCGTGCTGCGCACCCTACTCACCGACCTCGGCGACCTCGTCGCGCGCGAGCGGGTGGCCAGCCCCGCGCTGATCATCGTCGGCAAGGTCGCGGCGCGCGCCGATGCGCTCGACTGCCTCGGCGCCCCTGGAATTTCGACTGCTCTGAAGGATATGTCATGCGAATCATAACCGGCAACGACCTGAAAACAGGCGCCGTCATCTGGTGGACCGGCCGCGGCTGGTCGATCCATGTCGAGGACGCCGCCGACGTCGGCGAGCATGGCGAGGCGATCCTCACCGCCGAGGACGGCGCACGCCGCGTCAACGGTGGTTATATCATCAACGCCGACGAAACGCCGAAGGGCCCGCGCCCGGCGCACATCAAGGACCGCATCCGCGCGCTCGGCCCGACCGTGCGCCCCGACCTTTCCCTGAAACCCGCCGACCCCGCGTCCGGCGAATGGGTGATCTGACATGTATAAATATGACCAGTACGACCAAGCGATGGTCGATGCCCGCGTCGAGGATTTCCGCGACCAGGTCCGCCGCCGCATCGCCGGCGACATGAACGACGACCAGTTCAAGCCGCTGCGGCTCAAGAACGGCCTCTATCTTCAGCTTCACGCCTATATGCTGCGCGTCGCCATTCCCTATGGCACGCTCGATTCGCGCCAGCTTCGCAAGCTCGCCGAGATCGCGCGCAAATATGATCGCGGCTACGGCCATTTCACGACGCGGCAGAATCTCCAATATCACTGGATCAAGCTGGAGGAGGCACCCGACATCCTCGCCGAGCTGGCGACGGTCGAGATGCACGCGATCCAGACCAGCGGCGAGAGCATCCGCAACATCTCCGCCGACCAATATGCGGGCGCCGCCGCCGACGAGATCTGCGACCCGCGTCCCTGGGCCGAGTTGCTGCGGCAGGCGACGAGCTTTCACCCCGAATTCAGCTATTTGCCGCGCAAGTTCAAGATCTGCGTCATCTCGTCGCCCGCCGACCGCGCGGCGCTGCGCTGGCACGACTGCGCACTGCGCATCGTGCGCAACGAAGCGGGCGAGGAAGGCTTTGAGGTCTATGCCGGCGGCGGCATGGGGCGCACCCCCTTCATCGCCTACAAGATTCGCGACTTCTGCCCGGCGGCGCAGATCTTCTCGTACATCCAGGCGATCCTGCGTGTATGGAACCTCCATGCGCGGCGCGACAATATCCACAAGCAGCGGATGAAAATCCTCGTCCACGATCTGGGCGAAGAAGAATTCCGCCGCCAGGTCGAGGAAGCGTTCCAACATTTCCTGACCCTCGGCACCGATTTCCCGCAGGCCGAATATGACCGCATCGCGGCCTATTTCACCCCGCCGCCGTTCGAGACGGGCCTGTCCGAGGAGATCGACCGGTCGGACCCCGACTTCGCCCTGTGGGTCGATCAGCAGGTCATCGCGCACAAGGCGCCGGGCTATGCGATCGCCAACATCAGCCTGAAGCCGATCGGCGGCATCGGAGGCGACGTCACCGCCGAACAGATGGAGGTCGTCGCCGACCTTGCCGAGCGCTACAGCTTCGACGACGTCCGTGTGACCCACGCGCAGAACCTCGTCCTGCCGCATGTCCGCAAGGTCGACCTCTACGCGGTATGGGAAGCGCTGCGCGAGGCGAAGCTCGCCGACGCGAACCTCGACCTCGTCACCGACGTCATCGCCTGCCCCGGTCTCGATTATTGCACCCTCGCCAATGCGCGCTCGATCCCGGTCGCACAGAAGATTCAGCAGCGTTTCGCGGACATGGACCGTCAGCGCGACCTCGGCGAGCTCAAGATCAAGATTTCGGGGTGCATCAACGCCTGCGGCCACCACCATGCCGGGCACATCGGCATCCTCGGCGTCGACCGCAAGGGGACCGAGAATTACCAACTCCTGCTCGGCGGTTCGGGCGCGGAGGATACGACGCAGGCCAAGATCACCGGCCCCGGCTTCGACGAGGACGGCGTCGTCGACGCGGTCGAGCGCGCGGTCGAATGTTATCGCACGCTCCGCGATCCCGGCGAGCGCTTTCTCGACACCTATCGCCGCGTCGGCTTCGACGCCTTCAAGGAGGCTATTTATGGCTGATGCGCTGCGTTTCCGGAACGACGACCCGATCGAGGAGCCCGCGGTCTCGCTCGACGCCTTTCTCGAACAGGATAGCGCCAGCGCCGTCCGCATCGAGGCGGGCGACGATCCGCGCCAGCTGATCCCGCACCTCGCCCGCGTCAAGCTGGTCGAGATCGGCATCCCGCGCTTTCGCGACGGCCGCTGTTTCACGTCGGCGCGCATTCTGCGCGAGGCGGGCTATGAGGGTGAACTGCGCGCCGAGGGCGATGTGCTCGTCGACCTCGTCTTCTTCATGCGCCGCTGCGGCTTCGACAGCTTCGCGCCGCAGGCGGGGCTGAACCGCGCCGACGTCGACGCATCGCTCAGCCGCTATGCGAACGTGTATCAGCACGCCGCCGACGGCGCCGTGCCGATCTGGAAGCTGAGGCATGGCTGAGGTGAAGGCCCTGCCCGAAGACCGCACCCGCGACCGGATCGACGTGGCGCCACGCTTCACGCAGGCCGACGTCATCCGCCTCAACAATCTGTTCCGCGGCCAGGATGCGGCGGAAGCGGTCGCGAGCGTGATCGGCGCGGGGCTGCTCGGCGACACCGCGATCGTGTCGAGCTTCGGCGCCGAGAGCGCGGTGCTGCTGCACCTCGTGACGCGCGCCGCCCCCGATATGCCGGTGCTGTTCCTCGACACCGGCAAGCATTTTCCCGAAACGCTCGCCTATCGCGACGAACTGGCAGCGAAGCTCGGGCTCAATCTGGTCACTGTCACGCCCGATCCGGACGAACTCGCGGCGAAGGATGCGACCGAGCTGCGCTGGTCCTACGACCCCGACGGCTGCTGCGAGATTCGCAAGGTCAAGCCGCTCGAAAAGGCGCTGACCGATTTCGACACGTCGATCACCGGCCGCAAGGGTTTCCAGGCGTCGACCCGCACCGGCCTGCCGCGCTTCGAGCTCGACGGCGGCACCGGACGCCTGAAGTTCAACCCGCTCGCCAACTGGACGCGCGAAGACCTCGACGCCTATTTCGCGGCGCACGACCTGCCACGCCACCCGCTCGAGGCCGAGGGCTATCCCTCGATCGGCTGCTCGCCCTGCACCTCGAAGGTCAAGCCCGGCGAAGATCCCCGCGCGGGCCGCTGGCGCGGCTGGGACAAGACCGAATGCGGTATCCACACCGCGGTGACGCCGATCGACGACGATCCGGCGAACGATCCGGCGTTCTGACTATTCGTCGCCCCAGCTTTCGCTGGGGCGACGTTATTTATTCATAATCCGCATAGGCCTGGCTCTCGTCGGCGAGATCGCTGAACTTCGTCGTCTTCGCCTCGAAGTGCAGGCGCACCTTGCCGGTCGAGCCGTGACGCGATTTGGCGACGATGACTTCGGCCAAGCCGAAGACGCGCTCCATCTCGGCCGCCCATTCCTCGTGCGCGGCGTGAATCTTGACGTCGTCGCCCTCGACCGGGCGCTTGGGCTCGCGCGCCGCGACATAATAATCCTCACGGAACACGAAGAGCACCATGTCGGCGTCCTGCTCGATCGAGCCCGATTCGCGCAGGTCGGAAAGCTGCGGCCGCTTGTCCTCGCGGCTTTCGACCTGACGACTGAGCTGCGAGAGCGCCATGACCGGAACATTAAGTTCCTTCGCCAATGTCTTCAATCCACGCGAGATTTCGGAAATTTCCTGCACGCGATTATCGCCGCTCCGCGACGAGCCCTGAAGAAGCTGGAGATAATCGACGATGATGAAGCCGATGCCGTGGCGCCGCTGCAACCGCCGCGCGCGGGTGCGCAGGCCCGCGATCGTCAGCCCCGGCGTGTCGTCGATGAACAGGGGCAGCGTCTGGAGCGCCTGCGCGGCGCGGCTCAATTGCTGGAACTGCTCCTTGCTGATCTTGCCCATGCGCAGCGCTTCGCCCGATACCCCCGATTGCTCGGCGAGGACACGCGTCGCGAGCTGGTCGGCAGACATTTCGAGGCTGAAGAAGGCAACCTTCGCGCCCATATTCTTTTCGGGCGGGATGCCGTCTTCTTCGTCGCGGCGGAAACGCTCGGCGGCATTATAGGCGATGTTGGTCGCGAGCGAGGTCTTGCCCATGCCCGGACGGCCCGCGAGGATCATCAAGTCGCTGTTATGCATGCCGCCGATCTTGGCGTTCATGCTGCCGATGCCGGTGGTGATCCCCGACAGGTGCCCGCCCGAATTGAGCGCGCGCTCGGCCGCCTGCAGCGCGGTGAGGCTCGCGGCGTTGAAGCTCTTGACCGTCCCCATTTCGGCCTCGCCGCCCGCAACGCGGTAGAGCGCGGTTTCGGCTTCCTCGATCTGCGCCTGCGGATCGACGCTTTCGCTCGTGTCGAGCGCGCTATCGACAAGGGTGCGGCCGACGCCGACGAGTTCGCGCAGCAGCGCGAGGTCGAAAATCTGCCGCGCGAAATCGCGCGCGCCGATCAGCCCGGCGCCGCTGCCGGTGAGCTGCGCGAGATAGCCGACCCCGCCGACCGCCTTCATCGCCTCGTCGGCTTCGAAGAAAGGCTTGAGCGTCACCGGGGTCGCGATGCTGTTGCGCTCGATCAGCGCCATCGTCTGCTGAAAGATGCGGCCGTGGAGCGGCTCGAAGAAGTGATCGGGGGTCAGCGCGACGGGCAGATCCTCGACGACTCGATTGTCGATCAGGATCGCGCCGAGAAACGCGGCCTCAGCCTCGATATTACGGGGCAATTGGCGGTCTTCCCCGGTTGCGGCCGGGGTGGGAAAGAGGGCGAGTTCGGGCATGGGGCGGTATCATGCGCCGCCGCTTGAGCCTGCGCAACGGATGATCGTGCATTCTGCATTATTGCTGTGGGCGGTCTGTGCATAAGTCTAAAAAAACCCGTTCGTGTCGAGCGAAGTCGAGACACCCCTCGGGGTGGGGCAAGCTCGATGGGTGTCTCGACTTCGCTCGACACGAACGGACTAAGAGGATGGTGACATCCGCCCCCCTTGCCCTTCGCGGCGCGGCAGGTAGAAGCACGGACAGCATGTCCGACGCCGCCCCCTCCCAACAGCGCATCATCTCGATCGACCTCGACGAGGGCTCGATCATCTGGCGCAACCCCGACGTCGAGCAGGAACGGCGCGTCGCGATTTTCGATATCCTCGAGGAAAACCGCTTCGTTCCGCAGCGCGGCCACCCCGACGGCTATGCCGGTCCCTATCGGCTGCGGCTGCGCGTCGAGGACGGCCGGCTGATCTTCGAGCTCAGCCGCGAGGATCATTCGCCGCTGGAGGCGATCATCCTCGGCCTCGGCCGTTTCCGCCGCCCGATCCGCGATTATTTCGCGATCTGCGACTCTTATTATCAGGCCATCAAGACCGCGACCGCGCAGCAGATCGAGACCGTCGATATGGCGCGGCGCGGGCTGCACAACGAAGCGGCCGAGATGCTGATGGACCGGCTCGACGGCAAGATCGCGGTCGATTTCGACACCGCTCGCCGATTGTTCACGCTGATCTGCGTCCTCCACATCAAGGGCTGACGATGGCGACGGGGGCACGCAGCAGAGGCAAGGCAGCCACGCCGCCCCGCGATTGGCGCAGCGCGGCGGTGCGCGTCCTCCGCCGGATCGGCGGCGCGCTGGTCCTGGTGTTCCTGCTTGCCGGTCTCGCGCTCTGGTGGGCGTCACGCTGGACACCGTCGCGCGAACTCTTCCCGACCCAGGGGGTGACGATCGACGCGAGCAACGGCGAGGTGCGCTGGGGCTCGATCAAGGCCGCGGGCGCCGATTTTGCCTATGTGGTGGCGACGGCAGGCGACAAGGACGTCGATCCGATGTTCCAGCGCAATCTGGCGGGCGCACGCGCGGCGGGGATTCCGGTCGGGGTCATCCATCGCTACAGCCTCTGCGGCCTCGCGACCGACCAGGCCGCGAACTTCATCCGCCACGTGCCCCGCCGCGCCGACATGATGCCGTCGGTCGTCTGGCTCGATTTCGATGACCACTGCCCCGACCGCCCGACGCGCGCGCTGCTGCGCTCTGAACTCGCAACCTTCCTCGCGCAGATCGAAGCGCATATGGGGCAGGAAAGCCTGATCGCGCCCAGCGCGGGGTTCGAAGCCGACTATGGCGTGACGGGGGCGATTTTCCGCACCGCGGCGATGCGCAGCGACTTCTTCGAGCCCGATTATGGCGCGCATCCCTGGACGATGTGGCAGGCGAACCATTATCTTCGAGTGTCGGGCGCCGACGGGACGGTCGGATGGAATGTGCTGCGTCCCAAAGGAGAGATGCGATGAGCGATGGAAAAGCCGCCCTGATCGACGCCGCGCGCGATGCCGCGACGCGCGCCTATGCGCCTTATTCGGGCTTTCATGTCGGCGCCGCGCTTTTGCTCAAAAATGGCGACGTCGTCACCGGAGCCAATGTCGAGAATGCAAGCTATGGGCTCACCCTCTGCGCCGAGACGAGCGCGGTCGCGAAGATCGCGAACGAGGGCTGGATCGGCGAGCTCGCCGAAGTCGCGATCGTCGGCGGGCGTCCCGACGGCGACGCGCTGATCGGCAGCGATCCCGTGCATCCCTGCGGCCGCTGCCGCCAGATATTGAATGAAGCCGCCGAGCGGTCGAAGACCGACATCCTCATCCACTGCGCTTCGGGCGACGGCGGTGCGGTGAAGAGCTATCGGCTCAGCGAACTGCTCCCCGCGTCCTTCGGGCCGAAGGATCTTGGGTTGATCGATTAGGCGGCTGTGCCCCTGCGAAGGCAGGGGCCCATCTCCGAGCCGATCGACATCCTGCCAACGCTTGCCTGGTATCGCAGCGGCGGGTGATGGGCCCCTGCCTTCGCAGGGGCGCGGTTTGAAACATCGGCTTGCGCAAAACACGCGGGCCCGACAAGACAGCCGTATGAGCATTCTTTCCGACAAATGGATTCGCGAAGCCGCCCAGACGCAGGGGATGATCGAGCCATTCGTCGAGGCCCAGCGCCGCGACGGCTGCATCAGCTACGGCCTCTCCTCCTACGGCTATGACGCCCGCGTCGCGCCCGAATTCAAGATTTTCACCAACGTCGACAGCGCGGTCGTGGACCCCAAGGATTTCGCGTCGAACAGCTTCGTCGACCGCGAAACCGACGTCTGCATCATCCCGCCGAACAGCTTCGCGCTCGCGCGCACGGTCGAATATTTCCGCATTCCGCGCGACGTGCTCGTCATCTGCCTCGGCAAGTCGACCTATGCGCGCTGCGGCATCATCGTCAACGTCACCCCCCTCGAACCGGGCTGGGAAGGCCATGTGACGCTCGAGTTTTCGAACACCACCCCCCTGCCCGCGAAAATCTATGCCAATGAAGGCGCGTGCCAGTTCCTGTTCCTGCAGGGCAACGAGCCATGCGAGACGAGCTACGCCGACCGCGCGGGCAAATATATGGGGCAGAAGGGCGTCACGCTGCCCAAGCTGTAAATCCGCGGAACCGCCGCGCCCTCTCGCGCGTCCTTTCCGCACAAGCGGACGGGGCGCATGTTGGAGGATGCCCTATGTCCATGATCGCCGTCTTCATCGGCCGCCTGTTCATCGCGCTGATCTTTATCGTGTCGGGGATCAACAAGCTGATCCACGTCACCGATACCAATGCGATGATCTCCGCCGCCGGCCTGCCCGGCTGGCTGGCCGTTCCTACCGGATTATTCGAGCTGGTCGCGGGCGTCTGCATCGCGCTCGGCATCTATGCGCGGGCTTTCTCGCTGCTGCTCGCGGGCTTCGTGCTGCTGACGATCCTCTTCTTCCACCGCGACTTCACCGATCCCATGCAGGCGATGGCCGCGATGAAGAATCTGGCGATCGCGGGTGGTCTGCTCTGCCTCTTCGGCTATGGGCACACGCGTTGGAGCTATGACGCGCTCCGCCGCAGGCGCCGCGACGAGATCGAGGCACACAATGCCGAACTCCGCGCCGCGCGCGCCGAAGGTCAGGCCGAAGCCGCGGGCGCGCCGGTCGTCGTCAAGCGCCCCTGGTGGCGCTTCTGACGCTTCGCGCTTGGCATCGCAGCCCGCCTGCGCTAGCCTTCACTTAACGTTTACGTAAAGGGAGGGTTTTCCATGGCATCCCGCGATCTCGACATCATCGTCTATGGCGCGACGGGCTTTACCGGCCGCCTCGTCGCCGAATATCTCGCGCACCACTACAAGAGCCGCAAGGACGCCCCAAAATGGGCGATGGCGGGGCGCAGCCTCGCCAAGCTCGCCGAGGTGCGCGACCTGATCGGCGCCGACGAAGAAACCCCGCTGATCGTCGCCGACGCGAGCGATCCCGCGAGCCTCGACGCGATGGCCGCCCGCACGAAGGTCGTGCTCACCACCGTTGGCCCGTATCAGCTTTACGGCGACGCGCTCGTCGCCGCCTGCGTCCGGGCCGGCACCGCCTATGCCGACCTCTGCGGCGAGCCCGGCTGGATGCGCGAGATGATCGACGCGCATCAGGACGCGGCGAAGGCCTCGGGCGCGCGGATCACCTTTTCCTGCGGCTTCGATTCGATCCCGTTCGATCTCGGCGTGCTGTTCCTGCAGGCCGAGGCGGTGAAGCGCCATGGCAAGCCCGCGCCGCGCGTCAAGGGCCGCGTCCGCAAGATGGCCGGCGGCGCCTCGGGCGGCACGATCGCCAGCCTGACCGAAACGCTGAAAGCGGTGGCGAAGAAGCCGTCGCTTGCGCTGCTGCTCAAATCGAGCTTCGCGCTGACGCCGGGCTTCGAGGGGCCGTCGCAGCCGACGGGTCTGATCCCCGAATATGACGGCGCGACCGGCACCTGGACCGCGCCCTTCGTGATGGCGCCGATCAACACCAAGAATATCCACCGCACCAATTATCTACTCGGACATCGGTGGGGCGCGGATCTCGTCTATGATGAGATGGTGATGACGACGATCGGCGACGCAGGCAAGGCGATGGCCGAAGCGATGGCGAAGGCGAACCCCTTCGGCGACGCCAAGCTGCAACCCGGCGAGGGGCCGAGCAAGGAAGAGCGCGAGAACGGCTTCTACGACATCCTGTTCGTCGGCGAATATCCGGACGGCACGACGATCCGCGCCAGCGTTCAGGGCGACCGCGACCCGGGCTATGGCTCGACGTCGAAGATGCTCGCGGAGACCGGCATGGCGCTTCTCGAAAACAAGGGTGACGGCGGCGTCTGGACACCCGGCGCGCTGCTCGGGCAGGCGCTGATCGACCGGCTGACCGCGAATGCGGGGCTGACCTTCCAGATCGAAGAATAGGAAAGCGATGACGACCTCTCCCAGCGCACTCGATGCGCTGCTCTCCACCTTGCGCGTCGACGGCGATGCCGCGACCGCGCATATCGGCGAAGGCTGGATGCAGGGCCGCACCGCCTATGGCGGGATCAGTTCGGCGGTCGCGCTCGCCGGAACGATGCTGCTGCATCCGACCGAAACCCCGCTGCGCTATGCCCAGATCAGTTTCGTCGGCCCGGTCGGCGGTGATTGCAGGGTCGAGACGCGCGTGCTGCGCCAGTCGAAATCGAGCCTGTTCGTCGACGCCGGCGTGTCGAGCGAGCAAGGATTCGGCACCGCCGCGGTCTTTGCCTTTTCGGGCGACCGCGCGAGCCATCTCGACCACAACCGTCTGACCATGCCCAACGCGCCCGCCCCGGAGAGCCTGCAACCCGTGCCCGAGCACAAGGTGCGCCCGGCCTTCGCCAGGCATTTCGACATGCGGCCGACCACCGGCCCGCGCTTCGGCTGGAAGCAGGAGAGCGGCGAATATCTGACCTGGGTGCGCTTCACCGAACAGCCCGCGTGCCACCCGGCGGTCGCGCTGCTCGCCCTCGGCGACGCGCTGCCGCCCGCGGCGATGGCGCTGTTCAGCGAATTCGGCCCGATCAGTTCGATGAACTGGACGGTCAACATGCTGAACGGCACGCCCGCGACCGACGACGGCTGGTGGCTGCTGTCGGCGAAGACCGCTTATGCCCGCGGCGGCTTTTCGGTGCAGGACATGATGATCTGGAACCGTGCCGGCGAGCCGGTGCTGAGCGGCAGCCAGGGAATCGCGATCTACGCCTGATAACGACCGGAAGCCGGCCCATCTTGCATCGTCATCCCGGACTTGATCCGGGATCCATTCATCCGGCGCCGAGAGAATGGATCCCGGATCAAGTCCGGGATGACGAGAGACTGAAAGTCGCGCGCAGCATCTCTTATCTTCGTCATTCTCGCGAACGCTCAACGCCTCCCCCGAGCGAAGCGTCCGATGTACTTTGCTTTAGATCGTAGGCCATCAGGAGCGGCCATTTCCCCGATTGCCCGGCACGACTGCGGAAAATTCCCTGCAGCGTCATGGACTCGTTTCTGCTGAAGTAGTGATACTCGTCTGTCCGCCGTCAGCACCAATGGCGCATATTTGAGGTTGTGATTTAAGGAGGATTTGGGCTTCGTCGTAGTGACGAAGGAACGAAGATGAAGCCCAAATCCTCCTTGAAAAAATCGGCGCCGAAGGCCCCAGCTGAGCGGGTGGTGAAGGACATACGGCGTGCGACGCGCCGGCACTTCTCTGCAGAGGACAAAATCAGGATCGTGCTGGAGGGGCTGCGCGGCGAAGACAGCATCGCCGAGCTGTGCCGCAAGGAACCGGCTTGTCTCCATCGAGCGCCAGCCCGCCATGCAGATGACTCCGGAAGACTTCGAGGCGCGGATGACGGCGGCGGCGGCACGAGCGCGACGCGACGACGAGGTCTTGATTGTGGCTGCGAAGCGGGAGCGTGGCGAGGCAATCCGCGATCTGCGGGCGATCATCGGCACGGCCAACTCCATCTACGAGCAAAAAAGACTTCGTTGGTGGTATGTCGGCGGCGGCTTGCTCGCCGGGTGCCTCCTGTGGTCGGTGCTTCCCGGATTTGTCGCGCGCACCCTTCCGACAAGCTGGCACCTGCCGGAACGCATCGCCGCGCGCACCGTTCGTGAGCCGACCCTATGGGAAGCGGGGACTCGGATCATGCACGCTGATAGTCCGGCGGCGTGGCAGGCCATCGCCGAGGCCGCCGACATGCGCCGTGACAACCGCGAGGTGATCGACGCTTGCTTGCAGCGGGCCACCAAGGTCAGGCAGCCGGTGCGGTGCACGATTAGAGTGAGGAACCGGCAACTTTGAGCATATCGCGCGGGGCAGCCCGACGAAGCCTGCTGTCAGCAAACGACCGATAACGGCTTTCCGACAACAAAATCTCGTTGCGCAAAAGCTGCTGTTCGTGACAGCATCGGTGGATGCTAAAACTGCACTTTGCTCCCCTTACTCGCTCCGTCAGAATCAGATGGTTCTTGGAAGAGTTGGGGCTCGAATACGAGTTATTACGTTCAGAGTATAATCGAGACGGTAGCAGGGGATTCGCCCAGAATACCCCGTCAGGCCAATACCCATACATTGAAGACGGCGATGTCGCTCTTTCAGAGTCGGGGGCGATCGTCCAATATCTCTTGGAGCGGTATGGAAATGGGCAGCTCGAGCCGCCTATCGGATCAAAGGATCGTGCCGCCTATCTCTACTGGCTGCATTTTGCAGAAGGCACAGCCGCCAATGCCATCAATACGACCGTTTGGTTGACAGTCTACCGGGATGATGCGGATCGACATCAGGAAATCATCAGCGCGGTGCGTGACAGCGCAAACACGGTGTTTAACAAGATTGAAGCAGCCCTCGCTACCCAGCCATATATTACCGGAAACGATTTTTCGGCTGCTGACATCATGATGGGCTTTACACTGGGGTCCGCGAAGTGGCTTCAACTGCTCACCGATGCGCATCCCAAAACGCTTGAGTATGTTGACAGATTATTCGCCCGCCCGGCGTTGCAAAAGTCGCTTAGCTAAATTCGGCAATTTGGCTGCCTTGGTCTGCGATTGGCGATAATTCGACAGTCCAGATTTTACCATTTCCGGTGAGACGTGAGCCAAATAGTTGAGCATCATTCGCTATCCGAACGGCCAGTGGCCTAAAATAAGATTTGAAGCAGCGCTGTTTCCGTCCCGTTGCGTTCCGAATCATATCATTTCGGCCCACGGGAAATGTGGGAACGCCTGTGGTGTCAGGTTTGGGCAATTTTGAAGTTTTCACGTAAAATCAACGCGATAAACCGCTTGACTGGTGACCCCTACGGAAAACCCAAGTGTGTCAAACGGCGTTCAAACGGGACCCCCGATCGGCGTCGAAGAGGGAGCCCCTTTTCGGATATGATGTTGGTTTGTTGAGGTGAGCCTAGCGCTGCGTGCGGCGGAGGGCGGGCGTAGCCCGACCGGAGACGCGCGCAGCGCAAGATAGATTTTAAAGCGGCCGAACCGGGCGGCAATTTGCGGTTTTTGAAGCGCCAGCTGTCGTTGCCGGTCTCGACGATATCGCAATGGTGGGTGACGCGGTCGAGCAGGGCCGTGGTCATTTTGGGGTGGCCGAACACGGTAGGCCATTCGCCGAAGGCGAGGTTCGTAGTGATGATGACGCTGGTACGCTCATAAAGCTTGCTGATGAGGTGGAACAGCAACTGTCCTCCCGAGCGCGCAAAGGGCAGATATCCAAGCTCATCGAGCACCACCAGGTCGAGCCGCGATAGCTGTGCCGCCAGGGTCCCGCCCTTGCTGATCCGGGTCTCCTCTTCGAGGCGTGTCACCATTTAGGGCCAAGTAGCCCTATACGCGTCCGCTATCCGGCCGGAAGCACCCCAAAAAAGAGCTGGCTTCGGCGAAGCCAGCTCGAGTCAGGATGAACAGGTCTGCGAGAGCGCCGACATCATGATCGGCCCCATAGCTAGAATTTCGCCTTGATCGATGCGTAGAAGGAGCGCCCGATCACGTCGTAAGTCGCAGCATCGGTCGTCAGCGGCGAAGCGCTGATGAACGGCGGCGCCTTGTCGGTCAGATTCGTCACACCCAATCCGAAGGAGAAGCGCTTGTCGATATCGAAGTCCGCGTTGAGATCGAGATAATTGTAAGCCGGAACCCCGGGGGTCGCCGAGGCCGGATTGGCAACTACGTCCGAATGGACCATCGCCGAGATATGCCGCCACAGAAGTGACAGGCTGAAATCATCGTTTGAATAGGTGATGCGGGTGTTGATCTTCCACTCGGGATGCGAAATCCCGCCGCCGACACCGCCGAACCCGGCGCTTCCGGCATAGTTGAGCGTGGGTGATCCCAGAAGGCCCGCCACCTTGTACTGGCGCAGGTAGGATGCGGTCGTGCTGAATTCGAGCGCGCCCGCCGACGGCGACATCCCGAGCGCTTCGAGCCCGAAACCCCAAGTGAACTGGGTATCGATGCCTGCGACCGTGTAGGTGGCGAAGTTGAAGAGCCCCTGCTGGCCCAACGCAATCTGCCCGGTCAGAGGATCGCGCGAAATGCGCTGACAATAATCCCCTTTTTCGCGGACAGTTCGAGGCCGTCCAGATTTGTGCGCAGCTTGAAATTGGTAACCCCGGCGACCGCATCCGATCCATAGGTCGCCGACGCGCCGCCGGTGATCACCTCGACCGACCCGATCAGCGACGATGGAATGGTGTTGAGATCGATGGCGCCATCGGGGCTCGACGGCATGAGCCGGCGACCATCGAGCAAAACGAGCGAGCGGTTCGGGCCGAGCCCGCGCAGGTCGCTGTAGGACTGGCCGCCGCCAAAGCCGATGGTGCCCTGCGTGTCGCCGACCTCGGCGGCGCCTTGCCCAGCGCAAGCAGCGCGGAACCGATCATGATGCGGACGGGGTCGCCGTGTACGATGCGGACGATCGCACGGATTAACGGGTCGAAGACGCCGACATCGATCATCAGCCCGAAATAAAGGATCGCAAAGACCAGCATGACACCGGTCGGGGCGAGTTGCTTCACGCCGTTCATCATCATCGTGCCGAGGTCGGTCTGATAGGCCCCGAACAACAGAAATCCGACCAGCGCGAAAGAAACCGGCACGACAATCAGCGCGACAATGGCGGAAAGACGCTTGGTCATGATCAGCGTCATGAAGACGCTGACCATCGCGAAGGCGTAGAGAGACAACATGGTCCTGATCAGCCGAGTGGTGCCGCAGCCGGAGGCCGGACAAGGCCCCCCGCGCTTCGGCGGGCCGGCAAAGATGCCGGCATGTCCGCGCCTTGATGGATAGCCACAAATCCTCCCTCATTGCTGTTCCTGTTCCGGAACCTTGCACACCAACTAGCTCAGGGACCTTTCACCAAGCTGTCAGCGTCTGGCGGGAAAATAATCGTAAGCCGCAAACCGCGATCACCCGGACCGCCGTCGAGCCCGAGGTCAAGGCCGAGAGTCTCGGCGATCGAGTGGGCGATCGACAATCCCAATCCGCTGCCATCGTTCCCGGCGTGCGGGTTCAGCCGAATGAAGCGTTCAAAGACCTTTTCGCGATCTTCGGGCGGAATGCCGGGCCCGTCGTCCTCAACCCGGATCGCGGCGGGTCGCTCATCGACAATCACGCTGACCTGCCCGCCCGGCCGGTTATAGCGAATGGCATTGTCGACGATGTTGACGAGCATTTCCGTCGCCAGCGCCGTGTTGGTCCGGACCTCGACCGCGCGCTGCGGCGCGCCGAGATGCAGTCGAATCTGCCTTGCGCTCGCGACGGCCTCCTGCCCGCTCACGACATCGGCCGCTAACCGGCGAAGATCGGCCGGCTCAAGGATCACCCGTTCGGGATGTCCGCTATCAACGCGCGCCAGTGACAGCAGCTGGTTCAGCAAATGGCTGAGCCGGGCTCCTGCATCGTCGATATCTTCGATCGACCCTTTCGCTTCGGCGCTTCCCGGCTTCGCCCGCTTGAGGACCGCGACATGGGTGCGCAGGACCGACAGCGGTGTACGCATCTGGTGCGATGCATCGGCGGTAAACCGGCGAATGCCCGCAAATCCGCTGTCGAGCCGGGCGAGCATGGTGTTGAATGCACTGACCAGATCGCCGAGTTCGCCCGGAACGCCGGCAGCCGAAAGCGGGGTCAGGTCCTCCGCACCGCGTCGATCCATTTCGGCCTGCAAACGCTTCAGCGGAGCAAGGCCGCGACGCACGGCGATCGGCATCAGCATGGCTGCGGTAGCAATGAGCGCGAGCTCCAGCACCGCGAGCCCGACCAGCAGTCCACGCGCCATACGCTTGCGCGCATCGAGCGTTTCGGCGACCTGAACGACGATCGGCTCGCTGACCTGCGGCACGATCCGGGTAACCGCCACGATACGGACTTCATGTCCCAGGTATCGACTTTCGGCGAAAGTAAACTCCTCCTGCCGCGCCGGGTCGATCCGGATCTGGGGCAGGTCCGTATAGCCGGTCAGGATTTCGCGCCCCCGCCGGACGCTGTAATAGACATTGTCGCGCGCGTTATTCTCCAGCATTCCGAATACGGCAGGTGAAAGATCGAGGGTGATTTCGCCATCGTCGCTGCCCAGCGAGTCGGCTATGCCGCGTGATGCCGCGCTCAATATCCGGTCGTTAACGGCGCCGACCGTGCGGGTAATCGCAAAAGAACCGGCGACCCCGAGGACCAGCGCCAGCATCGCAACCGGCAGGACCAGCCATCCGAGCATCCGGCCCGTCAACGACCCTTCCCGCGGCCGGGCTGACTTCAACGCGGTTCGATCACATAGCCGAGGCCACGGATTGTCCGGATTGCAGGACCATCGGGCTCGAGCTTGCGGCGAAGGCGCGCGACATAAACCTCGATCGCGTTCGGTGACACGGGTTCATCGTAACCGAACACCTCCGCGCTCAACCTTTCCTTTGGCACGACCTTGCCCGTCTGCGCCGAGAGGCGTTCGAGGACGGCCCATTCGCGGCGCCGCAAATCGAGCGTCCGTCCGTCGACCGCCGCGATACGACGAGCAGGATCGATGGTCAGCCGGCCGATCGTCGTCAGCGGCGACGCCTCGCCCGCCGCGCGGCGCAGCAGCGCGCGAACGCGAGCCTCGAGTTCGCCCGCATCGAAGGGCTTCAGCAAATAATCGTCGGCGCCATGGTCCAGCCCCGCGATGCGGTCCTCGATCGCATCGCGCGCGGTCAGGACCAGTACGGGAACCTTGGATTCGCCGCGCCGGATCGCATTCAGGACGTCGAGGCCGGAAATGTCCGGCAGTCCGATGTCGAGCACCACCAGCGCATAGGGTTCCTCGCGGACGACCATCATCGCGGTTTCGCCGTCCTCGGCAACATCGACCGAATGCCCCGCGCTCCTCAGCAGTGCGGAAACACCGCGCGCGAGGGGCGGATCATCTTCGACAAGCAATATCCTCGCCATCGCTTCAATCTGGCGAAACTCGGCATATTGGTCCACAGGAGATTTAAAGGGAGAGTGACGTGCGAAGGGGAAAGCCCCGATGAAATCACGCGGCATCGTCCGTTGCCTCGGGCTCTGGGTCGGAATTTTTGGGCTTTCGGGTGGCTGTTCCCCGGACACCGACTATGCCGCGCGGGTTCCCGCGGGCTACGACGTTTCTTACGCGAACCTTGTCGAGGACGGCACGAAGGAAGGCCGGCTTGTCATCTGGTCGACGACCGACCGGAAGGTCATGCGCGATCTCCTGTCTGCATTCGAACGCGCCTATCCCGGGATAACGACCGACTATCACGATCTGTCCGCCCGCGATGTCCGCGACCGGTTTCTGGACGAAGAAAAGGCCGGGCGCGGAAATCCCGACCTCCTCCTTTCGTCGTCGATGGACATGCAGATCAAGCTCGTGAACGACGGCTATGCCCAGTCCTATGACTCGCCCGAAAAGGGAAATCTGCCCGATTGGGCGAACTGGAAGAATCAAGCCTGGGGCGTTACCGCCGAACCGGTTGTCATGGTCTACAACAAGGCGCTGCTGTCGCCCGAGCGTGTCCCGCGCAACCATATGGACTTCGTCCGGTTGCTCGAACAGCGCGACACGGAATTGCAGGGACGTATCGCGACCTATGATCCCGCTTCATCGTCGGTCGGCTATCTCTGTCTGTCGCAGGACAATGCCACCAGCGGTCACGTCTGGCAGATGGCTCATGGCCTTGGCGCCAACCGGGCCCGTTTTTTTTCGACTAGCGAAGAGGTGATCAAGGATGTTTCGAGCGGACGGTCGGTGATCGGCTATAATGTCCTCGGATCCTATGCCTTGGACGAGGCGGCTCGCAATCCCGAGCTGGGGGTCGTGTTCCCCGCCGACTACACGCTGGTCATGTCGCGGATCGCCATGATCCCGACCACGTCCGGCCATCCCAACGCCGCGCGGTTGTTTCTGGACTTTCTGTTGTCCGCCAAGGGCCAGGTGCTGCTTACCCGCCATGCGATGCCCTCGGTGCGCAGCGACGTGGAGCGGCCGATGGAACTGCGCGGCACCACGGCACCGATGCGAGCAATACGCGTAGGTCCTGAACTGCTCATCGCGCAGGACAAGCTGACCCGTAACCGATTCATGAAACAGTGGAATCGCGAAATTGAGGCCGGCGCAGCATCAAGCAAGCAGATTGGTCCAACAGGGTGATAGCGGACAACCTCACGGAGCGCTTTGGGCGCATTCTACCACCGATCAATCGGCCTTCTTCTTAGCCTGTAGGCAATACTTGCCGAGGCGTGCGCCAAAGCGGAGCCGCTCGCCTCCGGTAGACTCGGGCAAATCGCCCCAACGTTCAAATAGCCACTTCCAGCGAATTATAATACTGGTGTCTCCGGGAAAGCGGGAATGACGAAAGTTAGGAAGGGGCAGCTCTCAACCCAACGCCGCCTTACGCTTGGACCGGCAGTTCGATGATCGCGTCGAGTCCGCCTTCCGCCCGCGCCGCGAGGGTCAGCGAACTGCCCTCCCCCTCGGCAATGTCGCGCGCGATCGACAGGCCCAGTCCCGCGCCGCCGGTCGCGCGGTTGCGCGACTGCTCGCCGCGCGCGAAGGGTTCGATCAGCGTAGCGATCTGTTCGGGGGTCAGGCCGGGCCCATCGTCGGACACGACGATCCGCGCCATCCCGCCGTCAACCGCCACCGACAGCCGGGCGCGGATACCATAGGCCAGCGCATTGTCGATCAGGTTGCGCAGCGCACGACGGAGCAGCATCGGGCGCGCCCGCACCATCGCCGGAGCGACGTCGCCCAGGCTCACATCCTTGCCCTGTTCGTGATAATCGCCCGCCATCTCGTCGACCAGCGCGCCGAGGTCGATGCGCTCCTGCGCTTCGGTCCCCGCGCCTGAGCGGGCGAGCGCCAAAATGTCGGCGAGCATCGCGGTCATTTCCTCGATCGAAGCGATCATCTTGTCGCGCAATGTCGCATCCTCGACCTGCTCGACGCGCACGCGCAGGCTGGCGAGCGGGGTGCGCAGGTCGTGCCCGACCGCGCCGAGCATCCGGTCCTTGTCCGACAGCATCGTCGCGATCCGCGCGCGATAGCCGTTGAAGGCGGCGATCAGGTCGCGAACGTCCGATGGCCCCTTCTCGGCCAGCGGGATCGCGTCGCGCAGCGCCGGATTGGTCCGCGCTGCGCGGGTCAGCCCGCGCAGCGGCGCTGCGGCACGCCAGGCGATGACCATGATCGGAATCAGCAATAATAGATAGAGCGACAGCGTCTGCCAGATCAGAAAGCCCTGAATCCGGTTGCTGCCTGGGCCGATACGCGTGCGCACGGCGAAATAGCGGTCGCCGACTTTAGCGCTGACGAAGACCGGCCGCGGCATGTCGGCGCGCGCCGTGCGTTGGCGCTGCGGGAGCACCCAGGCATCGACCTCCTGAGCGGGGATTTCCGCCTCGTCGAGCAGACCCGCGACATAGGCGGCGAGGTCGGGGAGATGCGCCGCGCCCGGCGGCACGGGGGGCGGCAGGTCCGAGATGACGAGCCGCTGGTTGCGCTCGCGCGCCTCACGCGAATCCTGGGCGCGTGTGTCCTGAGGACGCCGCGTGTCACCGCGCCGGTCGCGCTCGATCGCATCGATGATCCGCGCCACCGCCATGCCGCCGCCGTGCGCGAAGCTCTGCTGCCGCTGCCCACGCGACAGCAGCACGAAATTGACCGCCTGCGCGATGAACAGCATCACCGCGACCGCGAAGACAAGCTGGCCGACAAGGCTGCGGGGCCACAGGCGCAGGGTCACGCCGCCGGGCCCATCCGCCGGACCTCGCAGGCGAGCGTATAGCCCCCGCCCCACACGGTCTTGACGAGTTGCGGGTGCGCGGGATCGACCTCGATCTTCTTGCGCAGGCGGCTGACCAGATTGTCGATCGCACGGTCGAAGATGTCAGCCTCGCGCCCGCGCACGAGGTCGAGCAGCCGGTCGCGGCTCATCACCTGGCGCGGATGGCGGACGAGCGCATGGAGCAGATGATATTCGCCCGACGACAGCGCGACCTCCGCACCCGCCTCGTCGACGAGCACGCGCTCGACCTCGCGCAGCACCCAGGGGCCGAAGGCATAGCTCGTCCCGCCGGGGTCGAGCGCGCGGCCGTTCGCCTGCGTCCGGCGCAGCACGGTGCGGATTCGCGCGACCAGTTCGCGCGGGTTGAAGGGTTTGACGACATAATCGTCGGCGCCGATCTCCAGCCCGATGATGCGTTCGGTGTCCTCGGCGCGCGCGGTGAGCAGGATGACGGGGATGCTGCTCGTCTCGCGCAGGTGGCGGGTGAGCGACAGCCCGTCCTCGCCCGGCATCATGATGTCGCTGACCACCAGATCGACGCTCTGCGCACGCAACACCGACCGCGCCTCGGCGGCGCTCGCCGCGTCGGACACGGCAAAACCCTGCGCCTCCAGATATTCGGACAGGGGTTCGCGGATCGAGGGTTCGTCGTCGATCAACAGGATGCGCGGCATATCGGTCATGCGTCGTCCATCAAATATAGTTCGCCCACCGGCCCGCGGGAGGCCGGTGGGCGATAGCTGGCAGGGACGGCACGCAAAGGCAATGCCGGGAGGGGGATGGCTGTCCTGCCGCCGCCCCTGCCAAATGGCTTATTCGCTGGCGGGAGCGGCCGGGGCGGAGGCGCGCTTGGCGCGCCACTCGGCCGCCTTCGCTTTCCATGCCTCACGCTGCGCGGCGCGTTCCTCGGCGGTCACCTGACCATCCTTGTTCGCGTCGGCCGCATCGAAGCGGGCGAGCGCAGCGGTCTCGAACTCGGCTTGGCTGATCGCCTTGTCGCCGTTCGTATCGGCCTTGCCCATCATCATGCCGCCACGCATGCCATGGCGTCCGCCGCGCATCCCGTGATGGCCGCGCATGCCGCGCTTGCCTTCGGTCGCACCGGCCTCGGCGCGCTTCTCGCCGCGCTTGGCGGCGCGATCGGCGCTGTGCTGGTCCCACTCGGCCTTGCTGATGCTGCCGTCCTTGTTCGCGTCGAGCCGCTCGAACATCTTGGTCTGCATCGCGGCGCGGCGCGCGGCGCGGTCGCTCGCGTCGAGCTTGCCGTCCTTGTTGGCATCCATCTTCGCGAACCGCTCGGCGGCATGCGCCTGCGCCTCGGCGCGGGTCAGCGTGGCGTTGGCATCGCCCTTGGCGCCGCCCGGCGCCGCGAGCACGGGAACGGCGATCAGCGCCGCGCCCAGGGTCAGGAAACTGAGCTTCTTCTTCACGTAACGAACTCCTCATCAGAGGGGACGGCGATGCGTCCCGATGAGACGGTTCTAGGCGCGGTTTGTCCCACGCCCTTGCCGGATGGACGAAAAATTGTCGCAAATTGTCGCAAAATCGTCGCGCCGTTCATGGAGCCGCAAGCGGACAACCGCCGGAAACGAGTAAGCCCCGTCGCATCTCTGCGGCGGGGCTTCCCTAGGCTCCATCCGAAGATGCGAGCCAAATCCTACTCATTCTTTCGATCAAGTAGATCAATGAAACGCCTGCCCTGCCCGATGGTTCCCCGCGCGGTGAAAATAGGGCCGGGAAGGACGCCCGGCGGCTCAGGTGATCTTCTTCGCCGCCGCCGCGCCGAGAACGAGGAACAGGACGACCAGCGCCAGGCCGACGAAGAACAGGATTTTCGCGATACCGGCCGCGGCCCCCGCGATGCCGCCAAAACCGAGCACCGCCGCAAGCAACGCGATCACGGCAAAGATCAGAGCCCATTTGAACATCCGAATTCTCCTTGTCCGGCGGACGCACGGGGCAGCATCCCGAACCGGCATATGCCGTTTGGGAGGACGACCCGCTGTCGCGCCTTGTTTTCTATCTATCGAGTGCGCTGGTTAAACGGTGACCGCGGCCGAAAGTTCCTGTTGGACAATCGACGTATCAGGCCTGACCATCGCATGGCAGCGCCGGAGTCGGCGCCCGATTGGGAGAAAACGCCATGGTCACGCGCCCGTTTCGCTTTTCGGGATCGACCGGAAAGCAGCTTTCGGGGCGGCTGGAAATGCCCGGCGGGCGCGTGCGCGGCTGGGCAATCTTCGCGCATTGCTTCACCTGCGGAAAGGACAATCGTGCCGCGACGCGCATCGCGAGGCTGCTTGCGCGGCAAGGGATCGGCGTCCTCCGCTTCGACTTCGCGGGGCTCGGCGACAGCGAGGGCGATTTCGCCGACAGCCGCTTTTCGTGGGACGTGCGCGACCTTCAGGCCGCGGCGAAGGCGCTGGTGGCCGAGGGCAAGCCGCCGTCGCTGCTGATCGGACACAGCCTGGGCGGCGCGGCGGCGATCGCGGCAGCGGTCAACCTTCCCGCGATCCGCGCCGTCGCGACGATCAACGCGCCCTTCGACGTCGCACATACGCTCCACCAGTTCGATCCCGCCGCGCTCGCCGCGATCGACGCGCAGGGCGCCGCCGACGTGCTGCTCGCCGGGCGGCGCTTTCGCGTCGGACGCGGGCTCATCGACGATCTGCGGGCGCAGGATCAGGGTGCGCGCATCGCAGCATTGCGCCGCCCGTTCCTCGTGATGCATGCACCGCGCGACGACACCGTCGGGATCGAGAATGCGACCAAAATCTATGTCGCCGCGCGCCATCCCAAGAGCTTCGTCTCGCTCGACGACGCCGACCATCTGCTCAGCCGGCCGCAGGACGCAGAGCGCGTCGCCTTCATGATCGCGGCGTGGACCGCGCCCTATCTCACACCGCCGGCCGATCCGCCCGCAGCGCAGGTCGACGCCGAAGCCGAGGAGACGCGCGAGGGAAAATTCCAGGTCGTGATCAGCGCCGGCGATCACGTTTTCCTCGCCGACGAGCCGGTCGGCGTCGGCGGGCTGGGGTCAGGGCCGAGCCCGTTCGATCTGCTCTCCGCCGCGCTCGCCGCCTGCACGACGATGACGCTGCGCCTCTATGCCGACGGCAAGGGCTGGCCGGTGACGCGGATCCGCACCGCGGTCGGCCACGAAAGGCAGCCGGGCGAAGCACGTCCTGATCTCTTCAACTGCCGGATCGCGATCGAAGGCGCGCTCGACGCCGATCAACGCACCCGAATGATGGAAATCGCGGAGCGCTGCCCCGTCCACCGCACGCTCGAACAGGGGTCGCGCTTTACCTTGGCCGAAGGCGAGCCCCCTGCCCCGTGCGACCCGCCCGAGGCACACCGCGAAGCGATGGACCGCGCAACTGAAGGCCCGGCGACGGACGGTGTGGCGTAGCGCTTGACGACAGGCAGCCAAAATGGCAATCGCGCCAGCCTTGGACACGCGGGTATAGCATAGTGGTAATGCTCTAGCCTTCCAAGCTAGCTAGGCGGGTTCGATTCCCGCTACCCGCTCCAGACCCCCTTCCGAGAACGTCCGGCAACGTCCAAAAAACGGCTGATTTCTCCCACTTTTCTGCTATAACCGTCCCTGTTGATGCGTGATCTGCCCCCTTCTGAGTGGTCCAAAATTGATGATATTTTGGACGACGAAGGAGATATAGAATGCCGAGCAAGAAGCATCGCCCGGAAGAGATTATCGGCAAGCTACGTGAGGCGGAGGTTGTGCTTGCGCAGGGCGCTACGACCGCCGAGGCGTGTCGTCGGATCGCGATCAGCGAGCAGACCTATTATCGGTGGCGCAAGGAATATGGCGGCCTGAAGACCGATCAGGCGCGTCGGATGAAGGATCTGGAGAAGGAGAATGCGCGGCTTCGTCGTGCGATCTCGGACCTGACGCTGGACAAGCTGATCCTGCAGGAGGCTGCCCGGGGAAACTTCTGAGCCCCGCACGCCGCAGGCGCTGTATCGACCACATCAGAATGATGATGCCGGTGTCCGAGCGGCGGCTGTGCCGCGTGCTCGGGCAGCACCGATCGACGCAGCGCAAGGCGCCACGCGGGGCGGATGACGAAGCGGCCCTCACTGAGGATATCATCGCACTGGCCCGGCAATATGGTCGTTATGGCTATCGCCGGGTGACGGCGTTGCTACGCGATGCGGGGTGGCATGTGAACCGCAAGCGGGTTGAGCGTATCTGGCGCCGCGAAGGGCTGAAGGTGCCACAAAGGCAGCCGAAGCGCGGGCGTCTGTGGCTGAACGACGGATCGTGCATCCGGCTGCGGCCAGAATATCCCGGCCATGTCTGGTCCTACGACTTCGTCGAGGGCCGGACGCACGATGGTCGCAAATACCGGATCCTGTCGATCATCGACGAGGCGAGCCGGGAGTGCCTGGCGTTGCCGGTGGCGCGTAAGCTCAAGAGCGACGACGTGCTCGCGGCACTGGCCGAGCTGTTCGTCACGCGTGGGCCGCCGGCGCATATCCGGTCGGACAACGGCCCGGAGTTTATCGCGACGGCGGTGCAGCAATGGCTCGCCCAGATCGGCGTGAAGACGCTGTATATCACGCCCGGATCGCCATGGGAGAATGGCTATTGTGAAAGCTTCAACGGATCCCTGCGCGATGAGCTGCTCAACGGCGAGATCTTCTACTCGCTCGCGGAGGCCCGGATCCTGATCGAGGCTTGGCGGCGGCATTACAACACCGTCCGGCCGCACAGCTCGCTGGGATATCGACCACCGGCGCCGGAGGCCGTTCCATCGCCAGTGTCGCCCGCCGGTTCCGCTTCGCTCCACCTGCGGCCAACACTGGCGATGGACGCGTCAATGCACTAACAATCCCAGCGGACCACTCGGTGGGGGCCGGTCACGTCGCGTTCGGCCAAAGCCGCGCGCTGGTGGTCTGGCAGCGCATCATCCTTCCCGATGGTTCGTCAATCCGCATCGACAATGTTCCCGCGACCGACACGCAGGGCTATGCGGGCCTCGCCGACAAGATCGACCGGCACACATGGCAGCTATTGAAGGGCGTCGCGCTCTCGACGCTGCTTGGTGTCGGCTCGGAATTGAGTTTTGGCAGCAGCGAGAGCGACCTTGTTCGAGCGATCCGTGAAGCCGCGCAGCAGGGCGGCGCGCGAGCCGGCGACCAGCTCGTCACCCGCAATCTCAATATCCAGCCGACTATGCGCGTCCGGCCCGGCTGGCCGCTGCGTGTCATCGTCCACAAGGATATTGTCGTCGGGCGGCCGTGGGGAGGCGGAAATGGCTGACCTGAAATTGCCGAAGCTGCCGGAGCGAACGCCGAAGAGAATCACGTTCAACGCCATGCCGGGTTTGTTCGAGGCATTGAACGCTTATGCCGACGCTTACGAAGCGGCATACGGCAGGCGTGAATCCGTGCCGGACCTTATTCCTGCAATGCTTACGGCTTTCATCGAAACCGATCGCCGCTTTCACCGAGGGAGGCGGAAGCCATGAGCAAGATGCAGAGCAGGCAAGGGCCGCAAGTTGCGTCCGAGGACCGCCACCATATCGAACCGATCAGCGTCCGCATATCCGCCGCGGTTAAACTCACTGGCATTGGACGGTCGACGCTCTACGAACTCATCAAGGCCGGAGAGCTAGAAACTGTAAAAGTCGGTCGATCGACCTTCATTCGATACGCCAGCCTCAAGCGCCTGTTCGAGAAAATCTAGGGCGCCGCGAGCGAGCCGCAGGGGATGGCCGGCAAAATCCCTTGCGCCTGTCTATAGGCAATTTACCCTGCAATTCTCCGTTTTTCGTCAGATGCAGGGTAATGGACCGGCAGGCCCGCCACCGAACTTTTTCGATTCCCATTTTCGCGAAGTTCGACCCTCTATTCGATTCCCATTTTTCGTTATAGTCGCGTGAGGGTGTCAGCGAGGGTATGTCTCGGCCGATTGGAAATAATATTCATTATAAACATCATCTTAGGAAGGTGATGCGGCTCCCTGCTTCGACGAAGGACAGGCACGGCTAGGGGCGAAATGTCGCGGACCGCGGCCCTTGGATTTTCGTCCTTACAATCCGTGTGTACAAACCCATATAGCATCTATCGCGGCCCTCCTTTTTGTAAGCCGCCGCGGCTGAGAGCCTGTGCTCCCGCTTACGCAGAGGAGCCACGCCATGAATCGCCCCGACACCGCCGAAAGAACCGTCGCATCGTCTCGCCCCGTGCGCCATTTCCACAAATATCGAAGCCCGCTCTCCCTCGATCATGCCCGGCGTCAGGGTGACATCAGCCAGCTTGCCTATCTGGTGATGGGCGGACGCGACCCTGCCATCGCCTTTCTCAATGGAGAAAATGTCGTGCTTGGCGGAAGGCCGCTCGCCATCGCAACCGCCAGCCCGGAGGGCTATGTGCAGGTCGCGGAGATCATCCGCTCTGGTGCTTCCGTGCCGGAATCGACGTGAGCCGCGCGATCAACCTCGCGTTGCCTGAGGCCGATGTCAGGGAAATCTGCCGTGCGTCGGGAGTGGCTATCAGTGCGATCGAGCGGTTGCCGTCAGGCGGCACGCGCTTGGTCTGCACGACCAGTAGCGGCGCCGACGAAATCCGCCTCAGACTCGCTGGCCACCTGATCGAAGGCGCGGTCGATCGATTCCGCTTCTATAGGCCATCCCCGACCGGTTGATGGCATGCAATGGCGCCGGAGGCGGCCTAGCTCGATCAGAAGAAAGCGGGCGCGACGAAACTTAGGGGGAAGCCGCGGGTTGAGACCTTATCCCCGCTGACCGAAGGATCCGATCATGGCGAAGAAGCCCGTGCCGTCACCCGCCGCAGACCATGCACTTCGTGACCACCAACCGGGAGAGGGCCAGCCGGCGCCGATTGACAGCAGAGGCGATGGCGATGAACTGCATCAGCAAGTCGGAGATGGAGTCGCCGATGCGGCGGCTTATCTCACCGATAATTTCGGTCACCGTATCTCCGACAATCAGAATTCGCTTCGCGCCGGCGCACGCGGGCCGACCTTGCTCGAGGATTTCGCCCTCCGCGAGAAAATCTTCCATTTCGACCATGAGCGCATTCCCGAACGCATCGTCCATGCGCGCGGGTCGGGCGCGCACGGCGTGTTCGAATGCACCAGGGCGATTCCCGAACTGACCAAGGCGTCGATCTTCCAGAAGGAAGGGGCGAGTTGTCCGGTCTTCGTTCGCTTCTCGACCGTCGCCGGCGGCGCCGGATCGGTCGACACGCCGCGTGACGTGCGCGGCTTTGCGGTCAAGCTCTACACCGAAACCGGTAATTGGGATCTGGTCGGCAACAATATCCCGGTCTTCTTCATCCAGGACGCGATGAAGTTCCCAGATCTCGTCCACAGCGTGAAGATGGAGGCCGACCGCGGTTATCCGCAGGCGGCGAGCGCACACGACACCTTCTGGGACTTCATCGGCCTGATACCCGAATCGATGCATATGATCATGTGGGCGATGTCCGACCGCGCGATCCCCCGCAGCTTCCGCATGATCGAAGGCTTCGGCGTTCATACCTTCCGCTTCGTCAACGATGAGGGTGCGGGCAAATTCGTCAAATTCCACTGGAAGCCCGTGCTCGGCATCCAGTCGACGACATGGGACGAGGCGGTCAAGATCGCCGGTGCCGATCCCGATTTCCTGCGCCGCGACCTGTTCGAGGCGATCGATGCCGGCGACTTCCCGGCGTGGAATCTCGGCGTGCAGGTCTTCGACGAGGCGTTCGCGGCAAAGCAGCCCTATGACGTGCTCGACGCCACCAAGCTGATCCCCGAGGAGGATATCCCCGTCGAGATCGTCGGCCGCATGACGCTCAACCGCAACGTCGACAATTTCTTCGCCGAAACCGAGCAAGCCGCCTTCCTGCCGTCGAACATCATCCCCGGCATCGATTTCAGCAACGACCCGCTGCTGCAGGGCCGGCTCTTCTCCTATCTCGACACGCAGAAGTCGCGGCTAGGAACGACCAATTTCCACCAGATTCCTATCAATGCGCCCAAATGCCCCTTCCACAATTTCCAGCGCGACGGGATGATGCAGACGCTCGTGCCGACCGGGCGCGCCAATTACGAACCCAACAGCCTCGCCGAAGCGGGTGAGAATGGCGGTCCGCGGGAGAGTGCGGAGGCGGGCTTCACGACCTTCAGCGCCAACGACGAGCGCAACGATCCCGCGCAAAAGCTCCGTATCCGTGCCGAGCTATTCGCGGATCATTTCAGCCAGGCGCGGCTCTTCTACCTGTCGCAGACCGCGAATGAGCAGGCGCATATCGCCTCGGCGCTGGTCTTCGAACTGTCAAAGGTCACGCTCGATCACGTCCGCGCGCGTGTCGTCGGCCAGCTTCGCAACATCGACGAGGATCTGGCGAAGCGCGTTGCCGCGGGCCTCGCGATCGACCTGCCGCCCAAGGAAAGGGCTGCGCGAGCGCCGGTCGATCTCAAAACCTCCGATGCGCTGTCGATTCAGAAGAATGCCGATGACACAATGGAGGGCCGCAAGGTCGCGATCCTCTTTGCCGAAGGGTCGGACAAGATGGCGATTGACAAGCTGAAAGCCGATATCGAAGGCACCGGCGGTACCCCGTTCTTGGTCGCGCCCAAGGTCGGCGGGATCAAGGTCAAGGGCGGCACGCTCAAGGCCGATGGCCAACTCGCCGGATCGCCTTCGGTGCTGTTCGACGCGGTCGCCTCGATCCTGACAGAAGAACAGGCCAAGGCGCTTTCGGTGCAGGGTGCGGCGGTGCAGTGGTTCATGGACGCCTATGGCCATTGCAAGACCATCGCGCATGACGACGCGACCCAGATATTGCTCGACA
The DNA here is from genome assembly GCF_024628865.1 of Sphingopyxis sp. DBS4. Classification (NCBI taxonomy): domain Bacteria; kingdom Pseudomonadati; phylum Pseudomonadota; class Alphaproteobacteria; order Sphingomonadales; family Sphingopyxidaceae; genus Sphingopyxis; species Sphingopyxis sp. DBS4. Next base: position 2,135,288 of record NZ_CP102384.1, read on the forward strand.
AGGCGGGCGTCGAAAAGGACGGCGGCGTCGTTGCGATCGACGCCTTCGCCGATGTCGGCACGCGGCGTCATTGGGCGCGTGAAGCCAAGGTGCGCGATCTTGCCTGATCGCCTACGTTGATGGCGGCCGCGTCCGCGACCCATCACCGCGATCTCCGCACCGGCCGGTCGATCTGGTCGGCGCGGCGTCGTCCGGCGATCTCGTCAAGGCCTTTGACGCGCGATATCGCGTGCGATGCAATCGTCGTCGGTGCCGGCGTATCGGGCGCGTTGATCGCGGAGGCGCTGTCAGAAGCAGGGCTCACGACCGTCATCGTCGATCGTCGCGGCCCCGCCGAAGGGTCGACTGCGGCATCGACGGCGATGCTGCAATATGAACTCGACACGCCGCTCTCGCTGATGGCGGAGCGGATCGGGCGCGAGAAGGCCGAGCGCATCTGGCGCCGCTCGCGCCAGGCGGTCGATGTGCTGCGCGAGCGAACCGAGCGACTGGGCCTCGCCGTCGTCGGCGCGACGCGCGGTTCCATCTATCTCGACGGCAATGTCCTCGACGCCGACGGCCTGGCGCGCGAAGCCGACGCCCGCCGGCGCGCGGGTTTCGAGGTCGAGCTTCTCAAACCCGCCGCGGTGTTGGAGCGCTACGGGATCAAGGGACGCCATGCGCTGATCGGTTTCGGCAATTATTCCGCCGACCCGCGCCGGATGACCCTTGGCTATCTGAACGCCGCCATCGCGCGCGGCGCCCGGCTCTATTCGCCGGTCGATATCTGCGACATCGACGCGCGCGAAGACGGCGTGACGCTTCACAGCGCGCGCGGTCCCGAGATCCGTGCGCGCCATGTGGTCATGGCGACGGGCTACGAGATGATGAAGGGCATCCCGCGCAAGGGAAACAGGATCATATCGAGCTGGTCGATCGCGACCCGCCCTCAGCCCCGCGCCATCTGGCCGACGGCCGCGATGATCTGGGAAGCCGCCGACCCCTATCTCTACATCCGCACCACCCCGCGCGGCGAGGTCATATGCGGCGGCGAGGATGAGGAAATCGCGGACGCGGGCGAACGCGACGCGAAGCTTCCCGGCAAGATCAGAACCCTGTCGCGCAAGCTCGCTGCCCTGCTGCCGGGAATCGACGCGACTCCGGTCCATGGCTGGGCCGGCAGCTTCGGCGACAGCCCTGTCGGCACCCCGACGATCGGCCGCATCCCGCGCATGCCCAACTGCTATGCAGCCATGGGTTATGGCGGGAATGGCATCACCTTCTCGATGATGGCTGCGCAGATGCTGCGCGGGCTGATCTGCGGCTATGGCGATCCCGACGCGGACCTCGTCAGCTTCCATCGAAAATTCTAGGCGGGTCCGCGCAACGCAGTCGCGCCATCGCACCTGTCAGTGTCTTTTCCTGCTTCCGATGAGCAGCATGGTCTTGGCGCCGTCGCTGGTGTAGGGTCGATCCTTCACCGCCACCGATAGCGCGGCCGCTTTACCCATCGGCGCTCCATCATACCGAGTGCCGCCGGCATGGCGGCTCTTTCCGAAAGGATCGCTATTGCCCCATGACACCAGCCTTCTCGCCATGCTCGTTATGGGACTGGTCCTCGCTTTCATCGGCGGATTCATTGCCAGCAGGCTGAAGCTGCCGCCGCTCGTCGGCTATCTGCTCGCAGGCGTGGCGGTCGGCCCCTTCACTCCCGGCTTCGTCGGCGATGCTGCGCTGGCGAACCAGCTCGCGGAGATCGGCGTGATCCTGCTGATGTTCGGTGTCGGGCTGCATTTCTCGATCAAGGATTTGGTCGCTGTCCGCAGGATCGCCATCCCCGGCGCGCTCGTCCAGATCGTGGTTGCGGCCCTGCTCGGGGCGGGCCTGGCGCATCTCTGGGGCTGGACCACCGGGGCGGGCCTGGTTTTCGGTCTTGCCCTGTCGGTCGCGTCGACCGTCGTGCTGCTGCGCGCGCTCGAGCAGCGCAATACGCTCGATTCGATCAACGGCCGGATCGCCGTGGGTTGGCTGATCGTCGAGGATCTCGTCATGGTGCTGGCCCTTGTGTTGCTGCCGGCGTTAGGGCGCGCGCTGGGAGAGGAAGGAGCTTCGGGCGGCGCGGGCGATATCGCGCTCGTCTTGCTTGTCACGCTCGGAAAGGTTGCGCTGTTCCTTGCGCTTGTCCTGATCGTCGGAACGCGCGCCGCGCCCTGGATATTGGAACGTGTCGCCCGAACGGGCTCGCGCGAATTGTTCACTCTGTCGGTTCTCGCGACCGCGCTCGGTATCGCTTTCGGCTCGGCCGCCCTGTTCGGCGTGTCCTTCGCACTCGGCGCCTTCTTTGCTGGCGTGATCCTCAGCGAAAGCGATTTCAGTCATCGGGCGGCCGCGGACTCGCTGCCGTTGCAGGATGCTTTTGCCGTCCTGTTCTTCGTCTCGGTCGGGATGCTGTTCGATCCGGGCATCCTGGTCCGTGAACCGTCCGCCGTTCTGGCAGTGCTGGCGATCATTCTGGCCGGCAAGTCGGTTGCGGCGTTTGGGATCGTGCTGGCCTTCGGCTATCCGGCGCGGACGGCGCTGACCGTCTCGGCGAGCCTGGCGCAGATCGGCGAGTTCTCGTTCATCCTGATCGGCCTGGGCGTCACCTTGGGGCTGGTCGAGGCGGAAGCGAGGGACTTGGTCCTCGCCGGCGCGCTGCTGTCGATTACGCTCAATCCGCTCGTCTTCATCGCTTTCGACGGCTTCGAGAGATGGCTGCGACGACGACCGCGGCTGTTGGCATTGCTGGAGCGGGGAAGCGATGAGAGCCTTTCCCGTCTGCCCGACGCGAAGCACAGCAGCTTTCGCCATCACGCGGTCGTTGTCGGCTACGGCCGGGTCGGGCGCGTGGTCGGTAGGATGCTCAAGAGCGAAGGTCTTCCCGTTATCCTCGTCGACAAGGATCGACGCCGCGTCGAGGCGCTGCGCGAGCGCGGCATTACGGCCATCTATGGCGAAGCATCGACCCCGGGTATTCTCGAGGCGGCGGATATCGCCCAGGCGCGGCTGCTCGTGATCGCGACGCCGGATGGCTTTCAGACACGGCGCATCATCGAGATCGCGCGCGAGCTCAATCCCGAAATCGACACCGCGATCCGGACCCACAGCGAAGCCGAGGTCGCCCATCTCGAAGGTCAGGGCGTCGGCCTCGCGATCATGGGCGCGCGCGAGCTGTCGTTCGGCCTCGCCGGCTATGCGCTGCGCAGCCTCGGCATTTCGAAGAAGCGCGTAGCGGCCATCGTTCAGAAGGAGCGCATATCCGGGGAAGGCGGCGCGTTCGAGCGCCGGCCCGACATACCGCCTCGCGAAGCGCCAGAACTGCGCCAGCGCCGGGGGGATGACGAGGATGCAGGCTGATCCGGTGCGCAGGCCCATTCTGCGTGGCGAATTGATGCCCGCATCATGTCCGTCTGTGATAGGATGTGTCATCACCCGATTTCGATCGCAAGCTTCCCGTGACTGAGAGACCTCGAGCTCCCGCTTGCCCAGCGGGAGTCAATTCGATGATTTCCATCCACGAACCCTCGCGATCTTTCGGCCGGATCATTCGGTTGTGGAACCGGCTTCTCCATCACGGGCTGGAACATGTTCCGCAAACGATGGGAAACGCGTTTCACCAGTCGCGGCGCCGGCGACACGACCTCGAGCGCGCAATCGAAAGCTGGGAGCGCGAAAACGACGCCTGCTCGGGGGTGCCGCAAACAGCCCATCCTCAAGTCGTGTCGTCGTCTTCTGTCCAGCATGCCCTTGAGCAATGGGACAATGAGGGCGGAGCACAACCAGCGAAAGGAACGCGATCATGATACTGCACAATCTCTTCGGCCGTCACCTCGTCGATTTCAAGGCGAGCCACTGGGATCGGGGGCGCTTCGTCAGCCATTGCACCGTTTGCGGTTGCGAGATGGTCAAACTACCCGGCTTGGTATGGCAGGCGAGCGGACGGCGGGGCTGAGACGATCGGCTCTGCCGCTCGACCGGACGGAATCGCTCTATTAGCGACCCGGCATGATAAACAGGAACAATGCCCTATCCCGCGCGTCTTCTCCATGCCCACTACCGGGCAATTGAAGAGAGGAGAATGGTCATGGTCAACCCCGACCAGAACCAGACCGGCAGCCAGCCGGGCCGCAAGTCGGAAGGCGAGCGCCAGCCCCAGCAGGAGGACGGCGGCCGCCGTCAGCCCGGCCAGCCGGACCGCGACAAGCGGCCTCAGCAGGGTGGAGAAGCGGAAAAGCCGGGCAAGCAGAGCAGCTAGTCCGAGCTAACCGATCGTCCCCAGGCCGGGCTGCGTGTCGATACGTGGCCCGGTTTCGTTTTGGAAGTGTCCTGCCGCGCTTCAAGTCATTCCCGCTCGCCGACAGTATCCGATTTCCCTTCACATGCGGGAACGGCATGCCTGTGCAACCGCGTCGGCAAGGCTGGCATAGCGATAGCCGTCTAGGAGATAGGTCGCGGCGGGCACGCGGGTAATGCCGTATCGATCGAGTGTTTCACGCTCGGCGGCGTCGATACCGCCGCATTTGCATGACCGGTCGTTGCCGGACGGGGTCTTGTCCATGTCGAAGCCTTTCAATCCTTGAGCTGGTCGAGAAGTGTCGTGATCCTGATCGTGGCGACGGTCGAAAAGGCGTCCGATATGGCATAGGGAAGCAGGATGCGCTCTCCGACCTTGATGGCGCCGCACGAATAGACGACGTTCGGGACATAGCCATGGCGCTCCGCGGTCGCGGGCTGGACGAGCGGTACGCGCGAGCGCCCGAGCACGCGCGAGGGATCGTCCTTATCGAGCAGAACCGCGCCGATCGAATAATGGCGTACGGGGCCGACGCCATGGGTGAAGAGCAGCCAGCCTTCGTCGAGTTCGATGGGCGAGCCGCAATTGCCGATTTGGACGAACTCCCAAGGATATTTGGGCTTCACGATCACCTCGCCGAGGCTCCATTCGTGGAGGTCGTCCGACAGGATGAGGTGCAGGCTCTCATTGTCGTGGCGCGCGATCATCGCATAGCGCCCGCCGATCTTTCGCGGAAAAAGCGCCATCCCCTTGTTGTGCGCCGCAGCGCCCTTGAGCGGTGCCAGATGGAATGTCACGAAGTCCCGGGTTTCGATCAGCTCCGACCTTATGCCGCTTCCGCTGTAGGCGGTGAAGGTCGCATAATAGATGGTCTGGCCTTCGTCGTGGAAGGCGACGAAGCGGGCATCCTCGATCCCGTTCGCCTGCCTCTCGGTGACGGGGAAGATCACCCGCTCCGCGATGTCGCTGGCGGGATCGAAGCCGAGTTCCAGACGATCGCCGACACGGGCGGTCACGACGGGCGTCGCGGCGAGCCGCGCGGGCGGGTCGATGGTAACGGTTCCGTCGGCGGCCAATATTCCCGACCGGAACGTCAGGGAAGAGATGTGGCCTTCGCCGACCGCGCGCAGGCTAAGGATGAAGCGGCGGCATCCTGCGGCGACTCCCGACTGGTCGGGGTGCGGCACGATGCTGGGATTGAACAGCGCGGCTGCTTCGAAGCTGTACTCATGAAGAAAGTAGGCGCCGACGAGCTGACGCTGCGCCTGCGAGAAGCTCTTGTGAGCTGTGAAGGCATCCTCCATTTCCGCGGCGCGCCGTTCGAATATTGCGGGGAGGTTGCGGTGCCGGTCGTCGAAGTTTCGCAGCGTTTCGGCAAGCAGCGCGTCGGTCTCGTCCGCGGTCATTGCGAGGACGCGGTCGACGATGTGATTGGCGCGGGTCTTGTCGACGGGATGCAGGTCTCGGGGTTCGACCGCCGGCCGGAACGGCCGGACGACGACGCGCGACGGGTCGGGCCGCAAGTGAAGCGCCTGCCGGTTGAAGAAGGGCGCGGATGGCGGAGCCCCGTCAGGCATTGATGGCTTCGTGTGTGGATGGGCTCGGCTGTGACGGCGCCCGCCGGTCCGCCGCTCTCAGGCGCTGCATATCGGCCAGCGCGAGCAGGAAGGATAGCACCGATTCCGCCCCCCGGTTCTCGTTCGCGCGGTCCGGGTGGAGGCCGTCGCGGCAACTGCCCGTCGCGAGGTCAGCCAGCTTGATGCCGAGATCGTTCGCGCCAAGAAACCATGCGAAGGCGCGCTCGGCTTCCGCACGCCACGAAGAGTCTGGATCGACGCCTTTCGCCGCGATACAGGCCGCGATCGTCGCGCAAGCCTCCAGCGGCTGTTGATCGAACGGTTCGGGACTATTGCGCGAGGTCATCAGGAAGCCATGCGAGCCGACGGGCCGGAAATGACCTTCGGGCGCCGTCTGCATCGCCACCAACCAGCGCAGACTTCGCAATCCCGCTTCGACCATGGTCGCCGAGAGCGCTGCGGCGCCCGTGACGATCAGCGCTTGCGGCAGCCGGGCGTTGTCATAGCTGAGGCCATTTTCGAACCATGTCCATTCGGGACCTTCCTGTTCGCCCAGCAACCTTTCGAGGCGGCCGGCGAGTTCGGCACGCAGGCGCGCGGCGGCATGATCTTCGGCATAAACCGCGCAATAGGATGCGAGGCCGAGCAAGGTGAACGCCCAGGACCGCGGCGAGGTGAAGGCCTCGACGTCGGCCAGCGCCTCGCTGAACAGCTCTTTTGCCCAGCGCGCATGGCCAAGGGAGCAGGCACGCGCACTATAGGCGCCCAGCGCCCAGAGCGTCCGCCCGTGACTGTCCTCCGAGCCCGCATCTTCCAGCCATCGCCGGTCGAAGCCCATGAAATTGCGAAAACGCCGATTGCCCGGATTCCAGCCGTGCTGGATGAAGGCCGCGAATGTGGATGACAGCCGGCGCGCCAGCGGCGCATCGGGGCCGCCGGCGAGACCGCAGCACAGGAGCAGCGCCCGTGCATTGTCGTCGATGCAATATCCATGACTGCGGTCGGCGATTGCGTGAACGGCATGCTGGAATATCCCCGTGTCGTCGGACATCGCGGCGAGATGGTCGAGCGAGATCGGTGGGAGGTCGGGTTGGACGTTCGTCCGCAGGCGGACTGGCCCGGGTTCGGGCATCCCCGCCTGGCGGCCGGACGCGAGCCTGCGCTCACGGCAAGCCTTGCGAAAGCTCGCGGCATAGCGCCGCGCCGAATTGGCCCAGATCATGGGGCGGCTCGCCGCATAGGCCTTGCGCCCCATCGCCAGACGTTCGGTGTCGTTGCCCAGCAGATCGGAAATCGCCGGGCCGAAGCCTGCCGGATTGTCGAACGGGATCAGGACGCCCGACCCGTCGGCGAGCAACTCGGCGGCGTGCCAATAGGGCGTGGAAACGACCGGACGCCCCAGACCATGCGAATAGGCGAGCGTTCCCGACGTCATTTGCGCCGCCGCCAGATAGGGCGTCGCATAGACATCGCACATCGCGATATGGTCGAGCAGTTCGGGGCGGTCGACGAAACGGTTGATGAACGCGACATGGTCATCGAGGCCAAGCTCGCGTACCCGCGCCGTCAGCGTGTCGCGATAACGCTCGCCCTCACGGGCCTGCAAGGCGGGGTGGGTGGCGCCCATCACGATATAGAGGACGTCGGGGGTGCGCCGGACGATTTCGGGCATGGCCTCTATCATCGTCTCGATGCCCTTGTTCGGGCTCATCAGCCCGAACGTCAGGATGATCTTGCGGTCGGTAAACCCCAGCCGCTCCTTGGCCGCGCGCGTCGAGGCGAGCGGAACATCGGGAATGCCGTGGGCGATAACGTCAATCTTCCCCGGATCGGCGCCATAGACATTGATCAGCATGTCGCGGGCCTTGTCGGCCATGACGACCACCCGCGCCGATGCGGTAACGATATCCTTCATGACGCGGCGCTGCGCCGTGGTCGGCCGATCGAGAACCGTGTGCAAGGTGGTGACGAGCGGCGCATCGAGCCTCGCTACGAGGCCGAGAATCAGCGCGCCTGCCTCGCCGCCGAAGATGCCGAACTCATGCTGGAGGCAGACGAGATCGAACGCCTCGCGATTGATGAAATCGGCGGCGGCGCGATAGTCGGCCACCTGGCCCTGCCGGATTGTCTTGCGGACGGCTGGCGGAAATTCGTGGTCGCCGCCCGGCTCGATCATCGCGACAATGGCCGTATCCGCAACCTCGCCGAGCGCGCCGACCGCGAGTTCGAGGTCGGTCGTGAAGGTGGCTATGCCGCAGCGGCGCGGGAGGGCATTGCCGACGAACGCGATCCGCAGCGCCGGCGTGTGCAGGCCATCTCAGTGCTTGCCTTTCGGTTTGGCGGTCATTTTCACCGCAGACGCCTCTTGGGCGGCAAGGGCAGTGAGTGCTTTGGGTTTTGCTGCCTTGGGCTTGCGGATCTCGCGATTGCTGCGCTTTTGCGATTTTGCCATGTCAGACGTCCTTCCGTTCGATCATCCGATACGAGAATTCGTCCGAACGCCGCGGGCGGGCCGAAGCGATCGCTCCGCTCCGGACATTCGGAGAAAGATAGGGACGGTGACGGTAGGGGAAGGATTTGAAGCACTGACCGAGGCTTTCGATCTTGCGCCGATATCGCATGACCTCCGAGGGTTTGGTCGCGGCGGAATAGCGCATCAGCGCGATCTGTTCGTCTTCGAGTAGCTGATTGAGGCACATGGTGCGTGCTCCTGCATCAAGCGAGAGCACAATTTTTGTCCCTCTGTCACATGGAGCTTGTTCAAAATTCAGGTGATGAGGGCCTTATACCACGGATCGCGCAAACCACCCCACGAATTCGGGGCAATTCGAATGCCTATATGTTTATCATTGCGGCCAACACTTCCCGGGCAGAGCGACACCAACCTGACGGCAATGGCTATGATCTGTTGATTTTGGAGGATTTGCGCGGGGTTGCGAACGCAGACGGCCGCACGCCTCGCCGGGGGCAATCGACCGCATTCGTATCGAGCCCGTTCGCTATTGGCTTGTCGTTTCCGCAGCGTTGCGCCGCGCGCGATCAATTCATTAGTCCTGCCTGGGCGGCCTGCCTATGTCATGGAGCGTATGAAGGCGCTCGCCGACGATTTGCCAGATATGGGCGGCCCCGCGATCGCCAAGGCGAACCGCCCCGGCTTCCTCGTCGACGGCAAATTGTTCCGAAGCATTGCCGTAGCGATATTCCGCGTCGAGCATCGCCCTTGAAATGACCTGTTCGCGATCAGGCGCATCGGCTTGTTCGCTCAAGCTGCGCTCCCGAATCCGCTGGCGGAGGAGTTCGGCGCGTTCATCATGGATGTTGACGTTTCGCCAAGTCTCCAAGGGCAATTGCCCGGTATGGCCGCGCGCGATGTCCTTGTCCGTCGATGGCCATGCAGAGCCGGGATTGACGGCGCTGCTGCTCCCACCGTCGTCCATCGATATATTGTCGGCAAGCGCTGCGAGCGCCATTTCATCGTATCCGAGCGACCGATAGATATCGCGGCCGATGACCCAGCGCGCTTCTTCTATCTCGGCCAGTCGATCGACTATATCTTCGAGTGCGGAGGCGCTGCGTTCTTGGGGCGTCATGCTGAGCGCCTTATGAATGAGAAGCTCGGCAATGAATGTGTCGCCGAGGAAATCCGCATATCCGGCAGCCTGCTCCGAGGTTGTCGGGTCGGCTTTGAGGCGGGCGGAACCGGGCCGCCTTTTGTCGGCAGGCCCGTCGTCGAGACCGCGCCGGTCGCGATATTCGGCGATCCGCCTGGCATAAGAGTCGGACAGATCGAAGCTGGACGGAGGATGTCCGTCGCGCCGCGCCCGGCTTACGGCAATCAAGGCCATCTGATGATGATAGAGAAGTTGATCGAAATCCATATTCCGTCTCCCGCGTGCGGGAGCGCGAAAGTCTCTCGGTCGCCAACATGCAAAAATGAGGCTGACGATACCCCCGTAGGTGGTGCGAACAACCGCTCTTTACAAGGCCAGATGGTCGCGCTGACCCGTTTCGCAGCGAACCACCGCGGTATCGTTGCGATCCCCAAGTCTGTGCGCCAGGAACGCATGGTCGAGAATTTCGCGATCCTCGACTTCCAGCTCGACGACGAGGATCTCGCCAGGATCGCGACCCTCGATCGGAAGGCCAGCAGCTTCTTCGATCACCGCGACCCGGCGAAGGTGAGGTGGCTCGGTACCCGCAAGCTTTAGGTCGATGAAAGGCTTCGCGCCGTCCCGGCGCGACGCAAATGCCGCACATGATCGAGAAGGCTGCCGCGACGGCGGTTCAACTTATGCCTGCCGAGACGGCCGAGCTTAGCCAAAGCCGAACAACCGCGGCGCGACGGCATTCCAGATGTCACTGCGTGCGATCCGCGACTCGGTCGTGTGGAACGGAATCAGGATCAGCGCAGCCCGGAGCGGTACCGGATGAATCGGTTCCACCCAAGCCCCCCAAGATCTGAATCATAGGACCCTCTCCCGGAAAATCGCCGAAAATCGTCTGGCTCGTCGGCTGTGGTCTTGGCTGTGAAGCGACGGGGTGCCACCGGCCAAACATTTGGTCAGCCGTTCGAAGCGCGCCGGATTTTGGATTCCCGCAAGGCCGGCGATATATTCGGGAGATAATTGGAGTCGCACCTATGGGAACGAAGGCCACTCGCGACCTGTGGGGCCAAGCCCTCGCCATCGAAAATCAGTTTGGCGATCGTGGGCCCGAGGTTCTCGCACGGCGTATCGACCGGCTGCGCGATGCTGGTGAAATCGAGGACGCGGAATTCTGGTCGCAGGTCGCCGGATGCCTGACCGATCTGCATGCGATCCGCCTGCCGGGCGCTTGCGCCGTCAATATGGACGGGCCGCGCGGCCAGCGCCAAAGTGCACACACGCCATGCAATTCGGCCTCGCCGGATACACCCGCGGAACGCGTGCAATTGAACTCAGTCGATCAGTTTCAGAGTGATTAGCTCGACCCTTTCTCTTCGACGGGTTCAATATCGGCTATCAAAGCACCCAGGCTGAATTTCGGCGCCGCTCGGTTGTCGGCTGCAAGCCGCTGTCGATCCGCAGCATTGCGAGCCGGCAAGCACGGGGCCGAACCCCCTCTCTTGTAAATGAGAAGCCGCTACCCCATCTCCATGAGATCGTCGGCGTCCTTTCGCTTGCCGGGGACTGAGAGACCATCGCGCTCCCGCTGAACGGGAGGTGGACGTGGATCTCAATCAACTCCTTTATCATCACCAGATGGCGCTGATCGCAGCGAACCGCGCCCACCGCGATGGGCGGCCCCACGCCAATTTCGATCTTCCGCGCTATTATGCGAAGCGGATCGGCGAGTATCGCGCGCGGCGCGGCCTCGGCGTCGGTCCGGCCCTCATGGCCGATCGAGACGGCGGCCCGCGCGCGGATCCTCCGACCTCGGCACAGGGCGACGACTATCCGGTTTTTCTTGGCGACACGCTGGTTGCCGAACTTCTCGTCAACAAGGCGCTGGCCATGACCGAGGCCGAGCGCGCGGCATGCGCGCTGGGCGGCATAGCCGAGCGCTTGACCGATCTCCACGAAGAGCTGTGGGTCATCGGACACGATATCTACCAGGCCCTCGATCTCGACGAGGAAAAACTCGCGAAGCTGGCTGCCGACCTGCCTCCGCCCCCCCCCACGAACGGCAGGCCGTGCATCTGCGGCCTTTCCGCCCGCAGTCGGACGAGGGCATCGTCCATAGCTATGTTGACCAGTTCAGCGTGGGAAGCTTTCGCTATACCAATATCGAGGATGCCCGCGCCGCGCTGCGTCGTCAGCGCGAGAGCGCTGCGAATTCCGGGAGGCAAGCCAATGATGCCTGACCGCAAGGAGATGCCGGCGGCGCGCGCGCGGACCAATCCGTTCAGGCGGCGCCGGCCCTTCGCACCGCTTCCGCCGCAAGAAGCGAAGCGTCAGGGCGCGATCAGCGCGCTCGCTTTCCAGTTGCTCGGCGGGCGCGATCCCGCGCTGACCTTCCTGAATGGCGAAAGCGCCGAATTGCGCGGCCGCCCGATCGCAATCGCCACCCTGAGCGATACGGGCTACGCTCTCGTCGAGCGGGAAATCCGCTCGCGCGCGGCCGAGACCGGTGAGCGCCATGTCAGGTGATCGGGAAGCCGCGCGGCATATCACGCGCACATGGTTCGAGTGGGAAATCGACGGGCTGGCACGCAAAGTCATTCTTGTCGTCGAAACCGATCTGGCCATGCAGCCCGACGAGCAGGACTATGACGCGCTTACTCTCGACATGCTGCGTACGGAAGCGATCGCCCGGTCGCGGGCGTCGCCCGGCGCGATCGATCGCATTCGCATCGTGCCCGTTCGCTACTAGTGGCCATGACACAGGGATGGAGCATCCGGCATGGCCGATTATGAAATCACCGGCATCCGGCAAGGCGGGATGGACGGACGGACGCATCATATCGAGGCGGTAAAAGTCGGCGAAAGCCTGTTCCTCGTCGATCAGATCATCGACTGGACGAAGGACGAGGTTCATCGCTTCTGGATATGGTTCCAGGAAGAGAGGATCGATATCGTGGCGCTACAGCACGGCTCGTCGCGGCGTTTTTATCTCACCGTCGACGGTGGCGGTTTCCCGCCGGCTGCTTTGCTGTCGCTCCCGCGCGTTTGATAGCGCGCGGGATTTGGACTTTCTGCTGCACCGGAAATCGTGCGGGCCATCGCGAAGAGACTTCGGACGATCGGGCAAATCTCCATCGCAAAAGGGCCTCGCATCTGCATGCGAAGCCCTTTCATCCTCTGCGCTCGTGACCAAAGGAAGCCCCATTGGCCTTCCCGGGTCGCGAGGAAAGCCTTTGTCATACGACAATAGGCCGATGCTAGGCGATGTCGAGCGCGATCGCGCCCGAGCCGGTCTTTATCACCGCGACGGGCCGCCGCGCATGCGCGCTGCTATATCCGACAAAATCAGGTTCGAGACCGCGTTTTTCGCGAAACCGGTTGATCCGCCGGGCATAATGGTTCGGGAGATCGAAACCGGCGGGTGCTTCGCCGGCGCGGTGTGCCCGGTCGGCAGCGATCACGGCCATTTGATGATGATAGAAGAGCTGGTTCATATCCATGATGGTGTCCTGGTGGGGCCTTTCGTCATGCTGACGGCCGCCGTGCCGGTGATTCAGGTTCGCGCTCGCGGATTCAGGCGAGACATTGGGCACGGACCGCTTCGGCGAGCCGATCCCTGTCAGCGCGGGCCTGTTCGGATTTGAACTGGCGGTTGGCCAGCGCGTGCCACGCGGCGGCCGAACGGAGATTGCGCTCGCGAACCAGTGTCAGGTCCGCCGCGGCGGCGGCGGCCTCGCATCGCTCGGCCTGTTCGCGATAATTGTCGCTGGTTGCTGCCACGGCGCTTTCCTTTCGTTCAATCGATCATGTCGGCGATCAGCCGCTTCAGTTCGCGGCGCGAGAGCGTTGGCGAACGGCGCGGCGTGCGGCCTATCACGATCGGATTGCCTGCCAGCGGGAGGCCGGCGAGCGCGGGTAGAATGGTGTTGGTCTGAAACATATTGGTCTTCTTGATTCTCAGGTGTCAGCGGCGCTTGCGCGCGCCGCCGGCTGGACCGCCGGGGCCGCGATCGCGGTAGACGATGCGGCCCTTGGTCAGGTCATAGGGCGTCATTTCGACGCGGACGGCGTCGCCGACCACCGAACGGATACGAAAGCGTCGCATCCGTCCGGCGGTATAGGCGATCAGCCGATGGCCATTTTCAAGGATGACGCGGAACCGCCCGTCGGGCAGGATTTCCTCGATCGAGCCCTCGAAGCTGAGGACATCTTCCTTGGCCATTGCCGAAGGGCCGGGTCAGGCCGCTTCGAGATTGACCGCGGAGATCTTGCCGTCGCGGCCGGTTTCCAGTTCGTACGAGACGCGCTGGTCCTTGCCCAGCGACGCCATTCCGGCGCGCTCGACGGCAGTCACATGGACGAAGCTGTCGCCCGAGCCGTCTTCATTCGAGATGAAGCCATAGCCCTTGTCGCTGTTGAAGAATTTGACTTTGCCGATCGGCATGAGTGTTTCCTTTCACGAAAACAGGATATCCGCCGGCAAAAGCACCGACAGAGCTGGAAGCGTGAGAAGGGAAGAATCGCCCCGGAGCGGGGTATCAAAATTCCGTCGCAGGCGACGTTAGCAACTGTGATATGGGCCATCCTTTTCGAAAAGTCAAGTTTCTGCCTGGATTTTCATTAAATGGCGAGGGCGGTGTTTCCTGTTTTTCTCTTTGAGGACTGGAATTATTCAATCGCAGCTTCTTACGGTCGCGGCCTCTCGTCGCCTTCTCGACCTGCTGGCGGATCTGCGCGATGCGCGTCGATGTCAGCTCTGGTGCCGATATAAGCGTCGTGTGCTCTGCATGAGCTATTGATTGGGACGTCGCCAACGCGGCGGGATTGGCTGGATGTATCTATGTCCGTGCCGGGCGGAATAACCACCTTCCAGAGCCGCACAATGCATAGCTTCCTATGTCTTCTGCAATAAGCGCCGTTCCAAGAGGCTTGCGAAACCACGGCGGCCATCTGCGATAATAGCGACGGTTAAGGGGGCAACGGAACTTCAGCCTGCGGTTCGGTTTAATTCAATCGCCATTGTTAGCGTCTGTCGTGCTTGACCATTCGGCTCTCGGCGCGGCGATCGCTTGCGTCAACAACGCAGTCTGGCCAGTGTCGATATATGTAGACGACATCATCGTGTCCTCGCACGATGTTGCGACGGTTGATCATGCTTTGAGCGAAATACGCGCTGCCGCCGATGCATCCGGCTTCGTTATAAATGATGCCAAGTCCGATGGGCCCGCAGCAGAGATCACCGCTTTCAACATCCATATCGGTAGCAGGCGTATGGAAATTGCTGCTGATCGGATGGTCGAATTTCTCGAAAATATTCAAGGCGGTTCGGACGAACAAGTCGCCGGAATCCTGAATTATGTCGGTAGCGTAAATGAAGGTCAGAGGGAGCTACTTGTAGCTGGGAGGGACTAGGTTTCGTGGACAAAGGGGAGCCACAGCAATGCTGAGGCGAGGCTGACGAAGCCGAGGTAGGAGCTTTTGCTCTTGTCGTACCGGGTAGCGACGCGGCGCCAGTTCTTGAGCTTGTTGAACAGACGCTCGATCTGATTGCGCAGGCGATATTTCCGGCGATCATGGAGGGCTGGTGCGCGCCCGCCCTTCTTCGCCGGGATCACGGCCTGAGTGCCCGCGATGGCGATCTCGGCGCGGATGGCGTCGGCGTCGTAACCGCGATCAGCGAGCAGGGCATGGACCCGGTCAGCGATCATGCGGAACAGCGGGCCGAAGCCCTGCACATCATGCGCCTGCCCCGGTGTCAGAACGAAGCCGAGCGGACGGCCTTTCGCATCGCATCGGGCATGGAGCTTGGTGGTGAAGCCGCCGCGCGATCGGCCAAGCGCCTCGGTTTGCTGAGTCCCCTTTTTATGCCGACCGCACAATGGTGCGCCCGGACGACTGTGCTGTCGATCATGTCGGCGGTGCGATCCCGACCGGCCATCTCGGCCAAGGTCTCCAGCATCGCGTCGAACACCCCGGTCTCCACCCAGCGCCGGTAGCGCCGGAAGACGCTGTTCCACTTCCCATATTCATCGGGCAGGTGACGCCATTGCGATCCGGTCCGCGCGATCCACATCATCCCTTCAAAATAGGGTCGATTATCGCCCGCAGGTCGGCAGCCGCGTCCTCGCTCTGATGGCAAAAGCGGTCCGATCAGTGCCCATTCCTCATCCGAAACACCGATCCGCTCGCCCAAGTCTGCCTCCCAAAAAGCAGCCTTGAATCAATCCCGAGCCACCCAGTCAAGCTTTGTCCACGAAACCTAACCCGAATCTATCGGCTTTCAAATACCGGATACGGGATGGCTATAAGCGCCCTTCGGTCGATCACGGTATCCGCAAAAGGTAGGATGCTCCGGCGGCCAGCCGCTCTGTCGGAACGCTATTCGCCCAAAACGCTGAAAGTGTTGAGGAACCTTCGAAAGTCGCGGCCTCGTCGATCAATTTCCTATTCCGCGCTCCGCGGCGCGGTCTCCTAGCACTAACTGTGCTCGGCCAAATGCCCAAGCATGTCGAGTAATACCGTACGGCGTGCGGCATCGTGCTCGACCGGCCGCTGGCGGAGAGCGAAAAGGACGGCGGTGCCCGCATTTCGGCTCGGGCTCATCAGAGGTGGAACGGCCGACATCAGGCGCGATGCAGTCACGCCGATACCTATAGCGAAATCTGATAGCCCTTCGCACTGCGTCGCGGCGCGTCATCACGCGCCATAACCGTCATATGAGATTTCACCGACCCGGCTGATTTTTGGGACGCCGACGCGATCCCTGCGTCGCCGGGAAAATGTCTTAACGCCTACCAAACTCCTTGTCGGACAGATTTTCGTCGTTTTCGCGATGGTAATCGCAGGCGTCTGGATCGCCACGCAATGGTGTGCGGCACAGCTAGGTTATCAGCCGCAGCTTGGACCGGCATGGTTTGTCCTGTTCGACACGCCGGTCTATCGGCCGTGGGCGATATTTCCGTGGTGGTATCACTACGAAGCCTACGCGCCCGAGGTTTTCGACAAGGCCGGGATGATCGCCGGAGCGAGCGGCTTTCTCGGCTGCGCGTCCGCCATCGCCGGGTCGCTATGGCGCGCGCGCCAGTCGCGGCATGTCACCACATACGGCTCCGCGCGCTGGGCTACAAACGGCGAGATCGACCGCGCCGGCCTGCTCAGCGACAGCAGCGTCTTTCTCGGCCGCAAGCGGTGGCGCTATCTTCGCCACGACGGGCCGGAGCATGTCATGGCCTTCGCCCCGACGCGCTCGGGTATGCGTCCGCATAGCCGCCGCGGTGAAACTCACCGGCATAGGTCGATCGACGCTCTACGAACTCATCAAGGCCGGCGAGCTTGAAACGGTAAAGGTCGGTCGATCAACCTTCGTCCGATACGCCAGTCTCAAGCGCCTGTTCGAGAAAAGTTAGGTGCCATGAGCGAGCCGCAGGAACGACAGGCAAGATCGCTCGCGCCTGTCCATAGGCAATTTATCCTGCAATTTCGCGTTTTCGCCAAATGCAGGATGAAGGACAAGTAAGCCCCACCACCGGCGTGTTCGATTCCCTTTTTTCGCGTTTCATCCCTCTTTTCGATTCCCATTTTTTCTTTGTGGTCGCGTGAGGGTATGAGTGAGGGTATGTCCTGTCCGATCGGAGAGAATATTCAATATTAACATGCCATTAGGTGGATGGTGTGGCTCCCGCTACCCTCCATTCCCCCATATCCGCCTACGCATGATCGCCCTTCTCGCACGCGGCATCGCCGCGTTCGATCTGAAGCGTCGCATGTTCGATCTCGAACCGGTCGTGCAATTGGTCGGCCACGCGCCGCCGAACCTGCTGCTCGTCTTCCGACGCGTCGACGACCACATGGGCGGTCAAGCTCCGGTCGTCGCCGGCGACCGACCAGAGGTGCAGGTCGTGGACGCTCGCGACGCCCGCGACATCGGCGATGGCCGCGCGCACCGCGTCGAGATCGATGCCGCGCGGAACACCCTGAAGCAGGATGTTCGTCGTATCGCGCAGCAATATCCAGGTGCGCGGCAGCACCCACAGGCCAATGGCGATGGCGACGGCCGGATCGACCCAGGTCCAGCCGGTCAGCCAGATGAGCGCCGCGGCCAGCAGAACGCCGACCGAACCGAGCATGTCCGCCCAGACTTCCAGATAGGCGCCCTTCACATTCAGGCTCCGGTCGCGCCCGCCGGCGAGCACGCGCATCGCGATCAGATTGACCACGAGCCCGAAGAAGGCGACGACCAGCATACCGACCGAGCCGACCGGCTGCGGATCGAGGAAGCGCTGGACGCCTTCATAGAGAACATAGCCCGCGATGGCGAAGAGTAGCAGCGCATTGAACGACGCGGCGAGAATCTCGAACCGTCGATAGCCATAGGTGCGCTTCTTGTCGGCCGGCCGCTGCCCGATCCGGATTGCCGCCAGCGCAATCGCCAGCGCCGCGGCATCAGTGAACATATGCGCCGCATCGGACAGGAGAGCGAGGCTGTTGAACAGCCACGCCCCCGCCAGTTCGGCGATCAGGAAGCTGCCGGTAAGGGCAAGCGCGATCGAAAGGCTGCGGGCGTTCGCACCGGCCGCATGGTCGTGCGCATGACCCCCGCCACCTTCGCCATGGTCATGCTGATGTCCCATCGAATCTCTCCTTATTCCCTGGCCGGCTGATCGGGTGAAGCCCAGCGCCATCTGCCGAAGCGCGGACGTCCTTCGGAGCCGAGCACGACCTTTGCGATGGCGGGCAGCACGAGCAGCGTCAGGATCGTTGCCGCGATCAGGCCGCCGATCACCGTCGTCGCAAGCGGCTTCTGCACCTCGGCGCCGGTTCCGGTTGCGATCGCCATCGGCACAAAGCCGATTGCGGGCACGAAACCGGTCATGATCACCGCGCGCATCTTTTCGCTCATGCCGTCGCGGATCGCGTCCGCGAGCGCAATGCCCTTCTCGAGCCGGTCGCGGATCGCGGTCATGACGACGAGGCCGTTGAGCACCGCAACCCCTGCCAGGCAGATGAAGCCCACCGCCGCCGACACCGAGAAATTGATCCCGGTCAGCGCCAGCGTGAACACCCCGCCCGCGAGGCCCAAGGGCACCGCAAGGAACACCGCCGCGGCCCGGCCGAACCCGCCGAGCGCCAGATAGAGCAGCGCGAAGATCGCCGCGAAACAGAGCGGGACCACGATCGAAAGGCGGTCCGACGCGGCCTGAAGGCTTTCGAACTGGCCGCCCCATTCGAGATAATATCCCGCGGGCAACTTCACCTTTGCGATCTTTTCCTGCGCTTCGGCGACGAAGGAGCCGGCGTCGCGCCCTTCGAGGTTCACCTGGACGACGACGCGCCGCTTGCCATTCTCGCGGCTGATCTGGTTGAGCCCTTCGGTGAGCCGGATCTGGGCGACTTGCGAGAGCGGGATCTGCCCTCGCGCCGCGCCCGCCTGCGGAAGCAGGATCGGCAGCGCACGGATGTCATCGAGATTGACGCGGGTCGCGTCGGGAACGCGGACCATGATATCGAAGCGCCGGTCGCCTTCATAGAGGAGGCCCGATTCACGCCCGCCGAGCGCCGCCGCGATGGTGTCGGCGACCTCCTGCACCGTGAGGCCGTATCGCGCTATGCCATTGCGATCGAGCCTGACGTCGAGGGTCGGCGCACCGCCGACCTGATCGGCCTTGACGCTGCCCGCGCCCGGGATCGCCTGCAGCACGCGCACCATCTCGTTCGCGGCGAGCGACATCTTGTCGAGATCATCGCCATAGAGCTTGATGGCGACATCGCCGCGGACGCCCGCGATCAGTTCGTTGAAGCGCAATTCGATCGGCTGCGACACCTCATAGAGTTGGCCGAGAACGCCGCTCGCCGCCTTTTCGACGCGCGCGATCACCTGATCCTTTGCCGTCACGCCCGCGGGCCATTCCGCCTTGGGCTTCAGAATGACGAAACCGTCGGAGACGTTGGGCGGCATCGGATCGGTCGCCACCTCGGCGGTGCCGGTCTTCGAGAACATCAGTTCGACTTCGGGAAGGCTGGTGATCGCGGCTTCAACCTTGCGCTGCATCGCGAGCGACTGCTCGAGACTGACCGAAGGAACGCGCGTCGAGGCAAGCGCCATATTCTTCTCGTCGAGCTTGGGGATGAATTCCGATCCCAGCAGGCCGAAAACGGGAATCGCGAGGAGGAAGAAGGCAAGGCCGCCCGCGATGAAGCCCCAGGGTTTCGCGATCGCCTTGTCGAGCAGGGGCAGGTAGCGCTCCTTGGTCTTGCGGATGACCCAGACTTCCTTCTCGGCGACCTTGCCGCTGATCATCAGCGCGACGAGCGCCGGGACGAGAGTGATCGCCAGAATGAAGGCCGCGACCAGCGCCAGCATTATAGTGATCGCCATCGGCGAGAAGGTCTTGCCCTCGACGCCGGTGAACATCAGCAACGGCGCAAAGGCGAGCAGGATGATGGCCTGGCCGAAAACGGTCGGTTTGATCATCTCCTGCGACGCGCGCATCGTTTCTTCGAGGCGTTCGCGGAGCAACAGCAACCGGCCCTCATGCTCCTGCCGGTGCGCCAGGCGTGCAAGGCAATTCTCGATGATGATGACGGCGCCGTCGACGATCAGGCCGAAATCGAGCGCGCCGAGGCTCATCAGATTGCCGGGCACGCGAAAGGCGTTCATTCCCATCGCCATCATCAGGAAGGAAAAGGGAATGACGAGCACCGCGATGATCGCCGCACGCCCGTTGCCGAGCAGCAGGAAGAGCGCGGCAGCGACGAGCAGCGCGCCCTCGGTCAGGTTCTTCTCGACCGTTCCGACGGTGGCGTTAACCAACCTGGCACGGTCGAGGACGATCTTGACCTCGATGCCGGGAGGCAATGTCTTCGCGATCTGATCGATCTTCGCCGACACATCCTCGGCGACGGTACGGCTGTTTTCACCGATCAGCATGAGCACTGTGCCGATCACCGCCTCCTTGCCGTTCATGCTGCCGGCGCCGGTGCGCAGGTCGCCGCCGATCTTCACCTCGGCGAGTTGGGCGACGGTGACCGGCACGCGGCCGCGCGTCGCGACGACGGTCCCCCGTATCTCGTCGACCGAACGCACGCGGGCATCGACGCGCACCAGATAGGCTTCGCCGCCGCGGTTGTAGTAATTGGCGCCGACCGCGAGATTGGCGCGTTCGAGTGCTTCGCCGAGTTCGCTGTAGGAGATGCCGAAGCTGGTGAGTCTGGTGGGATCGGGTTCGACGACGAAAGTCTTGGCATAGCCGCCGATCGAATCGACCCCGGCGACGCCCGGCACCGCCTTGAGCTGCGGGCTGACGATCCAGTCCTGCACCGTGCGCAGATAGCCGGCCTTCGCGACATCGTCGGTGAGCCTCTCGCCCTCGGGCGTCAGATAGGCGCCGTCAGGCTGCCAGCCGGGCTGGCCCGCGACCGTCTTCGCCCCCTTGCCGTCGGGTTTGGCATAACCGACGGTATACATGACGACTTCGCCGAGCCCCGTCGTGACCGGCCCGACTTGCGGCTGCGTCCCGTCGGGCAGATTTTCCGCGGCTTGGCGGAGCCGCTCGCCCACCTGTTGTCGCGCGAAATAAAGATCGGTCGAATCCGAAAAGATGGCGGTGACCTGGCTGAACCCGTTGCGCGAGATCGAGCGCGTCGTCTCCAGCCCCGGAATCCCGGCGAGCGAGATTTCGATCGGATAGGTGACGAGCTTCTCGATCTCGACCGGCGACAGACGCGGGTCGACCGTGTTGATCTGGACCTGGTTGTTGGTGATGTCGGGAACCGCGTCGATCGGCAGCCTGGTGAGCTGCCACACGCCGAGTCCGGCGACGATGAGAAAGAGGAAAAGCACCGCCCAGCGCGCGCGGACGGAAAGCGCCATCAGTTTCGCGATCATGGCTTAATGCTCCTCGCCCGCGCCCTTGCCGAACTCGGCCTTGAGCAGGAAAGCGTTCTTCGTTGCGATCGTCTCGCCGGCCCTCAGCCCCGCGAGAATTTCGACCCGGCCGGCGCTGCGCTGGCCGACCGTAACCCTGCGGGCCGCGAATCCGTCCTTCGTTCGCACGAACACGACATCGCGGCCCTCGAGAGTCTGAAGCGCCTCCTCGGCGACGACGATCCGGCTGGCGCCGGCATCGGCGCCGCGGCTCGGAAGCAAGCGCACGCGCACGGCGAGCCCAGGCTGGAGGGCACCGGATACGTCGAGCACCGCGGTCGCCGACCGCGTGTCGCCCGCCAGGCTCGGGGTGACCGCGCGCACGCGCGCGTCGAGCGCGCGCCCATCGGGCAATTCGACGATCGCGCGATCGCCGGAGCTGAGCCGCTGCGCATCGGTCGGGCCAACGGCGGCTTCGATCTGAACCTTGGAAGGGTCGGCGACCCGGAACAATTCGACTTCAGGCTGAACGAACGCGCCGAGGCTGACGTTCTCCGCGGTGACGCGGCCCGTGATCGGACTCGCGACCACGACGCTGCCCCCATCGCGCGTCACTTGTGCGGCGCGAGCCGCAGCGCGGGCGCGCTGAGCCTCGGCCGCCGCCACCGCGGCTTCAGCCTGCGCCTGCTCATAATCGACACGCGCCGAAACCTTCTGTTCGAAGAGGGTTCTTTCGCGGTGGAGAGTCTTCTGCGCAAGCGCCGCCCGCGCCTCCGCCGCCGTGCGTTCGGCGGCGATCTGCGCTGCGTCGCGGCTTTGCACGATCGCCAGCGGTTCGCCCGCCCTCACCGGATCGCCGAGCTGTTTGAAGACGCGGGTGACCGCGCCGCCCGCCCGCGCGGTGACGACCGCCTCGCCGCTCGGCGCCGCCGTGACCGTCGCCTGCGCGATGATTTCGGAGCCGAGACCACCGGCGCTGATCGTCTCGACGCCGATCTCGGCTGCCTCGATCGCGGCGGGCGTGATGGCGAGGCGGTCGGGTGCGGTCTCGTTTTCGGTTTCGCCCTCACCGTCCGCAACGGGAGCCGCGACGGGGCCGGCGGTACAGCGGGCGACGCCGAAACCTGTAGCGGCGGCGAGAGCCATGGCGCCCGCAAGGGTGCCCAAAAGGCGCTTGTCCTTGGTGATCATCGAATGTCTCCGCGAAAAGGGAGGGCGCAGGGCGGAGCCGCTTGCGCGCAGGGGAATGGATGGCGGGGGCCGCGGTGCGAAACGCGACCGTCCGGTACAGGCGGCGCGATCATGGCTGATGATCCGCGTCGCCCTCGGCGGCCTGCCGCGCGAGGGTCGCCTGTGCCTCGGCACGCGCCCGGCGCGCCGCGATGAGTTCGGTCCGCATCGCGGCATAGGCCTGCTGCGCGTCGATATATTCGACGAGCGACGATTTGCCGGCGCGATAGGATAGCTCGGCAAGCCGCACCCCTTCGCGCGCCTGCTCGATCCCGGCGCCTTCGAGCGCGGCAAGACGCGCTTCGGCCGAATCGAGATCGGCGCGGGCATTGGCGATTGCGGCCGCGGCCGTCACCACCGCATTCTCGCGCCGGGCGGCGGCCGCCGCGACGTCCGAGCGCGCCGCCGCGACATTGCCCTGGTTGCGGTCGAAGATCGGAAGCGGCATCGACAGGTTGGCGATGAGCGCCCGGTCGCCGGTTTCGCGAAGCTGGCGAACGCCGACACCAACGCTCGGATCGACGCGCGCTTCGACCCGCTGCCCGCGGAGCCGCGCCTCGGCGATCAATTGTTCGGTCTCGGCCAGCCTGACATCGAGCGTCGCAAGCGCATCCACCTCGGTCGATTGCGTCGCGATTTCGCCGTCGATCAATTCGGCGGGCGGCGTCGCCACACCGAGCAGCGCCGCGAGCGACCGGCGCGCGGTCGCCTCCCCCCCTTCGGCCGAGCGAAGCTCGGCACTCGCCTGAACCAGCGCGGCGTTGGCGCGAAAAGCGCGGAGCGGCGGCTCGTTGCCGGTGTCGACCATCGCCTGCGCGACACGGACGAGTTCGCGGGCCCTCGCCTCATTCTCGCGCGCAAGCGCCAGATCATCGCGGGCGGCGACGGCGGCCGCGAACCGGCCGCGAACCTCGAAGGCGAGATCGGCGCGCGCGATTTCGAGCCGGTATTGCGCCGCCACGAACTCGGCATCGGCAAGCGTCATGCGCGCGCGCCGTCGGCCGCCGAGGTCGAGCCGCTGGTTGATCGACACCGTCGTTTCGAGGCCGGCGAACCCCGAATAGGGTCCGGTGCCGGCGAAATTTTCGATATCGATGTTGAGGGTGGGGTTGAAGCGATAGCTGGCCTGGCGCTGGCGGCCGCGCGCGGCCTCCACCTCGGCAGCAGCGGCGAGAACGCGCGGCGAGCGCGCGTCGGCTTCTTCCATGGCCTGCGCCAGCGCCAGTCGGGCAGGGAGCGGACCGGCGCGGACAGTCGGCCCGGCGGGAGGGAGCGGGCCGGCAAGCGCGGGGCCCGGCGCTTGGGCGGCCGCACTCGCGCTGCTTCCCGCAGCCATTAGCGCCGCGACCGTCGCGGCGGCAACTATAGGGTTCATGAAGGAAAGACTCCTGACAATGACAGGGAAAAGCGCGGCCCCAAGGGCGCGCGCAAACCTGGATTGTCAGGCGATGGGGGGGCGGAACGTCCCGGTGAAGGCGGCGGGCGGAACGACCGCCGACGGAGCGCGGCCATGCGTCACGGCATGAACCACCGCGATCGGCAGCACGGCGATAGCGGCGGGCACGCCCGAATAATGACCATGACAGCCATGTACCGTGACCGGCGATTGCTGATCCTCCGACGGCGAATCCTGCGATGCCTTGACGACGATCTGAACGCACCCGTCCCAATCGCGCATCTCATTCGCCGTGACGGGGGTCGCGGAGACCGGGGTCGGCTGCGCGCAGTCTTCCGCGGCGTGAGCGATCGAACCCGCAACCGTGCCCGATGCGAGGAGAAGGGACAGCAAGAGCAGAAGCACCCGTCTCATCGAGCCCGCTCGTAGCATTGTTGATTCGCCTTGCAAAGCGAAAGCACGAAGCACGCGGCCAAAAATATCGTTCAATTTCGTGATGTTATCTCATTTCTGTCGACCGGAGATGAAGCCGGGGCCCGCTCGCGGCGCGCGCAGTCATCGCACGAGGCGTTGAGAACATTAAGGAAACATGCTAATTCGCGCGCGTGGAAGACGCCGCAGACCCTGCGCCGGGAGACGGCACGGACCCGCCGGTCCGCAAGATCATCCATGTCGACATGGACGCCTTTTACGCGTCGGTCGAACAGCGCGACAATCCGGCCCTGCGCGGCAAGCCCGTCGCGGTCGGGGGTTCGTCGCGGCGCGGGGTGGTCGCCGCCGCCTCCTACGAGGCGCGCAAGTTCGGCGTGCGTTCGGCGATGCCGAGCGTCACCGCGAAGCGCCAGTGTCCCGACCTGATCTTCGTGCCGCCACGCTTCGACGCCTATCGCGACATCTCGCACCAGATCCGCGCGATCTTCCGCGACTATGCCGACGAGGTCGAGCCACTGTCGCTCGACGAAGCCTATCTCGACGTCAGCCACGACAAGGCCGGGCTCGGCAGCGCGACCGCCGCCGCAAAGTTGATCCGCGAGCGCATCCGCCGCGAAACCGGCCTCACCGCTTCGGCAGGCGTTTCCTACAACAAGTTCATCGCCAAGCTAGCGTCGGACCAGAACAAGCCAGATGGCATCACGATCGTCCCGCCGGGCAAGGGCGCGGCGTTCGTCCAGACGCTGTCGATCCGGCGTTTTCACGGCATCGGCCCCGTTACGGCGGCGAAGATGGAAGGGCTCGGCGTCTTTTCGGGCGCCGACCTCGCCGCGAAGGAGATGGAATGGCTCGCCGCGCATTTCGGCAACAGTGCCGAATGGCTGCACAATCTGGCGCGCGGGATCGACCATCGGCGCGTGCGGTCGAACCGGCCGCTCAAATCGCTGGGCGGCGAGCGCACCTTCTTCAACGACCTGATCGCCGACACCGAAGTCCGCGAAGCGCTCGCGCATGTCTGCACCGTCGTCTGGGATCGCGCAGCGAAGCGCGGCGCGCGCGGGCGGACGGTGACGCTGAAGCTGCGCTACGCGGACTTCAAGACGATCACGCGGGCGAAATCGGTGCCGTTCGCGATCGCCGATGGCGCGGGCCTGCTCGCGGTCGGCGAAACGATCCTCGCGCCGCTGCTGCCGGTCGAGCAGGGGATACGGTTGCTGGGCGTGACGCTGAGCAAGTTCGAGGGCGAGGAAGATGAGGAAGACGCGGCGGGGCCGGCAGACCTGCTGAGTTTGATTTGACTCGCACGAAGCCACGAAGCCACAAAGATACTCTCCGATCCATTCGCCCTGAGCCTGTCGAAGGGCCGTTCTTTTCTTCGGGCGTCGAAGGAAGGACGGTGCTTCGACAAGCTCAGCACAAACGGAAGAGGGGGAAGCTCTTTGTGGCTTCGTGGCTTCGTGCGAGTCCCTATCAGCCCGCGTCGGCGAACCGCCGTTCCTTGGTCGCGGTGAAGCGGATCGCCGGATGGCGCTGCGTCACATAGCCGACCTCCCACGCATCCTTCGCCATGAACACCGGCGCGCCGTCGCGGTCGGTGGCGCTGGCGCCGCGATGGTCGGCCTGGAAGGCCTTCAGCGCCGCGGGATCGTCGCTCGCGATCCAGCGGGCAGTGTCCCACGGCGACGCCTCGAGCTTCGCCTCGACCTTATATTCGGCGTCGAGGCGGCTGATCAGCACCTCGAGCTGGAGCTGGCCGACCACGCCGACGATCATGTTCGCGCCGATCTCGGGATAGAAGACCTGGATGATCCCCTCCTCCGCCATGTCGTCGAGCGCCTTGCGGAGCTGTTTGGTCTTGGTGGGATCGACGAGCGCGACGCGGCGCAGCAGTTCGGGGGCGAAGTTCGGCAGCCCGGTGATCGTGATGTCGGTGCGTTCCGACAAAGTATCGCCGACGCGCAGGGTGCCGTGGTTCGGGATGCCGATGATGTCGCCGGGAAAGGCTTCTTCGGCCATCTCGCGGTCCTGCGCGAGGAACAGCATCGGGCGGCTGATCGCGATCGCCTTGCCCGTCCCGCCCTGCATCAGCCGCATGCCGCGCTCGAACTTGCCCGAGCAGAGCCGCATGAAGGCGATGCGGTCGCGGTGTGCGGGGTTCATGTTCGCCTGCACCTTGAAGACGAAGCCGGTGACGGCCTCGTCGCCCGGCTGCACCGGCGCGGGCTCGGCGGGCTGTGGCTGCGGGCCGGGCGCATGCGCCGCCAGCGCGTTCAGCAGATCGACGACCCCGAATTCCTTGAGCGCGGAGCCGAAATAGACCGGCGTCAGATCACCGTCCCGGTAGGCCGCGACGTCGAAGGGGGCGTAGCAGGCCGACGCAAGCTCGGTTTCCTCCTTGAGGTGCGCAAGCGCGTCGGCGCTGAGTTCGGCCGCCAGCGCCGCATCGTCCAGCCCCGACACCGCGACGCGCTTCCCCTCGTACATGCGTGAGGCATCGCCGCCGGGCTTCATGATCGCGGGATCGACGAGGTCGTAGATACCCTCGAACTGCCCACCCATCCCCGCGGGCCAGTTCATCGGGCAGACGTCGAGCGCAAGGCGGTCGGCGACCTCGTCGAGCAGTTCGAAGGGCGGCAGGCCTTCGCGGTCGACCTTGTTGACGAAGGTGATGATCGGCACCGAGCGCAGGCGGCAGACCTCGAACAGTTTCAAGGTCTGCGGCTCGATGCCCTTGGCGGCGTCGATCACCATCACCGCGCTGTCGACCGCGGTCAGCGTGCGATAGGTGTCCTCGCTGAAATCCTCGTGCCCCGGCGTGTCGAGCAGGTTGAAGACGAGCCCCTGATGCTCGAAGGTCATCACCGACGAGGTGACCGAAATTCCGCGCTGCTGCTCGATCTTCATCCAGTCGGAGCGCGCGCGCCGCGCGGCGCCGCGCGCCTTCACCTCGCCCGCCATATGGATCGCGCCACCCGCGACGAGCAGCTTTTCAGTCAGCGTCGTCTTGCCCGCGTCGGGGTGCGAGATGATGGCAAAGGTGCGGCGGTCGGGGTGGTTCTGAGACATGGCGCGGGCGCCTAGCAGGTGGCGGCAATTGTGGAAAGGGGCTGGCATCGGCGCCGCGCCGGACGCATGGTCGGACGATGCGAACCTTGCTCATCGCCTTTGCGCTGCTCGCCTCCCCCGCCGCCGCGCAGGATTCACCCTTCGTCGGCGAATATGACCTTGCCGAAGGCCCCGATGTCGGCGGCGGCCTGCTCATCCGCAACGACGGCCGCTTTCAATATGTGTTTGCCGCGGGAGCGCTCGACGAACGTGCCGAGGGGCGCTGGGAGGCCCGCGGCGACACGATCTGCCTGACCACCGAGCCGAAGCCGGTGCCGCCGGCGATGTCGAAGGGCACGCCCGGCGAGATCGACGGCGCGGTGCCGACCATCCTCGTCACCTGGCCGAACGGGCGGACCATCGCGGGGGTCGATTTCACCATTGGCTTCGACAGCGGCGATCCGATCGACGGCTATACCCAATATGACGGCTGGACCATGCCCGACGACGACACGCGTATCCCGCGCTGGGTCGAGGTGCGCGAACCGGTCTACGACATCACCGCGCCGCGCTTCGTGCTGACCGACGCCGATGGCGGCAAGCTGCATGTGATCATCGAGCCGAACGATATCGGCGTGGCCGATTTCGAAGGCGCCTGCGCCGAAAGGACCGAACGCGGCCTGACGCTGCACCGCGCAGAGGGAAAGATGCGGTTCGTGCGACTGGGGAAGGATTAATATTCGGGGCCAAGGCCGCTTTGGGGTGGGGAGCGGCCTCTTCCCAACTTTCGTCATTCCCGCGAAAGCGGGAACCCAGAGCGTGCGTCGGCTGACCCCACACTGGGTTCCCGCTTTCGCGGGAATGACGAAGATAAGAGATGCTGAGCGCGACTTTCAGATTCTCGTCATCCCGGACTTGATCCGGGATCCATTCATCCGGCGCTGAGAAAATGGATCCCGGATCAAGTCCGGGATGACGATGCAAGATAGGTCCGCTCTCGGTCGAAATCGGCCACGCACCTTCACTCGCCCTCCCCCCTTGCGCTCCCTCTCCAAATGCGCCAAAACTTTACGTGAACGTAAAGGTAAAGCCCCCGCGAGAGGATATTTCCCCATGACCGACACCCCGACTTTCGACACGATCAAGTTCGACGTCGCCGACCATGTCGCGACGATCACGCTCAACCGGCCCGAGCGGCTCAACTCGATGCCGCCGGCGATGGCCGACGATATCCGTACCGCGCTCGATTATCTGCCGGTGCTCGGCGCGCGGGCATTGTTGATCACCGGCGAAGGGCGCGGTTTCTGCTCGGGCGCGGACCTTGCGGGCGACCGCAGCGGCTCGGCGGTCGGCGGCGGCGCGAACAGCCGCAAGGCGCTGCGCAACCATTATAACCCGATGCTGCTCGCGCTTGCCAATCTCGACATTCCGGTCGTCGTCGCGGTCAACGGCCCCGCGGCGGGCGTCGGGTGCAGCTTTGGCCTGTCGGGCGATTTCACCATCGCGGGCAAGAGCGCCTATTTCCTCCAGGCCTTCGTCAACATCGGCCTCGTCCCCGACGGTGGCTCGTCGTGGATCCTGCCGCGCCTCGTCGGTCTGTCGCGCGCGACGCAGATGATGATGCTCGGCGAAAAGATCGGCGCGGAACAGGCCGCCGACTGGGGTCTCATCTATAAATGCGTCGAGGACGCCGAGTTGCTGACCGAGGCCAAGGCGCTGGCGGCGCGGCTCGCGAACGGACCGACGGTCGCACTCGGCACGATGCGCAGGATTTTGCGCGAAGGCCTGTCACAAAGCTATGCCGACACGCTCGATGCCGAAGCGAAAGGCCAGTTCATCGCCGGCAACAGTGCCGATGCGATGGAGGGTATTCTTGCGTTCCAGCAGAAGCGCAAAACCGCGTTCAAGGGCAAGTAAGAGCCCACTACATTACGGCCCCGATGGAAGTCGGGGTCGCTTTTTCCTTCAGAACCTCACCGGCGGGAGCGATCCCCCCTCATTCCGGTCACGAAGAAATCAATGCCGTTTACAAAAATTGCTCCAGCGAGGAATGCCGACAGGAAGAGCACATAGTTCCAATAATCCTCGCCGCTAATTTCAACGCCGTCGCGAATTTTCGACACGATTTCCAAAATCACAATGCCCAAGACACAGAGAATCACGAACAGAAAGAACTTGTTGAAGCTCTTCATCACTTTGAAGCGGCGCCACATCTCTTGTTCTCAATATTCGCTTCGTTATTCGGCAGCTTCCTCGACCATCGCCTTCTTGTAGATGCTGTTGCGCGGATAGGCGCAGAGGCGCTTCACCATCGGCTCGAAAAATTCGAGCGGCAGCGACTCATAGTCGGGGTCGAAGGCCGGCGCGTCATATTTCTCGCAGAACTCGGCGCAGGCGGCCGCATAGGGATGATCCGCGAACTGGTCGCGCATGTCGCGATCGAGGCCGAGGTAGTGGAAGAAATAATGGCCCTGGAAAATGCCGTGATGCTGCACGATCCAGAGATTTTCTTCCGACAGGAAGGGCTTCAGGATCGCTGCCGCGACATCGGGGTGGTTGAAGGCGCCGAGCGTGTCGCCGATGTCGTGGAGGAGCGCCATCACGACATATTCCTCGTCGCGTCCGTCGCGGTGCGCGCGCGTCGCGGTCTGCAGGCAATGTTCGAGCCGGTCGACCGGAAAGCCGCCATAATCGCCGCCGAGCAGTTTCAGATGGTCGAGGATGCGCGCGCCGTTGTTCGGCGCGAATTCTTTCTGCTCGCGCGCGATGATGTCCCAGTCTTCCTGCGTCCCGTCGATCATCGACCGGAAGGTCGCATGTTCGTGCGTCCTGTCGTTCATGGCAGCCTCTCCCTTATCGGGAGCAGCTTATGCCATCGGTTCCGATTTGCAACTTTATAGCGGGAAACGCCTATTCGACCGCATAGGTCACGCCATATTTCAGCGCCTCGTCGAGCGTCAGGCAACGGCGCGTCGACTTGTCGGGACCGCTGCCTTTTACCGCCTTTTGCCGATACATGACATCGGTCAGCAGTTTGCGCGACACGCCCATCTTGATCAGAAAGGCGTTGTCCTCGCTCGCGAGCAGCGCGCTGTCCTGTTCGACGTCGCCGATCAATTCGGTGGTCGCATCGGTCCCGAGGGCGACACTTTCGTCGATGGCGGCGCGGTCGCCGGTACTGGTGAACATATGAACGATGAATTGGCCGCCCGGTTCGATCACCCGCGGCTGACCGCCCATGAAGACGAAATTGCAGGCGCTGAAACAGGCCCAGCCCGCCGGAATACGGGTTCCGAGGCCAGGAAAGGACCGGATCACACGGCCCGCCGCATTGCCCGCGCGCGCATCGCCTCCCGGCGAGCGAAGCCATATCTCGCTGACGTCGGGGTTGGCTTTCAGCGCGGCCGCCAGACGATCGGGAAGCCCGGCGTCGACCCGCCCCTCTCCTAGCATCACCTTCATGCCGCCGCGCTTTTCGACCGTCAGCTTCATCGTCGGATTGGTCGACCAGTTCGGATTGAGCGGACAGGTCGGATTGATCGGGTCCATATCGGTCGCCGCGCCGAGGGTAGCGAGCGCGAGGACGCCCGCCAACAGGCGCGCAAGCTTAGGCCGCGAGCGTATAGCGTGCATCGCCCGGCCCCTTGCACATGCGCTTGCTCACCTGCGTCTCTTCACCGTCGACGATGATGAAGTCGTTGACGGTCATGCACTTGCGCCCGCCGCCCTCCTGATTGATCGACGCGATCGTCGACGATCCGCTGACATTCTCGCGCGTTTCGCTGGTCCAGTTCGCGGTCGCGCCGACCTCTTCGCCGCGGGTGATCTCTTCGGTCGCCTTGGCCGCCTGGACCTGCTCGGCCGGGTCCAGCTTGCACGCGATCGCGTCGGTCAGCGTTCCGCTCACCTCGGCGATCGGCACATAGGAATAGACGCCGGCCTTGCTCGCCGCGTCGCCGACCGCGTCGCGGATCACCCCGCCCAATATGCCGCGCCCGACGCTGCTGCCCTTCTTGCCTTTCGGACAGCCGCCATTGTCGTCGCTGCTCGGGCTCGGCGCCGTCACCTTGCGGAGCAGGCTGCCGAACTGCGCCTCGGCGGGCGCCGCCGCCAGCATGCAAGCCGCCAGAACCGCTGGAATACCCCAGATTTTACGCATCATCGATCAACCCTCATCGCACCCGTTTACGGGCCATCATGCGATCCCATTGGCATCGGTTCATGCCACCCGCTGTGATTTTCATCAACAGCGCAAGATAATCTCATCCAGACAGGTTGAATTAAGGCTGAATATGTCACACTAACCCTGCCATGCTGTCGCAAAAGACCCGCTATACGATCCGTGCCTTCCAGCATCTTGCCGACCATTGGGGCAAGGGGCAGGTGCAGCTTGCGGACATTGCCGATGCACAGAATATCCCCCCCAAATTCCTGACCGTGATCCTGTCCGAGATGGCGCGCGAGGGGCTGCTCATTTCGCAGCGCGGCCGCGACGGCGGCTATCAACTGGCATTGCCCCCGATCGACATCAGCTATGGCGACCTCGTCCGCCTGACGCGCGGATCGCTTGCGCTCGTCCCCTGCGCCGCGCGCAACGCGCACGAGCATTGCAAGAATTGCCTGCCCGAATCCGATTGCCGGCTGCGCAGCCTGATGCTGAAGGTGCGCGACGACACCGCCTCGATCCTCGACCGCATCACGCTGGCCGACCCGATCGTGCTGGAGCCTTTGTTCGAGAAGGACGAAGCAGCCGAATAACGCCGTTTCATCGAAAAGAGAACGTTCTCAAAAATGGCTTGCCGCATCGGTGGCGACGCGATAGCCATTCGATATGGGCTTTGCGGTCGACCTCCTCTGCTTCCTCGTCGTGCCCGTCCTCTGCTGGCGCCTCGTTCGCGGCGCGGTGCCGATGGCGGTCCTCCCGATTCTGACCGGCCTCGCGATCGCCATCGCCGCCGATCGCTTCGGTTTCGACAAAGCCGCGCTCGGTCCCTCGCCGCTCGGCGAGGCGGTCGGATGGTGCGGCGTGCTCGCGCTCGCCTTCAGCGCCGGGCTCGAAACACGCACCGCGGCGGACCAGCTTCCCCCGCTTGGGAAACAGGCGGTCGGCTCGGCGCTCGGCGCGCTCGCCCTGCCCTTCGCTATCGGTTTCGTGGTGGCGCTGTCGGGGTTGCTCGATCTCGTCCTGCTGCGGCCCGCGGGCGTATCGCCGCTGCTGTCGGCGGGCGCCATCGCGCTATGCCTCGCGGTCAGCGCACTTCCCGTTCTGGTCGGCATCGTGCGCGAGTTGCCAATGATCGACCGGCCGCTCGGCAATCTCGCGCTGCGGATCGCTGCGCTCGACGATGCGGTGCTGTGGAGCGGGCTTGCGCTGCTGCTTTTCCTTCACAACGGTGAGAGCCGCGCAATGGCCCTGGACGGGCGGGCCTGCCTCGCGGCGCTCGGCCTGCTCGCGTCGATGCCGCTGCTGCGCGGCCGGATCGATCGCTTCCTCCCCGACCATCTCGCGGCGACGGCGGCGATCGGTCTCTTCTATCTGGCAGCCGGAGCCTGGGCGACGACGGTGCTCGGCCTGCACGAACTGCTCGGCGCCTATTTCGCGGGCGCGATGGCGCCGCGGCGCCTCGCCGAGCGGCTGATGCCCGAACGTCTCGGCAAGGTGGCGCTGTTCGGTCTGTCGCCGCTCTTCTTCGCGCATCGCGGGCTCAGCATCGACGGAGCAGTGGTCACGCCCGCGGCGCTGGGCATCTCGCTGCTTCTCCTGCTCTTTGCCGGCACGGCCAAGCTCGCCGCGATGCATCTGGTTCCACCCGCGGGCGGCATGCCGCCGCGCGAACGCATGCGGCTCGGCCTGCTGCTCCAGTGCAAAGGGCTGATGGAGATCGTCGCGGCAACGATCCTGGTCCAGGCGGGACTGATCACGCCGACGGTCTTCGCGGTGCTTGTTACGCTGGCGCTCGTGTCGACGACACTGACCGTGCCGCTGCTCCGCCTCGCCTCGCGCGTGGCGGCGATCCGGCAAGCGTCAGCCCTTTAGCGTGTGATCGGGGGCCAGACCGAAACCCCGCCCCACCTTCTCGTAACCCCGGCGAAGCCAGTCGCGCCGATGTCAGAGGCCGGTCCTATGTTCGCCTGCCTCATCCGCCGCAATCTGTCCCGCAGACAAACGAGATTGCGTCTTCATCGACCGACCTCTCCAACAAGGGCGGCCATCGTCATAGCGTTATGTCGGCCATATGATCGTGCATTTTGCCAAGCACATGGAGCAGAGTTTTTGGCGCCTTGCGCATATCGCCATGCATCGAGACGCGGCCAGCCTTCGCCATTGCCGCGCTATGCGCCGCC
Organism: Sphingopyxis sp. DBS4; assembly: GCF_024628865.1. NCBI lineage: Bacteria > Pseudomonadati > Pseudomonadota > Alphaproteobacteria > Sphingomonadales > Sphingopyxidaceae > Sphingopyxis > Sphingopyxis sp. DBS4. Next base: position 2,169,090 of record NZ_CP102384.1, read on the forward strand.
TGCGCCGCAATATCTTCGGGCGTCGCCCGCCCGCGGTGCAGTCGAGCTGCCGGAAGCATCGCCGCATGGTCGCCGCGGATGACGACATCGGCCGCGATCTCATCCTCGAAAAACTCGACGCCTTGCCCGGTGATTCGGGCAGCAAGCACGACCGTCTCGCCGTCCGGGGGAACATCCGTGATCACTTCGCACATGCTGAAATCGGCTTCCGGAAAGGAGGCGCCATGCTCGGCGACCAGGTTCGTCAGAATTCCGTGCATCGCCGCACGCCAGTCACGGGTCGCATAGACAAAATGTTCCGACATCGCCCACACTCGCTTGCTGACCGCACAGCCCCATGGGCCGACGGGCTTCGATCGCCAAGGCCCCCCAGCCCAAACCTCTCCGCAAACGGAAAGGCCGCGCGTTTCGACAGGCATCGGCTAATATGGTGCAATTATATTACTATTTTTCCCGTGTCAACCCGAGCCATATAGATCGAGGATCGAGGCCTCGCCCAGTTCGCCCAGCACGATATCCTTCAATCGCTGCATATGCTGTCGCCATACGGCTTCGGCAGCCTCCGCATTGCGCGCGTTGATCATTTCGATGAGCATCGTGTGGTTGGCGAGCGCCGTCCGATTGAGTTCGAGCTGATCTTCGCGGGCTCGCGCCACGAAATGCGTGGCGTGTCGCCGGAATATTTCGTCTAGCATTCCGGTCATCAACGTCAGCACGGTGTTGCCCGCCTGCTGCATGAGAATGCGATGCAATTCGGCCGTCGCAAGCGCGAACACGTTGAAATTCTCGATATTCTCGCGTTCGCGATCGAGGTGCGCCCGCAAGGCTTCGAGGTCATCCTCGGTGCGAGATTCAGCGAGCGCGCGCATCAGGGGCGGCTCTATAATGAGCCGAGCTTCGAGCACTTCCTTGAGCGTGGCGCCGCGGATCTGCAGGAGCGATCCGATTGACTTGGCGGCGATCTCGTCGCTGGGCAGCCTGATCCGCGCACCGCCATGCGCGCCGCGTTTTACCTCGATCAGCGACTCGGCCTCGAGAACCCGGAAGGCTTCGCGCAGCGAGGAACGCGATACGTTGAACTCGCTCATCATGTCCGCCTCGGACGGCAGGGCGTCGCCGGCCTTCAGTTCGCCCAACACGATGCGCCGCCTCAATTTTTCCGAGATGAGCTCGGCCGCCTTGGGCACCCGGATCGATTGCGAAGCGCCCCCGCCCCCTGCAACCGCCCCCCGCATCTTCACTCTGCTGACCAACGATCGCTCCTTTCCCAAGCTGTTCCAGATCGCGCTGTATCATCGGCCACCTAAATAGGCCATTCAGTTGTAAGATTATTTGAGATGATGCCGCGACCGCCGAGCATGGTCGGATTCTCGCGTCTGGCCGCGGGCAAAAGGCCTGCAATTTCCTTCTGTTTGGCGATGTTTCTCAGCGCATGTCCCCGGGACGGTTCGTCGAAAGAATAATTGGTGCACTCTTTTCTTGCGAAGGTCGACGGTTTCGCACATGGTTGAAAAAACACCGATCAACGAGCGGGAGGCGACGTGACCCTGGAAGCGCAGATGGCGGGGCTTGGCCCCGAGGAGAGGCCCGCGCGCATCGCCGAATTGACCGGTTGGCGAACGATCGCTTTTGCAAGTCCGTCCTTCGCCCTCACCGCGATGCTGTTGCCGGTGCTCATGTATCTGCCCGATTATTATGCGCACGAGCTCGGACTCGGCCTCGCGACCATTGCCTTCGTCCTGTTCACGGTGCGCAGCGCCGATATTGCATTCGACCCCGTTCTGGGGCTGATGATGGACCGGAGCCGGTCGCGCATCGGGCGTTACCGCTCCTGGTTCGTGACCGGCGTCCCGCTGGCGATGGCCGCAATCTACATGCTCTACAACGCCCCCGTCGGCGTGACGGGAGTCTATCTGTTCCTCTGGCTCGCAATCGCCAATGTGGGGCAATCGATCAGCTATCTGGCGCATACGTCATGGGCCGCATCGTCCGCCAGGACCTATGATCACCGTTCCAGCGTATTTGGTTGGCTGATGGTTTTCTCGGTGCTTGGCATGTTCCTCATCATGGCGCTGCCGCCGGTGCTCAGTCTCACGCTCGGCTGGACGCGGCCGCACGGCGTTCAGGCGATGGGCTGGCTGATGATCGTTTCGCTGCCGCTGACCGCGATCCTGGCGCTCGCCGCCGTTGGCGAACCGCCGGCCCGACCGGCGCTGGCCCATCCGTCGGCGCGCGAACTCTTCGCTCTGCTTCGGCACGGCCTCGTCGTCCGCCTGCTCGGCGCGGATATCGTATGGGGCATTGGTCCCGCCGTTGCGGCAACGCTGCTCTTTACCTTTTTCGACAGCCTCAAGCTGATCGATCGCGATATCGCCGGTCTGGCGCTGCTCGCCTATTTCATAGGCGGGATGGTCGGAGCGCCGCTCTGGATCCGCATCGCAAAGGGCAGAGGCAAACATCGCGCACTGATGTGGTCGGGGCTCACCTATGCCGTCGTGCAATCCGCGATCCTCCTCGTGCCGCCAAAGCAGGTCGCGCTATCGTTGATCGTGATGGCCATCGCGGGGCTGCCCAGCAACGCGGGCCCCATCCTCATTCGCTCGATGATGGCGGACGTCGCGGATGAAGTGCGGCTCTCGACCGGAGTCGACCGGATGTCGCTTCTGCTTTCGCTCCTCTCATCGATCGGCAAGATCGGATCGGCGGTCATGACCGGGGCGGCGCTCTACATCCTCAGCCTCGTCGACTTCGACATCAAACTCGGCCCGGACAACAGCGCGAGCAGCCTTCATGTTCTCGCGTTCCTCTATGCGCTCCTGCCGGCATCGACCGGCCTTTTCACCGCCTGGATCATCCGCGGCTATCGACTCGACGCCCGGGCCCATGCGGAAATTCGTCGTCAACTCGATGAATTGGATGCCAAAGCACCCCAGGAAACCGGAATTTTGGGGGCTACCCGAGCAACAAACAGCTAAAAAATTATATTTAGGGTATTGAGTGCACTATTTATCCGATTTATGATGGCGACGCCGGGCCGCCCTCTGCCACCGAGGCAGGAGCGGCCTGAGCATCGAACAACAAAGTCTCTGGGGAGAGGCACGAATGCGTTACAACGCTTATATCCTGCGGGCATCCTTGCTCGCCACAGCCGCTTGCGCCGTGCCATTTTCCGCCGCGCACGCTCAGACCGCCGCACCGGTTGCGACACCGCCGGCCGACCGCGTCAGCGATATCGATGACGAGATCGTCGTCACCGCACAAAAGCGGGCGCAGAATGTGAAGGATGTCCCGATCGCGATGACCGTCATTGGCGGGAAGCGGATCGAAGACAATCAGATCACCAGCTTTCACGATATCGAACGCATCGCTCCCAGCTTCAAATCGCTGCAACTCGGCGATGCCCGGGCCTCGACCATGAACATGCGCGGCGTCAGTTCGGTCCAGGGCAATCCGGGGCGCCACTCGTCGCTGGGCGTCTTCGTCGACGGCATTTTCATGGCGCGGACGGGGATGGCATCGTCTCAGGATTTTCTGGACATCGAACGCATCGAGGTTCTGCGCGGCCCGCAAGGGACGCTGTTCGGGATGAATACAGCCGGGGGATTGGTCCATATCATCACCCGCAAACCCAGCGTGTCCGATGTGTCCGGCCGCGCCGAGGTTGTCGTGGGCGAATATGACACCTTGGAAGCACGCGGCTATCTGTCCGGACCGATCGTCGAGGGCAAGCTCGGCGCCAGCGTTTCCATGGCGAAAAGCACGCGCGGCGGCTTACTCTATAATTCGGTTCTCGATCGCCGGGTGGATGACGAGAACAAGTTCAGCGTGCGCGGCAAGCTTTTTTACACCGCCGACAAATTCGATGTGCTGATTTCGGGAGATTATCACAAGGAGACCTCGATCTGCTGCAGCGCGGTATTCACCAAAGTGACCGGCACGCCGACGACCGCCAGCGGATTCTATCCCGTCACCCCTCCCCCGGGCTATCCGTTCAGCCGGATCACGATCCAGGATGGGCTCAGCACCAATCCCAACAGCGGCGGCGGCGTCAGCATGGAGGTCAACGTCGATATCGGCGACCACAAGCTGACATCGCTCACCGGCTGGCGCCGGTGGACGGTCCGATCGGTCAACGATCCCGATTCGGTGGATTGGAATTTCCTGAACGGGTTCCTCATCTATCAGGCCCACAAGCAATTCAGCCAGGAGCTCCGCCTTACCTCGCCCGCGGAGCAGAATCTCACCTATGTCGCGGGTCTATTCTTCTACGACCGCCGTTCGCGCGACTATGAGGATCTGCACATCGGCCCCGACGACCGCCCGCCGGTGTTGGTCGAAGGACAGGCAGCGATCACCGACTCGATCGTCAAGGACCGCAGCTATGCCGTCTTTGGGCATATGGAATATAAGCTGACCGACAAGCTGACTCTCGCAGCCGGTGCCCGCTACACTTGGGAACCGCAGAAATTCAGCTTCGATCAGAAATCCCAGATATATATCTATCCGAACTTCGGGCAGATTTACCGCGACCGGACCGACAAGGCTCTCACGTGGAAAGTCGATCTTCGCTATGCGTGGACGCCGGAACTGACGACCTATGCCAGCCTCGCGCGCGGCTTCAAGCCGGGCGGGATGACGATGACGCGCGTGTCGAGCCTGTCGGGCCTGATGTTCGAGGAAGAAAGGAACCTCAATTACGAACTCGGATTGAAAGGCGTCTTTCTCGATCGCACGCTTACGGTCAATGCGGCCGCATTCTATACGACATATAATAATTTCCAGACGACCGCGTTCGACGGCACGCGCTACATCACCGCCAATGCCGAGGAGTTCATCACCAAAGGCGTGGAACTCGAAGGCCATTGGGCGCCTTCCCGGCGCTTTTCGCTTTCGTTCGGTGCCAGCTATGTCGACGCGCACTATACCGACTTCAAGAACGGTCAATGCAGCGGGGTGACCGGGCCCTGCGACCTTTCGGGCAAGCGCCTGAACGGCTCGGCCAAATGGAACGTCAATGCGGCTGCAAGCTATACCGCGCCGATCACCGATGGCCTCGATGGCTATCTTCGCCTGGACTATGCCTGGAAGAGCGATATCTATGTCGCGCAGGATCTCAACCCGTTCACGCGGATGCCGGCTTATGGCGTGCTCAACGGGCGGATCGGCGTCAACAGCGCGGACGGCTTCTCTGTCGAGGTTTTCGCGAAGAATCTGCTCGACAAAAACTACCTGCTCTACGCTTATGGGCTACCCTTCGGTTCGGGCGGCTATGTCGGCTATGTCGGCGCGCCGCGCCTCTTTGGCATCCGCGTCTCGAAATCCTTCTGATCCGCCACGTGCATGGCCGATCGAAGCCGATCGGCCGCTGCCAAATAGGAGAGATTCCATGTCCTATGTCCAAAATGAAATCGTCCATGACGCCGACGCGCATATCGTCGAATTGCCCGATTGCCTCGATCCCTATTTCGATCCGGGGATGCTGGAAACCTATCGGGAGGCCCGCAATCAGGAACGCGAATTCCGCGCCCGCATGGCCCCGCTGATCGAAAAGGGCGTGTTCGAGCAGTTCGCGGCAAAGCATGACGATCCCGAATTCCGCGCCGGCGCGGACGAGAATGTCCATAACCGCAAGATGTACGAGGCCGCAGGCGCCTTTCGCGCCGATGATCGGCCCCGCGTCCTCGATCTGCAGGGCTATGCCAGCCAGCTGATCTTTACCTCGCTCTGCCTGCGCAATTTCGACTTCGACGCCGGCACGAACATGGATCTGGCCTATGCGTCCGCCCGCGCGCACAATCGGATGATGACCGATTATTGCTCGGTCGATCGCCGGCTTTTGCCCGTGGCCTATATTCCGATCGCTGATATGGCACGCACCCCCGCTGAAGCCAAATATGCCATCGAGCTCGGCGCCAAGGCGCTGATGATCCCGGCCCATCCCCCCGAAACCCATTCGCATGCCCATGTCGATCTCGAGCCGCTTTGGGCGATCGCCCAGGAGGCGGGCCTGCCGATCGTCTTTCACATCGCCGGCACGCAGTTTCCCCGCGGTTACAAATTCACCGGCCGTGCCAATGTGAATGATACGGTCAGCGGCGGTGACGGCGATCATAATTCGCTTGGCCTGATCGCGATTCCGCATCCCATCCTGCTGACGCTCGCCGCGCTCATGTTCGATGGCGTGATGTGCAAATTCCCCAAGCTGAAATTCGGCGTCATCGAACTGGGCGCATCATGGCTGCCGAGCTTCATGAAGCTGCTCGACTCGAGCGTCATGGCGTTCGCGCGGCACGAAGAGCGCCTGCGCAAGCTGACCGCAAAACCCAGCGAAATCGTTCGCCGCCAGGTTCGCGTGACTCCCTATCCGACCGACGACACCGGTTGGATCATTGCCAATTCGGCGCCCGAAATCTGCATGTATTCCTCCGACTATCCGCACCCGGAAGGCGGACGCGATCCGATGAAGCATTTTCGGGCCTCGATCGCGGCGGCCAACCTGCCCCGATCATCGGTCGATGCATTCCTGCGCGAGAATTTCATCGACATGATGGGCGACGGGCTGGCTCCGGACCTGCGCTATCCGAAACATCTGACGGCGGCCTGAGTCCTCTCACCAAGGCCCACTTGTCGGGCCGGCGCTTCCATGCGCCGGCCCGTCTTCTTTGAGCGCATGCTCACAAAAAGGCGCGCACCCCGCCCTGCGCTAGCGCCGCTTTTCCAGCGGCAAGGATGACGTGGCGGAACATGATCGAACCGACCGAAGGCGACCGAAGGCGGTCGGCCTATGCAGCGGACAGGCCAGCGGCGCCGGTGTGCGTTGATGACGGGGACGGCGAGCGCCGCGCCGTCAGGCGGACATCGCCTGCGCCGGCGGCAGCATCGCCTCGACTTGTTGCTCGTCGACCCCCAGCCCGGCAAGGATCGCCCGCGTGTCCGCGCCGAGCCCCGCCACGCGGCGGGGCAAGGCGCCGTCCCGGGCCATGCGGAAGGCCGCGCCAGGCACCGGCACGGGCGACCCGCCGCCCGCCAGTTCGACGAAGGCGATCGCCGTCGTCGCGTCCGCGACCTCTTCCTCGTAAAGCTGCGCGACGCTGCGCGCGACACCGCACGCGATTCCGGCGCGCTGCAATTCGGCGAAAGCCTCCTTCGAGCCGCGCTCGGCGAACCACGACCGTGTCGCCTTGATCACCGTCACCGCCAGGGCCGGATCGGCAGCGAGGTCGAGCTTCTTGCCGGCTTCGGGAACCCATTCGGGATGCCCCAGCAGACCGCATAATGCTTCCCACATGCCGGGTGTGCCCGGCAGTATGAACATCGGCGCATCCCGCGTCGCGAACATTTCGAGCATTCCGCGGCTGGATCCGCGCCCCGGCGTCTCGCCCTTCACGCCCGCGGCGGGGACATGATAGCTGAGCTGCGAGGTCATCGATTCGAGCATCGAAACCGATACGAAGCGACCGGTGCCGGTACGGCGCTGCTCCCACAGCGCGCACATCACCGCATAGGCGGCATTCATGGCGACCGAATGATCGGCCATGAAGAAGGGGCTGATCAGCGGATCCCCACCCGCCGGACCATTGAGCGAGGCATAGCCACTCATCGCCTGAATGGCCGGATCGAAAGCCAGATAGTCGCGCCGCGGATCGTCGACGCCATAGCCGGTGATATGGACCATTGAGGCGCGTGGATTGATGGTTTGCAGCCGTTCGAAACCGAAGCCCAATTTTTCCGGTATGCCGAGCGCGTAATTGGTGACGACGACATCGGCCCAGCGGAGGAGCGCATCGAGCGCCGGACCGCTCGCCGGGCTACGCAGGTCGAGCGCCGCGCTTCGCTTCCCGCGATTGTGGCAAGCAAAAGCCAGGCTCTCGCCGTCATCCGCGAGCGGCGGCGAGTGCCGGCCCGGCTCACCGCCAAGCGGTTCGAGCTTGATGACATCCGCACCTTGGTCCGCCAACATCATCGCGCAATGCGGGGCGGCTATATAGTGACCAATTTCCAATACTTTGACATCGGTTAGCGGACCGGACAGCCGCTCCGAATCGCTCTTCTCGGCCATGAATGTCTCTCCCTATTATTAGTATAATGATATAGCTTTTTTTGGAGATGGCAATGTGGAAGACGCGAATGTTCGCCGGCGCCCGTCAGGATTTTGCCACGGATTTCATGGTGGCAGGCCCGGGCGTGCGACGCCGCTGCCGCCCCGGCTGAAGCCGCTGTTCGCGGCGCGATGGTGGAGGTCTTGCAGGCGGCCTAGGCCGATCGCCGCGCCTCAATACAAGTCGAGGACCGTCGTCTGGCCGAGCTCGCTGCCGATAATTTCCCGCAGCTGGTCCATATGATCCTGCCATATGGTTTCGGCGCGTTTGGGTTTGCGGGCGGCGATCGCGTCGACCAACGAGCCATGATTGGCCAGCGCTTTCTGATTGAGCGCGAGTTGATCCGGGCGGGACCGGCTCAGAAACCGTTCGACATGCCGCACGAATATATCATCGAGCATGCTGACGATGACCGCCAGCGCGACATTGCCCGCCCGCTGGACAAGCAGCCGGTGAAATTCGGCGGTCGCCCGGCCGAACCGGTCGAAATCCTCGATGACGGCGGCTTCATGCGCCACATGATCGCGCAGCGCCTGAATATCCTCCGCAGTGGCCGCTCCCGCCAGGCGGGCAGCCAGGCGAGGTTCGAGAAAGGCGCGCGCCTCGAGCACCTCGGCAAGCGTCGCGCCTCGAAACTGCAGCAGGAACCCCAGGGTTTGCGCCGTGGATTCCTCTTGCGGCGTGCAAATGCGCACGCCCCCCTTGGCGCCGCGCAGGACGCGGACAAGTCCCTCGGCCTCCAGCAGGCGGATCGCTTCGCGTAGCGTCGGGCGCGATACGTCGAACTGCGCCATCATGTCCGCTTCGATCGGCAAGGCGCTTCCTTCGACCAGCTCACCGAGCACGATGCGGCGTCGGATGGCCTGGGCGATGATCTCCGCCGCCTTCGGAATTCGCACTGGCGACATTCGATCCATCATTAAATTGGTCCTTTACCGATAAAGCCGCCTGTTCGGCCTGTCATTTCCACCTGCCGCCTTCCTCCCCTAGCCTTGCGCGCGCGCCAAGTCATCAAAACTGGTTGATTCTCATAATTAGTAATATAATTTAGATAAAATGAAAAACCAGTTGAAAAGCCAGTCGCATCACTTTCGTCGGGAAACGCGGGCGTGGCTGGAAACCCATTGTCCGCCGGAAATGCGCGGCCCCGGCCATGGCGAGGAAGATCATTGCTGGGGCGGCCGCGACCCGGATTTCAGCAGCGCCGCCCAGAAGAACTGGATGGAGGCGATGGCGGACCGCGGCTGGACCGCGCCCGATTGGCCCGTCGAATATGGCGGCGGCGGCCTGTCGCCCGACCAATGCGGCATATTGCGGCAGGAGATGGACCGCATCGAAGCGCGCAATCCGCTGTTCAGTTTCGGAATCTCCATGCTGGGGCCCGCGCTGCTCAAATATGGAACGGAGGCTCAGAAGAGGCGGTTCCTGCCCGAGATCGCGCGCGGAGAGATCCGCTGGTGCCAGGGATATTCCGAACCGGATGCCGGATCGGACCTCGCGGCGCTGCGGACGCGGGCGGAGGACAGGGGCGATCACTGGCGGGTCAACGGGCAGAAGATATGGACCAGCCACGCGGACAAGTCCGACTGGATATTCTGCCTCGTGCGCACCAACACGGCCGCCCCGAAACATCAGGGGATCAGTTTCCTCCTGTTTGACATGGCCAGCCCTGGCGTGACGACGCGGCCCATCCGCCTGATCTCCGGCTACTCGCCTTTCTGCGAGACTTTTTTCGACGATGTGCGCGTGCCCAAGGATCAGATCGTCGGCGAGGTCGACAGGGGGTGGGATGTTGCGAAATATCTTCTGTCGCACGAACGCGAGATGATTTCGGGGCTGGGCTTGCTCGGCTCGGATGAGGCGCTGGGACAGGAATTCGCCGAACGACTGTCCGGCGATCCGCTGTTGCGCGCCGCAGTGGCGGAATTCGACGTCGACGCTCTGGCCTTTCGGGCGATGAGCGAACGATTCATCGACGAATTGCGAGATGGCCGCGCGCTGCCCGCGGGATCCTCGGTGATGAAATATGCCGCGACCGAACTCCACAAGCGGCGCCACGAACTCCGCATGGCGCTCGGCGGATCGCAGTCGCTGGAATGGGAAAGCGACGCAACCGCCTTCGGTCTGCCGGCACGCGAATGGTTGCGAACGAAGGGCAATTCGATCGAAGGAGGAACAAGCGAGATCCAATTGGGCATCATTGCCAAGCGCCTGCTGAACTTGCCTGGGTCCTGATCGGCCGTCGCCGCGCCTGTGCGGCTCGCGGCCGATATCCCCTTGCCTCCTCTCTTGTCGCCAGGGCCGACCGCGCGTCACGTCAGCACCGGAACGCTCCATCGACATAGATCAACGGACTGACATCCCCGGCAATGCGAACATCGATCACCCGCCCGACGAAGACGCCGTGCGTTCCATAAAAGAGCGCCTGCTCATACCGGCAGGCGAAGCTTGCCTGAGCGCCTTCGAGTATCCAGCCGCCATTGGCGGCCCTTTGCCACCCAGCATCGGAAAAACGGGCCTCGCCCGAAGCGCCCCCGGCGCAACGTTCGGCGATATCGCGCTGCGAAACATCCAATATGTTGACGCAGAAGTCGCCTCCTTCCTCGAGAAGCGAAAACATCGATGCCGACCGATTGGCGCAAATCAGCAAGGACGGCGGATCCATCGACAGTTCCGAAACGGCGGTTGCCGTCATTGCGGCGCGCCTGTCGCCGCGATGCGCCGTCACGATCACGACGGCCTTCGCCAAACGGCGTAGTCCCAGCTTCAAAGCTTCGGCCACCGCACGGGCCTCGATCGCGCCCTGTTCCGTCAGATTGTCAGTCGCCAAAAATTTTCTCCTTGATGGGACATCCACGCAAGCCTCGCGACGCCGCCGCATTTTTTCGGATGCGTGTTGGAAAGGTCAAAATTCCGCTTTTCAAAATCAGTGCTATAATTTAGATATTAATAGAGAAGAGGAAAGACTTTGCGCAAGAGCGAACATTTCTGCGACTTCCTGGTGCTCGGCGGCGGTGCTGCCGGATTGACCGGCGCGCTCGCTGCGCGCCTTGCGGGGCTGGATGTGCTGCTCGCCGAAAAGGAAGCATGGGTGGGGGGCGCAACGGCGCTGTCGGGCGGGACCATATGGCTCCCCGGCAGCCATATTCTCGCGCAAATTGGCATCGCGGATTCGCGCGAGGATGGCCTGCGCTATCTTGATGCGCTGATCGGCCCAGATCAGGATGCCATCGATCGCGATCGCGTGACGGCATTCGTTCGGGAGGCGCCGGCATTCGCCGCTTTCCTCGACGAACAGGGACTGGCGCTTCGTCATGCCCGCGGCTGGTCCGACTATTATGCCGAACTGCCCGGCGGCCTCGACATCGGGCGCACATTATATTGCGACACGTTCGACTTGCGCGAACTCGGCGCGGACGAAGCCTTGCTGGCCCCCGGCGCCCTGTTCTCCGCGGCGCATTCAATCGAGGTGTCGAAGATGGCGCTCGGCGTGCGCTCGTTCGAAGCGGCGCGCATAGCCCTTCGGGTCGCCGCGCGGTCAGTCCGGGCCAAGGCGACCGGCGCACGGCTCGCCACGCGCGGAAAAGCGCTCATCGGCCGGATGCTGCGGGCGGTGCGACGAAGCGGCGTGGACCTCTGGTGCGGCGCGCGTCTCGTCGAACTGCTTGTCGAGAACGAGCGTGCGGTCGGGGCCGTACTGGACCGCGACGGAACACGGATCCGGGTGGTCGCGCGCAAGGGAATATTGCTTGCCACCGGGGGATTCGCCCGGGATGCGCTGTTGCGCGCGCGCTATCAGGCACCCGTCGGAATCGACGCCACCATGGCTCCCGGCGGGGACACCGGCGACGGGATTCGCGCCGCTCGGGATGCCGGCGCAACCCTGTCGATGATGGAGGAGGCGTGGTGGGTCCCCGGCACGAAAACCCCGACGGGCCCCATGGTTCATGTCTGGGATCGCTGCTTTCCCCATTCGCTCGTCGTGGACACCCAGGGCGAACGCTACATGGATGAGGCCGGCCCCTATATGGAGGTCGGCCAACAGATGATCGCCCGCCACGCCAAGCTCGATACCGATCATAGCTGGCTGATCCTCGAGAGCCGGCACCGCAACCGATATTCTTTCGGCATGGCCCCGCCGATGATCACACCGGCGGGATGGATCGAAAGCGGATTTCTGATCCGCGCCGGGTCGATCGAGGAACTTGCCGGGCAAATGGACGTCGAGCCCGATCGGCTTCGCGCCACTCTCGATCATTTCAACCGCGGTGCCAGAGCAGGCCGCGACGATCGATACGGCCGGGGAACGAAGGCGATCAGCCGCTATTATGGGGATTGGCGGGTCAAACCCAACCCCAATCTGGGGCCGGTCGAGCAACCGCCTTTCTATGCCGTGCGCCTCTATCCCGGCGACGTCGGGACAGCGGGCGGGGTCCGCACCGATGCCCATGGGCGCGTGCTGGATTCGAACCTCCGGCCGATCGCCGGCCTTTATGCCGCAGGCAACACCGCAAGCGGGATTTTCGGCCCCTGCTACCCGGGAGCCGGAGCCTCGATCGCGCCGGGAATGCTGTTCGGAATGCAGGCCGCGCGACATGCGGCGCAGGAGGCCGCGTGATGCTTCGGGACATGACCATGACCATCGAGGAAACGTCGGCCGGCCCGGTCGCCCTTTACAGCGGCGGCGCGGGCACCCGCCCGTTGGTTCTGCTGCATGGCAACGGCCATTCGATCCATGAATTCGATCGCATCGTCCCGCTGCTGGCCGACCAATATAAGCTGCTCGGCTGGGATATGCCGGGTCATGGGGCGTCGAACGCCGCGCGCTCCAACCTTTCGATCGACGAGCGGGCGGCGCTGCTCGGCGACATGCTGGCCGGGCGAACGCAGGAACCGGCCGTTCTGGTCGGCACCTCGATCGGCGCTTTCATTGCCGCCGCGCTCGCCGTTCAAAGACCGAACCAGGTCGCGGCGCTGCTCCTGGTCGAAATGCAGGTGCGCGATCGGGCCTGGTGGGATGCAGCATGGCCGTTGGTGAACCGGATGTTCGGCGTTCCCCGACAGGATTTCGATGCGGTTCAGGCCCGGCTTTGTTCACCGCTCGACGACGCTCTTCTCGGACGGTGGAACGCCGATCGCGAGCAAGCCGGCGCGGAATCGATGATCGCCGCCATGGAAGCCATTCGCGATCATGATGCGGCGGCAACGCTGAGCGCGCTGACCGTCCCGACGCATTTCCTGTTCGGAGAAAAAGGTCCGGCAGCCGACTGCATCGAGGCCGCGCGGCAGTGCACCCCCCATGCCGGTTGCGGAGTGATCCCGGGGGCCGGACATTTCGTGTCGATCGACCAGCCGGAGTCTTTCGCGGCGGCGGTCGCCGGCATGTTCCGCGGGCGAGGAGTATGCTGATGTCGCTCGATTTCCTCTCCTTCCCGGTCGGCAGCGCGGCGATCGTCACGGGCGCCGCCAGCGGAATCGGCGCCGCGACGGCACAGATGCTCTGCGCCGCCGATGTGACGGTGATCGGCATCGATATCGACGCCGATCGCCTTCATTCCCTGGGCCTCGGCCCGACCTTCCACCCCTATGTTCTCGACACCGGCCAGCCCGACGAGGTTGGCGACCATATCGGCAGGATTGCGGCCCGCCACGGCCCGATCGCACATCTGGTGAACAACGCGGGACCGCCGTCCTCCCTGCCCCTGAGCATCGAAGAGGGGCTGGCGCAGACCGCGGGCAGCGTCCAGCGCGTTACCGCCGCATGGATGGCGAGCCTGCCTGCGGACTCCGTTCACGCCAGTCTGGTCAATGTCGCCTCGGTGGCGGGCGCCGTGGCCGGTGGGCCGCCGCCCTCGCTCGTGACCGGGCGCGGCGGCTCCGCCGACAATGGCTGGTACCCGGCGGGCAAGGCGGCCATTGCCGGCTTGACGCGCTGGCATGCCGTGTCCGCGGCCGGCCGCTATCGGGCCAACGCCGTGGCGCCGGGCATCACCCGAACCCCGCGGCTTCACGACATTGTCGATGGCGCCTACGGCCGCGACGTCCTCGCCCGCACGCCATTGGGACGGCTGGGGGAAGCAGCGGATGCGGCGCGCGCGATCCTCTTCCTCCTCAGCCCGGCCGCCTCGTTCATCAACGGTCAGACCCTCGTCGTCGATGGCGGCGGCGGCCTTGCCTTTTGACTCTCGCTAGCACGAATGAAAGATCCGATGACCGAAACAAGCGTTGACACGACGGCCGGCGTTGGCCGGGAAGATTGGGAAAGGCGCACGACGAAGCGCACCGGTGCCGGACTGGTGTCCGACCCCTATCCGAAGCTCGCCGAGTTGCGCGGCCGGGGACCGATCCACCGCGGATCGACGTTCGAACTCTTCGGCGTGCCGGACCCGATGGCGGAAGTCTGGCCGGAAGCCCAGCGTTTCATTTCGGTCGGCTATGACGTCACCGAACAGATATTGCAGGACAATATCGGCTTCTCCAACGCGGGCATCCGCAAGATGACCGAATATGTCTTTGGCGAAATATCGTTGATGGGGTCGGACGATCCCGAACATCGCAAATTCCGGGCGCTCGTCCAGCCCGCCTTCACGCGGCACGGTCTCGAGATATGGAGCGGCTTCGTCAGGCCGCGCCTCGATCAGTTGATCGCGGGGTTCAAGGCCAGAGGATCGGCCGACCTCTATTTCGAATATTGCGCCGAGTTTCCCGTCTATGTGATCGCGATGGTGCTTGGCGTGAAGAAGGAAGATCTCGAATGCTTCCACGAATGGACCGCGATGCTGCAGATCGCGGCTGCCCCCCCCGACGAGGCGCGCAGCGCCCGCCTCGCCGTCGAGGATTATATGCGCCGGATTATCGAGGACAGGCGAAAGAGGCCGCGCGATGACATCATCAGCATGCTTCTGGAGCGCGAGATCGAACTGGACGGCGTTCGCGAGAAAATCGGTGAACGACATCTGCTGGGTCTCATCAACAATCTTCTGCCCGCGGGAGCCGGCACGACCTTCCGCTCGTTGGGCATTCTGCTCGTGACGCTCCTGGAACGGCCCGAGTTGCTCGAGCGCCTCTATGTCGAACGCGAACGGATTCCCCGGATCGTCGAGGAAGTGCTGCGATGGAACGGGCCGGTTCTTTTCGCGCCGCCTCGCCTCGCCACGCGCGACTGCGTGATCGACGGGGTCGATATCCCGGCGGGATCGATCGTCGAGGCCGCGATCGGTGCCGCCAATCGCGATCCGGAGCGTTTCGAAAATCCCGACATGTTCATGCCCGATCGGAACCCACGCGTGACCCTCGCCTTTTCGACCGGGGTTCATTATTGCGCCGGATCGCAAGTTGCCCGGATGGAGCTGACCGCCGCTGTCAACGCGCTGCTCGACCATCTGCCGAAACTGCGCTTCGACGATAGCCGGCCCCGACCGCAAATCACCGGCCTCATGTATCGCATGCCGACCGGCGTGCCGGCGAGGTGGGGATGAAGGCCGCGATCTTCGTCGCAGCGGGTGAAGACCTGCGATTGGAAGAGGTGGAGAGCCTGCCGCCGGGCCCCACCGACGTGCACGTCCGCATCGACGCGACCGCGCTGTGCCAGACCGACGCGGCGGTTCGGCGCGGCGATCATCATTATGGATCCCCGGTGCTCATGGGGCACGAGGCAAGCGGAACGGTTCTGGCTGTCGGCAGCCATGTCTCGGGCCTTCGGGTCGGCGATACCGTGATCAGCTCGTCGGCTCCCTCATGTGGGCGCTGCCACCACTGCGCCGCCGGTCGTCCGCATATCTGCATCCTGTCGTCCAGCCTGCGGTCGGTGCCGCGCGCGCGGCGCGCGGACGGGTCGGTTGCGACGGCGCTTTTCGGGCTAGGCACTTTCGCGGAGGAGATGACCGTCGATCAGGCGTCGCTGGTCGCTATCGACACTGAGCAGCCGCCCGAATCACTGGCCCTGATCGGATGCGGTGTCACTACCGGCCTGTCGACCGTTCTCAACCGCACGCAATTGTCGCACGGCGGGACGCTCGCGGTCATCGGCTGCGGGACGGTGGGGCTCGCCGCGATATTGGGCGGCGGACTGAAGGGTGCCGCCACCATCATCGCCATCGACCCCAATCCGGCGCGCCGCGACGACGCGCGGCGACGGGGCGCCACCCACGCTCTCGATTCGGCCGAAGGCGATCTCGTGGAGACGGTCCGCGCGGCCACCGGGGGGCTGGGGGTCGATGCGACCATCGATGCGGTGGGCGCTCCCGCTACCGTAGCGCAGGCCCAGGCGATCACGCGCAGGGCGGGAGAGATCGTCGTCGTCGGCATGCCGCCCGCCGACGGCCGCTTCGAACTCGCTGCTTTGCCCTTTTTCCTTTCCGAGCAGCGGCTTTCGAGCGCCCTGTTCGGCTCGTCGCAAATCCGCCGTGATTTCCCGGCCTTCGTGCGGCTTGCCGAAACGGGAAGGCTCGATCTTGCGGGCTTCATCAGCCGCACCCTCTCGCTCGACGAGGTCAATGCGGGACTCGACGCGCTATCGCGGGGAGAAATCCTCCGCGCGGTGATCCGCCCCGGCCGCTAGGCCGGGGCCTTTCATTCAGGCTACCGCGCTTTCCTCGACCGGCTGCCCGGAAAACTCGCCCAACACCTCGCGAGCGAAAAAACGCAGCCGCTCGACTCCGCCCCAAGGATCGTTGAACAGCACATAGTCGACGCCGACGGCTTCCAGCTCTTTCAGCCGGGCGATGCAGGCCTCCGGCGTGCCGATCACCGTCGATGCTTCGGTTGCGCCCTGCGACGAATCCAGCATCTGCGATCCGACCACGGGGGCTTCCCCTTCTTCGTTCGGCACACGGGCGGTCGCCGCCAGCATCGCGATCGCCTTCAGCCTGCGATCCACTTCCGCGTTCCGCTTTGCGTCATCATCGACCAGCAGCAGTCCGCGCGTCACCGCAATCTGGTGCGACCGCGCCTCTACGCCGCGAATCACCTGCTCGTCGCGATACCAGGCGATGCGCTGACCGATGGCTTGCGTGTCGCTGAACTGATCGAGAAGCAGCGACTGCCCGCGCGCCGCAGCCTGGCGAATCGAGGCTTCGCTCTGCGCCGCGACCCAGATCGGCGGATGCGGCTGCTGCACCGGCTGCGGCTCGACGATGATGTCGCGATAACGCCAATATTGCCCCTGATGCGACCAGCGATCGCGTGTCGTCCAGCTTTTCAGGATCAGATCGATGGCCTCGTCGAAGCGCGCCGGAGCCGTCGCGGGATCGACAATGAAGCCATGGAATTCGTTCGGCCGATACCCGCGGCCGATACCGAAATCGAGCCGGCCGTTCGATACGACATCGACGGTCGCGGCCTGCTCCGCCATCAGCACCGGGTTGTGCCAAGGCAGCACGGTCACGCCCGTGCCGAGACGCATTCGGCTCGTCAGACCGGCCAGATAGGACAGCAGGGTCATCGAGGCGCTCAATTGTCCCGCGCCGGTAAAATGATGTTCGACGAGGAACAGGGATTCGAACCCCAGTTCCTCGGCCTTCACGACATAGTCGATAAAGCTGCGATAGGACTGGCTGTCGCCGGTCTGGTCGGCGCCGCGGGCGGCCCCACCAAAAAGTCCGAACTTCATGATGATCTCCCTCGGTTGGGTCGCATGATGGTGATCGCGTCGGCGGTCTGTGACCCTTCCAGCCGCCGTTTCAGCGCCAGCTTGTCCACCTTGCCGATCGCGTTTCGGGGCAGGCTGTCCAGGAAATGATAGGCGACCGGACGTTTGAACCGGGCGAGGTGCCGCTCGACATCCGCTTCGAGGCGGCGCCGGACATCGTCCGCCGCGGCGCCATTTGCGGCAGCGACGAAGGCAACGGGCACCTCACCCATCACATCGTCGCTTCTGCCGATCACGGCGACTTCGGCGACAAGATCGGTCGCTGCGATCACCTGCTCGAGTTCGGAAGGATAGATATTCTCTCCGCCGCGGATGATCAGGTCCTTCTTGCGCCCGGCGATCGTCAGCCACCCTTCGAAATCGAGGCGGCCGAGATCCCCGGTTCGCAGCCAACCATCGGTCAGCACCTCGGCCGTTTCCTCCGGCCGTTGCAGATAGCCCGTCATGACATTGGGGCCTCGAACCCATATTTCGCCCACGCGGCCCGGCGGACAGCGACGGTTTCCGGTTCCCATGATGGCGATTTCGATCCCCGGCATGGCTTTCCCTACGCTGCCCGGACGGCGCGGGCCTTCAAGCGGGTTCAGCGCCGCACCGACAGTCGATTCGGTGAGCCCATATCCTTCGATGACCGGAACCCCGTATCGCCCCTCGAACGCCGCGATCGCGCCGGCCGGCATCGGGGCCGCGCCGCAAATGGCGAAGCGGAGCCGGGGCGCGCGCGCCACCTCTCCCTGCTCGCCCGACAGCAGCAGATACATGGCGGGCACCCCCGAAAAATAGGTGGCGCCGCTGCGGCATATGCTCTGCCAGAAACTGTGCCGGTCGAATCCTTTCAGGATATGCGCCCGCCCGCCCGCTGCCAGAGGCGCAAGGATGCTGACCAGCAGAGCGTTGACGTGAAACAGCGGCAGCACGAGCAAAGACAGCTCGTCGCGCATGGCCAGCGCGGCGTGGATCGACCTGGTCATCGCGTCGATATTGCCGTGGCTCAGCATGACACCCTTGGGTCGCCCGGTGGTGCCGCTGGTATAGATCAGCAGGGCGGTTTCATGAGCGGCGACGCCGGGGTCAGGCAGGACGGCGCCGGAGGGCACGAGGCAGGCATCGACCGACAGGAGCGCAGCCTTCGTCCCCGCGATATGATTGGCGGCTCTCGCGTCGACAAGGACCAGACGACTGCCGGAATCCTCGATCTGATACAGGGCTTCGTTGCGCGTCAGATCGGGGTTGATCGGCATGAAGGCGGCGCCGAGCCGCCATGCCGCGAACATCGCCACGACGATGTCGAGACGGTTGGGCAGCATCGTCGCCACGACGTCGCCGCGACCGATGCCTTGCTGCACGAACATGAAGGCCAGACCGGCGACCTCGGCGGCAAACTCATCGGACGACAATGCGCGATGCTCGTCCCGGATCAGGGTGCCGCCGTTTTGTGGGCCAGGGGCCCAGTGAAGATGTACGGGTCGAAAATTCTCCATCGACCGTCATCCCATCCCATAGGCGCCGAAGGCCGATACCGCCGACGGATCGATACTGCCCCAATCGACGCTGGGCGACGCGTCTTCCGACGTCAGGATGTCGATCACGACGGGCCCTTGCTCCGTCCAGGCTTCGTCGATGGCCTCGATCGCCTCGTCGATTGTTTCGGCCCGATAGCCGCGTGCGCCCATCGCCCGTCCCATGGCCGCGAAATCGACCGGGCCAAAGGTCGACCGGGGGTGGATATCGAGCATCTTTTCGCCCTGCATGATCCAGCCGAATCCGGCATTGTTGAGGATGACGAAGATGATCGGCAATTGGTGGCGAACCGCAGTTTCGACCTCGCCGATCCAATAGGAAGTCGCGCCGTCGCCCGACACCGCGACGATGCGCCCACCGGGGCGTTCGCGCTGGGCAAACGCAGCGCCGATCGCGGCGCCGCCGGCCCAGCCGATGCCTGCCAGGCCGCGCGGCGCCAGAAAGAGGCGGCCGCTCCCCCGCACACGATAGCGCGATGCGGTCCAACCCGATGCCAGACTGGCATCGGACACGAGGATGGTTCCCTCGTCGGCACGTTCGGACAGGGCGGCGACCACTTGTTCCGGCGCAACCCGCGGGTCGGTGTCGGGCGTGCCGGGCTGCCCGGGACAGTCGGCAGGATCGATCCGCCATGCGGGGCGCGGCGCACGGTCGTCGAGCGCCTCGCGCAAGCGGCGCGCCGTCCGCCCCGCATCGGCGCAGATTGCCAAGGACGCGGGAATCGCCCGCCCCAACTCACCGCCATCGCTGTCGACATGGATCAGACGCTGCGCCGCCGACGGCAGCCGCCACAGAAAGGAGTTGAATTGCGCGAACTTGGACCCCAGCACCAACACGACATCGGCCTGCCGAAGCGCAACGCTCGCTTCGACGGCGCCGAAAACGCCCACGACACCGCGTGCGAGCGGGTGATGTTCGTCGATGACGCCTTTGCCGTTGATCGATGTGACCACCGGAATCGAATGACGCTCCGCCAATGCGACGACCTCGGCCGCCTCGCGGCTGCTCAAAGCGCCGCCGCCTGCCAGGATCAGCGGGCGCTCCGCCTCGGCGAGCATTTGCGCGGCGCTGGCAATGTCTTCTGATCCGGGGTCGGCGCCGTATCGCGGCCAGCGCCCGCCGTCAGGATCTGCTGCGACCGGCGGCTGCGCTGCCGCCGGTGCGAAGAAGATATCCTCCGGTATTTCGAGCGCCACGGGGCCGGCGCGGCCCGTCACGGCAGTGCGTACGGCCTCCGAAAAGACCGCGCGCAACCCCGTGGGCGTATGGACCCGGCTGACCCGCTTGGTGACGCTCTGCAGCATCGCTTGCTGCTCCATCGCCTGCGAGGCCACGCCGCGAACGCGCAGATGCTCGCGCTCGGTCTTGACGTCCGCGACGATCGCCAGAACCGGGATCGCCGACGCATAGGCTTCCGCCAGGCCGGAGACGAGATTGGTTGCCCCGGGGCCGACCGTCGCGTCGCAGACTCCGATACGCCCCGAGACGCGGGCATAGGCATCTGCCGCGCAGGCGGCATTGCGTTCGTCGCGCATCAGCACATGGCGAAAACCGGTGCGGCGGGCCGCCGCATAAAGCGGGATCGTCTGGCCGCCGGGGACGCCGAAGCAAACCTTTGCGCCAATCGATTCCAGGCATTCGATCAGCGCGTCACCGACGCTGCGCTGCGGGTCACTCGGATTCATACCTACTCCCTGGAACGATTCATCGATCATCTAATTTCTATAAATTATCTATCTGATTATGACAAATCAACCCCTCTTGAACGACGCGGGTCGCGACGGCTTCATATCGGTGAATCTGGATATTCAGCGGCGGCTGGACGGATCGATGCCCCCCCCCCTTCCCCCGCTGCCGCCGCATGCTTCCTATATCGCTTGCGTCGCGATCGAACGGGCGCGCCTTACCGGCGACAAGGCGGCGCTTGCGGGCCGCGGACCGAAGGGTGATGGAGAACCGTGACATCGGCCGCTTTCGCGCGGCAGGCGCGAGGGATCGACCAATGGTTGGTCGATCACGTCCGGCCCGGCGAAACGCCGGTGATCGGCCGCCCGGTCTGTCGTCGACTGGCAACGATATTCTCGACCTTGCGCTCCAGGGTAATCGCAAAATAAAAAAGGCCCGCTTCCGCAGGCCTTCTCATGAAAATTGTAGCGCCTGGGGGGCCAACCGTTGATTCTAATATGCCATGAGGAGAGCTCGACCGCGCCGATATGGAAAATGGTGGAGCCTAGCGGGATCGAACCGCTGACCTCTACAATGCCATTGTAGCGCTCTCCCAGCTGAGCTAAGGCCCCGTGCCATTTTGCGGGTCGCCCTGGGTGGTGCGACCGGGACGCCGCCTTTACCAGCGCGCGCCCGTTATGCAAGGGGCCAAATGCATCGAGCGATGCTTTTTTGACCCCTTGTCATCAAATGCGACGTCAGCTTTCGTCGTTGCCGTCGTCGCCGGTATCGACGCCCAGATCGTCGTCGCCGCCGAGGTCGACGTCGTTATCGGGCGAATCATTATCGTCGTCGACATCGACGTCCAGATCCAGATCCTCGTCGACGCCTTCTTCCTTGGGCGTCTTGCCGGGCTTCTCGGCCTGCTCGAACGGCATCGGCTGCTTCGATTTCAGCACCGATTCCGGGATCCACGCATAGCCGCAATTGATGCAGGTGACCGGATCATCCTTGGTCAGATCATAGAATCGGGTGGCGCATTTCGGGCAGCTACGCTTCGCGCCCCATTCAGCCTTTATCATATGTTCCTCTTAAACCTTTGAAGGTGTGAGATAAATTTCGGAGAAAGGGCGGCGCCGAAACGGCCACCCGTCAAATCGGCGTGCGCCTTGCCAGATTGTTTGCCCGCTGTCAAAAGCCGCTCGCGATGACAGACCCCAACCCCAACCCGCGCCCTAGTCCGCGCGCCTTTTCCGCCTCCGGTCCGCTCCAGGGCAGGATCGCGATTCCCGGCGACAAGAGCATTTCGCATCGCGCGCTGATGCTGTCGGCACTCGCGGTCGGGACGAGCCGCGTCACCGGCCTGCTCGAGGGGCATGACGTGCTCGCGACGGCGGCGGCGATGCGGGCGATGGGGGCGAGCATCGAACGCACCGGCGACGGCGAATGGGTAATCGACGGCGTCGGGGTCGGCGGGCTGCTCCAGCCACGCGAAGCCGTCGACATGGGGAACAGCGGCACCTCGACGCGCCTCTTGATGGGCCTCGTCGCCAGCCACCCGATCACCGTGACCTTCACCGGCGACGCCAGCCTGTCGGGACGCCCGATGGGGCGCGTGATCGATCCGCTGAGCCAGATGGGCGCCGACATCACCGCCTCGCCGGGTGGCCGCCTGCCGCTGATGGTGCGCGGCCTCGCCCCCGCGATCCCCCTCGCCTACCGCCTGCCGATGGCGTCGGCGCAGGTGAAGAGCGCGGTGCTGCTCGCGGGGCTCAACACGCCCGGCATCACCGAGGTGATCGAGCCGGTGCCAACCCGCGACCATAGCGAACGGATGCTGCGCGGCTTCGGTGCCGACCTCAGCGTCGAAACCGATGCCGACGGCACACGCCATATCCGCCTCCGCGGCGAGGCAGAATTCAAGCCGCAGACCATCGTCGTTCCCGGCGACCCCTCCTCGGCCGCCTTCTTCATCGTCGCAGCGTTGATCGTCCCCGGATCGGACGTCGTCATCGCCAATGTCGGCCTCAACCCGACGCGGGCCGGACTCGTCGAAGTGCTGCTGGCGATGGGCGGCAGCATCGAGCTTCAGAACGCCCGCGAAGTCGGCGGCGAGCCGGTCGCCGACCTTCGCGTCCGCCACAGCAGCCTTCGGGGCATCGCGGTCGATCCGGCGGTCGCGCCGAGCATGATCGACGAATATCCGATCCTCTTCGTCGCTGCGGCGCTGGCGGAGGGCCGTACCGTGACGACGGGGCTCGACGAGCTGCGCGTCAAGGAAAGCGACCGCTTGGCCGTCATGGCGGCAGGCCTCGCCGCGATCGGCGCGCGGGTCGAGGAAGGCCCCGACGGCCTGATCATCGACGGCACCGGCAGTGATCCACTGCCCGGCGGCGCGACGATCGCAGGGCATCTCGACCATCGCATCTGCATGAGCTTCGCCATCGCCGGGCTTGTCAGCAAGGCGCCAGTGACGATCGACGATATGGCGCCGGTCGCGACGAGCTTTCCCAATTTCGAGGCGCTGCTCGCGAGCCTGCAATCATGATCATCGCCGTCGACGGGCCCACCGCGTCGGGCAAGGGCACGATCGCGCGCGCGCTCGCGGCGCATTTCGGACTGCCGGTGCTCGACACGGGATTGCTCTATCGCGCGGTCGGCTATCAGACGCAGCTCAACCACGGCGATCCCGATAATAGCGCCGACGCGATCGCCGCATGCAGCTTTGCCGACAGCCTGCTGGACGATCCGGCGCTCCGCTATGAAAGTACGGGCGGCCTCGCGAGCCGCGTGTCGGTGCATCCCGCGGTTCGCAAGGCGCTGTTCCAGCGCCAGGTCGATTTCGCAAACCAGCCGGGCGGCGCGGTGCTCGACGGACGCGACATCGGTACGGTGATCGCGCCGCACGCCGATGCCAAGCTGTTCGTCACCGCCTCGCCCGAGGAGCGCGCGCGCCGCCGCCATGCCGAGATGCTGGGGCGCGGGGTCGATATCACCTATGACACGGTGCTCGCCGACATCCACGCCCGCGACGCCCGCGACACCGGCCGCGCCGACGCGCCGCTGATCCGCGCCGGGGACGCGCTGCTGCTCGACAATACAGCACTCGACCGCAACGCAGCGATCGCGGCGGCGATCGCCTTTGTCGAGGGCAAGGCCGGGACGCGCAGCTGAAAGAAGGCTTCGCGCAGAGATCGCAGAGGATTTTAGTTCACGCGGAGACGCGGAAGCGCGGAGATTATGGCTCGGGCCGATAGGCCCCTTCATGCTCCGCCCCGTCGCGGTTCCAGACAGGTTACAGGAGAAAGCCGCTTCGCGGCGGGCGCCATCTCTCCGCGCCTCCGCGTCTCCGCGTGAATCCCTTTCCTCTCTCCCTCTGCGGTCTCTGCGCGAATCCCATTTGCTCTGCCGTCGATGACACGGTCACGCAGATCGGCCTTTTTCCTTGCCGAAAGCCCCACCCGCGCCTATATGCCCGCCGTCCGACGGGCGTTTTGCCGGTCGAGGCACGGATGAACCGCCGCTCTTACCGGAGCGTCGGGCGTGATGGGGTGACCTCGTCGCGCCCTTTTTGCTTTGTCCGTGTTTCGTCCGCGATATGCCTCGAGGATGTCTTGCCTCGCATCCGGCGGGCAGGACGGATCGGCCACAAGACCAGCGGACCCAACCGCTTGGCCGGAACAATGAAGTAAGGATATCATCCATGGCCACTACGGCTTTCCCGACGCGCGACGATTTCGCCGCGATGCTCGACGAATCGCTTGGTGGTGCCGACGGCGGCTTTGAAGGCCGCGTCGTCAAGGGCACCGTGACCGCGATCGAAAACGACCTGGCAGTGATCGACATCGGCCTGAAGAGCGAAGGCCGCGTGCCGCTTCGCGAATTCGCGATGCCCGGCCAGAAGGCCGACCTCAAGGTCGGTGACGAAGTCGAAGTCTATGTCGACCGCGTCGAAAACGCCAATGGCGAAACCATGCTCTCGCGCGACCGCGCTCGCCGCGAAGCCGCCTGGGACCGCCTCGAAGAAGAATTCAACAAGGAAGCCCGCGTCGAAGGCGTCATCTTCGGCCGCGTCAAGGGCGGCTTCACCGTCGACCTCGGCGGCGCCGTGGCGTTCCTTCCCGGTTCGCAGGTCGACATCCGCCCGGTGCGCGACGTCGGCCCGCTCATGGACCTGCCGCAGCCGTTCCAGATCCTCAAGATGGATCGCCGCCGCGGCAACATCGTCGTGTCGCGCCGCGCCATCCTCGAGGAAACGCGCGCCGAACAGCGTTCGGGCCTGATCCAGAACCTCGAAGAGGGTCAGATCATCGAAGGCGCGGTCAAGAACATCACCGATTATGGTGCGTTCGTCGACCTCGGCGGCATCGACGGCCTGCTCCATGTCACCGACATGAGCTACAAGCGCGTCAACCACCCGAGCGAAGTCATCAACATCGGTGACACCGTCCGCGTCCAGATCATCCGCATCAACCGTGACACGCAGCGCATCAGCCTGGGCATGAAGCAGCTCGAAAGCGATCCGTGGGAAGGCGTCGCCGCCAAGTATCCGGTGGGTGCGAAGCTCAAGGGCACCGTCACGAACATCACCGATTACGGTGCGTTCGTCGAGCTCGAACCCGGCATCGAAGGCCTGGTCCACGTCAGCGAAATGTCGTGGGTCAAGAAGAACGTCCACCCCGGCAAGATCGTCTCGACCAGCCAGGAAGTCGACGTCATCGTCCTCGAAGTCGACAGCGACAAGCGCCGCATCTCGCTCGGCCTCAAGCAGGCCCAGTCGAACCCCTGGGGCGCGTTCGCCGAAACCCACCCGGTGGGTTCGGTCGTCGAAGGCGAAGTCAAGAATGCCACCGAGTTCGGCCTGTTCGTCGGCCTGCCCGGCGACGTCGACGGCATGGTTCACATGTCGGACATCGCGTGGGGCATTTCGGGCGAGGAAGCGCTGCATCTCCACCGCAAGGGCGAGCAGGTGCAGGTCGTCGTTCTCGACGTCGATGTCGAGAAGGAACGCATCAGCCTCGGCATCAAGCAGCTTGAAAAGGGCGCCCCGGCCGTTGGCGGCGGCGCGGCCGCTTCGGGCTCGCTGAAGAAGAACGAGATCGTCACCGTCACCGTCCTCGAAGTCCGCGACAACGGCCTCGAAGTGCAGGCCGGCGACGATGGCGCCACCGGCTTCATCAAGCGCGCCGATCTTGGCCGCGACCGCGACGAACAGCGCGCCGAACGCTATCAGGTCGGACAGAAGTTCGACGCGATGGTCACCGGCTTCGACCGTTCGAAGAAGCCCAGCTTCTCGGTCAAGGCGCTGCAGATCGCCGAAGAGAAGCAGGCCGTCGCGCAGTACGGTTCGTCGGACTCGGGTGCGTCGCTCGGCGACATCCTCGGCGAAGCGCTGAAGGCCGGTAAGAAGGACTGATAATTTCACGTCCTTGCCGTCAGGCAACAGAAAAGGCCCGCGGAGTGTCCCTCCGCGGGCCTTTTTCTTTCGGTGATATATTTTGACCGAACAGTGATTCATGATACTCTCCCGCCCGCGTTGGGAGGGGTCCTCACGCACATGGAGCCGGCAACGACCGGATGACCTGCGCCCGCGGGGCGCGCGTGACTATATTAGGGGAAGCACATGATCCGGTCGGAACTGGTGCAGAAGATCGCGAGCGAGAACAGCGATCTGCGCCTTGAAGAGGTGGAACGCATCGTCGATGCCTTTTTTGATTCCATCGTGGACCAGCTCGCAGGCGGCGGGCGGGTCGAGTTGCGCGGTTTCGGCGCCTTCTCGACGCGATCGCGCGAATCGCGCACCGGCCGCAACCCGCGCACCGGCGCCCCGGTCGCGGTGAACGCCAAGAACGTGCCCTATTTCAAGCCCGGCAAGGAAATGCGCGAGCGGCTGAACGACTGAGGATTCACGCCTCGTCATTGCGAGCGCAGCGAAGCAATCTCCAGCCATCGGACTGGAGATTGCTTCGCTGCGCTCGCAATGACGAAATCGGCCTCAATTCTTAAGCCGATAGCCCGTCCGGAACATCCAGAAGATCACCGCCAGGCACAAAGTCAGGAACAGCGCGACCGCGCCCATGCTGACCCCGATGCCGACGTCGCCCTGCCCGAAGAAGGTCCAGCGGAAGCCGCTGATCAGATAGACGACCGGGTTGAACAGCGTCACCGTGCGCCACGCCGCGGGCAGCATGTCGAGCGAATAGAAAGCGCCGCCCAGAAAGGTCAGCGGGTAGACGACGAGCAGCGGGATCACCTGCAACTGCTCGAAGCTCTGCGCCCAGATGCCGATGATGAAGCCGAACAGGCAGAAGGTCACGGCCATCAGGATCATGAAGGCGACCATCAGCACCGGATGCGCGATCTGGACATCGACGAACAGATGCGCGGTGGCAAAGATGATCGCCCCGATGATCACCGACTTGGTCGCCGCCGCGCCGACATAGGCGATCAGCAGTTCCAGGGGCGACATCGGCGACGACAGCATCTCATAGATCGTGCCCGTCCATTTCGGCATATAGATGCCGAAGCTCGCGTTGCTGATGCTTTCGGTGAACATCGTCAGCATCATCAGCCCCGGCACGATGAACGCGCCATAGGGCACCGTACTGACATCGCTCATCCGGCTGCCGATCGCCGATCCGAAAACGACGAAATAGAGCGTCGTGGTAATGACGGGCAGCATCAGGCTGGTCCAGAAGGTACGCCCGAAGCGCGCCATCTCGAACAGATAGATCGAGCGGATACCGCGGAGATTCTGGATCATGCGGCCTGCTCCGCTTTCGTTTCATGGACGAGCCCGACGAAAATATCCTCGAGCGAGCTTTGCCGGGTATGAAGGTCCTTGAACGCGATGCCGAGGTCGCTCATCCGCCGCAGGAGCGAGGGCACGCCCGTCGCCTCGGCCTGGCTGTCGAATTCATAGACGAGCTCGTGCCCCTCGCCCGCCAGTTCGAGCGTCCAGTCGCCCAGCTCCGCGGGCACGGCGTCCAGCGGCTCGGCCAGGTTGAGCGTCAGCGTCTTGCGCCCCAGCTTCTTGATCAGCGCCTGTTTTTCCTCGACCAGGATCAGCTTGCCCTTGCTGATCACCCCCACCCGGTCGGCCATCTCCTCGGCTTCTTCGATATAATGGGTGGTGAGGATGATCGTCACCCCGCGCTCGCGCAAGCTGCGCACCATGTTCCACATGTCGCGGCGCAACTCGACGTCGACCCCGGCGGTCGGTTCGTCGAGGAACAGGATTTCGGGCTCGTGGCTGAGCGCCTTCGCGATCATCACGCGGCGTTTCATGCCCCCCGACAGCTCCATGATCTTGCTGTTCCTCTTGTCCCACAGCGACAGGTCTTTCAGCAACTGCTCGATGAAGGCCGGATCCTTGGGCTTGCCGAACAGTCCGCGCGAGAAGCTGACCGTCGTGATCACCTTCTCGAACGAATCGGTGTGCAGTTCCTGCGGCACCAGCCCGATCATCGACCGCGCGGCGCGGTAATCGCGGGCATGATCGTGCCCGCCGACGGTCACCGTCCCGCCGCTTGGCGTGACGATGCCGCAGACGATGCTGATCAGCGTCGTCTTGCCCGCGCCGTTCGGCCCGAGCAGCGCGAAAATCTCGCCCTTGCTGATGGAAAGATCGACGGCGGCGAGCGCCCGATGGCCGCTCTTATATGTCTTGGAGAGACCGGAAATTTCGAGGACTGGAGTCATTCGACCGCGAATAGCCGAGCGGCCCGCCGCGGTGAAGCTCCAAACGTGACGCACCAAACAGCGCTTGACCTCTTCGGGTCCATCCGCTTGACCGGCTGCGCGTGCGGACGTGGCGAAATCGGTAGACGCAGCAGACTTAAAATCTGCCATCCTCTGGATATGCGGGTTCAAGTCCCGCCGTCCGCACCAGCTTTTTCAGGCTTCCATCAATTGCTGGACGGCGGCCGAGCCCTTCGCCGCCCTTTGCCGCGGCCAGAGCCCGAAGGGCTCGAGCATTTCGTACAGAAAGCCTCCGCTATGGCCTTCGACTCCCGTCGGCTCGCGACACGGCTCGCGCGATGGCTGGAACGTGCCGTGCAGCCGGTCCCACAGCGTGAAGATCGTCGCGAAATTGGTGCCGGCCATCGCTTCGTCGCGGACATGATGCCAGCGGTGCGCCGAAGGCGAGATCAACAGGGCGCCCAGCGGCCCCAGCGTCCAGCGCAAGTCGGCGTGGATGAAATAGCCCCAGGCGTTGCGGACGATCCCGTTGAGCGCCACCGCCCAGAGCGGAAAGCCCGCGAGCGCAAGGGCAGCCGAATCGATCGTGGTCGTCGTGAGCCGGTTGACCGGGTGCATCCGGTTCAGCGAGAACCAGCTCATCGCGCGATCCGAATGATGGGTCGCGTGAAAGCGCCACAGCAGCGGACAATGTTCGACCCGGTGGCGCCAATAGCCGACATAGTCGCCAAGGACGACCGCCGCCAGGCCCGTCACCGCCGCCGGAATCGCCGTCCAGACATGCGCAAGGCCCGCCGAGGGGCCGACCCATGCGATGATCCACGCCGCCGGCAGCGCGACATAGGGCAGGACCAGCAGCATATCGAACAGGAAGATCAGCAGGTTCGTGCGCCATTCGCCGACCGCGCCCCGCGCGTCGGCAATCGCCCGCCCCCGCCCCTTGGCGAGCAGCGCCAGCGCGCAAAAGAAGGCAGCGAAGGGGATCAACGCCGCCCACATGGCGATACTGTTCGCAAACCAGCCCATGCACGGCTTCTACCCTGCGAGTGGTGAATATCCGGTTGCCGGGCGAAGGGGTGGCCTTGCGCGCACCCCCGTCCTAGGATGCGCGGCGATGCGCTTCCTTCGTTCCGCCGCCGTCTTCCTGCTTGCCGCCGCCGGGGCGCCCGCCCTCGCGGCGGCGCCCGCCGCCGACGCGAGCGCCTGCGCCCCCGCGACCTACCGCCTGCCCGGCGGCGGCGTGATCGACCTTGCGGCGTCCGACCCCGGCACGCTGCGCTGGCGCGACCTCGACGGCGCATCCGGCAAGCTCGTCGCGGCGGACGGCGACTGGGTCAGCCAGTTCGGCTGGACCGGCCGGCCCGATGGACACCGGGTGAGCCTGGCGGACTGCGCCGCGGGCCGGATCGCGTTCGACGGCAGCCCCGCAACGCGCATCCCCCTCGTCACGCAGGAAACGACCTTCACCAGCCACGGCACGCGGCTCGTCGGCCGCCTCGTCCTGCCGCCCGGCAAGAGCCCGGTGCCGATCGTCGTCCTGCTGCACGGCGCCGAGTTCGATTCGGCGCGCGACGGCAACAGCCTGCAGCGCCTGCTTCCCGCCGCCGGGATCGGCGCCTTCGTCTATGACAAGCGCGGCACCGGCGCGTCGGGCGATGCCTATACGCAGGATTATTCGCTGCTCGCCGACGATGCCGCCGCCGCACTCGCCGAGGCACGGCGCCTCGCGGGGAAACGCGGCGCGCGCTTCGGCTTTCAGGGGCCGAGCCAGGGCGGCTGGGTCGCGCCGCTCGCCGCGACGCGCACCGATGTCGATTTCGTCATCGTCAGCTTCGGGCTCGCGGTGTCGGTGGTCGACGAGGATCGCGAGGCGATTGCTTTTCAGATGGACCTCAAGGGCTATGGCCCCGACGTCATCGCGAAGGCGCAGGAGATCGGCGACGCCGCGACCCGCGTGTTCGAGAGCGGGATGACCGACGGGATTGCCGAACTCGACGCGGTGCGCGCGCGCTATCGCAGCGAGCCGTGGTACAAGGACGTCTACGGCAATTACACGCACATCATCCTCGGCATGAGCGCGGAAGATATCCGGAGCAAGGGCGCGCAGTTCCGCTTTCACACCCCCTTCCGCTACGATCCGATGCCGACGCTCCGCGCGGTGAAGGCGCCGCAGCTCTGGGCGCTCGGCGGGATGGACATCGACGCTCCGTCGGCCGAGACCGCGCGGCGGCTGAAGACGCTGATCGCCGCCGGCCAGCCGATCACCCTCGCCCTCTTTCCCAAGGCCGAGCACGGGATGACCGAGTTCGAGACGGCGCCCGACGGCAGCCGCCTGTCAACCCGCTACACCCCCGGCTATTTCCGCCTGCTCATCGATTTCGCGCGGGGCGGCAAGCTCGCGGATCAGTATGGCGACGCGGCAATGACGCGTCCGGCCGGAGGTTGAGCGCGGGTATCGATCTTCGTCCTTGCGAGCGAAGCGAAGCAATCCAGGGCGGGTTACGCCACTCTGGATTGCTTCGCTCGCAATGACGATTCCAATTCCTGCCATGTCGGCTTAGGGTGACGCGATGCGCTTCCTTCGCCCTGCCGCCGCCGTCCTGCTCACCGCGTCCGCGACCCTCGCGCTCGCCGGGTGCGGACTGTTCGGCAGCGGTGGTCCGGTCAAAATCGCCGCGATCGGGCCGCTGAATACCGCCGCCAACCCGCTGAACGGCGAATTGTCGGCCGCCAATGCGGCGCTGCTCGACGCCTCGGCGCAGGGCTTGGTCAGCTTCGACGGCGAAGGACAGATCGACACGGGCCTCGCCGAACGCTGGACCGTCACCGCCGACGGGCGCAGCTATATCTTCCGCATCCGCGAGGCCAAATGGACCAACGGGCGCAAAGTGACCGCCAACGATGTCACCGCGGTGCTGCGCGCCTATCTCGCGCCGGCGAGCCGCCACCTGCTCAAGTCCGACTTCCCGGAGATCGACACGATCAAGGCGATGACCGACAGCGTCATCGAGATTCGCCTGTCGGTGCCGCAGCCGAACATGCTCGACCTGCTCGCGCAGCCGTCGATGGCGATCGTTTACAAGGGCATGGGCTGGGGCCCGATGCGGGTGCACAAAGTCGGCCGTGCGGTCCTGCTCTCGCCCGCCCCCGACCCGCTGGCGGAAGATCCGGAGGCGGCCGAAGCCGCCGCCAACGATCCTGCGGCGTCGATCGAGCTGATCGGCACCTCGCCGCAGGGCGCGGTCGCGCGCTTCAAAAACGGCTATGCCGACGGCGTCGTCGGCGGGCGCTTTTCGACCCTCCCCTATTTCGCCGCGACGAATATCGGCCGCTCGCGGCTGATCGTCGATCCCGCGCCCGGCCTCTTCGGCCTCGCCTTCTCTCGCGCCGAGGGCTTCCTTGCGACCGACGTCAATCGCGATGCGCTGTCGCGCGCGATCCGGCGCCAGCGGCTCGTCGATGCCTTCGGGCTCACCGAATGGCAGCCGCAGGAGGCGCTCCGGCCCTCGGTCTATCGCCGCGACGGCGGACCGGAGCCGCTGCTGCCCGCCTGGACCGCCTATGACGAGGCCTCGCGCCAGATCCAGGCGAAACGCGCCGTCGATGCCTGGCGCCATGCCGGCCGCACGATCGACCCGCTGCGCATCGCGGTTCCCGACACACCGGGTGGGCGCATCCTCTTCGCCTATGTCGCCGCCGATTTCGCGGCGATCGGGCTCGAAAGCAAACGCGTCGGCATGAACGCCGCGTCGGACCTCCGCCTGATCGACGAGGTCGCGCCGAACGACGATGCGCTGTGGGCGCTGCGCCGCCTGTCGTGCCAGCCCGACACGCTCTGCAATCGCGACGCGCAGCAGCGCATCGACGCGACCATGGCCAATATCGATGCGGGTCAGCGCGCGCGCCAGGTCGGCGAGGCCGAAGCGATGCTCGCGCGCTATGCCCCCTTCATTCCGCTCGCGACCCCGCTGCGCTGGTCGATCGCGTCGCAGCGGCTGACCGGGATGCGCGCCAACGCCCGCGCCGCGCACCCATTGAATCACCTGATTGCCTTACCTAAGTAATACAGCGGCGCGCACCCCCGGCGCCCTCTGAAAGGACCCGCATGGCCCCTTCCACCCCCAATCCCGACGCGATTTTCGACGCGCTGGTGTCGAACCGCCGCGACCCCGCCGCGCTTCGCAAGCGGATCGAGACGCTCGAATATCTGCTCGAACGCAGCTTCGTCATCCCCGGCATCAATCGCCCGGTGGGGCTCGATGCGATCGTCGGCCTCGTCCCCATCGTCGGCGATGTCATCACCGCGACGATGGGCGCCTATATCATCTGGGAGGCGCGCAACCTAGGCATGTCGAAGTGGAAGATCTGGCGGATGATCAGCAACCTCGGCGTCGACACCGCGCTGGGCGCAATCCCGATCGCGGGCGACGCCTTCGACTTTCTCTTCCGGTCGAACAGCCGCAACCTGCGGATCATCCGCAAGCACCTCGACAAGCATCACCCGGGGACGATGATCATCGACCAGTAGGGTATTGGGTGCCGATCGGCGAAAAGGAGATGGTGGACAGGGCTGGATTCGAACCAGCGTACGGAAACCCGGGCAGATTTACAGTCTGCTGCCTTTAACCACTCGGCCACCTGTCCATGGGGCCCGCTTTGGGAAGCGGTCCAATGGCGAAACGAGACTTGCCTGTCAATGGCAGTCATGGGAAAGGCGCCCCATCATGCGTCAATTTTCTCGCCATCGTCGTCCCGCCGGCCAAAGCCAGCGCGGACAGGCCATTCGCTTCTGGGGCCGCCACGCCGTTCTGGCCGCGCTCGCCAACCCCGAACGCCGCGTCAAGCGCATCTGGGGCACCCGCGAGGCGCTGGGGCAGCTCGACCTGCCGCCGGTGCTGCCGATCAGCTATGCCGACGTCGCCGACCTTGCGCGGCTCGTCGCGCGCGACGCGCCGCATCAGGGGCTGGTGATCGAAGTCGATCCGCTCGAGGAGGTCTATCTCGGCGATCTGCTGCAGGCGGAAAGCGACGCGGGCAGCACGCGGCCGCTGCTGATCCTCGATCAGGTCACCGACCCGCACAATATCGGCGCGGTGCTGCGTTCGGCGGCCGCCTTCGACGCCGCCGCGATCATCACCCAGGATCGTCACAGCCCGCCCGAAAGCGGCGTCATCGCGCGCTCGGCCTCGGGCGCGCTCGAAAGCGTGCCGTGGGTGCGTGTCGTCAACCTGTCGCGCGCGCTGGAGGAGATCGCCGAAGCGCAATATTGGCGCATCGGGCTGATGGGCGACACCGACACCACCCTCGCCTCGACGCTCGACGGCAGCAAGGTCGCGCTGGTGCTCGGGTCGGAGGGCGACGGAATGCGCCACAATGTCATGGAGCATTGCGACGTGCTGGCGAAGCTGCCGATCTCGCCGCGGATGGAGAGCCTCAATATCTCGAACGCCGCGGCGATCGCGCTCTACGCGGTCGCGACGGCTTGATCGTCGTCCCAGCGAAAGAGTGAAGGGTCGGGTTGTCCCCGGACAACCCTTGGACATGCGGGGCATGTCCAACCCTTAACTGACCGCTATCGTCCGTGCGGAACGCCGGAGACCCCAGCTTTCGCTGGGGTGACGATCAAACTCAATCTTCCGCCGCGATCCGCACGCGCAGCCCGTCGAGCGCGTCGCTGAACGGGATCTGGCAGGACAGGCGCGAATTTTCGTCGCGGTCGGTGGTCGAATCGAGCAGGTCGTTCTCATCCTCGCTCATCGCCGGCATCGCATCCTTGTTGCCGTCCTCGACATGGACATGGCAGGTCGCGCACGAGCAGCAGCCGCCGCATAGTGCGAGCAACTCGTCGAAGCCCGCGTCGCGGATATTCTCCATCACGGTCAGGCTGGTGTCGCCTTCGATCTCATGTTCGCTTCCGTCGCGCGTCACCACAATCAGCTTGGCCATGCTCGTCCCCATATGGTTTGATTCGGATGGCCTATGTCGCGCGTTGCGCGCCAAATCAAGCGCTGCTACGGAAGCGATGCGAACAAAAGGAGAATATCGCGATGAGCTTCGGCCAGGAGCAGTTGAATGCGGGAATCGACGCCATCGCCGCGATCGACGCCAATTTCGCACGCGCGCTCGGCAATGCCGGCTATCCGCCGCCGCGCATCCGCGAGCGCGGCTATACCACCCTGCTCCGCACCATCGTCGGCCAGCAGGTGAGCGTCGCCGCCGCCAATTCGATCTGGAACAAGCTGGAAACCGCATTCGGCGAGGGTTGCCCCGCAGAGGTGATGGCCGCCGCCGAGTTCGACGCGCTGCGCGCCTGCGGCCTGTCAGGGCAGAAGCAGGGCTATAGCAAGAGTCTCGCGCAGCTCGTGCTCGACGGCGCGCTCGATTTCGACGCCCTCCCCGCCGACGACGAGGAAGCGATCGCCTTGCTCACCCAAGTCAAGGGTATCGGCCGCTGGTCGGCCGAAATCTACCTGCTGTTCGCCGAGGGGCGTCCCGACATCTGGCCCGCGGGCGACCTTGCGGTTCAGGAAGCAGTCGGCCGCATCCTCGGCCTCGGCGCCCGGCCGAGCGAGAAACAGGCGCGCGAACTGGCCGAACCCTGGCGCCCGCATCGCGGCTCGGCGGCGATCTTCAGCTGGCATTGCTACAATATGGACGTGATCTGAGGGATACGGGAATGCCCCTTCCCATCCTCGTCATTCCCGCGAAAGCGGGAACCCAGTAGCGCCCTCAATGCCGCAGGACTTCGGCCCGACCGTCTACCTGCTCGCGTCGCGCCGCAACGGCACGCTCTACACCGGCGTGACCTCCAACCTGCTCCAACGCATTCACCAGCATCGTGAGGGGCTGATCCCCGGTTTCACCCGCGAATATGAAGTAAAACTCCTCATGTGGTTCGAGCAACACGCGACGATGGAATCCGCGATCCAGCGCGAAAAGCGCATCAAGAAATGGAACCGCGCGTGGAAGCTGGAACTAATCGAGACTGGCAACCCGGACTGGCGCGATCTGGCCGAGGACTTGGGGTTCGAACCGATAGGCCGAACTGGGTTCCCGCTTTCGCGGGAATGACGAAGGAAGGGAAGCAAGGGCTGACGAAAGTCGGGTACGCACCAGCCGCACAGAAAAAGGCCGGGCGGAGCATCCTCCACCCGGCCTTTGATCTCTCGCAAAGCGAAGAGGCTTATTTCTTCGCCGCCGCCTTCTTGGCCGGAGCCTTCTTCGCGGCCGGCTTCTCGTCCGCAGCTTTGGCCGGTGCAGCCTTCTTCGCCGAGGCCTTCTCGGCCTTGGCCTCTTCCTTCACCGCGTCCTTCTTGGCGGCGGGCTTCTTCGCCGCCGCCTTCTTGGCGGGCTTGTGGTCGTGGTCATGGTCGTGACCGCAGCCGGGGCCGTGGACGTGACCGTCGTCGTCGGCCTCGATCGCCGCCTCGATCTCCTCGCGCGTCACTTCGCGGTCGCTGATCTCGGCCTTCTCGAACAGGAAGTCGACGACCTTGTCCTCATACAGCGGGGCGCGGAGCTGCGCAGCGGCGAGCGCGTCCTGCTGGACATATTCGACGAAGCGCTGGCGATCCTCGGGGCGATACTGCTGCGCCGCCTGCATGATCAGCCGCTGCATTTCCTGGTTCGACACCTGCACGCCGTGCGCCTGGCCGATTTCCGACAGGAGCAGGCCCAGGCGGACGCGGCGCACCGCGATCGCATGATATTCGTCGCGATCCTTTTCGAGCTCGGCCTTGGCCGCCTCGGGATCTTCCTCGTGGCTCGCTTCATGCTCGAGCTGCTGCCAGATCTGGCCGAACTCGGCCTCGACCATCGTCGGCGGCACGTCGAAGTCGTGGCTCGCGGCGAGCTGGTCGAGCAGCTTGCGCTTCATATAGGTGCGGGTCAGGCCGTTCAGTTCCTGCTCGACCTGATCCTTCATCAGTTCCTTGAGCTTGTCGAGACTCTCGAGGCCGAGCGATTTCGCGAACTCGTCGTCGATCTTCGACGCGGCCGGAACCTTCACTTCCTTCACCGTCACGGCGAATTCGGCGGGCTTGCCCTTCAGGTTTTCGACCGGATATTCGTCCGGGAAGGTCACCTTCAGCACCTTTTCGTCGCCGGTCTTGACGCCGACGAGCTGGTCTTCGAAGCCGGGAATGAGCTGGCCCGAGCCGATCTCGACCGCCATGTCCTCGCCCGTGCCGCCGTCGAAGGCGACGCCGTCGACGCTGCCCGCGAAGTCGATGATGACCTGGTCGCCCTGGGCCGCCTTCTTCGTCTTCGGCGCTTCCTCGAAACGCTTCATCTGCGCGGCGAATTCCTCGATCTTCGCCATCACCGCCTTGTCGTCGGCGGGAACGGTCAGCCGCTCGAGCTTCAGCCCCTCGATCGACGGGGTCGCGATATCGGGCAGCACTTCGAGCGCGACGGTCAGCTCGGCATCCTTGCCGCGCTCATAGCCGTCGGCGAGCGTCACGCCGGGCTGCAGCGCGGGGCGCAGCTTTTCCTTCGCCATCAGGTCCTTGACGCCCTGGTCGATCGCCTTGTTGAGCGCGTCGGCGTTCAGCGCCTCGCCGTGCATCTTGCGGATCAGGTTCGGCGGCACCTTGCCGGGGCGGAAGCCGGGCATCCGCACGGTCGGCGCGATCGCCTTCACTTCGTCATCGACGCGCGCGTCGATATCCTTCGCGGTGATGGTCAGGCGATATTCGCGCTTCAGGCCTTCGTTCAGCGTTTCGACGGTCTTCATTGCCTTGGTCTTATCCTTGCTCAAAATCTCGTATCGATGAACCCCGCCCGAAAGGCGGCGTTCCCCTATGTCCGGTCAAAGCTCGCGGAGCGTGGTGCGGGCGAAGGGACTCGAACCCCCACATCTTGCGATACTGGTACCTAAAACCAGCGCGTCTACCAATTCCGCCACGCCCGCTGAGAGCTTTCGGCCGGATGCACGAAATCGCGCGCTGCCGCGCACGCCCGTGCGGGCCGCGCGGGGCTATAGCAGACGCGCGGCCAAGGGCAAGGGCGGACCTTGCGCTATGTCCGCGGGCCGGAACATGCGCCGCGCCGGTTCGTTGGTTAGGCCAAGGAGAATCGCCATGACCGCCACCCCCGACCCGCTTCCGAAACCCAAACCCGACACGATCGAACCGCAGTCGCCGCCCGAAAAGCCGGTCCAGCCGACCCCGCTCGAAGACCCCGCCGGCCAGCCGCAGGAAATCCCCGGAGGTCCGGGCGGCGGCGACACCGATCAACCCGGCCGCGGACCCAGCGAAGTGCCGCCGCAGCAGGTTTGAGTCCCTTCCTTCGTCATTCCCGCGAAAGCGGGAACCCAGAGCGTGCGTCGGCTGACCCCACGCTGGGTTCCCGCTTTCGCGGGAATGACGAAGATTAGGTAGCAAAGAGAGACTTGACCTCCTCCCCCCTTCCCCGCCACGGTTTCGGCGAGGGAGAGACATATGAAATCCATCGCCACGCTCGCGGCGCTGCTGCTGATCGCCGCGCCCGCCGCCGCCGAGGAGGCGACGCTCTATCGCGGCGGGACGATCATCACGATGGACGGCGATTCGCCGCACATGGTCGAGGCGGTCGTCGCGAAGGACGGCCGGATCGCCTTCGCGGGCGACGAAAAGGCCGCGCGCACCGCCGCGGGCAAGGACGCGGCGATCCACGACCTGAAGGGCGCGACGATGCTTCCCGGTTTCGTCGATGCCCATTCGCACTTCGCGGTCGCGATGCAGATGGCCGACGGGCTCGACCTCTGGGACAAGACCCTGCCGCCCGTCACCGACATCCCTTCGCTGCAAAGCGTCATCCGCGATTATATCGCGCGCAAGGCGATCCCGAAGGACGGCTGGGTGATCGTCTGGCAATATGATCATGAAAAGCTCGCCGAAAAGCGCCACATCACCCGCGCCGAGCTCGACGCGGTGGCGGCGGACCGCAAGATCGTCGTGCTCCACCAGTCGCTCCACGCGCTCGTCGCGAACAGCGCCGCGCTCGCCGCCGCGAAGCTGACCGACGCCAGCCAGCCGCCGCCGGGCGGGATGATGCTGCGCGATGCCGACGGGCATCTGAACGGCGTTCTGCTCGAAAAGTCGACCTTCCTGATGCTCGCCGCGATGCCCCAGCTCTCGCCCGAACAAAAGCTCGCGCGGCTCGACGCGGCGCAGCAGCGCTATTTCGCGGAAGGCTATACCCATGCGCAGGACGGCGCGACGATGCCCGCCGACCTCGCCTTCTTCACCGGCCCCGCCGCGCGCCAGCACCTCAAGATCGACCTCGCGCTGCTGCCGCTCTACACCGGGCTCGACGCGCTGCTCGCGCGGCCCGACATCCGCTTCGGCCAATATAACGGCCATGTGAAATTGCAGGGGATCAAGGTCATCCTCGACGGGTCGGTGCAGGCACGCACCGGCTATTTCACCCGCGACTATGCCCGCGGCGCCCCCGACGGCAGCCACCCGTGGCACGGCGCTCCGGCGATGGATCAGGCGGCGTTCGACGACCTCGCCAAAAAGGTCACCGATCGCGGCTGGCAGATCTTCGTCCACGCCAACGGCGACGCGGCGATCGACATGGCGATCAAGGGCTTCGACGCCGCCGGGATCAAGGCCGCCGACGACCGCCGCCCGATCGTCATCCACTCGCAATTCCAGCGCCGCGACCAGCTTGCCGATTACAAGCGCATCGGGGTCGGCCCCTCCTATTTCTCGAACCACGCCTGGTTTTGGGCCGACGTCCACCGCACCAACTTCCCCACGG
The DNA here is from genome assembly GCF_024628865.1 of Sphingopyxis sp. DBS4. Lineage (NCBI taxonomy): Bacteria > Pseudomonadati > Pseudomonadota > Alphaproteobacteria > Sphingomonadales > Sphingopyxidaceae > Sphingopyxis > Sphingopyxis sp. DBS4. The sequence continues at coordinate 2,208,471 of NZ_CP102384.1, forward strand.
AGGTCGTCGATTTCATCAGCCCGCTGAAGTCAGCACGCGCGGCGGGTCTGATCCCGTCGAACCACAGCGACTATAGCGTCACGCCGCTCGACACGCGCTTCATGCTCTGGACCTCGATGGCGCGCGTCTCGCCGACCGGCGTGGTCAGCGGCCCTGACGAGCGGCTGGGCGCCTACGAAGGCCTGCAAGCGCTCACCACCGGCCCCGCGTGGCAGGCGTTCGAGGAAAATCGCAAAGGCCGGATCAAGGCCGGGCTGCTCGCCGACTTCGTCATCCTCGACAAAAATCCGCTGACCACGCCGGTCGACGCGATCCGCGACATCAAGGTGCTGGAGACGGTCAAGGAAGGACAGACGGTCTGGAAACGCGCCGACTGACCGCCCCCGCGAAAGGCCCGCTCTATTCGGTGCAGAAGCGCACGAACCGCGCGATCGCGTCCCTGCCCTTTGCCGTCGCCGCCATGTCGGTCGTTTCGCCCGACGCGGTCAGGCGTAGCCAGCCGTTGGCGGCGAACGCGCGGATCAGGGGCGAGCCGCCCGCAATCTCCTCGGACGAGAAATAGGGCATTTCCTCGGCGTCGGTGGTGCCCTTGAGCTGCAGGCGGGCGTCGCCCGAGGTCAGTTCGATCGCGCTCAGTTCGGGATCGCCGCCGGTGATACTCGCAAAGATGCGGTTTCCGCCCTCTTCGCAAGCGAACGCCAGCGGCTGGTCGTCGGTATCGGCGACTTCATAGGCCAGAACCGCGCTCTGCGCGCGCTCCTCGTCATCGACGCGCATCGTCCAGTCGTAGCCGTCGGTCACCGCAGGCGCCTCTCCGCCCGCTGCGGCAGCGGCTCCGCCCATGGTCGCAAGAACCAGCAGCGCGCCGGCCGAAAACCTGTTTCGCATCATCTCTTCGCTACCTCGTTCCGATTGCAATTCCAGTGTGTTAGCGATCACCGGCGGCGGACGTCAATGCTTTTGGGGCGGCGGCATATTTCCGGAATGGCGCGAAAAGCCCTTGCAAAGATTCCGGCGCAAATTAGCAACGGGATCGTCCGGCCATTCGGTCCGGTCACGGGGGTTGCTACATCAAACCGGACCTGCGGCTTGCCGCGCGTCGTCGAATGCCGCTCATTCGATCGCGCGTCTGCAAGGAAGCGCGGCGATTCCGCTCGAATGTCGCCCCTGTTTGGGAACAGGGGGTCGACAATGACGAATATTATGCGAACCAGGGCCGTTATCGCGACGATCGCCGCAGCCTGCGTTCCGATCATGGCGGCGGCCGCGCAGCCGGCATCCGATACCCCGGCCGAAACGACCGCGGTCGCGGCGGAGGAAGCCGCCGCCCCCGTCGCGCCGCTCGATGCCGCGGCACCACCGGTCGAAGCGGCGCCGGTCCCGGACTGCGAGCTTCATGTCTTCCCGACCATCGAGGGGCAGGCGATGACCACCGGCTGGCTGTCCGGCTTCGGCATCGTGGGCGCGGTCGCCGATGCCGCGTCGAACAAGAACCGCAATATCAGCGAAGCCGAATATCTGAAGGAAGCCCTGGGGCCGCAGATGCAGATCGACGCGCTGCAATCGATCGACCTCCTTGCAGCGCTCAAATTGCCGCCGTCGCAGATCATCTATGAAACGCCGATCGCCGACCGCAAGATCAGCACCAAGGCGACGACCCGGCTCAGCCCGTCGGCGGCCGCCTGCTACGTCGAACTGATCATCACCCAGAATTTCTATACCAAACGGGCGATCTACGGCCGCTCGCTCAACAACCGTTTCATCGTCAAGGATTTCCGTACCGGGAAGAAGGAGACGGCGATGGTCAAGGGGCGCGGCGGCAACGGCCTTTCGATTTTCCCGCCCAAGACCGGTGAGGAAGAGGCCGCCGCCAACCAGGAACTGCGCGAGGTCTTCGTGAAGAATTTCCTCGAATTCGCCAAGGGTTACGCGCCCGCCAAATGATTTGAGATGCGGGGTAGCCGCCGCTTCCGGCGGTGGCGCCCTGTATCCCGTTCGTCACAGGAAGCCCGCCTTGCGCCTGCTGATCGGCCTCTGCCTTGCCGCCGTCGTCGCGCCCGCCGCGATGGCGGCGCCTGCGCCCGCCAAGCCCTCGGCCATCGTCGCCGAACGCGACCGCGCCGCCGACGGCCGCGCGGTCCAGATCGTCCTCGCCCAAAAATGGATCGAGACGAGCGTCGACGTCGGGCGCGTGGCCAGCTCGGCGGGCGGCGGCGGCCTGATCGGCGCGATCCTCATCGAGTCGATGGACGACAAAGGCAGACGGATGCGCGACGCCGCCGCCCAAAAAGCCGAAGCGACCGTCGCGCCGCTACGCCAGGTGCTGGGCGATTTCGACGCCGATGCGCTAGCGCTCGCAACGACCGGCGCGGCGCTCGGGCAAATCGGCTGGTTCCGCGCCCGCGACATCGCGCTGAGCAAGGACGCCTCCGCCGATGGCCGCCGCGCCTTCGCCGCGTCCGCCGATACGCCGCAAATCGCGTTCATCGCCTACAGCTACGGCCTGTCGCCCGACTTCACGCAAATCCGCGCCGTGGCCGAAATTTCCCTGGTCCATCAGGCAAAGGACAAAGCACACGGCGCCGCGCCCGCGCCCTATTATCGGCAGACGATCACCAGCGTCGTGCAACTGGATCGGCGATCCTATGCGCCGGAAGACAATGTCGCCGCATGGGCCGCGGATGACGGGCGCCGGGCCAGGGTCGCGCTGGACAAGGCTTTCGGCAGCCTCCAACGATCGATTCCCTACGCGCTGAACCTGACCGAGGCCGAATTACAGCGCCTGACCGGCAAGGATCGCGAAAAAGCTTTCGGTGCCGGCTTCTATGGCCCGCTGATCGCGCGCGATCCGGACGGCGGAATGCTCCTCTGGTCGAAGGGCCTCGTCCATGTGCAGACCTTGCCCCCGGCGAACGAAGAGGGCTGACGAAGCCCGGCCGGTCAGCCGAGCGCTTTCTTCAGCAGTTCGTTGACGACCTGCGGGTTCGCCTTGCCCTGCATCGCCTTCATCGTCTGCCCGACGAAGAAGCCGAACAAGGCTTCCTTGCCGCCCTTATACTGCTCGACCTTGTCGGCGTTGGCAGCGAGCACCTTGGCGATCTCGGCCTCGATCGCGCCGGTGTCGCTCGTCTGCTTGAGGCCTTCGCGATCGACGATCGCCGCGGCGCCGTTCCCGCTTTCGAGCATCTTCTCGAACACCTGCTTCGCGATCGTCCCCGAAATGGTGCCGTCGGCGACAAGGCCGAGCAGTTCGGCGGCCTGCGCCGGGCTGACCGGCGATTCCGAAATGTCCTTGCCGAGCCGATTGAGCGCACCGAACAACTCGCTCGTCACCCAGTTCGCCGCCGCGACCGGCTTCGCGCCCGCTTCGAGCAGCGCGTCGAACCAGCGCGCCGCCTCGACCTCGGCGGTCAGCACGTCGGCGTTATAGGCCGAAATGCCTTCGCTCAGATAACGCGCGCGCTTGGCGTCGGGCAGTTCGGGCAGGCTTTCGCGGCACTCCGCCAGAAACGCGTCGTCGAGGATCAGCGGCAGCAAGTCGGGATCGGGGAAATAGCGATAATCATGCGCATCTTCCTTCGACCGCATCGACCGCGTCTCGTTCCGGTCGGGATCGTAAAGGCGCGTTTCCTGCACCACCGTGCCGCCGCTTTCGATCAACTCGACCTGGCGCTTCGCCTCGCCCTCGATCACCGCCATCACGAAACGCACCGAATTGACGTTCTTCGTCTCGGTGCGCGTCCCGAATTCGTCGCCGGGCTTGCGAACCGACACGTTGACGTCGGCGCGCATCGAGCCTTCTTCCATATTGCCGTCGCACGAGCCGACGTAGCGCAGGATCGAGCGCAGCTTGCGGACATAGGCCCCGGCTTCCGCGGGCGAGCGCATGTCGGGGCGCGAGACGATCTCCATCAGCGCGACGCCCGATCGGTTGAGGTCGACATAGGACATCGTCGGATGCTGGTCGTGCATCAGCTTGCCGGCGTCCTGCTCGACATGGATACGCTCGATCCCGATGCGCTTGGCCTCAGGCAGACCCGCCTTTTCATCGGCCTCGATCGTCAGCGAGCCTTCGCCGACAAGCGGGTGATAAAGCTGCGAAATCTGGTAACCCTGCGGCAGATCGGCATAGAAATAATTCTTGCGGTCGAAGCGCGACCATGTGTTGATCTCGGCCTCGATCGCCATCCCCGTGCGCACCGCCTGACGGATGCACTCGCGGTTCGGCACCGGCAGCATCCCCGGCATCGCGGCATCGACCAGCGACACCTGCGTGTTCGGCTCGGCTCCGAACGCCGTCGCGGCGCCCGAAAACAGCTTGGCGTTGGAGGTGACCTGCGCATGGACCTCGAGGCCGATCACGACCTCCCACTCGCCGGTTTCGCCCTTGATGCGATAGTCGCTCATTATTCCATCAAGTCCTTCGATATCTCCGCTGATCCGGAGAATATTTTATCCGCGCCATTGTTTAGGATCGTCACATTCACCAATCCGTCAAAGGGACCGGCATGTCTTTTCGACATTGCGACGCTCCAACCGGAAAATTCACCCGATCCGACAACGCCAACCAACTGTTCGCTGCCGTCCTCGACAACGGCTGTAAACTCGCGTGGCGGTTCGATCGTGCCAATCCCGTCCGTCCAACCCCAGCCGTAGATGGGCTTAACGGACAGGTGCAAACTCACCACCACTTCTCTGCGCGCGCGGTAAAGCCCGCGCGCTCCTCGATCGCCAACCCCGCGTTCAGCACGCCCTGCTCGTCGAACGCCCTGCCGATGATCTGCAAGCCCAAGGGCAGCCCTTCGCGGTTCAGCGCCGCGGGGACCGACATCGCGGGCAGCCCCGCGAGGCTCGCGGGCACCGCGAACACGTCGTTGAGGTACATCGCCAGCGGATCGGCAGTCTTTTCGCCGAGCCCGAACGCCGCCGACGGCGCGGTCGGCGCGAGGATCACGTCGCAGCTTGCAAATGCCTGTTCGAAATCGCGCGCGATCAGCGTCCGCACCTTCTGCGCCTGCGTGTAATAAGCGTCGTAGAAGCCCGCCGACAGCACATAGGTGCCGATCATGATCCGGCGCTTGACCTCGGGCCCGAAGCCGTCGGCGCGCGTCGCGGCGTACATGTCCTGCAACCCTGCCTTTTCGGGCAGATCGCGCAGACCGTAGCGCACGCCGTCATAGCGCGCGAGGTTCGACGACGCCTCGGCGGGCGCGATGATATAATAGGCGGGAAGCGCATATTTGGTGTGCGGCAGGCTGATCTCGACGACGTCGGCCCCCGCATCCTTCAGCATCGCGATCCCGGCATCCCACATCGCGTCGATGTCGGGGTCGATGCCCTCCAGCCGATACTCCTTGGGAATACCGACCGCCTTGCCCTTGAGATCACTCGACAAAGCCGCTTCCCAATTCGGCACTGGCAAATCGAGGCTCGTCGCGTCCTTGGGATCGAAGCCCGCCATATTTTCGAGCATGATCGCGCAGTCGCGCACATCGCGCGCCATCGGCCCCGCCTGGTCGAGCGAGCTCGCAAAGGCGACGATGCCCCAGCGCGAGCAGCGGCCATAGGTCGGCTTGATCCCCGAAATGCCGGTGAAAGCCGCAGGCTGGCGGATCGAGCCGCCAGTGTCGGTCCCGGTCGCCGCGGGGCACAGCCGCGCCGCGATCGCCGACGAGCTGCCGCCCGACGAGCCGCCCGGCGCGAGCGCGGCATTGCCGCCGTCCTTGCGCCGCCACGGACTGATGACGTTGCCGAAATAGCTCGTCTCGTTCGACGATCCCATCGCGAACTGGTCGAGGTTCAGCTTCCCGAGCATCCCCGCGCCCGCATCCCACAATTTCTGCGACACCGTGGACTCGTAGCGCGGCACGAAACCTTCGAGCATATGGCTCGCGGCGGTGGTCTGGACGCCGTTGGTCGCGAACAGGTCCTTCATGCCGATCGGCACGCCCGATAGCGGTTTCAACGTCCCTGCGGCGCGGTCGGCGTCGGCCGTCTTCGCCGCCGCCAGCGCAAGCTCGGGCGTCTCGACGATGAACGCATTGAGCGCCTTCGCGCCCGCGACATTGGCATTGAACGCCTCCGCGACCTCGACGGCGCTGAAATCGCCCGCGCGGTGCCCGTCGCGAATCTGCGCGACGGTCAGGTTGGTAAGCTCGGTCATTATTCGATCACCTTGGGAACGCCGAAAAAGCCGTGCTGCGGCGCAGGCGCGTTCGCGAGAATATCGTCGCGGCGGTTGCCACCGGTCAGCGGGTCGGCGTCGACGACATCGTCGCGCAGCCTGAGCGTGTTCGGGATCACCGCCGTCATCGGCTCGACCCCGGTCACATCGACCTCGCCGAGTTGCTCGACCCAGCCGAGGATGCCGTTCAATTCGCCTTCCATCGCCGCGGCTTCGGCATCGCTGATCGCGATGCGCGCCAGCGACGCTATCTTCCTGACTGTTGCCTGATCGATTGCCATCATTATCGCCTTATCGGGAGAAGCTGGGCCGCTAGCATTGTGTCCGGCGCGCTTCAAGGCAGGCGCGAAATTCTCACTCGAAATCCTCGCCCACGGGCTTGCCATCGACGAAGATCTGCCGCCGCGTCACCGTCCGCACCTCCAGCACGCCCTTTTCCAACTGCTCCATCGTCAACTCGGCCTGGGTGGCTTCGACCGTCTCGTCGAGCCCGTAAGCCTGCTTCCATTTCTGCGTCTTGGGATCGCGCGCGAAGCGGACCAGGTTGTTCGGGTGCACGACGACCGCGATCCGCTCGGGCCCGATCCACTGCGCGATGCACGGCGCCGTGCCGCAAAAGCTGCGCGTGTCGAGCAGCGTATAGACTTCGGGCGGCAGCGGTCGTCCGGCGGGCAGCACGCGGACCTTCTCGGCGATCGCCTTCGCCCCGAAGGCGGCGTCGCGCGGATTTACGGTCTCGTTATAGCCGACCAGATCCCAGCGATTCTTCGCCTTGAGCGCCCATCCCGCAAGGTTCGCGCGCGTCGTGTCGGGCGATTTCGCCAGCTTCGCCATCGCGCGGCGCCCGGCGGGTCCGAAATCGAACGCCATCGCCGCCCAGTCGAATTGTTCGGCCTTGACCGTCCCCGACTTCAACCGGGCAAGCTGGTCGCGCGTCGAAATCGCACCGAAATCCACGACCGGCAGCGCCAGGATCAGCGCCAGCAGCATCAGGCCGATCGCCAGTTTCTGCTGCAACGGCCGCAAGAGGTCGTCGAAATCCTGCTGCCCCCGCATGACCGACCACAGCCCGGCGACGCCATAGGCGAGCGCGATCGCCGCCGCGATCACGCCCCACAAACGCTCGGGGGTCCAGCCATATTGCCCCACGCGCAGATACATCGAATAAAAGGCGATCGCCGCCAGCGGCAGCACCGCGGCGACCAGCGCCGCTGCCGCGACGTGCAGCAGGCGATTGCCCGCGCGCTCGTCGCGCCCGCTGCCCACCGCTGCATTGGCGAGCAGCACCGCGAAAGCCGCCGCCGCCATCATCAGCGCAGCGGTCGAAAAGCCCGATTCCCACAGCGACGTCAGCCCGGTTCCGATCAACGACAACAGGAACAGCACGAGGGCGGCGGCGAGCACCGGCGCCAGCACCGCGAGCACGATCATCACCAGCCGCTGCAAGGTCGCGACCAGCCCGTCGCGCTCGCGCAGCAGGCCAACGGCGCCACCGAACGCCGCCCCCGCCAGCATCCAGCCGAACCATTCGTCGTTGAGCAGCCGTTCGATCAGGTTAATCCCGATCAGCTTGAACATCTGCCCGATCAGCACGATCAGCAAAAAAGTCACGCCGACGAACGCCAGTCCCGCCGCGCCGATCACCGCATCGGCCCAGGCGTGGCTGTGCAGCCGCGCATAGGGCATCTGCCACAATTTCCAGAAGCGCCAGTCGGGCGCGACGTCGCGCCGCGTCTGGAACAAGGGCGTCGCGACGAGCACCGCGAGCATCCCCGACCAGAACGGCCATTCGAACGGCGATCCGCCGACATTATAGCCCGCCGAATGCCAGGCGATCAGGCCGATGACGGCGCCCCACGCCAGCGCGAAGCCCGCCGCCCAGTGCCAGCGCCGCCGCTCGACCCCGAGCAGGAACACCACGGTCGCGACGGCGACGAACGCCGCGAGCGCGTCGCGGCCCGGCGCGTTCTGAGAACGGTCGATCAGCAGATGAAAGATCAGCCCCGCGATCGTTCCGGCCAGCGCCATGATCCACGGCCGCAGCGGCCAGGGCGGGTCGCTGTCGTCGAGCCTTGCCGAAAGACGGGGCGACTCAGGGGCGGGCGGGTTGGCGGGCGCATCGGTCATGCGCAACGTCTAACCTCAAAACACGCCGTGCTGAACTCGTTTCGGGACAGCGACGCAGTTTGAAGAGTTGGGATTGTCGGGATTCACATATGAACTGATATGAGGATTCATCATGTTCCCCCGCGAAGGCGGGGGTCCAGAGCGGGCTGGCGTTGCGCTGCTCTGGACCCCCGCCTTCGCGGGGGAACACGGTTTTCCATAATCGGACAGCTGAAAGCTGAATCCCCACACTCCATAGAGTGCAATCTCGCCTCCCGCGTCACCCCGGACTTGATCCGGGGTGACGAAGTATCGCGATCTCCGAAAAAACGCCCCATCGCCTTGGAAGCGAGGTCAATATGACGAGACATTTGAAGGCGCGGTCGCGAATAGCTAGATAGCGCTCAAATCCTCTCCCATGGAGCCCCCCTTGGCCCGCAAATTCCTCTATCTCGTCGCCGCGATCATTCTCCTCATCCTCGGGGTCGGCATCGCCTATCAGCTCAATCCGGGCTGGTTCGGCCGCGTCGCCTTCGTGCCGAGCACCAAATTCGTCGAGCAGACCGTTGCCGCGCCGAATACCTATGACGACCCCAAAATGTGGTTCGCGCGCCCCGGTCTCGACGCCGACCCGTCGGACTGGCGCCCGCCCGCGACCGACGAAACCGCGTCGGCAAAGGACGCTTCCGGCAAACTGATCCCGCCCGCCAAGGCCGCGGCCCCCGCCGACGCCGCCGAAGCAGCCTTTCCCAAGGGCGACGCCGCGGTCTTCTTCGTCCACCCGACGAGCTATTACAGCAAGGCGAGCTGGAACGCCCCGCTCGACGACGCCGACGCCAACTACCGCGCGAAGCTGTTCATGCAGGGCATGGCGAGCGCGTTCGGCGACGCGGGGCAGGTGTGGGCACCGCGCTACCGCCAGGCGACGCTCGGCGCTTTCCTGGCCGAGGATCGCGTCACCGCGGGCAAGGCGATCGACGCCGCCTATCGCGACGTCGAACAGGCATTCGACGTCTTCGTCGCTTCGATCCCGAAGAACAGGCCGATCATCCTCGCGGGCCACAGCCAGGGCGCGCTGCATATCGAAATGCTGATCAAGAACCGGATCGCGGGCACCCCGCTCGCGAAGCGGATCGTCGCGGCCTATGTCATCGGCTGGCCGATCAGCCTCGACACCGACATGGAGGCGCTCGGCCTTCCCGCCTGTCAGACGCCCGAGCAGAAGGGCTGCATCCTGAGCTGGGCGACTTTTGCCGAGCCCGCCGACACGGCGATGGTCATCGGCGCCTATGACGGCACGATCGGCTTCGACGGCCGCCCGCGCGCGGGAACGCGGATGCTCTGCACCAACCCGCTCACCGGCATTCCCGACACCACCGCCGGCCCCGACGCCAATATCGGCACGCTGAAGCCGAGCGCGGGTTTCAAGGCGGGGACGCTGATCGCGGGCAAGGTCGGCGCCCAGTGCGACGCCGATCGCGGCTTTCTGTTGATCGGCGACGCCGACGCGGCGAAGAATTACGTCGTCGCGGGCTATGTGCTGCCGGGCAACAATTACCACGTCTACGACATCACCCTGTTCTGGGCGAACGTCCGCGCCGACGCGCTGCGGCGGCTGGCGACCTTCGAGGGCAAACCCTCGCCGGTGCCGCCCCCGGCAGCGCCGGTTGCGGCGGCGGCGCCCACCTCGCAGGCCGCTTCCAAATCCTGACGTCGTTATTGCGAGGAGCGAAGCGACGCGGCAATCTCCAGCCATCGTCCTCGCGCTTCGTTGCCCGCTGGAGATTGCTTCGCTTCGCTCGCAATGACGGCTAAGGGGCGAGGATGATCACCACCCTCGCCCCCGATTTCGCCGCCGCGCTGCCGAACGGCGGCCGCCTCGCGGGGCTCGACGTCGGAACCAAGACCATCGGCGTCGCGCTCTGCGACGCCGGGTGGAGCTTCGCGAGCCCCGACAAGACGATCCTCCGCAAGAAATTCTCGGTCGACCTCGAAGCGTTGAGGGCCGTCATCGCCGCCCAATCGGTCGTCGGCCTCGTCGTCGGCCTGCCGCTCAGCATGGACGGCACCGACAGCCCGCGCACCCAGAGCACCCGCGCCTTCGCGCGCAACCTCGCCCCACTCGCCCTGCCCGTCCTTCTCTGGGACGAACGCTGGTCGACCGCTGCCGTCGAACGCGCGATGATCGCCGCCGACGTCAGCCGCGCCAAGCGCGCCGAACGCGTCGACAGCGCCGCCGCCGCCTTCATCCTGCAAGGCGCAATCGACGCGATGACGCGCTAAAAAGGGGAAACATGCATGATCGTCTATGTCCTCGGCTGGCTGATCGCGGTGAACCTGATCGCCTTCGTCGAGATGGTTTGCGATAAACGCTATGCCGAGGCGGGGATGCGCCGCACGCCCGAATCCCGGTTGCTCCTCTGGGCCTTTCTCGGCGGCGCGCTCGGAACGGTTTGCGCCGCCCGCTTCGCGCGTCACAAGACGCGCAAGCAGCCGTTCGCGACCTGGATGCTGATCTGGCTCTGGGTCGACATCATCCTACTCGTCCTGTGGGCACTTGGAATATTGGAGCCGCTGCTCGTCTCGGCGCTTGCGAAAATCGCCGCAGCCGCCTAGACGCTCGGCTTTAATGACAAGCGCCACGACAACCCGCCCCGCCAGCGATTATCCGCCCGGCGGCGATGCCTTTCGCCATCGCCACCTCACCGGCATCGCCCAGCTCACCCCGTGGGAAATCTCCTACGTCCTCGACGCCGCCGAACAATGGGTCGAGATGAACCGCAGCGGCGCCGCCAAGCACGACGACCGGCTTGCCGGGCTCACGATCATCAACGCCTTTTTCGAAAATTCGACCCGCACGCTTCTCTCCTTCGAGATCGCGGGCAAGCGGCTCGGCGCCGATGTCGTCAACATGCACGCCGCGCAGTCGAGCGTGAAGAAGGGCGAGACGCTGATCGACACCGCGATGACGCTCAACGCGATGCGCGCCGACGCGATCGTCATCCGCCATGCGAGCTCGGGCGCGGTGCAGCTCATCGCCGACAAGGTCGACTGCCCGGTGCTCAACGCCGGCGACGGCCGCCACGAGCATCCGACGCAGGCTTTGCTCGACGCGCTGACGATCCGCCGCCGCAAGGGACGGGTCGAGGGGCTAACCGTCGCGATCTGCGGCGACGTGCTGCACAGCCGCGTCGCGCGCTCGAACATCCTCGCGCTCACCTTGCTCGGCAACGAGGTCCGCGTCGTCGCGCCGCCGACGCTGATCCCGCCCGCGATCGAACGGATGCACGTCCTCCCCTTCACCGACATGGACGAAGGGCTGAAGGATGCCGACGTCGTGATGATGCTCCGCCTCCAGAACGAGCGCATGGACGGCGCCTACCTCCCCAGCCCGCGCGAATATCACGCGCTCTTCGGCCTGACCCCGAAACGCCTCGAACGCGCGAAGCCCGACGCGATCGTCATGCACCCCGGTCCGATGAACCGCGGGGTGGAGATCGACAGCAGCGTCGCCGACGATCCCACCCGCTCGACGATCACCGAACAGGTCGAAATGGGGGTCGCGGTGCGCATGGCCTGCCTCGATATCCTGACGCGCCGCAAGCGGGGAGTGCCGGGATGGAACTGAAGCCGCTCCTGATCGCGAACGCGCGCCTGCTCGGCGGCGAGAGCGCGAGCCTGCTCGTCGTGGACGGGCGCATCGCCGCGCTGAACCCGGCCGAAACGCCCGAAGGCTGCGAGAAGGTCGATGCGAAGGGCCAGTGGCTCGCCCCCGGCATCATCGACCTCGGCGTCTTCGCGACCGACAAGCCCGCCTTTCATTTCGGCGGCATCACCCGCGCCGCGCTGATGCCCGACAGCGGGCCGCTCGATAATATGGGGCTGGTCGAGCGCGCCGCGAAGGGCGGCAAGCCCGATCTCTGGGTCCACCCCCTCGCCGCCGCAACCAAGGGCCTCGCGGGCAAGGAGCTCGCCGAGATCGGGCTGATGAAACAGGCGGGTGCGCGCGCCGTCGCCACCGGCCGCGCGCGCATCGCCGACGCGGGCGTGATGCGCCGCATCCTTGCCTATGCCGCTTCGCTTGGCCTCACCGTCATCGCCCATGCCGAGGACGAAGGGCTCACCGCGGGCGCAGTCGCGACCGATGGCGAGATGGCGACGCGGCTCGGCCTCGCCTCCGCGCCCGCGATCGCCGAAGCGATGGCGATCGCGCGCGACCTGATGCTCGCCGAGGAGACCGGCGCCGCGATTCATTTCCGCCAGGTCACCACCGCGCGCGGGCTCGCGCTTGTCCGCGACGCCAAGGCGCGCGGCCTTGCCGTCACCTGCGGCATCACCCCCGCGCATCTCTTCCTCTCCGACACCGCGATCGGCGATTTCCGCACCTTCGCGCGCCTGTCGCCGCCGCTGCGCAGCGAGGACGACCGCCACGCCTGCCTCGCCGCCGTCGCCGACGGCACGATCGACGTCCTCGCCTCGGGCCACGACCCGCGCGGGCCCGAGGACAAGCGCCTCCCCTTCGCCGAGGCCGCGCCCGGCATGGCGGGGGCCGAGACCCTGCTCGCGATGGGCCTCCAACTCGTCCGCGACGGCCATGTCACCCCCGCCCGCCTCTTCGACCTTCTCGCCGCCAACCCGGCGAAACTGCTCGGCCTCGACGCCGGCCGCCTCGAGACGGGGCTGGAAGCCGACCTGATCCTGATCGACGAGGGCACCCCGTGGCAGGTCGATGCCAAGAAGATGGCGGCCTACGCCGGCAACACCCCCTTCGACGGCATGCCGGTGCAGGGCCGCGCGACGATGCTGTGGAAGGGCGGTCAGCGCATCCGCTGAACTGGGATGATATCCGGGAAATTCGACCATCTTGTTCCCCCGCGAAGGCGGGGGTCCATCTTCTGCCGTTCCGTTATCGGGCAGAGTGCGTTGAGCGTGATACGCCCGGAGATGGGCCCCCGCCTTCGCGGGGGAACAAGGCGTATGCCGAAATCCCACGCTTTAGAAGTTCTTGAGAACTCCATGAAGACACGCCCCGCCCCGACCGCCTAAATCGGCGCCGTTGGATATTCGAGGGGAAATCTCATGCGCTTTTCGACCCATTTCTCCGGCCTCGTCCTGAGCGGCATGCTTGCGGCGGCGCTCGCGGCCTGTTCGGGACCGGGCGATCAGGGAGCGGCTTCTGCCGATGCCGCGACAACCGACGGCGCCCCCGGCGCTCCGGCCACGGTCGCGGCGAAACCGGCGAGCGGTCCCGCCGGTTGGACGCTGCCGATGCGGGCCAGCAGCCTTGCCGCAAGCGACTATGACGCGATCATGAAGACGGCCGGCTTCAAGAAGTTCGGCAAGGTCTGGGCGGCCGATGCGGATTCGGCAAAGGAAGGCTGCAGCGCCGGAATCGACGACAGCCAGTTTGCAAGCGAACCGTCGATCCGCGACCTCAACGGCGACGGCAATCCCGAAGTCGTCGTCAGCGACTCCGGCCTTTATTGCTATGGTAACACGGAGCGGGGATTTGCGATCGTGAGCTGGACGGGCAGCAGTTGGAAGCAACTGATCAACAGCTCGGGCATTCCGATGTTCGTCCCGCGCAAGGGCTCGCCGTGGCCCGATATCGAGATCGGCGGTCCCGGCTTCTGCTTCCACCGCGTGCGCTGGTCGGGCAAGGATTATTCGGCCGATGGCGGCTGGTTCGACGACGGCAAGCCCTGCAAGAGCCCGGAGCAACGCGACCGGGAGGAACAGGCCGCAACGGCCCCCGCCCCTGCGGCGCCCGGGGGCCAGCCGAAGATGGTCGCGGGCCTCCCCGTCCCGCTCGGCTTTTACGTCATCGGAACGAAGTGCGCGGGCGCGACGGCGAACGACGGCATCGTGATCACGCCGGCTTATTGGCAGGACATCGACGGTGATTATGCCATCAAGCCGGTGAAGTCTCTCGGCGGCGGCAGATACAAGCTGGGCGACGCGGCCGACGTCGTGCAGGTCACAGGACCGCGCAGCTTCGTCGCCGAGCCCGGCAAGGAATATCAGCGCATCTTCACCTGGTGTTCGGCGACTGCGCCGCGATAGGCAAAAAAGAAGCCCGTCGGTGAACCGGCGGGCTTCAAGATAAACGGAACGATTATGGTGGATCATCCCGTGCTTGGGTCGCCCGGGATGATTGGCCGATCGCGAAGACAATTTCGCTACCCGATCGGGTAGCATTGCATTTTTTTCCGCCGCATTGTTTGGTGCCCAAGGGCCGTCCTCGACGAATCCCGCCGCCGCTCTTTCAGCCGGGGACGACAGTGCCGATCGATTCCGTTCCGAAGTCTTCGCCAGATGCCGACACCGCCGCCGAATGGGAGGTGCTGAACGAGCTGATCGGCCGCATCTATGATTCGGTGCTCCACCCCGAACGCTGGAACGACACGCTTGCGCGCATCACCGGGGCGCTCTGCCCGCTGAGCTGGGAGGCCGCGTTCGTCATATGGGAAAGCACCAGCCCGCCGCGCGCGCGTTTCGTTGCCGCAACCGGGCTCGCCGCGGGCATCCAGGAAATCTACACCGCAGTCTATGCCGGCAACCACCCCTGGTCGCGCAAATTCCCGCGCTATGCGAACGGCAGCGTCGTCGACAGCTATGACATCATGACCCGTGAGGAATTCTACGAATCCGAATTCTTCCGCAATTTCCTGAAACCCTATGGCATCGACCGGCTGATCGGGGTGCTGCTCGACCGGCGCGGCGGCGAGCGGCTGGGATTGATGCTTCCCGGCCCCGGCGACCGCGATGCCGAGAAATTGAAACGCGGCCTGCGCATCCTCGCCCCGCATATCCAGCGCGCGATGCGGATCAGCGACCGCATCGCCTCGCTCGAACTCGCGGCGGGCGCCGCGCGCGCCGCCGCCGACGCCGCACCCTTCGCGATCTTCAGCCTCGACGAGCAGCTCAATATCCTCGCCGCCAACAGCCGCGCCGCGCGCTATGCCGAGGCGGGCTTCATCCGCCTCGCGAACGACCGCTTCGCCTTCACGCACGGCGCGAGCCAGAAGAAGCTGCTCGACCTCGCCGCCGGTCCGGCGCCCGCGGGCCTCGCCTTTCAGGCGGTGGACGAGGCGGGCGCCGAATGTCCGGTTCTTGCCGCGCGCATCACCCGCCAGTCGGCTCAGCAGATCGGCGGGGTTCAACTCGGCGCCGCGCTCGTCGTCACGCTCGGCAGTTCGCCGGGCGAGACGCCGGTGGTCGAGATCGACCGCGTCGCGCAATGGTTCGCCCTGACCCCCGCCGAAGCGCGCCTCGCGGTCGCGCTGGCGGCGGGGCAGACGCTCCAGGACTATGCCGCGCTCCGCGCCGTCAGCCTCAACGCCGCGCGCTTCCTGCTCAAGGGCATCTTCCGCAAGACCGGCGCGACCAGCCAGGCCCAACTCGTCGCAACCCTCGCGCGGCTGCCGGGAAGCTCACAGGGCTAAAGGCGGCGTTGGGGTGGATTGGAGCCATTCCCAACCTTTGTCATTCCCGCGAAAGCGGGAACCCAGTGTGGGGTCAGCCCGCGCACGCTCTGGGTCCCCGCTTTCGCGGGGATGACAAAGTAGGGGGCTGCAATCGGTCGTTAACCGCCAAAAGAAAAAGGGCGCAGCCCCGCAGCTGCGCCCCTCCCCTGTCCTCGCTTGCGCGAGGCCCCCAAATTCGGTCAGCGAGCCGCCATGCGCACCGGCTTTGCCGCCGCCGCCCACTGGATGCTTTCGCTGCCGCCCATCTGGCGGATGAAACACACCTGCCCCTTGGCCTTGAGTTCGCCGCATAGCTTCGACGCATCGGCGCGGGTCGCAAGGCCGTTGACGGTCAGGCGATAGAAGGTGCGGCCGTTCACCACCGCGGCGTGGCTCGACGCCGGATAATTGCCGAGCATCGCGCTCCGCTGCTTCAGCACGCCCCATTTCTCCTTGGCGATGCCCAGGCTGTCATAGGCGCCGAGTTGCACCGCCCAGCCCGAAGGCTTTTTGGCGTCGAAAGCCATCGCCCGCGGCAGGATCTTCGTCGCCAGTTCGAGCGCTTGCCTTTGCGCCGGGCGGATCGCCTCGACATGGTCGCCCGCGACGCGCGGCGCGGCGCGATAGGGCTTGGCGTCGGCCAGGATGATCTCGGCCGGCTTCGGCTGCGGCAGTTCGGTGACCGGCACCACGCCGTTTTCGTCGCGCGCCGGCATCGGCAGTTCGACGGTGCGGATCGGGCCCGGCGCGGCCGAGGCCAGAACCGGTGCGGCCTCGACGGGCGGCGGCGGCGCAAAGGCCGCGACAGGCGCCGGGTCGGCGCTTGCCAGTTGGACGGGCGCATCGGCGGCGGCCATTTCGGTACCGCTGTAGTTGCTCAGCGCCAGGCGCACCGGCATCCCGGCATCGGCCCGCGCCGCGGTGCCGAGCAGGCTGGCGACACGCATCCCGGCATCGGGCTGTTCGGCGAGTTTCGACCATTCGAGCATCCGCGCCTCGACCTTGTCGAGCGACAGATCCTGCGCGGCGAGGATGCGCGCCTGTGCCCAGCGGCCCGACAGCGCGAACGCGAGCGCCAGATTCTGCCGCGTCCGCGCGGTGGCGTCGGGCGCCCGCGCGGCTTCGGTCAGCATGTAGATCGCCGAATTGGTGTCGCCGGTCAGCGCGAGCGCGAGCCCCATGTCCGACGCCGGAACGACGTTGAAATTGCGCTTCAGCAGGTCGTTTGCCTGATCATTCTTGCCCTGCGCGATATAGGCGAGAGTCAGCGCGATGACGGTGTTGCCGTCCTTCGCGCCCAATTCCATCGCGTCGCTCAGCGCCGAGGTCGCCGACGAAAAGCGCCCGTCGTTCAGATAAGCCTGGCCGAGCAACGCGCGATAGGTCGCGTCGCGGGGGCTCGCGGCGACTGCGGCTTCGGCGAGCGCCACCGCCTTGGTCGGCTTGCCGGCCTCCAGCGCGTCGCGTGCCTTGTCGGCGGCCTTGGCGGCGGTCGCGGGCGCGCGGTTCGATTCGGGCGCGGCGTTCGCCATCTTCGCCATCCCGCTGCATCCGGTGACGACGCTCAGCGCGAAACCCGAAACCGCGAGGTTCTTCAGCAATTTGCGGTTCATCGAAAGTCCCCCCATCTCGTTCAGGACGCCTGTGTCCGGCGCGTCGGCCGCGCCGCCGGCAGGCGGCTCGCCATCGCGTCGATCTCGGGCAGCGAGGCCAGATAGTCGTCGAGCAGGTCGGTCAGGATGACCTGCGACGAGCGGTTCGTCACCGCGCTCGCGAGGCGCAAGCGCAGGTGGCGCTCGGCGTCGAGGCGCAGCGTGAAGGCCGCCTTCTCGCGCGCCCGCAGCGCGCGCGGCGCGCGCTCCTTCTTCGCTTGCGGCGCGGGTCGCGTCTCCACCTTGCGCGCGACGGCGGCGACGCGGTCGAGCAAAGATTCCTGCTGGCGCACGATTTCGGGCACGTCGATCGCTTCCGGGGTCGCTTCGGGCTCGAACCCGGCGGCGAGCGCATCGGTCAGTTCGTGACCCACCGACTCCTCGACCGCATGTTCGGCCTCCGCATTATGCGTCAGCACCGATCCGGCGAGAAGCGGCTTCAGGTCGACCATGCGCGCGGGTTCGGCCGCGGCATTCTGGTCGGGATCGACGTCATAGCCCATGTCGTTCCAGCCAAGGTCGTCATAGCCTTCGCCGGTCATCGGCGCGGCGGCGCCCATGCCCAGCGGCGCGCGGCGCATCGCGGGACGCGCGCCGCCTTTGCGGGCGAGCAGTCCGGCGGACAGCGAAGCGAGAGGTTTGGGTTCGCCCATCATTCCGCTCCCCTTACTGGCCCGCGATGCGGCGGCCGAAGCCACCGCCCATCGGGCGGACCGTGCCGTAACCCGGCTGCGCGGGCATCGGTGAGGAGAAGATGGTGCGGCGGAAATTCTTTTCGAGCCGGTCGTTGACATAGGTCCAGAGCTGGCGGATTTCCTCGGCCGAGCGGCCATTGGGATCGACCTCCATCACCGTGCGGCCGTCGATCATCGACGCGGCATAGTCGGTGCGATGGTGCAGCGTGATCGGCGCCACGGTGCCGTGCTGCGACAGCGCGACCGCGGCCTCGCTGGTGATCTTCGCCTTGGGCGTGGCGCCGTTGACGACGAACACCAGCGGCTTGCCCGCGCGTTCGCACAGGTCGACGGTTGCGCCGACGGCGCGCAGGTCATGCGGGCTCGGCCGCGTCGGAACGATGATCAGTTCGGCGACGCCGATGACGCTCTGGATCGCCATGGTGATCGCGGGCGGCGTGTCGATGACCGCCAGTTTGAAACCCTGCTGTCGCAGGATTTCGAGGTCGGAGGCGAGCCGCGCGACGGTGGTCTGCGCAAAGGCCGGAAGGTCGGTTTCGCGCTCGTTCCACCAGTCGGCGAGCGAGCCTTGCGGGTCGATATCGATCAGCACGACCGGCCCGGCGCCGGCAAGCTGCGCCTGCACCGCCAGGTGCCCCGACAGGGTGGTCTTGCCCGACCCGCCTTTCTGTGAAGCCAATGCCAAAACGCGCACTGATGTCCCCCTCGACAATCTGAAATCGGCGACGGGATGCCATGCGGGGCGCTAAAATTGAGTTAACGATGATAAAAAGAAGGTGAACGACCTGCGCACATCCATGGTAAACGGACCGTTGATACCATTGTGTCCCGATCCGGCACGGAGTCGGTTTGCCCCTGGATGATGCTAACGCGCTGTTAGCCCTTTATGGGTAGGGCACCGTCCCGGGGACTGCCGGCGCCCGTCGCGCGCCGCAAGTCATTGGAGAATCGACATGCCTTCTTTCCGCGCCGCCACGTTCCTGGCCCTGCCGCTCCTCGCGCTCGCCGCGCCCGCGCACGCCGACGTCAAGGCCGGTGTCGAGGCCTGGCAGGCGGGCGACTATCAGCAGGCGGTCGCCGAATGGCGGCCGCTTGCGGTTGCTGGCGACGCCGACGCCGAATTCAATCTCGGCCAGGCCTACAAGCTCGGCCGCGGGGTTCCCGCCGACCTCGGCCAGGCCGAAAGCTGGTATCGCCGCGCCGCGAAGCAGGGCCATCTCCAGGCCGAGGACAATCTCGGCCTCATCCTCTTCACCGCGAACAAGCGCGATGAAGCGATGCCCTATATCAAGGCGTCGGCGGCGCGCGGCGAACCGCGCGCGCAATATGTCCTCGGCACCGCGATGTTCAACGGCGACTATGCCACGAAGGACTGGCCGCGCGCCTATGCCCTGACCAAGCGCGCGAGCGACGCGGGGCTCGGCATCGCCTCGGCGCGGCTCGTCCAGCTCGACAATCTGATCCCGCTCGACCAGCGGCAGGCGGGGCTCGCGATGCTGCCTGCGATCGAAAAGGACGAAGCACGCGCGCGCCTCGCCGCGGTCAATGCCGCCGCGCCCGAGCCCGCAAAGTCGGCTCCGTCGCCGATCCGGACCGCGAGCCTTCCCGTCTCGACCCCCGGCGCCACCTACACCCCGCCGCCGGTGATCGCCCCGGCCAAATCCGCACCGACGCTCTCGACCCCGGCCGCCGTCGCCGCCGCGACCGCCGCCAGCGAAGCGACCGCCGCCGCCACCGCGGCCAAGGGCGGTGCCCCCGGAACCACTTACGCCGCGCCGCCCGAAAGCGGCAAGCTGCCGCCGAAGCCCGAAGAGAAACCCGCGGCGGCCCCGAAACCCGCGCCGCAGCCGGCGAAAGCCGCCGTTGCCGTCCACAGCGGCACCAGTCCGTGGCGCGCCCAGTTCGGCGCCTTCGGAGTCGAAGCGAACGCCCGCAGCCTCTGGAAAAGCCTCGAAAAATCCTACCCCGCCCTCGCCGGGCGCACGCCCGTCTATACCAAGGCCGGCGCTGTCACCCGCCTCCAGACCGCCGGTTTCGCGAGCAAGGCCGACGCCGAAAACCTCTGCGCGGCGGTCCGCAAAGGCGGCCAGGCGTGCCTGGTGGTGAGCCAATAGTTCGGCCTTCTCTGGGGCCTGCGCTACGCCGCCTCAGGGAATGACTCTCTTGTCATTGAGGAAATCGACATCGGGATTCTCCCCGATGAAGGTCGATATGTAATCCACATAGGGGAATTCGCCGCCCCAGCCCGGCTTCGTGAACGCGGGCGGGGTATCGACGAAGGCCTTGCGCCACGCCTTATAGTCGTCAAACCACAGTTCCTCGACGCGGCCGTAGCGCGGCCGGTTGTCGGGGGCGAGCTTCTCCGCCGCCGTGGCCGGGTCGGCCGGATCCTCGAGGGTGCGATAACCGAAATATCGCCGCAAGCCCGGCACTTTCGCCATTTCCGGGACGTGCGTGCCGAGCAGCCATTTGTCGCCCTCCGCCTCGCTGACCCCCGCGGGATAGCGGAAATAGATCACCCAGCGAAAATAGGGAGTTTCCTTGGGCGGTACCCGCCCCTGAAGATAGACTTGCTGGGGATTGACCGGGACGATCACCGGCTGCGACCGCGCGAAGGAGCGGTCCGCCCAGCCGCCGGGCGGCGGATCGAGCATGTCGACGAGCGGATTATTCTTTCGGCCCTCGGCGAAATCGCCGAGGCTGTCGTAATAGATTTCGGTCATCCGCCCGCGCCACACATGATAGCGCCGGGCGACGTCGTCGGGCACGATGTAACTGCGATAGGACAGATAATTCTTCTGCCAGGCGCGCATGGCGCGATGCATCTGCTGCGAATGATAGGTCATGTACCAGCGATCGAGCGCGCCCAGGTTGGTGAGGTCGGGAACGTCGATCATGATGTAAATCTTGACGGCTTTCGGGTCCGCCGTGTCCGCCCTCGCCGGAGTCCCGGCCGAAAAGGCCGCCGCGAGGACCAGGCCCAATCCGATCATCCATGTCCGCATCGCGGCATCTCCTTCATGCTGCGGTCAGCCCCCCAGGCCCAAAGCGACGAGCTTGTGCGGCCACACGCGGAATCCCATCGCGTAGACGATCCGCTGCTGCCCATCGATCGAATAGGTCATCGGCGCGCCGAGCACATGGCCGGGGAGCGGCGTTTCCGCCACCAGCTCGCCGGTCAGCTTGTCATAGGCGCGCAGCACCTTCTTCGCGTGGCGGGGGTCGTGCGGCCCCTCGCCGACGAAAAGCAAGGTCTTGGTCGCCAGCGGCGCGGTACGCTGCTCCGACCCGATCCACCCGAGCTTGAACGGCGCGAAACGCGGGTCGTCGGTTGCCCCCGGCCCGTTGGCACACATCCACAGATGTTTGCCCGTATTGAGATCGATCGCCGTGATCCGGCTGTAGGGCGGCTTGATCAGCGGCAGCCCCGCCGGACCGTTCACCACCCCCGCCGCGCCCGCGATCTCGGTATTCACGGGCCCGGCGGTCGCCAGCTTGCCATTGTCGTCGAGCGCGAGTTGCGAGACCGAGGAGTGCGAGGTGACATAGAGAATCCCGGTCTCGGGATCGACCGCCGCCCCCTGCCAATTGGCGCCGCCGGTCCACGTCGGATGGATCAGGGTCGGCGTCCTGCCGACCGGCGTGTAAAGCGGGCCGTAGCGATAGCGCGACAATATCCGCTTCGCCTCTTCCTTGATCTCCGGCGTGAAGTCGACGAGCAGATCCTCGCTCATGCCCTGCGATTCGAACGGCGGCGGCCAGGTCGGATGCGGCTGGGTGGGCGCGCTATGCTCGGTCGCGAGCTCGCTTTGCGGGACCGGCCGCTCCTCGATCGGCCAGACCGGCTTGCCGTTGGTCCGGTCGAAGACGAACAGATATCCCTGCTTGGTCGCCTGCGCGACCGCCTTGATCGGCTGGCCGTCGACGATGATGTCGACGAGGTTGGGCGCGCACGGCAGGTCATAGTCCCACAGGTCGTGGTGGACGCACTGATAATGCCAGCGGCGCTTGCCCGTCTCGATGTCGAGCGCGATCAGGCTGTTGGCGAACAGATTGTCGCCCGGGCGGCGCCCGCCATAGACATTGTCGGTCGCGCAGGTGCCGGGCAGATAGACGAGCCCAAGCTCTTCATCGGCGCTCATCGGCGCCCAGATGTTCGCGTTGCCGTTCCGTTCGGCGCTTCCGCCGTGCCAACTGTCGTATCCGAACTCGCCCTTCGTCGGCACCGTGTGAAAGGTCCAGCGCAGCGCCCCCGTGCGCGCGTCGAACCCGCGCACGTCGCCGGGCGGCATGATCGGCAGCACGGGCTGATCGTCGATATAGCCGCCGACCACCACCATGTTTCGCGCGATCAACGGCGGGCCGAAACAGCCGTAAAGCACGCTCGGCTTCGTCGGAACGGGCCGTTGCAGCCCGACCCTGCGCAGATCGATCTCCCCATTGGTGCCGAAATCGGCAATGGGCGTCCCGGTCGCGGCATCGAGCGCGATCAGCCGGGCATCGCAGGTGGCGAGGAAGATGCGGCGGTCGTCGCCGTCGGCCCAATAGGCGACGCCGCGATGCTGAAAGCCCTTGGTGCTCGGCTTGCCGTTGGTCCAGGCTTCGGGATTATAGACCCAGATCGTCCGGCCGGTGCGCGCGTCGATCGCCGCTGCCTGGCTCATCGCGGTGGCGACATAGAGGACGTCGTCGACCATGATCGGCGTGACCTGGAATTCGCCGGGCCGAAGGTCGGGATGCGCGGCGATGATGTCGCGATCGGGCGATTCCCATTCCCAGACGACCTGCAACTGCGCAGCGTTGGTGCGATCGATCTGCGCGAGCGGCGAATATTTGGCCGAGCTGTTAAGCCCGCCGTATACGGGCCAATCGGTGCGCAGGGCATCGGCGGCGGGCCCGCGCGGCTTGCCCGCCTTCGCGCGCGCGAAGGCGACGCCGGGCATGGCGAGACCGCTCGCTCCGGCAAGCAGGAAGGTTCGGCGCGACAGGGCCTTGTTCATGGCTTTTCTCCGAACGCGCGGCGGGGTTCCGGATGGAGCGAGCGGCGCGTGATGAGCACGGTGGCGCGGGCCGCGCCGGCGGCAACGTCGCGTTGGCGCGACTTGATCGCCGCGGCCATCAGTTGATGGGCGTAGAGCGATTCGATCTCGGACTCGACCGAACCGGGCCGGTGCAGCCGTTGCTGCCACAGCGCCAATCGTCCGACATGGATCAGCATGCGCTGCGCGATCAGGCTTCCCGAATGCTGACCGACGAAAGCGCCGATCGTGAAGGATATCTGGTACATCTTCCCTTTGTCGGCGGTGTCGGGCAACAGCGCGGCGTCGCCGGGAACCAGGCGATCGAGCTCGGCAAAGGCTGTTTCGGGCATGCGCTCGGCGGCCAGCGCGGCGCAGCGGGCGTAAACATCCTCGAGGATGCCGAGAATGTCGAGGAACTGGTCGATATCGATATTGGTGACGCGCGCGCCGCGCCACGGCAGAATCTCGACGAAGCCGACCTGCGCGGCGAGCCGCAACGCCTCGCGCGCCGACGGGCGGCTGACCTGATAGCGATCGGCGATTTCCTGCTCGCGCAGCGGCATTCCGGGCTGAAGCCGCTGGACGATGATCTCGCGGATCAGCGCTTCCGACAGCCACGCGTCGGTGGTCCGGTTGTCGCCCGCGCCCTTGGCCCTGATCGCCTTCTTCGCCATCATCCGCAAACCAGAACCATTTATTGCAATCCGATCGATCCGAGGAATTTGTCGGCCGCATCGGTGTAAGCGCCCTTGGTTCCGAGCAGTGCGTTGATCTCGCCGTGCGTCATGTCGACCGGGAAGGTCGTGATCCGTGCGCCCAGCGCCTGCGCCCGCTTCGCGAACTCCTCTGCCGGGGGGCAGGCGTCGGCGCGCTTCGACGAACAGACGAGCAGCATCGGCGTCGGCGCGGTCTTGAGCCGCAGGGTCGGCGATGCCGCGCTCCACAAGGCCCGGTCGGTTCCGAACGCCCGGTCATAGAGGTCGAAATGCCGCCGCTCCATGACCGCGACGACATCATAGGCCGCGCTGTCGAGCGCGATCGTGCCGAGCCAGGGCTTGGCGCCCGCGTCGCGGGCGATCTCGGGCGCCGCCGCGAGCAGCGAGACCAGATGCGCGCCCGCCGAATGGCCCATCAGGACGACGCGCGCCGGATCGCCGCCCCATTTCGCGGCATGGCTCTGGACATAGGCCAGCGCGTCGGCGACGTCGCCCGCCTGCGCGAGGGGATCGGCGCTCGGCACCATCCGATAGTTCACCGACACCAAGATATAGCCCTTCGGCAGCCAGTGATTCACCTTGTTGTCGACGACGGGCGGGCGCGCCTTGTCGCCGCGCCACCAGCCGCCGCCGTGCACCATCACCAGGATCGGAGCGCGTTCGGCCTTCGCCGGCCGGTAGAGGTCGAGGCGCTGCGCCGGGTCGCTGCCATAAGCGATGTCGCGTTCGATCCGGGTGCCGGCGGGCGGCGGAACATGCTTCATCGGCGCCTCGTCCGCCCACGCCCCCGCACGGGCGAAGCCGCGTTGCTGGGCCGCCGCGCCCGCACCGATCACCGCGCACGCCGCCAAGGCGCCGGCGAGAAGAAATTTGGTCGTTGCCGTCATTGTCGACTCCTATCGATGTCGCGCCCATCGCGCGGCGATGCGCTCAGCGGACCATGTCCATCAGGGGCAGCCAGAGCTGCTGATCGAAATCCTTGTCGGTTGCGGCCGCGCCGGTCGCGGCGCATGGTATCGCGCCCGCCGTCAGAGCCGCCCTTCCCCGCCCGCGCGCCAGTCGCCACCCGCGCCATCGCATCTCAGAAGGCGACCTTGATGCTGCCGCCATATTCGCGCGGCGAGTTATAGAAATTATTGTTGCTCACGGTTTGCAGCAGATAGACGCGGTCGCCGACGTTGCGGACGAAGAAGCGGAGTTGCACGCGATCGATCGTCAGGCTCGCGGTAAGATCGACGATCGTGTAGTTGGACAATTTATCGTCGTTGGTGGCGTTGAAATAGCCGCCATGTTCGGTCCGCATATTGGCGCCCAGGCTGGCGACTGCCCGCCCGCCCAGCGGCACCCGCAAGACCCCGCCGAGATTCAATTCGAGGTCGCGCGTCTGGTTCGCCCGATTGCCGGACAGATCGACGAGCGTGCCGGTATTGTCGAGGATCATAGCCCCCTTGTCGAAGCGCCCGTCGCTGGTCGACACCGCCGCGTTGAGGTCGAGCCGGCCAAAGCCGAGATCGATCCGCCCGCGCGTTTCGAGCTCGATGCCATAGATGCGATTGCCGCCGACATTCTGCAGGATGAACTGCGGATTGGTGATGCTCGCCGCGGTCAGCGACTGCACGTTGCGGGTTTCGGTGTAATAGGCCGCGAGATTGACCGTCCAGGCGCGGTCGAAGAATTCGGCCTTCCAGCCAAACTCGCCGCCATAGACATATTCGGGATCATAGGGGATCAGCTTTTCGGCATCGGGGATGTCGGCCGGAATGCTGGTGTTGAAACCGCCGGGGCGATAGCCCGTGGCGAAGCGCGCATAGATCATCTGCGCATCGTTGAACTTGTAGCGCAGCGTCGCGGTCGGCAGGACGCGGGTCCAGCTTTGCCGCATGTCGAACGACGTCGTGTTGGTCAGCGAACTGCTGTTGCTGGCCGAACGATCGAAATCGATGCTCTTGCGGTCGCTCTGCACGCGCAGCTCAAGGTCGAGATTGAGCTTGGGCGTGATATCATAGCCCAGGGTCGCATAGGCCGCGAACGAGCGCAGTTTCTCGATGCTGAGGTCGCTGCGGAACTGGCGCCGCAACGCGACGGGGGTCGCCGAACCATCGACGATGACGACGTCGTTGGATTTGTTGATCAGCCCGTCGATCCCGACGACCCACGACCAGCGCCCGCCCGACCGCGGCGAGGCGAGATAGATTTGCGCGCCGCCGTTCTCGAAGCTTTCCTTCTCGTTGTTGCGCAGCGTCACCGGCTGGCCGCCGAGAATGACGCCCTTGTAACCGAGGAAATGATCATAATCCTCGTCGTACCGGCTGCCCGTCCGGTGCTTGTAATCGAAGTTGAAATGCCAGTCGCCATAGCCGGTGGCGACCGTGGTATCCCAATAAAGCGCGCGTTGCTTGATATGGGCATAGGCCTCGGTACTCAGCACGCGCTCGAAAATGCCGGGATCGAGCGGGTCGCCATTGTAGAGCGTCTCCCGATAGCCGAGGCTGCCGAAGCCCGGCGTCCGGCTGTAATAATTCTCGAACGTCAGCCGCGTATCGACGCTGTCCGACGGTTTCCACGCCAGCGCCGCGCGCAGCCCGGTGCTGCTGCTCTGGTCGACGATGTGGCCGGTGGTGACGTTGGTGATGTGGCCGTCGTTCTGGTCGATCACGAATCCGCCCACGCGCGCGGCCAGCTTGCCCTCGACCAGCGGAACGTTGACCACGCCTTCGAGGTCGAGCGCTTCGACGCTGTCGTAACCGGCGCTCACCCATCCATTCGCATCGTCCAACCCCGGCTTGTTCGCGATCGCGTTGAGCGACCCGCCCACCGCGTTGCGGCCATAGAGCGCGCCTTGCGGGCCGCGCAGGACCTCGAGCCGCTGAAGGTCGAACAGGTCGAGCCGCGTGAGCGTGCGGCCGCCGAACTTGCCGCCCGCGGCATAATGGCCGTCGCGATAGATGCCGGTGGCGCTTTCCGACGAACTGATCCGCCCGCCGCCCTGCCCGCGAATCGAGACGTCGCCGATGAAGGCGGGGCCGCTGGTGACGAGCGTCGCGCCGGGGATCTGGCGGATCATGCTCGCGGCATCGTCGACGAGGAGGTCGGACAATTGCTCGCCGCCGATCGCGGTGATCGCGGCGGGGACGTCCTGCGCGGTTTCCGCGACGCGGCGCGCCGTGACGACGATATCCTGATCGTTCGGCGCCGCCCCGGACGCGCCGGAGGCCGTTTGCGCAAATGCCGGCGCCGCAATTGCCAAAGCGATCGCCCCTGCACTGACCCCGATCAGTCTTCTCTTGCCCATATCACCCTCCCATCGGTTTGTTTGCGCCCTTGTCATATAATCTTCCATTATTGTCAAACGATATGAAGATGGAGTAACGCCATCCTCCAGCCGCCTCGCGGTTCTATCCTCGATATATTTTATAAAAATCCCTTATATTTCCATAAATTCCGGTGACAGACGGAGCATGGCTATTGACCTTCGCCTATAATTATTGTTAGACAAAATTGCATCGACGGACAATAAACACCACGGGGAGAGGTCGAGATGCTGGATCGCAGACATTTGCTGGCGGCGGGCGCTGCGGCGATCGGCGGGACCGTTTTCGGGGGCCGGGCCCTTGCCGCGACGCCGTCGCTTCGCGCTGCGGCGCGCGATGCCTGGCTCTATTCGGTCCCGTTGATCGAGGTGGCGAATGTGCGGCGGCGAATCCTCACCAAGGGTCCGGCGAACCATTTCGTCCACAACCGCAACCTGACCAACATCCAGACGCAGAAGGTGACGTCGCCGAACAACGACACCATGTATTCGCATGCGATGCTCGATCTTGCGGCCGGGCCGGTCGAATTGACGCTGCCCGCGACCGGCGACCGCTATTTTTCGGTGCAACTGGTCGACATGTATACCAATACGGTCGCGGTGCTGGGCACGCGCACCACCGGGGGGGACGGCGGGCGGTTCATCGTCGCGGGGCCCCATGGCGATGCCCCCGCCAATGCGATCCGGACCCCGTCCGACTGGGCCTTCCTCCTCGCGCGGGCGCTGGTCGACGGCCCGTCGGACGTCGCCGCGGTTCGCGCCGTGCAGGACGGGCTGGCGATCGAGGGGGCGGGCGGCCCCGCCCCGACAATCGCGGTGCCCGCACGCGACGCGCCGTGGCGCGACTATTTCGCCGGAGCAGCGGCGTTGATCGCCGAATCGCCGCCGCCGGTGACCGACGACGCGCTGTTCGACCGGATCGCGCCGCTCGGGCTCACCCGCTCCGGCTTTCGGCCGCCCGATTTCCCGGCGGAAGCGATCCGCGAGATCGAAGCGGGACTCGCCGAGGCCCGCGCGATCGCCGCGCAGTCGCAGCTCGGCAAATTGACCAGGGACGGCTGGGCTTATCCGCCGTGGGATCTCGGCCGTTTCGAACAGGATTATGAATTTCGCGCCCAGATCGCGGTGAGCGGCCTGTTCGCCTTGCCGCTCGAGGAGGCCTTCTATACCCGCTCGACCGGCGACGCCCCCGACGGCCTGTTCCACGGCGACCGCTATCACCTGCATTTCGCGCCCGGTGCGCTGCCGCCCGTCGATGGTTTCTGGTCGATGACGCTTTACGAAGCGACCGGCGACGGGCAATTTTTCTTCACGCCCAATCCGATCGAGCGCTACGCGATCGGCGACCGCACCGAGGGGCTTGTCCGCAATCGCGACGGCTCGATCGATATCTGGATCGCCCGCCAGGATCCCGGCCCCGCGCGCCGGGCCAACTGGCTTCCCGCGCCAGAGGCCAAGCCGTTTGTGCTCTCGATGCGCGCCTATGTGCCGCAAGCGCCACTATTGAACGGAGTTTATCATTTTCCGCCGCTCGCTCGATATGGCTGAGCTTGCGTGGGCAATCACCTGATACCGCTCGATTATACACTCTCAACTTGGGGAGATGACCGATGATTGACGATTGCCGACACCGATTTTCGCGCCCCCGCGATCGCCGCGTCGAAACAGCGCTGGCCGGCGTCGCGGCCTTGTTTCTCGCCGCCTGCGGGGAGGGATCGGACTATGCGGCGATCGCCGACGCCCCGGTCATCGTGCCCCAAACGCTTGCGGCGACGCGAAGCACGCTCGTTACCCCGCCGACCCCGACCGGCCTGTTCGTCAACCCCGCCTATGACGATGCGACCGGCGACACATCGGCCTATATCGGCTGGGATTCCGCCCCCGGCGCCACCGGCTACCGCGTGCGTTACAAGATCAACGGCGGCACGCTGCACGTCAACACGGTCGGCGCGACGCCGGGGACGCAATTGACCGGGCTGAGCCCCGGCGATCAGCTGACGGTCACCGTCGTCGCCTTTTCGTCGGGCGGACTGTCGTCCGCCACCGATCCGGTAAACGCGACGCTGCCGCACGCCCGGACCACCGCCGAAGACACCAACTATAACAATGCCGCCGACTATTCGGAGGAGGCCTCGAACGGCGGGGTCGCGGTGGTTGTGCTGCAGCACGGCCGAAAGGTCTTTGAACGTTATGCGGACGGCTACAACAACGAACCGCATATTCTGGCGAGCGGCACCAAGAGCTTCAGTTGCGCACTCGAAGCCTTTGCCGAGCAGGACGGGTTTCTGAACCTCACGACCAACGTCTCGTCGCGCATCACCGACTGGCAGAGCGATCCCGACAAATCGCCGATCACCGTGCTCCACCTGCTCGGTCTCAATTCCGGAATGCACGGCAATCCGGCCTATTCGCCGCGGACGGTGCCCACACTCGATACCTATAATCTCGCGGTCAACGAAATCGACAGCGGCAATCCGGCGGGGGGCAATGCGTTCATCTATGACCCGCTGTCGTTCCAGAATTTCGCGCTGCTGTTCCAGATATCGTCCGGCGGCACCTACGGCAGCGGCGGCGCCGTCACCGGGGGCACCGACCCGGTCGATTATCTGCAGACGAAATTATTCACGCCGCTTGGCATCGCATCCACCTCCTATGGCTGGACCCGCGACGTGCAAGGGCACCCCCAGATGGCCGGAGGCGCATCGTTCAGCGCAACCGACTGGCTGAAATACGGGCAGTTCATGCTGCAGAAGGGCACGTGGCAAAGCGCTCGTCATCTGCCGGCGGCAACGGTCGATTATTGCACCGCCGGCACCGGGACGGGCGGCTATACGAATCCTTCCTTTCATGGCTACGGACTGACCTGGTGGCTGAACCGCCATTATGACGGCACCTATGACGACGACGTCGATATCGTCCCCGCCGCCGCGCTGCCGATCGATCCCGACGACGACCAGATCGCGCCCGACGTTCCCGAGGATATGTATATGGCGGCGGGCGCGGGATTTCAGCGGCTCTACGTCATCCCGTCGCTCGATCTCGTCGTAGTCCGTTTCGCGGACGACTCGGCATCGTCGGATTATTCGGACAATATATTCCTCGGCAAGCTGATCGGGACGGTGTCGTAAATGCCGGCACATGCGGATCGACCAACGTCGCGCAGGCGTGGGATATCGCCGATGCGATGGACCGCGGCCGCCGCCGGAATCGCCTTTGCCTGCCTGACCATGCCCGGCGCCGCGGCGCAGGACGCCGGCCCCGCGTCGAACCCCGCGCTCAGCACCGGACAGGGCGAGACCGAAGCCCATCCCTATCTCGGCGGGCGCATCTATCAGGCGACGGCGTTCGGCAACAGCTTCATGGTGCCGACACCCGACGGCAATGTCATCATCGACACGTCGAACGCGCGCGCCGCCGAACGGCACCATGCGTGGCTCACCAAGGTTTCCGGCGCGCCCGTCCGCTATGTCATCCTGACTCACGCCCACACCGACCATAGCGGCGGACTTCCACTGTGGCGCGGGCCCGGCACGCATGTGATCGCACAGGAGAAAGAGGGCGAGTTTCTCGACTATCGCGCGCGGCTGAGCGGCCTGTTGGCAACCCGCGCGAGCGCGCAATATACCAAAACGGGCAGGACCGTGGTGAGCCACGCCAATCCCGGCAATCACGCCGCGGGGCCGCTCGCCGACATAGTGTTCGACAAGGAATATCGCTTTACGCTCGGCGGACTGACCTTCGTCTGTTTCGCGGCGCCGGGCGAGACGCCCGACATGCTCAATGTCTGGATTCCCGAGCTCAAGGCGCTCTTCATCGGCGACAATTATTACCAGTCTTTCCCCAATCTCTACACGCTGCGCGGCACCGAACCCCGGCCGGCGCTCGACTATGTCGCCTCCATCGACAAGGTTCTGGCGCTGAAACCCGCCATCGTTCTGCCCAGCCACGGCGTCCCGATCGAGGGCGCCGACACGGTGCAGCGGGTGCTGACCCGCTATCGCGATGCGATCCTCTATGTCCACGACGCCACGGTGAAGGGGATGAACGAGGGCAAGGACGTCTATACGCTGATGCGCGACGTCAAGCTGCCGCCGTCGCTCGACGTCGGCGAGGATTATGGCAAGATCGCCTGGTCGGTGCGCGGCATCTACGATGCCTATATCGGCTGGTTCGATGGCGACCCCGCCTCGATCTATCCGGTGTCGCCCGACGAGGCCTATGCGGAACTCACGCGCCTGGCGGGCGGAGCGGACGCTGTCGCCGCCCGCGCGCAAGCGCTGATCGCGGATCATCGGGCGGCGACGGCGCTCCGCCTGACCAGCGCCGCCCTGGCGGCCGATCCGGCCAGCAAAGCGGCCCTCAAGGCGCGGATCGCGGCGTTCGAGGCGCTGCTCGCGGCCTCGCGAAACTCGAACGAGAACGGCTGGCTTCGCAAAGGCCTGTTCGATGCGAAAGCGGCGCTCGCCGGACCTGCGACCGGGGAAGAACCATGACGGCTTGTTGGAAAGAGGCGCTGTCTATACTGCCGCAAAGGACGGAATCCCGCCGTCGATCGGCGCAAATCATGCGGCGCGAACCGGGGCGAAAGACGCGCCCCCGCTTCGCGCACGAGGTAAGAAAAATGGCAAAGAGCAGCGGCAGAAGCAGGAACAGCGACGATAATCGCACCACCGACGCCTGGCTTTCGGAAGCGATCATCCGCGAGATCATCGTCCAGCGGCACCAGCCCGGAATGCCGCTCCGCGAAAATGAGATCGCCGAGCGCTACGAAGTCAGCCGGCCGTCGGCGCGCGAAGCGTTGCGGCTCGCTGCGCAGGCGGGCTTCGTCGATATCCTGCCGTGGCGCGGCGCCCGCGTCGCGAATATCGATATCGACCAGTTCATCGATGCGCTCGGCATACTCGAGGATATTTATGCGCGCTGCGCGGCGCTGGCGAGCGAGCATATGCCCGAATCCGCCTTCGCCGAACTCGATCGTCATATTCCCGCCGACGCGGCGCACCTGCCCGATACGGCGGACAAGGGGCAGCTCTATCGCCTGTCCTTCTCGATCGGCGCCTTCATCGGCCAGCATTCGGGCAGCCCGATCGCCGAACGGATGCTGCTGCACATCGGCCGGCTCGTCCTTTGGCAGCAGCGCCTTCATTTGCCCGGCACCGTCGAAACCGAAGTCGAATCGCTCCACGCCCACCGGCTCATGGCGGCGGCGATCAAGTCGCGGCAGCGCGATGTCGCCGCGAGCGCGGCGCGCGCCATCGTGCTGATCACCCGCCGGTCGCTGCATCCGGCGCCGGTCCGCGAATCCGATCGCTCGACGCTCGCGAGCCTCGAATCGATCGGCCAATCGATCCGGCCCACATCGGCCGCAGGCACATCAGGGAAGGATCGCGAATGACCCATGCAAAAAGGGCACCGCGCCCCACCGGCCGCCGGGCGGCGGCGCGGCGCGTCTTGACGACGGCGGCTACCGTCCTGACCGCTCTTGCGCTCGGCGCCTGCGCGGCGCCGCGCGAACGGACGGCAGCGACCCCGCCCGCCGCGACCGCCGACCAGCCGAACATCATCCTGATCGTCGCCGACGACCTCGGTCACGGCGACCTCAGCGCCTACGGCGGCGCCATTCGCACCCCCAATATCGACGCGCTGGCCCGGTCGGGAATCCGCTACGATACCGCCTATTCGACCGCGCCGATCTGCTCCCCGTCGCGCGCCGGATTCCTATCCGGCCGGTTTCAGGGGCGCTTCGGCTTCTATTACAATCTCGTCGGCCGCGACGTCGGCATGCCGGCCGAAGAGACGACGCTCGCCGAAGTCGCGAAGCAGGCGAACTACCAGACCGCGATGATCGGCAAATGGCACGTCGGCGACGGGGTCGGGCGCCACCCGCTCGACCAGGGCTTCGACAGCTTTTTCGGCTTCCTCGGCGGCGCGACCAGCTATTATCCCGACGGCACCAAGGGACTGGTGACCACCGACAGCGGCGAAGGCAAGCTTATCACGCGCAAGCGCTTTCCGATCATGGAGGGGCGCGAAACCGTCAATCCGCCCGGCAACATCACCGATGTGTTCACCGACCGGGCCGTAAAATTCGTCGGATCGGGACATGATCGCCCCTTCTTCCTCTATCTGGCCTATAATGCACCGCATTCGCCATATGCGGCAACGAAGGAAGATGTGCAGCCATTTGCGAAGGATCCGTCGCCGCAATCCCGAATCTACAAGGCGATGATTACAAAGCTCGACCAGAATGTCGGGCGGCTGATGGGCGCCTTGAAAGCGCACGGACTTGATCGTCGAACGATTGTTTTTTTCATCAGCGACAATGGCTGCCCCAACTATGCCGAAGGCGCCTGCTCCAACGCGCCTTTCGCGGGATGGAAAGCCTTTCCGCTCGAAGGCGGCGTGCGCGTGCCCTTCATCCTCAGCGCCCCCGGACGGGTGAAGCGCGGCCAGGTCGAGGCGCGCCCGATCTCGACGCTCGACATCATGCCGACGATGGCCGCCGCGATGCACCGGCCCGCGCCGCCGCAGAGCGAGGGACAGAATCTGCTCGCCGCGTCCGCCCTGCCGGCGGATCGGACGCTGTTCTGGCGCATGGGGCCCAATCACTGGGCGCGGAGCGGCCCGTGGAAGCTGATCACGATCAACAAGGCGGCCGAGGTCCAGACGCTCGCGGATGTGATGGGGAAACCCCTGCCCGACGGCACGCAGCTCGGCATATCGCCGCTCGGACAATGGCAAATGCTCTTCGATATCGTCCGCGATCGGGACGAAGCGAACGACCTTTCGTCGCAGCAGCCCGAAGCCGTCGCGGATCTGGAGCGCCGTTTCGATCGCTGGGATGAAAAGAATATTCCCCCGGCCTTCACCAGCCGCCGCGAATTCCGGACCGAGATCGACGGCAAGAAGGTCCAGTTGATCTTCTGACGGCCTTTTCCTTCCGCTACGGGGTGGAGAGCGGACTTTGACTACCTATTCTCGTCATCCCGGCGAAGGCCGGGATCTCGCCGGTGCGTCATGGCGATAGGGTGAGATCCCGGCCTTCGCCGGGATGACGGTAAATGCTCGAAATCCGCTCTTCCCTCCAGGGTCGCAGCAATTCCGCCTCTACCCCAGCACCCAGCTCCGCCGCGGATAGCCCTGCGCCCAGAGCAGCGCGGTCAGGTCGTGGTGGCGGACCACCGCGTCGGCGGCTTCGGCCGCCGCGGCGTGCGGGTAATAGCCGATGCCCAGCCCGGCCGCGGTCAGCATCGGAATGTCGTTCGCGCCGTCGCCGACCGCCAGCGTCTCGGCGAGCGGCAGGCCGTGCTTCGCCGCCTCGCTCTTCAGCGTCTCGAGCTTCGCATCCTTGTCGACGATCGGCTCGTTCACCGTGCCGGTCAGCTTGCCGCCCTCGATCCGCAATTCATTGGCGACGATCCGGTCGAACCCGATCGCTTCGCCCACCGGCCCCGCAAAGGCGGTGAAACCGCCCGTCACGAGCACCGAATGCGCGCCATGCGCCTTCATCGTCTGGACGAGCGTGCGCGCGCCGCGGGTCAGGCGGACGCGCTCCATCCGGCATTGGGTCAGCACATCCTCGCCCAGCCCGCGCAGCAGCGCGACGCGCTCGGTCAGCGCGCCGCGGAAATCGACCTCGCCGCGCATCGCCCTTTGGGTAATCGCCGCGACCTGATCCTTGATCCCGGCGTAATCGGCCAGTTCGTCGATGCATTCGCAGCCGATCATCGTCGAATCCATGTCGGCGATGATCAGCTTCTTGGTGCGGTCGCCGAACGGCTGGACGACGATGTCGAGCGCACCATGGTCCATCTTCGCCAGTTCGGCGCGCGCGCTGACCAGGCTGCCCTGAAAGAAAATGTCGGCCGCATCATGCTCGTCGATCCAGTGCGGCGCGCCGACATCGTGCCCCGTCATGTCGAGCCGGTCGATCGCTTCGCGAACCACCTCGTCGGTGAGCTTTCCGGCTGCTATCAGCGTGGCAACGAACATGGCTTCTCCTTCTGTCTCTTCCGTTCGCGGGCGGCCGCCCGTCGTACTTATCGCCGGACCCACGGCCAGCGGCAAGAGCGCTTTGGCGGTCGCGCTCGCAAAAGCCTGCGGCCGCGCAGTGGTGATCAACGCCGACGCGAGCCAGGTCTATGCCGACCTCGCCATCCTCTCGGCGCGCCCGGCGGCAGCCGAGATGGAGGGCGTGCCGCACCGCCTTTTCGGCCATATCGACGGCAAGGAGGCGTGCAACGCCGCGCGCTGGGCGGCCGAAGCGCAGGCAGAAATCGCGCGGGCCCATGCCGCGGGCGCGCTCCCGATCCTCGTCGGCGGCACCGGCCTCTATCTTCGCACCCTGCTCTTCGGCATCGCGCCGGTACCGCAGATCGACCCGGCGATCCGCGAGGCCGTCCGCGCGCTGCCGGTCGCCGAAGCCCATGCCGCGCTGGCAAAGGCCGATCCCGAAGCCGCCGCGCGGCTCCACCCCGCAGACGCCACCCGCGTCGCCCGCGCGCTCGAGGTCGTCCGCTCGACCGGCCGCCCGCTCGGCGAGTGGCAGCGCGCGCGCGAGGGCGGCATCGCCGACGACATCGCCCTCACCCCGCTGATCCTCCTCCCGCCGCGCGACGACCTGCGCGCCCGCTGCGACGCGCGCCTCGTCCAGATGTTCGAACGGGGCGCGATCGCCGAAGTCGAAGCGCTGCTCGCGCGCCGCCTCGACCCCGATCTGCCCGCGATGCGCGCGATCGGCGTGCCGCAGATCGCGGCCCATCTGGCGGGCGCGATCAGCCGCGACGAAGCACTCGCGCAGGCGCAGGCCGCGACCCGCCAATATGCAAAGCGCCAATATACGTGGTTCCGCCACCAGCCCCCCGCCGATTGGCCGCGCCACGAAGAATCATTAAACATCGATTCCATCGACAAAATAGCAATTTTATTACGTGATAGACTGTTGACAAGATAGAATCATGCACCTATTGCCCGCAGCCCTGTTGCAGCGCACAAGCGCTGCCTTTCTGCTGTTGAAAGGAGTTTCGTCGTGACGGAAATGAGCGGTGCCGACATGGTGGTTCAGGCGCTGGTCGACCTCGGGGTCGACACGGTGTTCGGCTATCCGGGCGGCGCGGTCCTTCCCATCTATGACGCGCTCTACAAGCACCCGACGATCAAGCACATCCTCGTCCGCCACGAACAGGCGGCGACCCACGCGGCGGAGGGCTATGCGCGCTCGACCGGCAAGCCCGGCGTCGTGCTCGTCACTTCGGGGCCCGGCGCGACCAATGCGGTCACCGGCATCACCGACGCGCTGATGGATTCGATCCCGATGATCGTGCTGACCGGCCAGGTGCCGACGACCTTGATCGGCACCGACGCCTTCCAGGAGTGCGACACCGTCGGCATCACGCGCCACTGCACCAAGCATAATTATCTGGTGATGGACCCCGACCGGCTCGGCCCGATCCTGCACGAGGCGTTTCACATCGCGACCCACGGCCGCCCCGGCCCGGTGGTGATCGACATTCCAAAGAATGTGCAGGTCGCGACCGGCACCTATTCGGTGCCCGAGATCATCCAGCACGCCAGCTATCGCCCGCAGATCGAGCCCGACGCCGATGCGATCGCCGCCGCGATCGACATGATCGCCGCGGCCGAGCGCCCGGTCTTCTACACCGGCGGCGGCGTGATCAACGCCGGGCCCGGCGCCAGCGCGGCGCTGCGCCAGCTCGTGTCGCTGACCGGCGCGCCGATCACCTCGACCTTGATGGGGCTCGGCGCTTTTCCGGCCGACGATCCGAAGTGGCTCGGCATGCTCGGCATGCACGGCACGTACGAGTCGAACATGGCGATGAACCGCGCCGACCTGATCATCGCGGTCGGCGCGCGCTTCGACGACCGGGTGACCGGCCGCCTCGACGCCTTCGCGCCCGAAGCGAAGAAGATCCACATCGACATCGACCGCAGCTCGATCAACAAGATCGTCCCCGTCGACCTCGCGATCGCGGGCGATGCCGGGCGCGCGCTCGACGCGCTAGTCGCCGCATGGGCCGACAAGGGCCACAAGGCGCGCGACTATGGCGAATGGTGGCGCCGCATCGACGGCTGGCGCGCCGCGCGCTGCCTCGACTTCCCCGAAAAGAAGGACGCTGCCGCCGAGATCATGCCGCAGCGCGCGGTCAAGGCGTTGTTCGACGCGACGCGCGGCCGCGACCCGATCATCACCACCGAGGTCGGCCAGCACCAGATGTGGGCGGCGCAGCATTTCGGCTTCTCGACCCCCAACCGCTGGCTCACCTCGGGCGGGCTCGGCACGATGGGTTACGGCTTCCCCGCCGCGGTCGGCGCGCAGATCGGCAATCCCAATCGCCTCGTCGTCTGCATCGCGGGCGAGGCCTCGCTTCAGATGAACATTCAGGAGATGGGCACTGCGGCGCAATATCGCCTGCCGGTGAAGATCTTCATCCTCAACAATGAATGGATGGGGATGGTCCGCCAGTGGCAGGAACTGACCTATGAAAGCCGCTATTCGAACAGCTATTCGGACAGCCTGCCCGATTTCGTGAAGCTGGCCGAGGCCTATGGCTGGACGGGCCTGCGCATCGACACGCTCGGCGAGCTCGAGGACGGCATTCGCACGATGCTCGACACCCCCGGCCCGGTGATCGTCGACTGCCGCGTCGCGAAGCTCGCCAACTGCTTCCCGATGATCCCGTCGGGCGCTGCACACACCGACATGATCCTCCAGCCGAGCGACGTCACCGGCACGATGGACGACGAAGCGAAAGCGCTGGTGTGATGACAGATCAGATCACGTTGGCCGCACTGGTACGCGACGCTCGCAGTTTTACAGATCGCGAGGAACTGCCCTTCGCAGAGGAGCCGTGGAATGAGAATTCGCGGATCATCTGGCGTGAAGGCGATTCCACCGAAGCAGTTGAAACCGATGGCCGGACCTTCAGTTACTTCCTCGAACCCTTCATCATCGTCGAGCAATTTTCCAACTGGCCTGACAGCGGCACGCTTGTTGATCGGGTAATCGATTACGCGCGAAGCGACGCTTAGGGGACAAACATGAAAATTCAAACCGAAGCGGGCGAGCGTCATGTGCTCGCCGTCACCGTCGACAACGAAGCCGGGGTGCTCGCCAAGATCACCGGCCTGTTCACCGCGCGCGGCTATAATATCGAAAGCCTGACCGTGGCGGACATCACCGCCGACCATGCGCTGTCGCGCATCACCATCGTCACCTCCGGCCCACCGCCGATCATCGACCAGATCATCGCGCAGCTCGACCGCCTCGTTCCCGTCCACAAGGTCGTCGACCTTGCCGACCACGAGGCGCATGTCGAGCGCGAGATCGCGCTGGTCAAGGTCGCGGGCACCGGCGACAAGCGCATCGAGGCGCTGCGCATGGCCGACGTGTTCCGCGCCAAGGTCGTCGACACGACGCTGACCAGCTTCATCTTCGAGATCACCGGCAACAGCGACAAGGTCGACCGCTTCATCGCCTTGATGCGCGAATGCGGTCTCGTCGAGGTCGGCCGCACCGGCGTCGTCGCCATCGCCCGCGGCGCGGAGGCGCTTTAGAGTTCAAGCATTGGGTTTCAACTATCGTCACCCCGGACTTGATCCGGGGTCCATTCAGAACTTCGCCGGAAACGGAGCGCCGAATGGATGCCGGACCAAGTCCGGCATGACGAACGAAAATAAGGGAAGAAAGACATGCAGGTTTACTACGATCGCGACGCCGACCAGGATCTGATCAAGAACAAGAAGGTCGCCATCCTCGGCTATGGCAGCCAGGGGCATGCCCATGCGCAGAACCTCCGCGACAGCGGCGTGCGCGACGTCGCGATCGCGCTCCGTCCCGGTTCGGCGACCGCGAAGAAGGCCGAAGGCGCAGGCTTCAAGGTGCTGTCGAACAAGGAAGCCGCCGAATGGGCCGACGTCATCATGATCGCCGCCCCCGACGAGCATCAGGCGAAAATCTATTATGACGACCTCGCCGACAATCTGAAGCCCGGCGCCGCGCTGGCCTTCGCGCACGGCCTCAACATCCACTTCGGCCTGATCGAGGCGCGTCCCGACATCGACGTCTTCATGGTCGCGCCGAAAGGCCCCGGCCACACCGTGCGCAGCGAATATCAGAAGGGCGGCGGCGTCCCCTGCCTGATCGCGGTCGCGCAGGAAGCGAGCGGCAACAGCGGCAACGGCCACGCCAAGGCGCTTGCTCTCAGCTATGCGTCGGCGGTCGGCGGCGGCCGCAGCGGCATCATCGAGACCACGTTCAAGGAAGAGTGCGAAACCGACCTGTTCGGGGAGCAGGCGGTGCTCTGCGGCGGCGTCACCCATCTGATCCAGGCGGGCTTCGAAACGCTGGTCGAGGCGGGCTATGCCCCCGAAATGGCCTATTTCGAGTGCCTCCACGAAACCAAGCTGATCGTCGACCTCCTCTATGAGGGCGGCATCGCCAACATGCGCTATTCGATCTCGAACACCGCCGAATATGGCGACATCAAGACGGGTCCGCGCATCATCACCGACGAGACCAAGGCCGAAATGAAGCGCGTCCTCGCCGACATCACCTCGGGCCGCTTCGTCAAGGATTTCGTCCTCGACAACCAGGCCGGCCAGCCCGAGCTGAAGGCGAGCCGCAAGGCCGCCGCCGCGCACCCGATCGAACAGACCGGTGCGCAGCTGCGCGCGATGATGCCGTGGATCGCCAAGAACAAGCTGGTCGACAAGGCGGTCAACTAAGTCCTCCCTTATCTCATCGTCATTGCGAGGAGCGCAGCGACGAAGCAATCCAGAGCTTGCGTAAACCGCTCTGGATTGCTTCGCTGCGCTCGCAATGACAAGCGAAGGGCGAACGGAGGGAACGGTGCACGAAAACTTCCACACCCAGCGTCCCGACCTCCCCTTCGCCTGCGAATGCGGCGCCGTTTCCGGAACGCTGACCATCGACGCCGGGGGCGATCACGTCATATGTCATTGCACCGATTGCCAGAACCTCGCTCATTATCTCGGCCACGAGCGGGTGCTCGATGCACAAGGCGGCACGGCGCTGTATCAGACGCGGTGCGCGCGGATGCGGCTGGCATCGGGCCGAGACCGGCTCGCCTGCGTCCACCTCACCGACCAGCCGACGCTGCGCTGGTATGCCCAATGTTGCCGGATGCCGCTGTTCAACACCTATGCGAACGGCAAGCTGCCCTTCATCACGGTTCAACTCGCCGCCTGCGACACTGCGGCGCGCGACCGGCTCCTCGGCGCCACCGGGGGACATCTTTTCACGCACGAGGCGATCGGCGACGCCAGCGACCTTCGCAAGATGTCCATGGTCACGCTGATGCGACGCTTCTTCGTGCGCGCCATCAAGGACGTCGTCTCGGGCGACCGTCGCCGCGCCGCGCTGTTCGATCCGAAAACGCTCGCCCCCATCGCTCCGCCACACCGGCTGACCGCCGAAGAACGGCAGAATCTGTGGCACAATCGATCCCACCAATAACTTCGTCATTGCGAGCGAAGCGAAGCAATCCAGAGCGGTTTACGCGGGCTCTGGATTGCTTCGCTTCGCCCGCAATGACGGACAGGGACGCAGAATGACCATCTCCCCCTTCCACGCCCACCGCAAGGGTCTCGACGCGCTCGCCGCCGCCGATCGCCGCCGCGCGCTCGCGCCGCGCGCCGGCGCCGATTTCGCCTCGAACGACTATCTCGCGCTCGCCGGCTCCTACGCGCTCAATGAAGCGCTGGCGGCGGGTCTTCAGCGCGGGCTGCCGGCGGGCTCGGGCGGCTCGCGCCTGCTGCGCGGCAATCATGACGAGCATGAGGCGCTCGAAGCCCATGCCGCGCGCCATTACGGCAGCGAGGCAGCGCTCTTCTTCCCCACCGGCTTCGCCGCCAATGCCGCGCTGTTCGCGACGCTGCCGCAGCGCGGCGACCTCGTCGTCCATGACGAACTCATCCACGCGAGCGCGCACGACGGGATGAAGCTCGGCCGCGCCGGGCGCGTCGACGCGCACCACAACGACGCGCAGGCATTCGACGACATCATCGCGCGCTGGCGGCGCGGCGGCGGCAGCGGGACGCCGTGGATCGCGGTCGAAAGCCTCTATTCGATGGACGGCGACCGCGCCCCGCTCGCCGATCTCGCCGCGGTCGCCCACCGCCACGACGCCGTGCTCATCGTCGACGAAGCCCATGCGACCGGTGTCTACGGTCCCGCGGGCCAAGGCCTCGCGCACGATCTCAGCCGCCGCGACAATCTGATCACTCTCCACACCTGCGGCAAGGCGCTCGGCTGCGAAGGCGCGCTGCTCTGCGGGCCGGCGATCGTCCGCGACTTCATCGTCAACCGCGGCCGCCCCTTCATCTTCTCGACCGCCCCGTCGCCGCTGACGGCATGGCTCGTCCGCCAGGCGCTCGAAATCGTCGCGAACGAGCCCGAACGGGCGGCGCGGCTTCAGGGCCTCGTCCGCCATGCCGAAACCCGCCTCGCCGCGCTCGGCCTGCCCGCCAGCGGCAGCCAGATCATCCCGGTCGTCATCGGCGACAACGGCCGCACCATGCGGATCGCCGCCGCGCTGCAGGCCGCGGGCTTCGACGTCCGCGGCATCCGCCCGCCGACGGTGCCGGAGGGCACCGCGCGCCTTCGCATCGCGATCACCCTCAACGTCGGCGAGCGCGAGGTCGATGCAATGGTCGACGCGCTGGCCACCGCGATGGCAGAGGCATGACCCGCTTCGTCGTCACCGGCACCGACACCGGCATCGGCAAGACGATCTTCTCCGCCGCGCTCGCCGGCGCGCTCGGCGTCCCCTATTGGAAGCCGATCCAGTCGGGCCTCGAAGAGGAGACCGACAGCGAAATTGTCGCGCGCCTCGCGGGCGTTTCCGTGCGTCCCGAAGCCTACCGCCTCGTCACCCCCGCCTCGCCGCACCTCGCGGCCGAAATCGACGGCGTGGAAATCGACCCCGACGCGCTGACGCCCCCCGATGGCGCCTTGATCGTCGAGGGGGCCGGCGGCGTCCTCGTCCCCGTCACGCGCACGCTGCTTTACGCCGACCTGTTCGCGCGCTGGCGCATCCCGGTGATCGTCTGCGCGCGCACCGGCCTCGGCACGATCAACCACAGCCTGCTGACGATCGAAGCGCTGAAACGCCGGGGCGTCGCAATCCACGGCCTCGCCTTCCTCGGCGAAGCGATGCCCGACAGTGAGGCGATCATCGCCAAGCTCGGCGGCGTCCGCCGTCTCGGCCGCCTGCCCATCGTCGATCCGCTGACGCCCGAAGAACTCGCCGAAGCCTTCGCCGCAAACTTCGATTCAGCCGATTTCGGCTAGAGCGGATCAGCCGGGCTTCTTTGCGGATGCCGCCAGCTCTTCCCTGATCGCACGGCGAAGAATCTTGCCGGCGCCGTTGCGCGGCAAGACGGCGAAACGCGCGATCCGCTTGGGAATCTTGTAGGCCGCGATCCGCCCGCGCATCCACGCCGCGATATCGGCGTCCGCGACGCTCTCGTCGCGCAGCACGACCGCGGCCGTCACCGCCTCGCCCCAGCGCGCGTCGGGCAGGCCGACGATCGCCGCCTCGACGATCGCGGGATGTGCGGACAACAAAGATTCGACCTCCGCCGGATAGACATTCTCGCCGCCGCTGATGATCATGTCGTTGAGCCGGTCGCGCACGAAGAGATAGCCGTCCGCGTCGAGATAGGCCGCATCGCCGGTCAGCAGCCAGCCGTCGCCGTCGATCGCCTCCGCGCTCGCTTCGGGCCGGCGCCAATAGCCGCTGAGGTTGGCGACCGACCGGATGGCGATCTGTCCGGTTTCACCGGCAGGCAGTCTCTCGCCCGACGGGCCGCGGATTTCGAGTTCGACGCCCGGCAAAGCCTTGCCCGCCGAGGCGAGGCGCGGATTGCCCGGCCGATGATCATCGGGCGCCAATGCGACGACGGTTCCGGCGGTTTCGGTCATGCCATATTGCTGCGCGAAATCGCAGCGAAGCCGCTGCATCGCCCGGTCGAGCACGGCGAGCGGCATCGGGCTTGCGCCATAGAGCACCGTCTTCAGCCCGCCGAAATCGATCGCGTCGGCGCGCGGATGATCGATCAGAAGCTGCAACGCCGCGGGAACGAGGAAAATCTTCGAAAAGGCCCGCTCGTCGATCAGCGTCAGGATCGCCTCGGTATCGAATTCGGGCAGGATGACGCTCGGCCGCCCCGAATCGAACGCCATCAGCGCCCAGCCCATGCCGCCGATGTGGAACATCGGCATCGCGAGCAGACCGACGTCGCTCTCGTCCCAGCGATACCAGTCGAGATCGCGCCACGCAGGCCGTGCGCCGAGCAACGCGCGGTGGCTGAGCATCGCCCCCTTGGGCTTGCCGGTCGTTCCCGAAGTATAGAGCTGAAGCGAAATATCCTCGGCCGTTCCCGCGACGACATCGGACGCATCGGCATCGGCGCCGTCCAGCCACGCGCCCCATTCGCTTCCCAGGCCGACGATCCGAAGGGCGAGTCCCGCGCTCGCCTGCCGCGCGATCGCGTCGAACTCGGGGGAGACGAACAGGATCGGCGCCTCGGCATCGGCGACGATGAAGGCAAGCTCGCCCGCGGCAAGCCGCCAGTTGAGCGGAACAAAGGTCGCGCCCACCATGTTCGCGGCGAGCCACAATTCAAAGCCTGAAATATGGTTCTTCGACAG
Organism: Sphingopyxis sp. DBS4; assembly: GCF_024628865.1. NCBI lineage: Bacteria > Pseudomonadati > Pseudomonadota > Alphaproteobacteria > Sphingomonadales > Sphingopyxidaceae > Sphingopyxis > Sphingopyxis sp. DBS4. The sequence goes on from NZ_CP102384.1 coordinate 2,252,314, forward strand.
CCAGGCGACGCGGCTTCCCGCCCCCACGCCGTCGCGCCGCAAAGCGGCCGCGACACGCCGCGCGCGTGCCTCGAATGCGGCGAAACCGATCGCTTCGCCATCGACGATGAAAGCCGGCGCATCGGGGGCGGCGACGGCCAGATGACGCGCAAGTGCCGGGAAGGTATCGCGCTGCTCGACGCTCATCGCCGCTTCATCCTTTTTCAAACGACCTGATGCAGCAGCGGCTCGCCCGCCGCCAGCCGCCGGTAATTTTCGCCCGCGACCGCCATGCTGCGCGCCAGCGTCTCGGGCGTCAGCCAGGCGAGGTGCGGCGTCGCGACGATCCCGGGCAACGTCAACAACGGGTTGTCCGCCCGCACCGGTTCGGCCTCGAACACGTCGAGCCCGGCGCCGCGCAGCCGTCCTTCGGCGATGGCATCGTAAAGCGCCTTTTCGTCGACCAGCTCGCCGCGCGCCGTGTTGATCAGCACCGCCCCCGGCCGCATCCGGCCGAGCCGGGCGGCATCGACGATATGGCGCGTCGCGTCGGTCAGCGGCACGTGCAGCGACAAGATGTCGCTTTCGCCGAACAGGGTATCGAGATCGACCGCGCGCCCCGGCGCATCGGGCGCCGCGGCGGGATCGTGGCGCAGCACGCTGCCGCCGAGCGCCTCGATCGCCCCGGCAAGCCGCCGCGGCACTTCGCCGAAGCCGAGGAAACCGACCGTCCGCCCGCATATTTCGCCGCAGGAATCGATCAGCGCCGGCTCGGGCGACCATTGGCGTCCGCCCTTGGTCATCGCGTCGAGCGCGGGGATGCGGCGCAGCACCGAAAGCATCAGCCCGAGCGCCAGTTCGGCCACCGCCTGGCTGTTGGTGCCGGGCATGTTCGCGACCGCGACGCCGCGCGACCGCGCCGCGTCGAGATCGATCGTATTCACCCCGACGCCGATCTTCTGGATCAGGCGAAGCTGCGGCGCTCCTTCGATCATCGCGCGTGTCACCGGCTTCAGCACATGGAGCAATATTTCGGCGTCGGCGATCTCGCGGGCGAAATCGGGGCTCTCCTCGTCGACCACCACGATATCCAGCCCGTCGGCGAGCCCCGCGAGCGACGCGCGAAAGCCGGGGCTCGCACCATAATGGAGGACCGCCTTCATGCGCCGAGGGCCGCCGAAACGCCGGGCGCGAAGGCGCGGATGCCGTCGAAGCGATTGTCGGCCCCCAGCGCTTCCTCGATCCGCAGCAGTTCGTTCCATTTCGCCATGCGCTCCGAGCGCGCGAAGGAGCCGACCTTGAGCTGGCGGGCGTTCCAGCCGACCGCGAGATGCGCGATCGTCACATCCTCGGTCTCGCCCGACCGGGCCGACACGATCGTCCCCCATTGCCGGCGCTGCGCCGCGTCGAGCGCCGCCTTCGCTTCGCTGAGCGACCCGGCCTGGTTGACCTTGACGAGCACCGCATTGCACGCGCCCGCCGCCGCCGCCGCGTCGACGCGGTCGCTGTTGGTGACCAGATAATCGTCACCGATGATCTGGATGCGTCCGCCGAGCCGCCGCGTCACCGCGACCATGCCCGGCGTGTCGTCCTGCCCCACCGGATCCTCGATCGACAGGATCGGATAGCGCGCGGCCCAGTCGCAGACGCGCTCGACCATCTCCTCGCTCGACGACCGTGCATCGTCGAGCGCGAGCACATAGCCATTGCCTTCCGCGAACTCGCTCGCTGCGATGTCGAGCGAGATGAAGACGTCCTCGCCGGGGCGATGGCCGGCGCGCTCGATCGCTTCGACCAGCGTTTCCAGCGCCTGTTCGTTGGTGTCGAACATCGGCCACCAGCCGCCCTCGTCGGCAGTGCCGACCATGCGGTCGCGGTCCTGCATCACCTCGCCTGCCGCGCGATAGACGTCGCCCGTCACCTCCAGCACCTCGCGGATCGATGCCGCCTTCGGCACCATGATCATGAAATCCTGGATGTCGGTGCGCCGCCCGGCGTGCGCGCCGCCGCCGAAGATCTGGATTTCGGGCAGCGGCAGCGAGACCGGGCCGCCGCGCGACAGCCAGCGCCACAGCGGCACGCCCTCGGCCGCGGCGGCGGCGTGCGCGGCCGCCATCGATACCGCGACGGTCGCATTGCCGCCGACGCGGCCCTTGTTCGGCGTGCCGTCGGCGCGGCAGAGGCGCGCGTCGATCTGGTCCTGCTCGCGCGCGTCGGCGCCGATCAGCAGCGGCGCGATCTCGCCGTTCACCGCCGCGACGGCGCGCTCGACCCCCATGCCGCCGAAGCGGCTGCCGCCGTCGCGCAGGTCGACCGCTTCATATTTCCCGCGCGACGCCCCCGCGGGCGCGATCGCCCGCCCGATGGCCCCGCCAGCAAGATGCACTTCCGCCTCGACGGTCGGCCGCCCGCGCGAATCCCACACCGAACGCGCACGGACTTGAGCGATATTGTTGTTCATCGGCTATCCAATCTTTCGAACCACATATGTTTGAGCACATCGATGTCGTCGCCGTTTTCGGCGGGGCGATGCAGGAAGTCGCGTGCGAAACGGCGGACGAAGGCGCGTTCGGACGCGTTCAGATATTCGACCGGCGACTTGCCGTCGACGCGCGCGAGGAGCAGCGCGGCAAGCAGCGGCGCGGTGCGGCGCGACAGGGCCGCCGCCTCTTCCCAACCCGCATCGTCCAGCCATGCCCCGGCAAAGGCGCCGCACGCATCGCGGCTCGCCCTGGTCCCGAGCTTGAGCGCCTTGAGCAGCAAATGGGTCAGGCAGAAAGCGGCATCGAAGGCCGGGTCGCCGTGCCAGGCGCATTCGGCGTCGAGGAACAGCGGCCCTTCCGCCGCGCACAGGATATTCTTCGGGCTGACGTCGCCATGGACGAGCGCGACCTTGGTGCGTGCGAGTGATGCCGCGAGCCCGCCGATCCGCGCGGCGAGATCGGGATGCTCGACCGCCGTCGCGTCGAGATAGGGCGATATGCGAAGCTGCCGGAACAGTTCGTCGCTGGCGAAATCCCGCGCGACCGTCTCGTCGGCGCTGCTGCGGTTGTGGACGAGCGCCAGCGCCGCCCCGACGCGCCGCGCGAAATCCGCATCGACACGCCCCGCGAGCAGTTCCGCTTTCCATACCGGATGCGCGGCGGCGTCGAACCATTGCATGACGAAGAGGTTGCGGTCGGGCAGCGAGGCCAGCACGTGCGGCGCGCGCACGCCCCATGCCTGCGCGCGGCGCAGCCACAGCACTTCATAGGCCGAGCGTTCGACCGGCGCGTTCCATTCGGCGGCGACGCGCAGGCGCGGCAGCGCGCGCTTCACCCCGACCGAACGGCCGGGCAGATCGACGCGATAGACGTCGCACGACACGCCGCCCGCGACGGAGACGATCCGCCGCACTTCGCTCTTCGCCGCGATCATCCCGCATTCGAGCAGCGCCGATACGACCGTATCGGCGTCCGCCGACGCGGCGGATGGAGACAATCCCTGTATCAACGCGAACTCCGCCCGCTGTTGGCGGGAGAGCGCCCCTTGGGCCGCCCTCCCCATTCCCTCACTCGGCGAGCAGCCGCGTTTCGAGACGGCCCAGCCCCTCGACCTCGGCCACCATCACGTCGCCGGGCTTGAGATAGGTGTCGGTCGCCATGCCCACCCCCGCGGGCGCGCCGGTGAACAGCAGGTCGCCGGGACGCAGCGTGCTGTGCGAGCTATAGGATTCGATCAGTTCGCCAACCGACCAGATGAATTCCTTGGTCGTCGAATCCTGCTTCAGATCGTCGTTGACCCACAGCTTCAGCCAGAGATTTTCGATGTCGACGAAAGCGGCGGGGACGAGCCACGGGCCGACCGGCGCCGAATGATCGAAGGATTTGCCGGCGACGAGGTCGAACTGGCGGACGTGGCGCGGATTGAACTGCCAGTCGCGCGCCGACAGGTCGTTGCCGACCGCATAGCCCGCGATATGCTGCGCGGCATCGGCGGCCTTGATGTTGCGGCCTTCCTTGCCGATCACGACGACGATCTCGACTTCCCAGTCATATTTCTTCGTATGGCTGGGGAACGGGATGTCGCGGTCGGCGGCAAGCTGCTGGTCGGACGCCTTCAGGAAGAAGAGGCAGTCATAATCCTCCTTCTTGATCTCGCGCTTGGCGTCCTTGCGCATGTGGCAATAATAATTCATCCCCGCGCAGACGATCTTCTTGGGGTTGGTGACGAGCAGGTCATAGCGGACGCCGCCTTCGCCGGGGACGAGCGCGGTCTTCGCCGCTCCGTCGAACGCCGCGACCGCCTTTTCCAGCTTGGCAAAGCTCTCGTCCCACGCGGGAAGCAGGTCGAGCAGGCCTTCGTCGGGCCGCTGGATCAGTCCCGGTGCGACGTCGCTCAGCGCCCAGAAACGCTCGCCGATCTTGACCGCGGGAACACGCTGTCCGCCCTTTTCCAGAACGCAAAGTGCAAAGCTCATATCTTCCTCCGATAATGTGGGGCGATGATGGGAAGCGGCCATGCCATCGCCAGCCACCAGGGCTAACGATAGCATGGCCGACCCGATTAACGGCTGCCGAAGCTCTTGCGGAATTCCACGCCGATCAGGCGCGGAGTGCCGACGTTGACGATATTATATCCCAGCGTCCGGTCGAGATCGACCGCGCCGACGATATACTCCTTGTCGAGCAGATTCTTCGCGAAGATCGCGACATCGGCATCGAGTTCGTCGACGTGCAGGCTGATCCGCGCATCGACGAGGCCATAGGCCTTCTGCGTCACGCTCGACTGCACCAGCGCGGCGGGACGAAGCGATGTCGCGCTGCGCCAGTTCCAGCCGGCGATGAACTTGAGGTCGCCGATCGAGGTCGGAAGCTGGTAGGTCAGGTTCGTCGCCAGCGTCCAGCGCGGAACCGGGAAGCGTTCGTCGCTGCGGTCACCGATGATCGGATCGGCGAAGCTCGAATAGCTTGCATCGGTATAGCTCGCGTTGACGTTCAGCGTCAGCGCATCGGTCGGTTGGGCGGTGATTTCGGCCTCGACGCCGTTGATCTTCGCCTTCGCGGCGTTCGTCACCAGCGTCGTCGCGCTGCCGATCGGCGGCTGAATGCTCGTGCTGCGCTGAATATCCTCATAGATGGCGTGATAGCCGGCGAGGTTCAGGCGCAGGCGCCGGTCGAGCAGGTCGAGCTTCGCGCCGATTTCATAGTCGGTGACGGTCTCGGGCCGGAACGGGTTGAAGGTGCGCGGATCGGATGCCTGGCCGCGCAGATTCTGGCCGCCGCCCTTGAAGCCGCGCGAGGTGCGGGCATAGAAGAGCGTTCCGGTGCCCGGCGTCCAGTCGAGGCTGAGCAGATAGGACCAGTCCGAATAGGTGTCCGACAAATAGCCTTCGCAGGCGCCGTCGATGCGGATCGAAACCGGGATGTTGCAGCCGAGCGCGTTGCGGTTGCGCGTCAACAGCGATTTCGTCTCTTCGGTCCAGCGTAGCCCGGCGGTGATGCGAACCGCGTCCGACACGCGATAGTTCGCCTGTCCGAACACCGCGACGCTCTTGTTGGTGACGTCGCCGTCGCTGATCCCCGGATTGGTCGGCAGGATCGGCGGCAGCGTGCGGCTCACCGTGAACTCGTTGCCCGTCTCCTTCGAATAATAGCCGCCGAGAATCCACGACAGACGCTCGGCCGGGTCGGACAGCAGTTGCAGTTCCTGGCTGAACACCTTCGACTTGGTCACATAATGGGGCTCGAACAGCACGATCGGCGTGCCGTCGAAATCGACATAGGAGTCGCGGTCGGCCCAGCGGTTGGCGGTGATCGACTTGAGGCTCAGATAGTCGCTGACGTCGAACTCGATCGTCCCCGACACGCCATAGCCTTCATAGTCGTTCGCCTGCGGCGAGGTCGTCGGCGCGTCGTAGAAGGAGCCGGCGCTGTTGCCGATCAGTGCGGTCTGCAGATAGGCATAGGCCGCCTCGCGGTTCGCCGGCGTATCGGCGAGGCCCTGCTGCGCCAGCGTCGCGCGCAGCAGATTGGTCGGCGCGGGCAGAACCGAACCGGTTTCCTGCGGATAGGGGTTGAGCCACGACAGGCGCGTGATGATGCCGTCACCCTTGATCCGCTGATAATCGCCCGACAGGTTGATGCGCAGGCGGTCGCTCGGCGCGAAGGCGACGTTGATCCGCCCCGTCTTGGTGACGTCGCCGCCGATCCGTTCGCCGAGCAGGTTGCGGCCATAGCCGTTGTTGCCCGAATATTGGAACACGCCGCGCACCGCGAGCACATCGCGGACCAGCGGCACGTTGAGCGCGCCGGTCGCTTCCATCTTGCCGTGCTCGCCCAGCACCATGCTGACGAAACCGCCCGTTTCCACGAGGTCGGGCTGGCGGGTCGTGATGCTGACCGCGCCGCCGGTGGTGTTCTTGCCGAACAACGTCCCCTGCGGACCGCGCAGCACCTCGACGCGCTCGATGTCGACCATCGCGGCGCGCAGGCCGATCGAGCGCGGCAGATAGACGCCGTCGACATAGACGCCGACCGGCGAGTCGAGCGTCATCAGCGCGTCGGTCGCCGACTGGCCGCGCATCGAGACGAGCAGCGCCGACGGGTCAGCGCTCGACATCTGGGTGAAGAAGCTGGGGGTCGAGGCGGCAATATCGGTGATATCCTTCACCGAACGGTCGATCATCTGCTCGGCGCTGACCGCGGTGATCGCAACCGGAACGTCCTGCACGCTCTCGGCCCGCTTGCGCGCCGTCACCACGATGTCGCCGATGCCCGACGACGCGGCCGCGCCGTCCGCGTCCTCGGCCGGCGCGCCGCCGTCCTGCGCCATCGCAGGCAAGGCCGCCAGCAGCCCCCACGAGGCAGCCCCGATCAACAGGGTCGTCTTGATGGTCTTCATATAGTCCTCCCGCTCTTGGCGGCCGCTTCGGTCAGTCCCGCGGCCGTCGTTCCAGATGATGATGGTGAATTCAGGCCGCCCGCTCTTCCCCGCTTCCCCAATCGGGGTAGCGGCCGAGCAAGGTGATGAAGGGAACGGCGATCAGCAGCGCCGAGGCGATGAAGACGAAATATCGCTCATAGCTGCCGTAGCTGTCATAGATATGGCCGGCGATGACCGGCCCGATGCCGAAACCGACCGAATAGAAACCGAAGCCGATGCCATAGAGAAAGCCGTAATTCTTCTGGCCGAAATAGACGCTGACCAGATAGGCGATCCCCTCGAGCTCGGCGCCGAGCGCGCAGCCCGCGAGGGCACCCGCCGCGATCAGCCAGGCGATGTCACCGTTCGCCGAGTAGAAGATCAGCGCGGCCAGCGCCGGCAGGATGAACGCCGCTCCGGCGACGAAGGGCGCGTGCAGCCGGTCGAGAAGCAATCCCGTTGCGACGCGGCCCGCGAATGCAAAAGGACCGAAGGCGAGCGCGAAGACCGTCGCGGCCTCGGCGGGCGTCGCGCCGGCATCGGTGACCATCGACGGCAGATGGACCATCAGCCCGCCGAGCGACATCGACACCAGGAAACCCGGAATGAATATCTGCCAGAGACGCCGGTTGCGCAGCGCCTCGCCGATCTCGGCCCCGCGGCCGAGCGCGCGGGGCAGCGCGGCCTGCACGGTTTCGCCGACCGCGCGCGCCCGGCGGCGCAGCAGATCGCGTTCGTCATAGAGGAAGAAGATCGCCAGCGGCAGCACGACGCAGAGCGCCGAGGCCGCGAGCGCCGGATAGACCGCCCGCCATCCCATGGCGCCCATCGTCTGCGCCGCAACGAAGGTGAAGACGATGTTCGCGATCGGCAGCCCGGTCATCGTGATCGCGAGCGCCAAGCCGCGCTGTTTGGCGAAGCGGCCCGCGACCGCCTTGGTCCACACGACCAGGCTCGCAAAGGGCGCCGCCAGCGCGACGAAGACCCAGGCGAGATACCAGGTCCATATCTGCGACGTGGTGAGCGAGACCGCGGCGAGCGCGCTCGCCTTTGCGATCACCCCCGCGATGGCGACCCGGCGCGTCCCGAAACGGTCGAGCAGCGCGCCCACCAGCGGGCTGAGCAGCAGCGCGCCGATGGTGGTGATGGTGAAGCTGACCGAGATCGCCGCCCGCGACCAGCCGAGTTCGGCGGACAGCGAAGGGATGATCAGGCTGAGCGCGACGGTCTGGATCGACGAGGTCGCGGCGCCCGCGATCCCGACGAGCACCACCGGCCAGCCGGCACGCCATTCGGCGAGGTTGGTCCCTTGCATCGTCCTGCTTTCGTGAAAGGCGGTGGGAAGCGCGGCGGTCAGGCGGCGTCGAGTTCGGCGTAGATTTCGTTCGCCGCGCGAAAGGCGTCGAGCGCCGCGGGAATGCCGCAATAGACGGCGCTGTGCAGGATCAGTTCCTTGACCGTCGCGCGGTCGACGCCATTGGTCACCGCGAAGCGCAGGTGCAGCTTGAATTCCTCCAGATGCCCGCCGGCCAGCGTCATCGACAGCGTCAGCAGGCGCCGCGTATCGACGTCCAGCCCCGGCCGGCTCCACACGTCGCCGAAGGCATAGCGCAGGATCAGGCCGCGCAGATCCTCGTCGAGGCCGGGCGGCGGCGGAACGTCGCCCGCGATCTTCTTGCGCATGGCCAAGCCGCGGTCGAACGCCGCGTCGCGCGATTCCTGCATCTGCCTACTCCCAATATCTCGATTCTGCTGCGTGTGCGCCGATCAGTCGCGGAAGTGGTCGGGCATGTCGCCGCCCCACTGCATTGCGGTTTCGGGGCCGCGCTGGTGATAGCCGGTGGGATATTCGTCGTTCAGATAGTCGCTGTCGGTGACGTGCTCGACGCGGAAATCCGAAGGATCGTACCAATAGTCCGACAGCGCGCCGCCGACCGCGTGGCGCAGCACGCCCCAGGCGGGACGATAGCCCTTCGCCGCGAGATGCTGGTGCCCCATATGCACGGCATCGACGTCGATCGTCTCGAAACAGGCGTGCTGCGCCGTGTTCGCCGGCCCCTGAAAGACCGCGATATTATGATGGTCGACATAGTCCTTGCCGCGCGGAAAGCGGATGAAGGCGCCCGCGCGATGCTCGCCGACCATGATGACATCCGACAGATAGGCGCCCAGATTGTCGACATACCAGTCCATCAGGCGACCCGGATCGGGCGTGTTCTGGACGACATGCGCGAGGCGAAGCACCGGCGCGGGGCCGCGCTCGAAGATCGGAAAGCGGCCGCGGCGCTGGACGATATTGCCGGTGTTCAGCGGCACCGGGGGGCGCGGCAGCGCAACGGGCTCGAGCTGCCGGAGGCCGTGAACCAGTTCGATCGCATTGCCGTCGGCGTCCTCGATCGCGATCTGCCGGCCGCCCCAGGGAGTCGCGCCGTCGGTCACGGGAACGTCGAAACGCCGCGCCAGCGCCTCCAGCGCCTCGGCGCTCTCGACCTCGAAACCGAGCCCGCCGAAGCTGCGCGGGCCGCGTTCGGCGACATAGATGAAGGGGCGGCTCTCATAGCCGCGGAAATAGACGCGCCGCTCGTCCTCATGCGACACGAACAGGCCGAAGTCCTCGAAGAAGCGCTTGATCGCCTCCATATCGCCTTCGTGGCGGAACAGGACGTGGTTGACGTTGCGAATCATCTCTCGCTCTCCCTCATCTCGATTGCGCAATCGATAGCATAAACTTTACCGATGGCAACGCCCTTGTTGCGACGCGCGTATTGCGGCTCCTTCCGCCCTCGCCTATGCTGCCTTGGACGAGCTGCACGGCCCCGGGACCAGGCCCGGCCTCCTACATCGGCGGCGGCGGGTTTCGATGGGTGTCCAGACAGCAACCGCGGGGGATGCGAGGCGAATGGTAACAACCAAGGACATTGCAAAAAAACTAGGATTTTCAGTATCTACTGTTGGACGCGCCTTGTCCGGCGATGCGCGGATCAGCGAGCGGACGAAGCACGCCGTGCGCGCCGCGGCAGAGGAGCTCGGCTATGTCGGCAACCTCCCCGCGCGCATGATGCGCGGCGGATCGAGCAACCTGATCGGGCTGATCCTCCCCGATATTCAGAACGACTTCTTCGCCTCGATCGCGCAGGCGCTTTCCGAAAGTTGCGACCGCCAGGGCTATCGGATTGTGCTATCGATAACCGGCGACGACCCCGAAACCGAAGTGCGGCACATCCGCGATTTCGTCGGCGCCCGCGTCGCCGGGATCATCCTGGTGCCGAGCGCCGACCTGAAGCGCGAAAGCATTGCGCTGCTGCGCCAGGTTCCGCATGTGCAACTGCTTCGCTACGCCGGCGGCCCCGACGATCTCTGGTTCGGAATCGACGACAGCGACGCGATGGAGCGGGCGACGAGCCATCTGCTCGACCTCGGGCATCGACGCATCGCCTATGTCGCGGCGTCCGAACGCCTGTCGACCGGACGGCGCCGCCTCGAAGGGGTGCACAACGCCTATCGCAAGCGCGGCATTCCGCCATCGTCGCTCGCAACCTTCCTCGACGCGCCGACCTTGACGTGGGGCGAGCGCGCGGTGCACGAGATGCTGGCCCTGCCCGAGCGTCCGACGGCGATCCTGTCGGGCTCGGCGCATGTGACGATGGGCATCATCGTCGCGCTTCGCAGGGCTCAGATCGCAATCCCGGATCAGATGTCGGTAATCGGTTTCGGCGATCCGAACTGGTGCGAATGGTGGCAGCCGCCGATCACCGTCATCCGCCCGCCGATTCAGTCGCTCGCGGTCAATTGCGCCCTCTGGTTCATGGACCGGCTACGCACGCCCGAGGAAAAGCTGGCCAGATCCTATCACGCGACGAGTTCGTCCGAACTGATCCTGCGCAGTTCCACCGGCACGCCCGCTTCGCGATAAGGCCGCGCGCCGGTCAGGCGATACGGTTGAAACGCTCGAAATCGGGGCGCGGGCTGCGCTCGAAGATGCTCGCGGGATCGCCATAGCCGAGAGTCGAGATGAAATTGCTCTTCACGCTCGGCCGATCGCCGAAAAAGGCGGCGTCGACCGCCGCATTGTCGAACCCCGACATCGGCCCGGTATCGAGCCCCAGCGCGCGCGCCGCGAGGATGAAATAGGCGCCCTGCAGGCTCGAATTGCGGAACGCCGTCGTGCGGGCGAGCTCGTCCTTGCCGACGAACCAGCTCCGAGCGTCGGTGTGCGGCAAAAGCTCGGGAAGATAGTCGTAGAATGCGTTGTCCATCCCGATGATCGCGGTGACCGGTGCCTTGCGGACCTTGTCGGCATTGCCCGGCGAAGCGAGCGTCGCGAGCCGCTCCTTCGCATCCTCCGATACGCACCAGACGATACGCGCCGGCAATCCGTTGGCGCTGGTGGGGCCGAATTTCACGAGATCCCATATCGCGCGAAGTTGTGCCTCCGCGACCGGCCGGTCGAGATATCCGTTGTAGGATCGCGCGGTGCGGAACAGTCGGTCGAGGATGGTGTCGTGAAGCGGTTCGCTCACTGCCGGATCTCCTGTGGCAATAGGGCGGCGGAGGTGCGGCAGCCCCGGCGGCGCGGGGCGCCGGGGTGCATGCGCGCCCACGCCTGGAAACGAGCGGCAGCCCTTGGAACGATCTTCGGCGCCGCGCAAGCCCGCATCTGGAAATCGCGGCGATCCGGCGGCAGGCCCGCTGCCGGGAGTCAGTCGAGAAACGCGAGCGTCGCAAGCCTTTGCATCTGCGCGGTTTCCGCCAATATGGCCTCGCGTTCCATGCCGCTTTCCGCGTGCAGCAATTCGGTGGCGACATAGCCGAACTCGACCAGCATCCGCATACGGAGCCAGATGAGCTCGCGCGGATATCCGGGCAGCATCGGGACATAGATCTCAGTCAGCTTGTCGGTGACATAGCGGTGCGATTCGATCCGGACATGTTCGAGGCGCGGGCTCGAATGGAGCGCGCGCTCGATCCAGATTCCGCCCGGTTCGGCTTCGGTGATCTCGGCGGTTTCGCGCAACAATTCCAGGGTGTTTTCGGCATAAGCGCGAATGCCGCCGTCCAGATGCCGGTCAAGCCAGCGTTCGAGCGCTTCGTTCTGACGGTCCATCAGCCTTTTGCCGAGGGCGACGACGACCTCATATTTGTCGGCGAAATAATAATAGAGCGCGGGCGGAGTCACGCCGGCGCGCTCGCAGATCAGGTTGGTCGTGACGCGGTCGATGCCGAACTCCGCGAGCAGCTCGCCCGCGGTATCGAGCAGTTTCTCGCGGGTGGATCGCTTGCGCTTCCCCGGCGGCACGTCCTTCGGCTTCGATTTCGTCACGATGCTTCCATCCTCATTCGCTCCATCCTGCCTAGCACATCGCCTTACCCGGATCGAAATGAGCGTTGCGCTGTTATAGCAAACACTATAATATAGTAATAGCTATAACAGGTCTGGGGATGTAAAAATGTCGAAATTCAAGGGTGAACTGCGATTCTCCGTCGCCGTGCTGGCGATCGCCGCGATGTCCGCACCGGCCGTCGCCACGGCGCAGGATCAAGGAAGTGTCGCCGAATCCGGCGAGGGCATCGGCGACATCGTCGTCACCGCGCAGCGCCGCGAACAGAATTTGCAGGACGTGCCGGTCGCGGTCACTGCTTTCTCGGGCGACACCATGGCCGACCTCGGCATTCAGTCGAGCTCGGACATCGCGGGCGTCGTTCCGAACCTCGAAATCGGCCTGCCCGGCGGCGAAGGCAACCAGCCGCTGATCTATATCCGCGGCGTCGGGCTTGCCGACACCAATAGCAACAACGCCGGGCCGAACGGCGTCTATGTCGACGAAGTCTATATCGCCTCCCCCGGCGCGCAGACCTTCCAGCTTTTCGACCTCGACCGCGTCGAGGTGCTGAAGGGTCCGCAGGGCACGCTCTATGGCCGCAACGCCACCGGCGGCGCGATCAACTTCATCACCGCAAAGCCGAGCCGGGATTTCCAGGCGCAGGCCTCGCTCTCCTATGGCTCGTTCGACACGATCACCGGCGAAGCCGCGATCGGCGGGCCGATCTCCGACGCCGTGCGCTTCCGCATCTCGGGCACCGGCACCCATTCGAACGGCTATGTCCACAATCTGCTGACCGGCCGCCGCGAGAACGGCCAGGGCAGCTTTGCGCTGCGCGGCCAATTGGCCCTCGATATCACCGACAATTTCGACGCGCTGCTCAACGTCCACGGCGGCAAGGTCGACGTCCGCTCGCCGCAATATCGCAGCCTCGGCCTGCTCGATCCCGACACCGGCTTCACGACGCCCTGCGCGCCCGATGCGATCATGGCGAACCAGTGCGGCAACGTCTTCGGCTATGTCAGCCCCGAAGGCTTCTACGACGGCAATTACGACCGCAGCGACCGGCTGGTGGTCAAGAATTGGGGCACGTCGGCGCGGCTCAACTGGCATTTCGGCGACATCACGCTGACGTCGATCTCGGCCTATGACTGGAACGACAAGCTGCACCGCGAGGACACCGACGCCAGCCCGTTCCGCCTTCTCGACATCGACTATGGCGTGCGGTCGAAGGCCTTCACGCAGGAACTGCGCCTGTCGGGCACGGGTGGCGGGGTCAACTGGGTGGTCGGCGGCTATTATCTGCACGAGACGCTGAACCAGAACCAGACCGGCGACCTGTTCGGCGAGGTGCGCGCCGCCCTGCCGGACGGCGCGGGCGATCCCGACGGACTGGCGACGGGCGGCATCCCCGTGCTCTTCTCGCGCACGCTCAATCGCCAGACCACCAATGCGGCGTCGATCTTCGGCCAGGCCGAGATCGAACTGACCCCGGCGCTGCGCGCGACCATCGGCGGCCGCTACAATTACGAGCGCAAGCGCTTCCTCGCCGAGGCCCGGCTGGAGGAGAACAGCATCATCGTGCCCGACGAGGAAGGCGGCGAAGGCGCCGTCACCGTCGCGCCGATCCCCGGCGGCATCATCCCGCTCTATGCCTTCGACAACCGCAAATCGTTCAAGAACGTCTCGTTCAAAATCGGGCTCGATTACGACATCGCGCCCGACGTGATGGCCTATGCGAGCATCTCGACGGGCTTCAAGAGCGGCGGCTTCAACGGCGGCTTCCTGAGCTTCGACCCCGCCGAAGCGGCGTTGCAGGCGCAGCCGTTCGACGAAGAGACGCTGACCGCCTATGAAATCGGGCTGAAGTCGACCCTGTTCGACCGCCGCCTGCGCTTCAACGCCGCGGCCTTCTATTACGACTATAAGGATCTTCAGCTCTATACGCTGATCAACACCGGCGCGATTCCGCTGTCGCTGCTCGACAATGCCGCGAATGCGACCATCTATGGCGCCGAGTTCGAGCTGATCGCCAAGCCCGCCGACCGCTTCGACATTACGCTCAACCTGGGCCTGCTCGACACCGAGGTGAAGGATTTCGTCACCGCGACCGCCGACTATTCGGGCAACCGGCTCGCGCTGTCGCCGACCGTGACCTTCAGCGGCACCGCCAATTACGAGGTGCCGGTGTCGGATAAGCTGGCGATCGCGTTCCAGCCCTCGGCCTCCTATCGCAGCGGCCAATATTTCTCCGCCGACAACAGCCCCCTCCTCAAGCAGCAGGGCTATTGGCTGCTCGGCGGGCGCATCGCGCTCAAGGATGAGGACGGGCGCTGGGAAGCGGCGGTGTTCGGCCGCAACCTGACGCGCAAGAAATATATCAACTACGCCGTCGACCTTTCCGATTTCGGTTTCATCGAACAGTTCCGCGGCGAACCGCGGATGTTCGGCGTCGAATTCCGGGTCAAATATTGATGCGCGCGCTCCGCTTTCTGCCTGCGGCGCTGCTGCTGGCGGCCTGCCATTCGGAGCCGCCGCCGGCAAAGCCGCTGACGCCCGAGGAGAGCGCGGCGCTGAAGCCCGCCGACGCGCGCATCGCGGGCCTCTACGACCAGGCGTGCAAGTCGTGCCACACGGTCGCCGACACCGGCGCGCCGCTCACCGGCGACCGCACCCAGTGGGACAAGCGCTGGGCGAAGGGCGAGGATGCGCTGCTCGCCAGCGCGGTCCAGGGCCTCAACGGAATGCCCGCAGGCGGGCAGTGTTTTTCGTGCGCGCCCGATGATTATAAGGCGCTTATTCGCTTCATGGCGGGGAGGAATTGATGGGCAAGGTAACGCGACGTGCGCTGATCGCGGGGGGCAGCGTCATCGGGGTCGGCGCGATCGGCGCCGGCGGCCTGGCCGGGCGCAACTGGCTGCGCGACCGCGAACCCGCGGCCTTGGCAACGCAGGACGCCAAGGGTCATCTCCTCTGGTCGAACTGGTCGGGCATCGCGCACAGCTATCCCGAAAAGCGCGGCGCGCCGAAAAGCGAGGAGGAATTGCTCTCCATCCTGACGAGGGCCCCCGCCCCGGTGCGCCCGGTGGGATCGGGACACAGCTTCACGGCGCTGGTGCCGACCGACGGCACGCTGGTGACGCTCGACGGCATGGCAGGGTTGGTCAGCCATGACGCCGCGAAGAATCAGGCGACGGTGCGCGGCGGTACCCGCCTCGCCGATCTCGGCCCCGCGCTCGCGGCGATCGGGCAGGAGATGATCAACCTCCCCGACATCAACAAGCAATCGATCGCGGGCGCGATCGGTACAGCGACGCACGGCACCGGGCGCGGCATCCAGGCGGTGCACGGGTCGGTCGTCGCGATGCGGATCGCGACTCCGGCGGGCGAGATCATCGACTGCGACGCCGCCACCCGCCCGGAGGTGTTCAACGCCGCACGCGTCGGGCTGGGCGCTTTCGGCGTCGTGACGCAGGTCACGCTCCAGAATCAGCCGCTCCACCGCATCCTCAAGCGCACCGAAGTGCGCCCGACCGACGAGGTTCTGGAGGATTGGCCGGCGCTGCGCCAGAAGCACCGCAACGTCGAATTCTATGTCCTGCCCTTCACCGGCCACTCGGCGGTGATCACCAACGACATCACCGACCGGCCGGTCAAGCCGCGCGGCCCCGACGCCGATACCGAGACGCTGATGGGCCTCAAACAGCTTCGCGACTGGTTCGAATTCGCTCCCTCGCTGCGCCGCAAGCTCGCGGCGGAGGAGATGGCGAAGGTTCCGCCCGAGGAGATGGTCGACGAAGGCTGGAAACTGCTGTCGAACGAGCGGCCGGTGCGCTTCAACGAATGCGAATATCATCTGCCGATCGAGGCGCAGATTCCGGCGCTGCGCGAAGTCATCGCCGCGATCGAGGAGCATCGCAAGGACGTCTTCTTCCCGATCGAGGTGCGCGTGATCGCGCCCGACGACGCCTGGCTGTCGCCCTTCTACCAGCGCGAGAGCGGGTCGATCGCGGTTCACGCCTATTACCGCGAGGACCATGATTTCTTCTTCAGCATCGTCGAGCCGATCTTCCGCCGCCACGGCGGCCGCCCGCACTGGGGCAAGCTCCACAGCCTGAAGGCGCGCGACCTTGCGGCGCTCTATCCGCGCTGGAAAGAGGCCGGCGAGGTGCGCCGCGCGCTCGACCCCGAGGGGCGGATGCTCAACGATTATCTGAAGGGAATCTTCCTCGATGGCTGACGCTGGACGGACAAAACGCTGGACCCGCCGCGCGGCGATGGTCGGCGGCGGGCTCGCGGTCGTCGGCGGCGCGGCGGTGCTCGCCTCGCGCAAGAGCGATCATGGCGGCGCCCACGATGCCTATTTCCTCGCGCTGACGGCGGCGCTCCGCAAGGCGGGGATCGCGCATCCGGTGCTCGTGATCGACCAGGCGCGGCTCGACCGCAACATCGCCGCGGCGCGCGCGACGCTGAAGCCCGCCAATCTGCCGCTGCGCGTCGTCGTCAAGTCGCTGCCCGCGACCGGGCTGATCGACCATGTCGCGCGCGGCATGGCGACGAACCGCTTCATGGTGTTCAACGGCGCGATGCTCGACATCATGGCGGCGCGGCCCGACGCCGACCTGCTGCTCGGCAAGCCGCTGCCCGCGATGGAATATGCCGAGATGGTCGACAAGGTCGGCGCCGAGGCGGCGGGCCGCATCCAGTGGCTGATCGACACGCCCGCGCGGCTGAAGCAATATGCCGACATCGCCGCAGCGCGCGGCGCCAAGCTGCGCGCCAATATGGAGATCGACGTCGGCCTCCATCGCGGCGGCTTCGCCGACGGCCAATCGCTCGCGGCGGCGGTCGACCTCGCCCGCACCTTACCGCATGTCAGCGTGAGCGGCCTGATGGGCTATGATGCCCATGTCCCCAAGATGAGCGATCCCGACGAGGCCTATGCCGCGTCGCAGGCGCTCTATCGCACCGCGACCGGCGTGCTGCGCGAGAAGCTCGGCGTCGATCCGGCGACGCTGACGCTCAACGGCGCGGGCAGCCCGACCTATGCGCGCCATGCGCAGGGCACCGCCGCGAACGAGGTGTCGGTGGGATCGGCCTTCGTCAAGCCGGCCGATTTCGACCTCCCCTCGCTTGCCCGTCACGTCCCCGCCAGCTTCATCGCGACCCCGGTGATTAAGGCGAAGCGCATGGAACTGCCCGGCAACGAATGGCTGACCGGGCCGCTGACCTTCATGGACCCCAACGCCGCGCGCGCCTTCTTCATCTACGGCGGTCACTGGCTCGCGACCCCGGTATCGCCGCCGGGATTGCAGTTCAGCGACCTCTATGGTCGGTCGAGCAATCAGGAGATGCTGACCGGATCGACGCACGTGGCGCTGAAACCCGACGATCGCGTCTTCTTCCGCCCGAACCAGAGCGAGGCCGTCTTCCTGCAATTCGGCGATATCCTGCTGTTCGACGGGGCGGCGATCACGGGCACCTGGCCGACCTTCCCGATATCGGCCTGACCGGCGCCGCGCCGCGTCACCCCACGCAGCGCATCGCAAAGGCCCAGAACAGCGCCGCCTCGGCATATTCGCTCTTGAGGTCGCCGCTCCCCTGATGGCCGCTGTCCATATTGGTCAGCAGCATCGCGGGATTGCCGCTGGTCGACCGGTAACGCACCTCGGCAACCAGCTTCGCGGGCTCCCAATAGGACACACGGTCGTCCTTGAGACCCGCGGTGCAAAGCAGCGGCGGATAGGCGGCGGCGCGCACATTCTCATAGGGCGAGATCGACGCGATATAATCATAGGCCGCCGGGTCGGCGAGCGGGTCGCCCCAGTCGGGGCGGAACAGCGGAACGAGCGGATGGCTCGCGTCGCTCATCGTGTTGAGCATGTCGACGAAGGGCACTTTCGCGATCACCCCGCCCCACAGGGTCGGCGCGATGTTCATGCTCGCCCCGACAAGCAGCCCGCCGGCCGACAGGCCAAAAGCGACGACGCGGCCCGGCGCCGTATAGCCTTCGCGGCCGAGATATTCGGCCGAGGCGACGAAATCGGTGAAGCTGTTGCGCTTGGTGAACTTGCGCCCGCCGAGGAACCATCGCCGCCCCTTTTCGGATCCGCCGCGCACATGCGCGATCGCATAGCGCCAGCCGCGATCGACGAGCGCCAGCGCGGGAATCGAAAATTCGGGATCGCTCGGCACGCCATAGGCGCCATAGCCATATTGCAGCAGCGGTGTGCTGCCGTCCTTCGGCGCGCCGCGCCGCGACAACAGGGTGATCGGGACCATCTCGCCGTCGGGCGCGGGCGCGAACAGCCGTTCGACCTCATAATCGTCGGGGTCGAAATGGGCGACCGCCTGTTGCTGCACGACCGTCTGGCGGCCGTCGGACAGACCGACCTTGATCCAGCGCCGCGGCGATTTGGGCGACTGGTGGACGATCAGCACATCCGCCGCGCCATAGCTTTGCTCGGCGGGCACTTCGATCGCATAGGCGGGATCGGGAAAGGCGACGCGGCTTTCGCTGCCGTCGGCGCGCAGGATCGCAACGCTGTGCTGACCGTCGATCCGCTCGAGCCGCACCAGCCCCCTGGCGAAGGGATGGACAGACAGGATCGGCGTCCCCGGCCGGTGCGGGACGAGCACGCTCTTGACCCTGAAATCCCCGGCATCGAGGCGCAGCAGCTTCCCGTCGAAAGCATCGTCGGCGTCGGTCGTCGCGACCAGATCGCCTTCCCATTCGTCGATGTCGTAGAGCACGCCCGGCCGGCGCGGCCAGACGACCACCGGCTCCGCGCTTTCATCGCCGGCGCGGATCAGGCGGACCTCGGCGGTGTCGGGCCCCGACAGCGTCAGCGCGACGAAACCGTCCGCGGCGGTGCGCCGGATGCCCATGAAGATCGCGGGGTCGTGCTCCTCATAGACGAGTTCGGTCGCCTTGCCGTCGACCGCGGTGCGATAGAGGCGGGTCGGACGATTGCGCGCGTCGCGCCAGATCCAGAAGACCCACTCGGACGACGGACCGAAGACGAGCCCGCCATAGCCATAGGCATCCTTGTCGACGAGGGTGCGGACGCTCCCGTCGCGATTGTCGCGGATACAGATGCGGTGGCGGTCGTTGCCGATCACATCCTCGGCCCAGACGAACCAGCGATGGTCGGGGCTCGGCTGATGGGCTGTGCTGCGGAAATAGGGCTGCCCCGCGGCGCGGGCCGCTTCGTCGAGCAGAATTTCCTCTGCACCGCCGCCCTTGTGGCGACTGTAGACGGCGTGGACCGCACCCGGCGGGACAGCGGAGGAATAGGTCCAGCCGTCGCGTTCGAGCGGCGGCGCCGCGATCGCGCCCGCCGAGCGGGCGAGCATCGCCGCGGCCAGTTCCCCGCGCAGGTCCGCAAGCGGCTCCAGCATCGCCTCGGCATAGCCGCTCTCGGCCGCGAGCATCGCGGCGACCGGCTTCGGCAGGTTGGTCCGCGTGCGCTCGCCCTTGGCGGGAATGAATTTCATCCAGCTATAGACATCGTCACGCTTGCGGCCGAGCTGGACGATCTCGTGCGAAATACGCGGCGGTTGCGGCGCCGCGATGGCGGGCCAGCGCCCGGCCAGGCGCCGCGCCTTTTCCGCCGCCCGCGCGAGCGGTCCCGCCACCAGCGCGGCGATGGCGACCGAAGCCCCCAGAAACCGCCGCCGCCCGAAATCCGCTTTGCCCATGACTCGACCCTTCCCGTGCCGCACTCTCGTATCTGGCGCAGCTTATGGAACGCTGGCGGCCTGTCAGCGGCGATCAGGCCGCGCAATCCATCCATCGGGCAAATCCGCACCCGCCACGGCGCCTCATACAATAGATCGCTGGCCCGATAGGATGATATAATGGCCCGACCCTCGCCGACACGATCCGGGAAGCTGGTAGCGTCACGATTGGAATTTTCTACCAAGAGGGAGGCGAAAATGTCCTTTGCATCGGTTAAGGGCGCGGTTGTTTGTGGCATTTCCTTGCTTGCCCTTGGGCAGACATCGGCCGCGATGGCGCAAAATACGGCGGCAAGCACCGACGACAGCGAAATCGTCGTCACCGCGACCAAGCGCGAACAGTCGGTCCGCGACGTTCCGGGATCGATCTCTGCGGTCAGCGAAGCGACGCTGCAGAAGATCAACGCGCAAAGCCTGTCCGACTATATCACCCGCGTTCCGGGCGTCGTCTTCAACGACTATCAGCCCGGCGTGTCCGAAGTCGTGATCCGCGGCATCGCCTCCTCGACCTATCATGAGGCGAACCAGGCGACGACCGGCTATTATCTCAACCAGGTGCCGCTGATCGAGCCCGGCTTCCCGCTCGTCATTCCCGACGTCGACAGCTTCGACGTCAATCGCGTCGAGGTGCTACGCGGCCCGCAGGGAACGCTCTTCGGCTCTTCGTCGCTCGGCGGTGCCGTCAACTATGTCGTCAACGAGGCCGACCCGAGCCGCTTCGACCTCGGCTTCGAGGGCGACCTGTCGTCGACCCGGCGCGCGGGCGAGGTGAATTATGCCGCGAAGGCGATGGTCAACCTGCCGATCGTGACCGACAAGCTCGCGGTGCGCCTCGTCGCACTCCAGCGCGTCGACGCCGGCTATCTCGACAACACGCTGCTCGGCAAGGATGGCAGCAACGACCTGCGGGTGCGCGGCCTGCGCGGTTCGATCGTCTTCACCCCGACCGAGACGACGACGATCTCGGCGCTCAGCATGTATCAGGAATATGATCTCGACGATCAGACCTATGTGCTCTTCGGCCCGCCCAAGACCTTCGACCGCGCGACCAACGTCGCCGAGTTCCAGGATACCAGCTTCATGCTCCACAGCCTGAAACTGGAACAGGATCTCGGCTTCGCGACCCTGACCGCGATCGGCAGCCATACCGAGAAGAAGGCGAACCTCGCGTTCGACAATTCGATCTTCGGCGGCAACGACCCGCGTACGAACACCCCCGAACTCGCGAGCAGCGTCGGCAAGTCGAAGACCGACTATGCCGAGCTTCGCCTCGCCTCGCCCGACGGCGGCCGCTTCCGCTGGCTGATCGGCGCCAACTACACGCGCCTCCGGTCGGCCAACACCGACGGCACCTATATCGAGGGGATCGCCGACTATATCGACGCCAATCCGGGCGAGTTCGACGGCCAGCCGGGCGACACGCTCGCGCCCGGCGACCTCGCGACGCGGACGGTCAGCAGCAATCGCGTGACCGAAAAGGCGATCTTCGGCGAAGCCTCGTTCGACATCGTCGACACGCTGACCCTGACCGTCGGCGGACGTCTGTTCGAATATCGGTCGAGCCCGCGGCTGCAATATCTGCCGAACGCCAATCTGATCGCGCCGTTCGACTTCGCGCCGGGGACCAGCAAGGATTCGGACTTCATCCCGAAGGTCTCGCTGACCTGGAAGCCGTCGGACAACGCGATGATCTATGCCCTCTATTCGGAAGGCTTCCGCATCGGCGGCATCAACGTCTATGCGGCCGCGGTTCCCGGCCTGCCGCTGACCTTTGCGAGCGACACGACAAAGAATTACGAAATCGGATCGCGCTTCGACCTGATCGACAAGACGCTCACCGCCGATATCACCGTTTATCATATCGACTGGAACAACATCCAGGCGCGGCTGTTCACGCCGGTCGACTTCAACGCCTATACGGTGAACGGCGGCGGCGCCGACGTCGATGGCGTCGAGCTCAGCCTGACCTTGCGCCCGACGCGCAACCTGACCTTCGCGTCGAACGTCTCCTATAACGACGCCCGCCTGTCGACGCTGCTGCCCGACAGCTTCGCGCCGGGCGGCGGCTATGCGAAGGGCAGCCGCCTGCCCGGCGCGTCGGAGTGGATACTGTCCAACTCGGTCGATCTGACCTTCCCCGACGCGCCGCTCAAGCCGCGTTTCAACCTGTCGCACCGCTATATGTCGGGCGCGCCGGTGGCGTTCGGAGCGACGCTCGAAAAAGGCGATTATCACATCGTCGACCTGAACGCGTCGATCACCGTCGCCGATCGGATCGAGGTCGGGCTGTTCGCGAAGAATCTGTTCGACCAATATGGTATCCTGAACGCCCCCTTCTCGTTCGCCGGGTCGGTGCAACGGCCGCGCACGATCGGCGCGACGGTTCGCTTCAGCCTGAACTAAGCGCGTAGAGAGGCCGCCCCGCCGGATTGGCGGGGCGGCCTTTTTCTGTTTCAGAAGCCGGAAAGAAACGCCGCGACGTTGGCGCCGAGATCGCCGACGGCATAGCCGCCCTCCATCACGATCAGCACCGGAACGCCCAGTCCCCCGATCGCCTGCGCCAGCTCGCCATAATCCTCGCGCTCCAGCGCGAAGCTCGAAATCGGGTCGCTGCGGTGGGTGTCCGCGCCGAACGAGACGATCAGCAGCTTCGTACCCCAATCCGCGATGGCGGTCAGCGCCGTGCCGAGCGCCGGGCGATAGGCCGCGCCGTCGGTGCCGCGCGGCAGCGGCAGATTGAGCGTCGTCCCCTCGCCCGCCCCCTCGCCGCGCTCGTCGGCATGGCCCCAGTAAAAGGGATAGTCGGTGCGCGGATCGGCGTGGATCGAGGCGAAGAAGACATCGCCGTCTGCGTAGAAGATGTCCTGCGTGCCGTTGCCGTGGTGATAATCGATGTCGAGGATCGCCACCGGCCCCAGCCCGCGCGCCTGCGCCGCGCGCGCGGCGATCGCGGCATTGTTGAGGTAGCAATAGCCGCCCATATAATCGCGCCCGGCATGATGGCCGGGCGGGCGGCAGAGCACGAACGCATGCGCCTCCCCGCTCGTCGCCAGATGGTCGAGCCCGGTCAGCGCGCCCTGCGCCGACCAATAGGCCGACAGCCAGGTTCCTTCGGCGATCGGGGTGCCGGCATCATAGCTGTAAGCGCCGAGTTCGGCATCGATCCGGCCGAAGCCGAGCGGACGGCGGCGGCGGATGGGAAAGGTGTAGCCGATCGCGTCGCCGCTCCGCCCCGCGGCGATCCAGTCGCGATGCGCGCGCTCCAGAAAGCCCAGATAATCGGCGTCATGCACCGCAAGCAGCGGCGCCATGCCGAAATCGCGCACCGGCTGCCAATCGTCCAGCGCGGCGACGATCGAGCGCGGCCGCTCGACATTTTCGGCGAACGGCACCCAGTCGCCGTTGTGCAGTTCGCGAAGCGGCGCGTGGGCGGTCTGACGTTCGTCGAAGAAAAGTTTCACGGCCGCGCCTGCTCCTCCATCCACGCCGCAAGCGTGCGGTCGGGATGGCCCGCGACGATTTCGGCGAAACCCGTGCGGCTTTCGTCCTGCCCCAGCTTGAAGCCGGTCTCGACCGACACGACGTGCGCGCGAAAGGCGACGATGTGCTGCAGCAAGGTCTCGCGACGCGGTCCGACCCGATCGGTCGACCAGCGATCGCCCTCGAGGTGCGCCGCGAGCCGATCGAGCGCGTCGAGCGTCTCGTCTTCGACGATATCGACATCGACGACAAAGCGCAGCACCGCATAATTCCAGGTCGGCGCCCAGTCGGGCTGCGACAGCAGCGACGGGGAAACATAGCCCTGCGGCCCGTTGAACAGGACCAGCCCGCGCCGGTCGGCGGCGAAATCGGCCACCAGCGGATTGCGCCGCCCGCAATGGCCGAAAAGCGCGGTAACGCGGCCGTCGACATCGGTTTCGGCGATCAGTGGCAGCGGGCTCGCATGAAAGGCACGCGATACGGCCCAGGCCAGCGGATAGTCGGCAATCAGCCGCGCGACATCGGCCGCTTCTCTGGGTTCACAGCGAATCATTCCCGACGATCTCCCTTATCCACGCCGCTTGCTCGTCGAAGGCGCGCGCGGCAAGCGGCGCGATCGATACCGCCTCGAGGAAACTGTGCGTCGCCCCCGCATAGGTGACGGCGCGGACGGGCACCCCCGCTTCGCCGAGCCGCGACGCGAACGCATGGTTGCAGTCGGCCAATATGTCGCATTCGGCGATCGCCATGAAGGCCGGCGGCAGCCCCGTCAGGTCAGCGCGCAGCGGCGCGACCAGCGGGTCGGCGAAGCGTTCGGGCCCATCGACATAATCGGTCCAGAAAGCGTCCATCTCGTCGGCCTCCAGCGAATAGCTGCCATCGCCGAACCGGGCATAGCTCGGCGTGTGCTCGGGCGCAAAGGCGCCGTAGTTCAGGAGCATCCCGGCGGGCAGCGACTGGCCGCGCTGGCGCCGGAGCAGGCAGGTCGCCACCGACAGATTGGCGCCCGCCGAATCGCCGCCGATAAGGATACGCGCAGCGTCGAGGTTCAACGCCTCGGCCCGCGCCGCGATCCAGTCGAGCGCCGCGGCGCATTCCTCCAGCGCGACGGGAAATTTTCTTTCGGGCGCCCGGCTGTAATCGATCCCGATCACCGCGATGCCCGCGCGCGCCGCATATTCGCGCATCAGCCGGTCGTGCGTATCGACGCTGAACAGCACCCAGCCGCCGCCGTGGATATAGAGCATGACGGGCAGCTTCTCGCCCGCGACCGGCCGGTGGAGGCGCAGCCGGATGCCGTCCATATCCATATCAGCGCTTTCGGCCATGATCGGGCCACCCTCGCGCCACGGACGGCGGACGCGCTCGGCAATCGCGCGGCGCTCCGTCAGGCCGCCTCCGGCGGACGCGCCCTGCTCGGCATAAGCGGCGGCGATCCCGTCGACGAAGCGCCGGACATCGACGTCGATCCTGTCGCCCTGCGCCACGCTCAAGCCATCGGGCATATGGATTTTCCTCTCCGCTTTGCTGCTCCTCCGGCTGATAGCGCCCGCGATCGCGCCCCTATCGCCCGATCGGGCCAATCACCGTGCGGGTCAGGCCATTGCCGCCGCCGCATCTGGCCAGAAGCGGCTCTGGCCTGTAAGATAGGCTTAGCCAACATATGTGGGAATTGGGCCATGAAGCACAGCATCGACATCCTGCGGACGGCGCGGCCGGTGATGGCGCTGCAGGACGAATATCCCGCGGGATATATCGATCCGATGCACAGCCACGATCATATCCAGATCCTCTATGCCTCGACCGGCGTCATGTCGGTGCGGACCCCCGAAACCAGCTTCGTCATCCCCCCGCAGCGCGCGATCTGGCTTCCCGCCGGAATGAAGCACGAGGTCGCGTGCCGCGGCCCGGTTTCGCTGCGGACGCTCTATCTGCCGAACAGTGCCAGCGACCGCGACCGCATATGCCGCGTGTTCGAAGTGTCGAACCTCGTGAAATCGCTGATTCTCGAGGTTGTGGATTTCCCCCCGCTCTACGACATCGGCGGGCGCGAGGGACGCATCGTCGAGCTGCTGCTCGACGAGATCGCGCGGATGCCCAACGCCCCCTATCAGGTATCGATGCCGACCGACCCGCGCCTCCTGCGCGTCTGCAACGCCATCCTGTCCGATCCCGCCGACCCGCGCGACATCGACGACTGGGCGCGGCTCGCCGCGATGGGACGCCGGACCTTCACGCGCAGCTTCAAGCAGGAAACGGGAATGGGCCTTGCGGTGTGGCGCCAGCAGGTGCGGCTGATGGAGGCGCTGTCGATGCTCGCCGCGGGCGCCTCGATCACCCGCGTCACCTATGACGTCGGCTACGACAGCCCCAGCGGTTTCGCCGCGATGTTCCGCCGCGCCTTCGGCGTTCCACCGAGCCAGTATCTGAAGCAATAGCGCCCTTTCCCCGCAATAGCGCCCGTTCCCGACGATATTCCGCCCGTTCGCTGGCGCCGGCCAGGGCGGGCCGCATAATCTTCGCTTCCGCAATCCCTGCGGGAGAGAAAGACAATGAGCGAGGCACCATCGGGCAAGGCGCCATCGCGGCGCAAGTCGGTCGAGGCGATCCGGCGCGAATGCGAAACGGCGGCGATGCACCGGACGCTGGGGCCGTTCCAGCTCGTCATGATCGGGATCGGCTGCATCGTCGGGGCGGGCGTCTTCGTCATGACCGGGACGGCGGCCTCGCACCATGCCGGGCCGGCGGTCGCGCTGTCCTTCGTCATCGCCGCCTTCGCCTGTCTGCTCGTCTGCCTCTGCTATGCCGAACTGGCGTCGGTCCTGCCCGCCTCGGGCGCCTCCTATTCCTATGCCTATGCGGTGCTCGGCCAGGGGTTCGCGTGGGGGCTGGGATGGATGCTGATGCTCGAATTCGGCCTCGCCGGATCGGCGCTCGCCGTCGGCTTCTCGGGCTATTTCACCAGCCTGCTCGGCGATTTCGGCCTGACCATTCCCAAGGCGGCCGCGACGCCGTGGCTGCTGGCCGTCGCGGGCCCCGACGGGCTGTCCTTCGCAGTCAGCGGCGGTCTCAACCTCGTCGCGGTGGCGGCGCTTGTCGCCGCCATGCTCGTGGTGATCCGCGGCGTCGCCCATTCGGCGGCGATCAACGCGCTGCTCGTCGTCGTCAAGATCGGGGTGCTGACCGGGTTCGTGATCGTCGGCGCACGCCACATCGATGCGGCAAACCTCACGCCCTTCATCCCCGTCAATGAAGGCGGATTCCGCTTCGGGATCGAGGGCGTGTTCCGCGCCGCGTCGATCCTCTTCTTCTCCTATCTCGGTTTCGAGGCGGTGGCCGCGGCGGCGGCCGAGGCGCGCCGGCCGCAACGCGACGTCCCGATCGGCATCGTCGGCGCGCTGATCGCCAGCACCCTGCTCTATGTCGCGGTCGCGCTGACGCTGACCGGCATCGTCTCCTATCGCGCGCTCGACGTTCCCGATCCGATCGCGATCGCGGTGAACGCGATCGGCATGCCGGTCTTCGCGGTGGTCATCAAGGTGGGGGCGCTCGCCGGCCTCGGCTCGGTCCTGCTGGTCAACACCTATGCGCAGTCGCGCATCTGTCACGCCATCGCCCGCGACGGGCTGTTGCCCCCGGCGCTCGCCCGGCTGCATCCGCGCTATCGCACCCCGGTCGCCGCGACGATCTCGGTCGCGATGATTTCGGCCGTGGCCGCCGCGGTCCTGCCGATATCGCTGCTCGCCGACCTCGTCAGCCTCGGCACCCTGTGCGTCTTCATGACCGTCGCGATCGCGGTGATCGTGCTGCGCAACAGCCATCCCGACCTGCCGCGGCCCTTTCGCGTTCCCTTCGGCGGCATTCGCCTGCGCGGGCGATGGATCGGGACGGTACCGGTGCTCGCCCTGCTCTCGTGCGTCCTGATGGGCGCCCCGGTGCTGACCGACATCGCGTTGAAAGCGGCCTCCGGCGAGTGGATTCCCGCGGCGATATTGGGAAGCTATATCGCCGCGGGCGCCGCGCTCTATCTTCTCTATGGTCGCCCGCGCACGGCGGGAGGCGCTCCCCTGGATGTTTGAAGCGCCGCGACGTCGCGGCTGCGGATCGCGTCGCCGAACAGCGCGGCGGTCACCGTCGCGGCGTGGCGCGCGTCGTCGATTAGCCCCGACCAGTTGAGGAAGCTGTGGCTGAGCGAGGCATAGTTGAGATAGGTCACGCTGACCCCGTCCCGCTCGAGCCGCCGCGCCAGTTCGCGCCCCTGATCGCGCAGCGGGTCGAAGCCCGCGGTCGCGACGATCGTCGCGGGCATCCCCGCGAGTGATTTTTCGGCAAGCACCCAGCTTCCGGGCGCGCTGTGCGTCGCCGGATCGGGAAAGGCGAGCCGGATCGCTGCCTTCACGAACGGAATGTCCAGGTCGTAGCCGGTCCCGAAAAGCCGGTACGACGGGTCGCCCTGATCGAGCGTGACCGCCGGATAATAGAG
Organism: Sphingopyxis sp. DBS4; assembly: GCF_024628865.1. Taxonomy (NCBI): domain Bacteria; kingdom Pseudomonadati; phylum Pseudomonadota; class Alphaproteobacteria; order Sphingomonadales; family Sphingopyxidaceae; genus Sphingopyxis; species Sphingopyxis sp. DBS4. Next base: position 2,280,220 of record NZ_CP102384.1, read on the forward strand.
AAGCTGATAGGCGGGAACCGGGCGCCCCGCCGCGCGCTGGCGCAGCGAGGTGACGAGCGCGAGATGACCGCCCGCGCTGTCGCCCCCGACGCCGACCCGCGCCGCATCGCCGCCCCATTCGGCGGCATGGTCGCGCGCCCAGAGGAAGGCGTCCTCGGCATCGTCCTGCGGCGCCGGAAAGGGATGCTCGGGCGCGAGGCGATAGTCGACCGAGACGACGATGCTGTCCGCCTCGTTGGCGATCAGCCGCGCGACGCGGTCCATCGCGGTGATGCTGCCGAACAGGAAGCCGCCGCCATGATAATAGACGAGCACGGGGAGCGGCCCGTCGCGGGTCGTCACCGGGCGATAGACGCGCACCGGGATCGGGCCGCCACGACCCGGCACGACGGCGTCGCGAACCGATGCCATGTCGGCGGTAAGCGCGGTGTGGATCCGCCATTCGCGATCGACCGATGCGCGAATCTTCGCCCGCTTTTCCGGCGTGTCGAAGGCCGCGAGCAGGTCGGCTTCGCTATCCGCGCCGCGCTCTCGGCTCCTTTCCGCCAGAAACTGGGTTTTCGGATTGAGGAGCTGGCCGTCGATCCGCTCGCGCGGGCCGCGAAGTTGCGCCGCAAACCAGGCGTCGGGTTTCAACCCGAGCGCGATCTCGGCCTTTTCGGGCGCGGTGAGTTCGATGTCGGTCGGCGACAGCAGTGCCTCGGGCGCGGGAGCGGGTCCGTTCGCGGTGAGCATCAAAGCCGACAAGGCAGCAAAAAGCGGGCGTTTCATCCTGTCCTCTCCCTGTTCAAAATGATGCGCTGAGTTCGACGCCCCAAGTGCGCGGCGGCGCATAGGTGCGGGTGCGGGTGCCGAAGAAGTCTTTGCCGTAGTTGAAGATCGCCTGCGCATCGAACAGGTTGCGCGCCCAGAGCGCGACCTCCCAGCCGCGGTCCGCGCGGCCGAGCGCGATGCGCGCGTTGACGAAATCGGTCGCGGGCACGCGGTCGTAGGGGATGGTCATCCCGCCGATGGCGATGGTGCGGTCGTTGCCGATGTCGGTATAATAGGCGCTGCGGTGCGTATGGTCGGCGTGCAGCGCGAGTTGCAGCTCGGACCCGAGCGGCAGCCGGTAATCGGCGCCGATCTGGCTCTGGAATTTCGACGCGCCGGGCATGCGCTTGCCCGAGGCGTCGCCGCCGCCCGCCCCGCCGCCGGGGAAGCTGGTGAAGATCGTGTCCTGATAGCCCGCGCCCAGCGTGAAATCGAGCCGGTCGCTCGCGCGGAGCGACGCCTCGAACTCGACGCCGCGACTGCGCACCTTCGACGCGTTGCCGATCACGATCGCGGTCACCCCGTCGCCCATGTCCTGAAACTGGTCGACCTGATAATCGTCGAAGCGCGTGTCGAAAGCGGTCAGGCTGAAGCGCAGGCTGCGATCGAACAGGTCGCCCTTGACCCCGCCCTCGAACGACGAAACGCTCTCCTTCGCGAATTCGAGCGAGCCGGGAAATATCTCGGCGCCGACGAAGTCGAGATTGTAGCCGCCGCTCTTGTAGCCCTGGGCGTAGCGCGCGAAGACGTTGAGCCGCGGCATCAACTCATAGGTCAATGTCACCGTCGGCGAGAAATCATGGTCGCTGCGCTTGTCCTGAAAGCGCCCGGTCGCGAGGCCGAGCGGGAAGGCGCTGCCGTCGATGCTGTAATCGACGCGCTTTTCTTCCCACGACCAGCGAAAGCCGAGGCCGAGGGTCAGGCGGTCGATGAGCTCATATTCGGCATTGCCATAGAGCGCGACGTTGCGGGTGCGCAATTCGCCCGTCGTCGGCAGTTCGGCGCCGGGCGCGACGCCGAGCAGCGGGCCGAGCGAGCCGGCGCGCGCCGCGCGCGCGGTCCGCGCGTCCTGCTGATAGAGATAGAGGCCGAAAACATAGTCGAGCGGCCCGCCCTTGCCCGACAATAGCTGAAATTCCTGCGTCCATTGGCGATAGCGGTCGGAGAAATCGACCGTCAGGAAATCGGCGGGCGAATAGTCGAGGTCGTTCTCGCTCGCGAACTTTGTCGAGCGCCACGCGGTGATCGAGCGCAAGGTCGGCCCGTCGTCGATCGCATAGGAAAGCTCGAGCGCGGCGCCATAGACATCGCGCCGGTCGATATTGCGCGCGTCGAGATCGACCTTGCGCGGCTGCTCATAGAGCGGCGACAGCGCGGTTCCGAACGTGTCGGTGATCGCATTGCCATATTCGGCGATTTCGCGCGCGCGCAGCCCGTCGGCGGTCAGCCGGACGCTGAACTGCGGCGTCGCGTCCCACCGAAGCTGTCCGCGCCACGAGGTGACGTTGCGGGTGCCGACCGTGCTGTCGTCGAAGACATTGGTCGTGAAGCCGTCGCGCTTCGACCGATTGACCGAGAAACTGACCGCGGCGGTATCCGATACGGGAAGATTGAGCCGCGCGGTCGCCTGCCGCTCGTCATAATTGCCGATACGGACGCTGACATGGGCCTCGGTGTCGAAGCTCGGCGGGCGCGAGATCAGGTTGATCGCCCCCGCGACGGTGTTCTTGCCGAACAGCGCGCCCTGCGGCCCCCGCAGCACCTCGACGCGTTCGAGGTCGACCAGTTCCTGGTTCAGCGCCGGCGACTGCCCCAGATAGACGCCGTCGAGATAGACGCCGACGCGCGCGTCGAAGCCGATGTTGCGGCTGCTGGCGCCGACGCCGCGGATGATGATCGTCGAGCCGAGCGAGGTCGACGAATTGATCTGAAGATTGGGAACGTGCGTCGCGAGGTCGGAGACATTCTGGACGCTGAGGTTGCGGATCGTCTCGCTGTCGACCGACGCGACCGAGCTCGGCACGTCGATCAGCCGCTGTTCGCGCCGCTGCGCGGTGACGATGATGTCGCCCGAATGATCGCTCGCCGAATCGGCCCCCTCGGCATCCTGCGCCACCGCGGGCTGGGCGATGCACAGCATCGCGCCCGAAGCCATCCACGCAAGTCGCTGGTTCAAATTGATATTTTTCACGCCCTTCTTCTCCCTCATCCGCCCGGTTGCCGGATCGGCTCCGAGTCATTACCGAAACATTATTCGGTTTCTGTTTTTGATGCAAGATTGACTGGGCGGGAACGGGACGACACTCTGGCCGGCAAGGGAGGACCATGTGGCAAAGCGCGCGACATCCGCGAAATCGATCAGGCAACGCAAGCAGCCGACGCAGGCGCGCGGGCGGCAGAGCATCGCCGACATCATCGACGCGACCGAGCGTGTCCTGCGGCGCGACGGTCCCGCGCATATCACCACGCCCGCGATCGCGGCCGAGGCGGGCGTGTCGATCGGCGCCATCTATCATTATTATCCGAACAAGGAATCGATCATCCTCGCCCTCTACGAGGGCAAGCTTGCCGGTATCCGGGCGATGGTCGAAACGCCGATCGAACCCGTCGCCGGCGACTGGCGCGAAGGCGTCCGGCGCTGGATTCACGACGTCAAGGCGCGCGAAGCGGCATCGGGCTACGATCTGGTGATGGAGGAAGCCGCCGATTATTTCCCGGCCCTCAAGGATATCGCGCGCAGCCATGCGGCCGGACAGGCCCGCACGCTGGCGAGGCATTTGCGCACGCTGGGTTCGCCATGGCCCGACGATGCCCTGTTCGACCTCGCGCTGCATGCCTTCTTCCTGAATTCCAGCCTGTGGCTCTACTGGTCGCATGCCGGCGCGCCGCTGCCGCAGGGAATCGACCGGCTGGCGGAGGTGGTGGCGGCCATCTTTTCCCCGGCGCTCGACGGCGCCCTCCCCCCTCCCCGCCCCTACGCAAAACCGAAACAATCCGGCGCGGCAGCGACGCCATAAGGTCGGCGCAGCCGGTTTCGCATTCCCGCCCGGTCACCACCGGGGCCCCGATTTCCCTTGCTTCCCATCGGCAAACCATCCATTTACAGTCTAAACTGACCGTAAGTGGAGAATATATGGAACGTCGTGACTTTCTGGGCATGGCCGGCAGCGCGGCAGGGGCGGTGCTGATGGCCGGACCGGCGACGGCCGCACCCGGCAAAGGGCGCGCCGGGTTCCTTTGGGGCACGGCCGGCGCCGCTTATCAGGTCGAGGGCGCGAACGTCGCCAGCGATTTGTGGGTCATGGAGCATGTCGTGCCGCCGATTTTCGCGGACAAGTCGGGCGACGCCTGCGACGTCTATCACCGCTTCGACGAAGACATCGCGCTGTCGGCCTCGCTCGGCTTCAACACCCATCGCTTCGGCATCGAATGGGCGCGGATCGAGCCCGAGCGCGGGCAGATTTCCGAAGCGGCGCTCGCCTATTACCGGCGCGTTCTCGAAGCCTGCGAACGCCGCAAGATGAAGGCGGTCGTCACGCTCAGCCATTTCACCGTCCCGCGCTGGGTCGCCGCGAGCGGGGGCTTTGCCGATCCCGCCAACGTCGAGGCGTTCGCCGCCCATTGCGCGCGTGTCGTCCAGCATATGGGCGACAGGATTCATCTCGCGATCACCTTCAACGAACCCAATCTCGCGACCGTGGTCCGCTGGAGCGGGCTGTCCGAACAATACCGCCCCTATATCGAGGCTGCGCAGAAAGCAGCGGGTGTCGCGCAAAATGCCCCGAACTGGTCGAGCCCGATGCTCGCGGGCGACCGCCAATATGACGGCATCGTCGCGGCTCACACGCAGGCGATTACGGCAATGCGTGCCGCCGGGGCCGCTTTCCCCATCGGCTTGTCGCTGGCCATTCCCGCCGACACCGCCGCCGGTGGCGACGACCGCGGCCTGAAGCGCAAACAGGCCGAGATGCTCGACCGCTGGCTCGCCGCGCCGGGCGATTTCGTCGGCATCCAGACCTATACCGGCGGCGAAGTCGGGCCCGATGCCGACGTTCCGCCCGCGCCGGGCATCGAGGTCACGCAAATGGGCTATGCCTTCACCCCGGGCGCCATCGAGGGCGCGATCCGGCTGGTCGCGGGCCGCACCGACCGCCCGCTCTACGTGACGGAGAATGGCGTCGCGACCGAGGACGACCGGCGCCGCATCGCCTATATCGAAGGCGCCGTGGCGGGGGTCGAACGCTGCCTTGCCGACGGCATCGACCTGCGCGGCTATATCCACTGGTCGCTGCTCGACAATTGGGAATGGGTTGCCGGCTATCGGCCGAAATTCGGCCTGGTAGCGGTCGAGCCCGGGACGTTCCGCCGTATTCCGAAACCCTCGGCGCGCTTCCTCGGCGCCATCGCCAAACGCGGCGGGCTCGCCTGATCGACGGGGGGCAGGCACCGGCGCGACGCCGGTGCCTGCCCCCGCTATCGGGCGGCGGCGTCCACCAGCGCGCTGACCCCCGGCCCGATCTTCACGATCAGGTCGGCGGCGGGCTGCGGGCGCAGGAAGGAATCGAACGGCCGCCACGAGGCCGCTTCCTCCGCTTCCAGTCGCGCCAGCAGGTCCTTCGCCTTTTGCGCCTGCGCGGCGGGCAACGGCTTCCCCGCCTCCAACGCGTCGAGCGCCTCGAGACCCGTCGTCGCCGCCGCTGCGATCGAAGCGGCGGTCGGACGCGCCGGCTCCAGCATCGGGTTGCCGGCCGCGAGCGCCGTGAAGCGCGCTTCCAGATTCCGCCAATCGCTGAGCTGCGCGCGCAGCGGCGCACCGAGCGCGCGCTCGCCGCCGACATAGCGCTTCGCCTCCTCTGCAAACCGCCGCGCGACCAGGCTGTCGACGGGCGCCGCGTCGGCAAGGGCGTTCAAGGGCTGGACGATACGCTGGCCCGCGAGCATCGCCTTGATGCGATGATCGTGCGCCATGTTGCGGACCGGCCCGGTGATCGCCAGCAGACCGGCCACCGCGCCATCGTCGTCGGGCGCGATCCGGGCGGCGATCCGCTGCCGGGTCGCCCGATCGTCGAGCCCGCTGACCGTGAGCTGCGCCGACACGACCGCGAGCCGCCGGTACATGTCGGCGGTATCGGTCGTGCTGGCCGGCGACCAGAATCGCTCGGCCAGCGCGGCGGCGCGCGGCCACAGATGATGGTCGATCAGCTCGTCGGTCGCGATCTCGCCCCACAGCGGCGCCTCGGCCCCGATCAGCCATTTTTCCTGCTCGGCCGACAGCGGCGCGCGCGGAAAATCGACCAGCGCGTCAGTGACGACATTCGCGAGCAGCGGAGAGAGTCCGCGCAGCGCCTTGGCATGGTCGGGCGTCAGCCCGGCCGCGGCGGTCGCCGCGGGATCGATGCCATAATGATAATCGGCGGGCATCAGCAGGTTGAGGTAATAGCCCGCCGACACGATCGTCCGCTGCCCCTTCGCGGTCGCGTCCGCCATCGCGTTCGACGCCTGCCAGGCCTGGACGATGCTGTCCTTGGGGAGTCCCGCGTCCGACACTTCCTCCCATCCGATGACCGTCTTGCCGAGCCGGCGCACGATAGCCGCCGCGCGGCGCAGGAAATAGGCCTCGACCGCCTTGCTGTCGGCCAGATTTTCGCGCGCCATCAGCGCCTTCACATCCTCCGCATCGGCCCAGACCGTCCGGGAAACCTCGTCGCCGCCGATATGGAAATGCGGGTCGGGAAACAGCGGCGCCATCTCGCCGAACAGGCGTTCCAGAAAGCGGTAGGTTTCCTCCGATGCCGGGTTGAGCGCGACCTCGGGCTGGCCAAGGAACATCGTCTTCGAAACGGTGCCGACCTCGGGATAGGCGGTGACGAATGCGCGGCTGTGGCCGGGGACGTCGAATTCGGGAACGATGCGGATACCGCGATCGGCCGCATAGGCAACGAGGTCGCGAATCTCCGATTGCCGGTAAAATTCACCGTCGGCGTTGAGCCTCGGATAGCGCCGGCTTTCGACGCGAAAACCCTGATCGTCCGACAGGTGGAGGTGAAGCGTATTGAACTTCAGCCGCTCCATCGCGTCGATCTGCCGCTTGATCGTCGCAACCGACAGGAAATGCCGCGCGGGGTCGAGCATCACCCCGCGCCAGGCAAAGCGCGGCGCGTCGGCGATCGACTGATGCGCAATGGCGATGCCCGAGGGCGAAAGCCCCGCGAGTTGCCGCAGGGTCGCATAGGCGCGCAGCACGCCGGTGGGGCCGTCGGCATCGATGACGACGCCCCCGCTCTCCACGGTCAGGCGATAGGCTTCGCCGCGATCGGCGCCGTCCTGCGCCGACCGGCAGGTCGCGCGCACCGGCACCGGCTTCGCGGGATCGAGGATCAGCCCCGTCTGCCGCAGCACGTCGCTGCCGAGCCGGGCGGCGGCGCGATCGAGCACCGCCGCATCGCCGCACCCCTGCCATTCGGCTTTCAGCGGCCCTTCCACCCGCAGCACCCCGGTGCCGTTCGGAACCACCGCCACCGGCAGCGGCATCAGCGCGGGCGCCGCATGACAGGGGACGGCGACCAGCGCGGCGGCCAGCGCTCCAAAATATCTCATCCCCGCATTCCCCTTTGTTCGATCAGTTCGCGGCTTCGGCCTGCGCCTCGGTCACATCGAGGCGCGCTTTCCACGGATCGGCCTTGACCACCGCCCGCCCGTCGGCCTGAAAGTCCAGCAGCGGGTCGGCGGCTGCGGTAACTGGCGTCCACGACGGCAGGCCGGCGCCATTGGGGTCGCCGGTGCGGGCGAAATTCACCCAATAACGATGCATCGTGGACGCGACCTCCGCATCGGTCGCACTCACCTTGTCGCCCAGCAGCGCGCCCAGCGTGTCGAACGTATAGACGACCTCGCTTGAATGTTCGGCGCCCTTGGTCGGCTTGCCGCGCTGCGCTTCGGCGACGTAGGAAAAGCGAAACAGCCAGGCGGGCTTGCCGTTCGCCGCGACCGTGCGCGCGACGAGCCGCGCGGGCTCGATCATCGTCCGGTCGCGGCCGATCATGCCGTTGATGTCATCGAGCGTCGCGGTGCCGGCGGGATCATAGGCGGCGCGCGCTTCGTCGGCACGCGGCCCGAACGCCGCAAAGGCCGCATCCTTCGACGTCGCGCGATTGAGGCCGAGGTCGGCCTCGTCCGATCCGACGATCACCGGCAGCGGCGGGGCGACTTTCAGTGCTTCGGCGGGCTGTGCGGTGACGATACGGCCATCGACGATCGGCCCCGAAAAGCGGCTCCGCTCGCCCAGGAACACCATGCCGAGCGCGGTCAGATTGCCCGCGATCTTTTCGGCGGGCAGCGCGCGCAGCCGTTCGAGCGCCGCCGCGTCATCGCCCGCGATGCCGACGCTCGCCGCGAAGGCAACCCCGATCTTCTCGGCCGAAGGATGCGCCTCGCTGTCCGCCGACAGCATCTGCGCGCCGAGCAATTGGGTGCGCCCGCCGCCCGACTGCGCGATCACCCGCCGGAACAGGCCCTGCGCGAGCGGGGAGGCCGCCAACGCGAGCACCGACTCGCCGCCCGCCGATGCCCCCATGATCGTCACATTGTCCGGGTCGCCGCCGAACGCGGCAATATTGCGCTGCACCCATTGCAGCGCCGCGATCTGGTCGAGATAGCCGTAATTGCCCTTCGGCTCATCGGGCCGTTCGGCGGACAGCGCCGGGTGCGCGAAAAAGCCGAAGCGCCCCAGCCGGTAATTCGGCGCGACGAAGACCACGCCGTCGCGCGCGAAGGCAGCGCCCGAGGCCTCGGCCGGAACATTCGACCCCGACACGAAGGCACCGCCATGGATCCAGACGATCACCGGCCGCTTTCCGGTCACCGCGCCGGCCGGACGCCAGACGTTCAGATAAAGGCAGTCTTCCGAGGGCTCGAACGCCGGATCGGCCGCCGGTCGCATACAGTCATGCCCGAACCGCGTCGCCGCGCGCACGCCTTGCCAGGGGGCCACGGGCTGTGGCGGCCGCCAGCGCAGGTCGCCGACCGGCGGCGCGGCAAACGGCACCCCCTTGAAGACCTCGGCGCCCTCCTCCGCCGCGCCGCTTACCCGGCCTTCGGCGGTCGCAACCTCCTGCGCCGTGACGGGCTGCGCGGTTGCCGCGAACAGCAAGGCCGCGATCGACAGGCGCCGCACGGGTCAGCGCGCCCGGTCTTCGGCGGCGGCGGTCAGGACCGCGCTGCCGGTCAGCATCGGCTCGCCCGCCGATTTGCCGACGAAGAAGCGATAGTCGCCCTGCGGCCGCGTCCAACGCCCGGCGGCGGCGTCATAGGACAGAAGCAGCCAGGGATCGGCGTCGATCGTCACGACGCGGCTTTCGCCGGGCTTGAGGCTGACCTTTGCCCAGCCCGCCAATCGATGCGTACGACCCGGCGCCGCGACATAGAGCTGCGCGACCTCGGTCCCTTCGCGCGTCCCTGTATTGGTGATACGCGCCGTGACACTCAGCGCCTTGCCGCCGCGAGACTCAAGGCCGCCATAATCGAAACTGGTGTAGGTCAGCCCGTAACCAAAGGGAAAGAGCGGCTTCGCGCCGGTTCGCTCGAACCAGCGATAGCCGATGTCGCTCCCCTCGACATAGTCGATCGGGAAGGGATCATATTGAACCCCGATCCCCAGCGGCCGCTGCTTTGCCGGATCGTAACCGACGACCGTCTTGTGCGGAAGCTGCTCGGCGCTGGCCGGAAAGCTGATCGGCAGCCGTCCCTGCGGCGCGCTTTTCCCGGTCAGGATCGCCGCCATCGCTTCGCCGCCGCGCTGGCCCGAGAACCAGGCTTCGAGCACCCCGCCGACCTTGTCCAGCCACGGCATGGCAACCGGATTGCCCGTCTGAAGAACAACGACCGTCCGGGGATTGGCGGTGGCGACGGCATCGATCATCGCATCCTGTCCATCGGGGAGCGAGAAATCGGCGTGGTCGATACCCTCCATCTCGGGCTTGACCGCATAGATGACGACCAGCTCGGCCTTCTTCGCCGCTTCGGCCGCGCGCGCCGCGTCGCTGCCGTCGTCGAAGCTGATCGGAGTGCCCGGCAACGCGGCCTCGAGCGCCTTCAGCGGCGAGGAGAGCCCATAGCTCGGCGCGAGCAGCGCCGACAGCGGATTGGCGCCGGGCGCGTCGCGATAGACGCCGCCCCACGGGATGACCTGCGACGATCCGCCGCCGATCGGCACGCCCTTGTCGGCGTGGCGGCCGATGACGACGATCGATTTCGCCGTCGCCGCGAGCGGAAGGATGCCGTCGTTCTTGAGCAGGACCATCCCCGCCTCGGCCATCGCCTGCGCCCGCGCGCTATGCGCTTCGCGGTCGATCGCGCCGCCGGGCACCGCGCGATGATCGAGCGCCCCGACCCGCGCCATCGAGCGGACGATGCGCAGCGCCATGTCGCGCACCCGCGCCGCTTCGACCTGACCCGCTTTCACGGCGGCGGGGAGGTCCGCGAAATAATCCTTGTCCTGCGGCGACTGCTGGTCGAGCCCCGCCGCGATCGACGGCGCAAGGCTGTGCACAGCGCCCCAGTCGGACATGACCCAGCCCGGATAGGCCCAGTCGCCCTTCAGCACATCGCGCATCAGATGGGCATTCTCGCACGCATAGGTGCCGCCCACCTTGTTATAGGCGCACATGACCGATGCGGGCCGGCCGCGCTTGATGCCGATCTCGAAGGCCAGCAGATCGGATTCGCGCAGCGCCGCTTCGTCGATCCGCGCATCATAGACGAAGCGCCCGCTCTCCTGCGGGTTCAGCGTGAAATGCTTGATCGTCGAGGCGACGTGGCGGTCCTGTATCCCGGCGATCTGTTCGCCGACGAGCACTCCCGCGAGCAGCGGATCCTCGCCAAGATATTCGAAGTTGCGCCCGTTCCGCAGTTCGCGCGCCAGATTGACGCCGCCGGCGAGCATCACGTTGATGCCCTTTGCAAAGGCTTCGGCGCCGATCAGCCGCCCCGCCTCGCGCGCCATCGCGGGATCGAAGGTCGCCGCGAGCGACAGCGTCGCGGGCAGCGCCGTCGATTCCTGCCCGGGACGCAGATAGCCGATATCGGCAACCCCCAGGCTCGCATCGCCGAGATGGAGCGCCGGGAAGCCGACACGCTCGACCGCGGGCACGAAACCGGCGGTGCCGATCGCGCCCTCGGGCTTCGGCTGCCGCATCGCTTCGGGAATGAAGGGCGGCAGCGGAATGCCGAGGTCGAGCAGGCTGCCGCCCGACACCGATTTGGTCAGCGACATCTGCTCGTCGAGCGTCATCGCATCGACGATCGCCACGGCGCGATCGTCCGCCGCTTTTTCCTGCTGCTTGGTCATTCCGTCCGCCTGTTTGGCCGTCACCGGCGTGGCAATAATCGTGGCAACCGCCATGATGGCGGTGGACATGGCGCGTCCCATTTCCCTCTCCTGTTATGTGGTTTTTTCCGGCTCTACCGACAGGACGCCGGTCTGGAGGCCCGCCTCCATCAATCGCTTGAGCACCTTCACCGAATCGCGGATGCTGCCCGGTGCGGGGGCCAGAACCTGCGCGACCGACAGGCCGCGAATGGCCCAGACGACGAGCCGCATCAGCGCCATCGCGCCGCGCGCATCCCCCGGTGCGGCAAGGTGCGTGAAATCCAGCGCTTCGCGTTCGATCCGCGCCTGGACCGGCGCAAGCTTCTCGCAAAGCTGGGGGTCGCTGCGCGAACCCTGCAATATCTCAAGCACCGCGACGCCCGACGGCCGGCTCAGAACCTCCCACGCCATGTCGGGATAGGCGAGCAGCCGCTGCTGCGGATCGTCGATGTCTTTCAGATAGTCGCGATAGTGCCGCACTTCCTGCTCGAAGACCGCCTCGACCACAAAGGTCATCAAATCGGCCTTGGTCGGAAACTGGTGGAGCATCGCCCCCCGGCTGACACCCGCCTTTTCGGCGACCAGCATCGTCGACGCCGCCGCATAGCCATGCGCGTGCAGCGCATCGATCGCCGCCGTCAGCAACGCGTCCCGCGTGCCTGCGCTTCTTTCCGCCTGTGTCCGTCGGCGCACTTTCTCGGCCATCCATCCACTCCACACTTACAAGCAGTATTGACCGTAACATATGTGCGCCATAGGATCATGACAAGCATAAAGGAGCACGCGATGATCGAACGCCGTCACTTTCTTGCCGCCGCCGCGGCCGCCGCGATGCTTCCCCGGGGCGTCGTTGCGGCTTCGCCCAGGCCGGTCATCGGGGTCCAGCTCTACATGGCGCGCGAGCTGCTCGCGAAGGATTTCGAGGCCACGCTGGCCGCCATTGCCGAAACCGGCGTCCGCCATGTCGAATTCGCGGGCTTCTACGACCGGGACGCCGCCGCCATTCGCAGGACGCTGGCCGACAATGGCCTCGTCGCGGTCGGCGCCCATGCGCTGCGCGCCGACATGGACGATGCGGAGATCGACCGGCTGATCGCGCAATGCGCCGGGATCGGCATGGATTATGCCGTCGCGCCGGTGCCGCTCGTTCCGGCCTACCGGGCGCTGGTCGGCAAGTCCGACAACCCTTTTCGCGACGCGATCGCCGCGCTGACGCGCGATGACTTCCTGCGCACCGCCGACCGCTTCAACGCCATCGGCGGCAAGGTCCAGAGCGCCGGAATGCGCTTCGCCTACCACACCCACGGCCTCGACTTCCTGCGCTTCGACGGACGCTATGCGTTCGACGACATGATCGAACGCTGCGACCCCGCGTTCGTCGATTTCGAGCTCGACGTCGGCAACACCATTGCTGCTGGAGTCGATCCGCTCCCCTATCTCCAACGCCTCGGCCGCCGCGCGAGCCTCGCGCATCTCAAGGATTGGCGCGGCCCGATCGAGCCGGCCGTCGACCGCATTCCGCCGACCGCGCCGATCGGCGAAGGCGTCGTCGACTTCGCGGCCGTGGTGCGGGCGATGACCGCAGCGGGCGTTCGCTATGCCTTCATCGAGGAAGAGGAGACGCCGGCGGACCGGGTGATCGCCGCCATCGGTTCGGCCTATCGCCACCTCGGCCGCCTATGACGCCGCCGACGCCAGCGCGCGCTCGGCGACCGGGCGCATGACGGCATAGCCGGCGGCGTTCGGGTGAACGCCGTCTTCGGAATGCGCTTTTGCCAGCCCCTGCCCGCCGTCATCGAGCGCGGCATGATAGTCGGCGAAGACCAGCTTCTTTTCCGTGGCGAGCGCCCGAAGCCGTTCGTTCAGCGCCGTAATCGCTTCGACCGGCGCGATGTCGGGCCGCCAGTCGAAACGCCGCGCGGGCAGCACCGAGCCCAGCACGACCTCGATCCCGTGCGCTTCGGCCAGGTCGATCATCGTGCGGATATTCGCCTCGATCCGGTCGAGCGACGTCGGCCCGCCGTTCCCGGCAATGTCGTTGGTGCCCGCCATGATATGGACGACGCGCGGCTTCAGATCGATCACATCGGCGCGAAAGCGCGCGAGCATCTGGGTGGTCGTCTGGCCGCTGATCCCGCGATCGATGCGGTCGCCGGTGAAGAAGTCCGGCTGTTCGCGCAGCCATAATTCGGTGATCGAATCGCCGAGGAAGACGGTCCGGTTCGGGGTCGCGGGCGGCAGATCGCGATTCGCGGCGGCGTAACGGCACTCGCCCGCAAAGTCGGCGAGCAGCAAATCCTGCTGCCATTTCGTATAGATAGCCATGCCCTCCTCCGAACGCGGCGGCAGCGGCTCGCCCGCCGCGAGCGCGGCCTGCGCACGCGCCAGATAATCGGCGACGATCGCGGGCATCGGCGGCAAGGCCGCGCACGGATCGGCCAGGACGCCGACCGCAGGCACGGGCCCCGCGGCCGCAAGCGGGGTCGAAGCCAGAACCAACGGCATGAAAACAAAAGATTTCATGAAACATTCCTCCCCATATCACCGCATCATCCTATCATCCGGGCAACAACTTACAAGCGGTCTTGACTGCTTTTATCTTACAGGCCTATCAAGCGGCATCGGCGCCGCGAGCGCCTTGTTGGGGAGGTTATCATGGTTCGATTTGGCGCGCGGCGCATTTGGCTCGCTTCGGTTGCGGCGGTCGCGCTGCCTGCGACACCTTTATGGGCGCAGGACGCGAAGCCCGGCGCGGCGCCCACCGGCGACGAGATCATCGTCACCGCGACGCGGCGCGAGGAGCGATTGCAGGACGTCCCGCTGTCGGTGACCGCGGTTTCGGGGGAAAGCCTGGCGCAGTCGGGACTGAAGGAAGTCAGCGACATCCAGTATCTCGCCCCGAACATCACCTTCTCCGCGACCAATCCCGTGTCGAACGGCGGCGGCTACCAGATCCGCGGCGTCGGCACCCAGACCTATGACAGCGGCGTCGAACAGACCGTCGGCCTGGTGATCGACGGGGTCGTCATCGGCCTGTCGCGCGACCCCGGCTCGACCGGCTTTGCCGACATCGAACGCATCGAAGTGCTGCGCGGCCCGCAGGGTACGCTGTTCGGTAAGAATTCGAGCGCCGGGGTGATCCAGGTCGTCACGAAAAAGCCGCGCATGGACGACGCCTCCTTTTCGCTCGATCTCAAATATGGCGAGCGGAACGACCGCGTCGTGCAGGCCAGCGCCAATATTCCGCTCGGCCAGACGATCGCCCTGCGCCTGTCGGGGTACAGCAACGGACAGGACGGCGCGATTCCCTATGTGCTGACGCCGGGGCGCGCGGTGGGCGACCGCCGCAACAACGGCATCCGCGCCAAGCTGCTCTGGGAACCGTCGGACAATCTCTCCTTCCTCCTGTCGGGCGAATATCAGACCGCGTTCGCGCGCGACGGCCAGATCATCCAGTCGCTCGGAACCAGCGCCCTGTTCAATTCGCAATTTGCCGGCTTTGCCGAAAAGCCGGGTCCGAACGTCTATAAAAGCTATATGGATGGCGACTGGACCGCGGACACTTCGCTCTACGCGGGTTCGCTCGAGATCAACGCCGGCATCGGCGATCACACGCTGACCTCGATCACCGCCTACCGCAAGCTCAAGACGCTCCAGCTCTCCGACATCGACGCCTCGCCCGCGAACGTCTTCAACAACAGCGACGGCGGCGTCGACAGCCACCAGTTCACGCAGGAGCTTCGCCTCACCTCGCCCGGCGGCCAGCGCCTCGAATATGTGCTCGGCCTCTATTATTACCAGACCGAGAACGGCGGCTACGCGACCCAATATGGCAATTATTACGGCCTGTTCGGGGTGCCTGTCGTGGTCGGCGGCGGCCGCCGCGACGCGACGAACAAGGTGCGCAGTCTCGCCGCCTTCGGCAATGTCACTTTCGCGCTGACCGACGCCGTCAAGCTGATCGGCGGACTACGCTACACCAACGACCGGAACCACGGGACGCTCGTCGTGTCGAAGCTGCCCTTCCCGGCCTACGCGCTCAGCACCCTGCCCGATTATGACGGCACGGTGAAGGCCGACAATGTGTCGGGCAAGGTCGGCGTGCAGTTCGAACCCAGCCGCGACCTGATGCTCTATGCAACCTGGTCGACGGGCTTCAAGGGCCCGGCGATCGACGGCACGGCGGGCATCATTCGCGAGGTCCGCCCCGAAACGGTGAAGAGCTGGGAAATCGGCCTCAAGAGCAGCTTTCTCGACGGGAAAGGCACTTTCAACATCGCCGCCTATTGGTCGAACTATCGCAATTTCCAGGCCCAGACCTTCGACATCACGATCACCCCGCCGGCCTTCTATCTGTCGAACGCCGGGCTGCTGCGCGCGCGCGGCATCGAGGTCGAAACGGGGTTTCGCGTGACCCCGGCGCTGCGCCTCTCGGCCAGCGGATCATATAATGACGCGACGTTCCGCGACTATGACGGGCAATGCTATCCGGGCCAGCCGATGTCGCCGGTGGTCGGCGAGGGCTGCTACGTCCTTCCCGGCACGACGACGACCGTCGCCAATTATCGCGGTTTCCGCCTGCCCAACGCGCCGAAATGGTCGTATATCCTGCGCGCGGATTACAAGCAGGCGATCGGCGGCGACATGGCGATCGACGCCGCGGTCAATTGGGCGTGGCGCACGAAGACCCAGGCCGTGATCGGCGATCCGAAAGCCGAAATCCCCTCCTATGGCCTGCTCAACGGCACCATCGGATTCGGCGCGGCGGACGGCAGCTGGCGGGTCGGCCTCTATGCGCGCAACCTGCTCGATAAGCGCTTCTACGCGCCCTATGCCGCGGGCGTGATCAATCCCGACGGCTATTCCAAGATCGTCATGCCCGAAGCGTTCAGAACCATCGGCGGCACGCTGAGCTTCCGCATCTAGGGTTCGATCAACTCATTCGCCTCTCTTGAATCGTCATCCCGGCCTTCGCCGGGATGACGAACGATAAAATCCTGCCATGGGGTGGCATTCGTCCGGCAAGGCTGCCACTGGGTTCGTCTTTCGCGGGAAGGACGAACGCAGACGATGACGCTAACCCACCCGTCCCCCATCTGGCACCCTTTCACCCAGCACGGCCTCGGCGAGCCGATCCCGCTGATCGCCCGCGGCGAGGGCGCGCGGCTCTACGGCACCGACGGCCGATACTGGATCGACGCCATCTCGAGCTGGTGGGTCACTACCCATGGCCACGCCCACCCGCGCATCATGGCCGCGATCCGCGACCAGTCGGAAAAGCTCGACCAGCTCATCTTCGCGGGCTGGACCCACGAACCCGCCGAAACCCTCGCCGCCGAACTGATCCGCATCACCCCCGATCCGCTCACCCGCGTCTTCTTTTCGGACTCGGGCTCGACCAGCGTCGAGGTCGCGCTCAAGATGGCGCTCGGCTATTGGTTCAACATCGGCGAGGACCGCAGCCGCATCCTGGTGATGGAGCACAGCTATCACGGCGACACGATCGGCGCGATGTCGGTCGGCGAGCGCGGCGTCTACAACCGCGCGTGGCAGCCCTTGCTGTTCGACGTCGGCACCATCCCCTTCCCGCACGAGGGGCAGGAGCAGGCGGCCTTCGATGCGCTCGAAGCCGCTTGTGCACAGAAACCCGCCGCCTTCATCGTCGAACCCTTGATCCTCGGCGCCGGGGGCATGCTGATCTATCCCGCGTGGGTGCTCGCCGAAATGCGCGCGATCTGCGCGCGCCACGGCGTCCTCTTCATCGCCGACGAGGTGATGACCGGCTGGGGCCGCACCGGCACGCGCTTCGCCTGCGATCAGGCGGGGGTGATCCCCGATATCGTCTGCCTGTCGAAGGGGCTGACCGGCGGCGCGATCCCGCTCGCGGTGACCTTGTGCAGCGAGCCGATCTTCGCCGCGCATCTCTCGACCGACCGCGCGAAGACCTTCTATCATTCGAGCAGCTACACCGCAAACCCGATCGCCTGCGCCGCCGCGGTCGCCAATCTCGACATCTGGCGCGACGAGCCGGTCCAGCAACGCATCGACGCCCTCGCCGACGCGCAGGCCGCGCACCTCGGCATGCTCGCCTCCGACCCGCGCGTCGCCAGTCCCCGCCGCCTCGGCACCATCGCCGCCTTCGACATCGTCGCTCCCGATTCGGGCTATCTCTCGGCCCTCGCTCCCCGCCTGATCGCCCATTACCGCGACCGCGGCGTCCTCCTCCGCCCGCTCGGCAACACCGTCTACGTCATGCCCCCCTATGGCATCGTGCCCGATGAACTGGCGCAGGTGTGGGGGGCGATCGCGACATCGCTCGACGATCTCCGATAGCGCTGCCCCCATTTTCTTTCGTCACCCCGGACTTGATCCGGGGTCCCGCTACCCGGATATGCCAAGCACCGAAAAAGCGGGATTCCGGGTCAAGCCCGGAATGACGAAGCGGGAATGTCTACCGATGCCCCCAATTCGGCTGAGGTTCATCTTCGCGGCCTATACCGGCCCGCAGGGGATGGTCGTCAGGGAATGCACGCGATGAAAAGACCCACCCCGTTTTGGCTTCTCCTCCTCGCTCTCGCCGCGCCGGCGCACGCGCAGGACGAGGATCTGGCCCAGACCGGCTCTCCTCCCGAACGCGTGTCGGTTCTCTATACCTATGGCAACGAACCCTGCCCCGAACCGAAGGAGGACGAGATCGTCGTCTGCGCGCAGCAGCCCGAATCCGACCGCTATCGCGTCCCCAAGGCGCTGCGCCACAAGGAAGAGGATACTTCGGTCGGCGGCGGCTCCTGGGCTTCGGCGGTCGAGGGCAATAGCTACGGGGCCGCCGCGGCGAGCCGCCCGAACAGTTGCTCGCCAGTCGGCAGCTACGGCTACACCGGCTGCACCGCCGCCGCGCTCCGCCAATGGTTCGCCGAACGCCGCGCGATGGGCGCCGCGAAAAACGGCGCCGCCGCCGCACAGAATTGACGCTGCCCCTGTCATTCGCCTAGCCTGCGCCTCCCCCAAGACAGGAGGTTCCCCCATGCGCCGCTTCGCTCCCCTCGCCGCTATCCTGCTCGCCGCGATCGCGGTGCCCGCCGTCATCGCCCAGCCGCCCGCGAGCGCGCCCGGCGCCCCAGACCGGAGCCGCGTCACCGCGGGCACCTATGCCGCCGATCCCAACCACACGATGGTCGTCTGGAAACTCGATCACCTCGGCTTCAGCAACTACACCGGCATTTTCGGCGACGTCACCGGCACGCTCGTCCTCGATCCCGCCAAGCCCGCGGCGGCCAAGGTCGACGTGACGATCCCGATCGCCAAGGTCACCACCGCGAGCGCGGGCCTCACCGCCCACCTGCTCCGCCCCGGCAAGGACGGCGCCAAGCCCGATTTCTTCGGCCCCGCCCCCGCCGACGCCCGCTTCGTCTCGACCCGCGTCGTCCTCGATGACGACGGCGACGAGGCAAAGGTCACCGGCGACCTCACCCTCAACGGCATCACCCGCCCGGTGACGCTCGACGTCGATTTCCACGGCGCCGGCGCGATGGGCGGCAAGCAGACCGTCGGCTTCGAAGCCGAAGCGACGATCCGCCGCAGCGACTTCGGCCTCGGCTTCGGCGTCCCGATGGTCGGCGACGAAGTCGAACTCGAAATCCACGCGGCATTCGAGAAACAATAAGGCCACAAACCTCTCGTCATTCCCGCGCAAGCGGGAACCCAGCGAGCGAACGGTGCATCTGGGTTCCCGCTTTCGCGGGAATGATGAGGGTGGATGTCGCACCCATCCCACGAAATTTCCGCACCTCCCCCTTGCATCGCAGGGCATTTTGCATCATGGGGTCGGCCATGCGCGGCAACGCCCTTCTTCTTCTGCGACTTACACGCCCTTGGGCGTGACACTGGCTGCGCGCTAGTCGCGGCCACCCGCTCAAGGGTCCGATCGACACAGCATAGCAACCGACAGCAGAAGAAGTTTTTCCATGACCATGCTCCGCGACCCCTCGGTCAAATATTCGGCCTTCCCGCAGGTTCCGCTGACGAACCGCGAATGGCCCTCCCGCGTCACCACGAGCGCGCCGATCTGGCTCTCCACCGACCTGCGCGACGGCAACCAGTCGCTGATCGACCCGATGGACGCCGAAAAGAAGACCCGCTTCTTCGACCTGCTCGTCAAGAGCGGGTTCAAGGAGATCGAGGTCGGCTTCCCCGCCAGCGGCGCGACCGATTTCGACTATATCCAGAACCTCGTCCGCTCGGGCCGCATCCCCGACGACGTCACGCCGCAGGTGCTGACGCAGAGCCGCGCCGACCTGATCCGCACCAGCTTCGACAGCCTCGCGGGCGCAAAGACCGCGATCGTCCACGTCTACAACGCGGTCAGCCCCGCGTGGCGCAAGATCGTCTTCGGCATGGAGATGGACGAGATCAAGGCGATCGCGATCGAGGGCGCGAAGCAGCTCCGCGACAATGCCGCGCGCCTCCCGCAAACGAACTGGCGCTTCGAATACAGCCCCGAAACCTTCTCGACCGCCGAGCTCGATTTCAGCATCGCCTGCTGCGAAGCGGTGATGGACATCCTCCAGCCGACCGCCGAAAACCCGATCATCCTCAACCTGCCCGCGACGGTCGAGGCGGCGACGCCGAACATCTACGCCGACCAGATCGAATATTTCGGCAAGAACCTGCCGAACCGCGACCGCGCGATCATATCCTTGCACACCCACAACGACCGCGGCACCGGCGTCGCGGCGGCCGAACTCGGCCTGCTCGCGGGCGCCGACCGCGTCGAGGGCTGCCTGTTCGGCAATGGCGAGCGCACCGGCAACACCTGCCTCGTCACCGTCGCGCTCAACATGTACACGCAGGGCGTCGACCCCGAACTCGACTTCTCGAACATCGACGAGGTCATCCAGACGGTCGAATATTGCAACAATTTGCCCGTCCACCCACGCCACCCCTATGGCGGCGAGCTGGTCTACACCGCTTTCTCGGGCAGCCATCAGGACGCGATCAAGAAAGGCTTCGCCGCGCGCGAACGCCAGAATGACGAAAAATGGGAAGTCCCCTACCTCCCGATCGACCCCGCCGATTTAGGCCGCAGCTACGAAGCGGTGATCCGCGTCAACAGCCAGTCGGGCAAGGGCGGCGTCGCGTGGGTGCTCGAACAGGACAAGGGCCTGAAACTGCCCAAGAAAATGCAGGCGAGCTTCAGCCACGTCGTCCAGGCTGTCGCCGACGAAACGAGCCGCGAACTCGGCGCCGACGACATCTGGCAGGCGTTCGAGCGCACCTATCTCGCCAGCGAAGCCAAGCGCTTCCAACTCGTCGACTGGGCCGAAACGCATAGCGGCGCCGACCGCATCTTCGCCGGCAAGCTCACCATCGACGGCACCGAACGCAGCGTCAGCGGCCGCGGCAACGGCCTGATGTCGAGCGTCGTCGCCGCCCTCGCCGAGAGCGGCGGCCCGCTGCTCGACATCGTCGACTATAGCGAGCACGCGATCGGCCAGGGCAGCAACGTGCAGGCCGCAGCCTATGTCGAATGCCGCACGGCGGACGGGAAAAGCCTGTTCGGCTGCGGACTGGATACGGACGTGGCGACGGCGAGTGTGCGGGCGATTTTGTCGGCGGCGAACGGGGCTGAGGGATGACGTTGGCGCAAAACCGTGATCCAGCCGTCAGCAGTTCTCTATCCCTCTAGCGCTTCTCGCACTTTCAGCCCTCTAAATTCGCGCTGAGCTTTTCCGTTCACTGCCTCGCGTGCGGCCAACGCGTAGTCGCTAGACAGGTTTGCCGCAAAAGCATTGAGCTTGTCAGCGGAGACCTGCGGCGATTGAGCGCGGAGTGCGGGCACTCGGCCTAATTCCGCTACAATAGAAAAGAAATTTGCCTTGTTCCACCAAATCGAATTTTCAGCGAAATTCATTTCGTCTATATATTCAGCAGTTTCATTAACCTGTTTCAAAATCTCTTCTTTTTCCGGAAAATTGTCCGATCTGTCTTCTAAAAACATCCGAACCCTATCATTCCTATTGTAGTATCCAGTGAGATAAGTGCTCATGACGTTCAGCACGAACATGAGAGGCACCTTTCGATCAAACTCGAACGGTGTGAATACCGGATTTCGTCTTATTAAATTGGAAAATGGTCCTTCTGCCTGTTGTACGATCCATGCCCATGTCGCATCATCAATCCCAGGATCGCGGCTAAAAACGTTCTCGGCAATTGGATTGGCCGCGTCAACGTTGACAACACCCTCCAACTCTTCAATCGCCGGCACGTCTTTAAGGATTTCCCCTGCCAGAGCACGGGCAACCAGAAGAAACTCTGATGCAGAATATTCAGAAGCAAGTTTTTCAATAGCGGAAAGAGCGTAGTAAGTTCTATTCAAACGATGAAAAACATCTTTCAATCGCTCATCACCGGCATCAAGATCAAAGTCAATAACTGCAACCTCGTATTTTAGAAACTCTTCTTTTTTCTTAGGGTCTAATTCTTTAAATAACTTGCCACCTACATCAAGCTTCCCATCGATAAAATCGCGGATAGCATTCAACCTCTGCTGACCATCTACGACGGCTTGACTCGCCGTCATGTTCTCGACGTCAATCGGTCCGCGAGCCAGGAATATCTGAGGAAACGGATACCCCTTTAAGATGGTGTCGATGAAGTCTCTCCGATGAGCATCTCGCCAAACCAAATTTCTTTGGAAGTACGGAGACAGTGTCAAAGAAGCATTCTTCATCGCTGCCGCCAAATCAACGATCTCTCTAGACCTAACAGTATATTTCAATTCGTTCTGCATCTCTTACCTCATCAGGGTATTGAGTGCGCTATCTTGCTTCCAGCAAAACGCATACTCATTTATATAAATTGCAATCGTAACGTTCCTGTAGAGCGCTGTATGCTTTCTGCTCAACTCGCCCTGGAATGTGCTCCACTTCCTAGATAGGTCGGAAAGAGGCATCGCATCGACCCTTATCATCCCTCTTCGTACGATCTGATCCCGAAGAAGGTCGACCCGACCTGAACCTGCCGTCCCGAATTTGGTGAGGTCGCTAAACGCACGGGTTGTCGTGATGACATCCATCCACGCGCGTTGAAAGAGGTATGGATCGATGCACGCGGCATCCAAATCGGAAACCCCTGGCTCAAACAGCTTATTCTTATGAACGCTAAAGCCGAGTTGTCCTGACCCACAGAAGCTAACAGAAGAGTACGGAATGTCCAAGAATCTCGATATATCAGTTTTTATCGAGAATTCGACATCCTCCCTCTTGTGCAGGGATGCTGCTCGTTCAGTTATAAATAATCGACGTGCACGCTCTTCGCGATCTGGAAAGCGCTTCCCAATATTCCGAACGGCGTCTTTCAAAGTCTCCAGAGTCACAAAAGATCGATTCCCCTCAATTCCCGATGTCCATTTAGCATCGCGCGTCGAATGTTCACGATAGAAAATTTCATTGTGGAGATAGCCCTAGAAGCGCCCTGCACTTTAACGCCTTTCCTACAATTCACCCATATGGTTCATTCGATCAGTTTCACCTGACCAAAAGGACGAACCGATGGACGAATCCCCCTACAACCCCGCCGATATCCCCGCCCCGTCCAGCTATCACTGGACGCCCTTGCTCCAGCGCGCGTTTCTGGAGGCCTTCGCCACCAACGGCTCGGTGAAGATCTCCGCGGCGAAGGTCTGCATGTCGCCGTCCGCCGTCTATCAGCTCAAGCAGCGGCCCGAGGGCGCGGCGTTCCGGCTCGGCTGCGCGGCGGCGGTGCTGATCGCGCGCGGGCGGCTCGTCGACGAATTGCTCGACCGCGCGATCTGGGGGCATGACGAGATGACCACCGTGATGCGCGAGGAGGACCGCAGCCTCACTAAACGCCGCCGCATCGACAGCCGCCTCGGCCTCGCGATGCTCGCGCGGCTCGACAAGATGGTCGAAACCCGCGCGCGGGCGGGCGAAGAGATGCTGGCGCAGGTCATCGCCGGCGACTGGCCGGGCTTCCTCTCGCTCTTCGATGCCGCCGAGGCCGCGCGCACCGCCGCCGCATCGGCCGCAGCGGCGCCCGACAGCGAACCCAACGCCGGCGCCGAAGCCGCACCCGCGGCTGGCCCGACCGAGGGCATGGCCGCCGCGCTGGCGCTCTGGCTCGCGGGCCGCGACAATCGCGCCAACCCGCTCGCCGCGCTGTGGCAGGGCACCGCAATCGCGAATGAAGTTGCGCGGTTTTCCGCCGATCCCGGCGGCGAACCCGAAGGCGCCGACGAAGAGGGGCCGACCCCCGAGGAGGCGGCTGCGGCGATGACCGTCTGGCACGACGATGTCACCGGCGACCTGCGCACCAATTTCCCGCCCCCCGACGACTATCTCGGCATCGAGGAAGGCCGGTTCGGCGACGAGGATTATGAGCGCTCGCTCGACCCCGACGAGGAGGACGCCTGGGAAGCCGCCGTCGCCGAGGCCCATGCCCCCTTGCGCCGCGCCGGCGAAGCCGCCCGCCGCGCCTTCTTCGGCCTCCCCGATCCCGCCAACGATCCCGCGCCGGAAAGGGCGAACCCGCGCAAGGCAGCCGGCGCCTGCGCGGCCTTGGCAAGTTATTAAAGTCCCGCGCTTAAAGTCGGACCATGGCCGCCCGTAACAACACGATTGACCAGGAAAGGTCCGCTTTCCTCTTACGTTTTCGCCATGATCCGGCGGGGCTCGTCTATTCGCGCGCACCGGGCGGTGAAGGACGGATGGTCAGCGAGGACGAAGCTGTTGCGATGCTCGTCGAGTTCGAGTTGATGTCACATCGCCATACACGCCGCTTTTCGCGATCGGTCTGGATAGCCGTCATCGGCTTTCCTCTCTTCGGCATGCTGGGCATCGCGCTCACACCGTTGTTCGGCTTGCTGGCGATCGGATCGCTTGTTGGCTGGTTCGTCGTCGCGGTCGTCCAGCGGCTGGCGCGCGCGAGATTCATTGCAAAGCTGTGGTCCCGGCTCGATCGCAATCCCCCGGTGCGCGCACTCTCCCGCAGCGAAAAGCTCGCCCGCGGATTTGCAGTCCCGTGGTGGCAGACTGCAATCTTCCTCTTCGTCATCATGCCCTTCACCTTCTTCGTCTGGGCTCCAACGGCGGCTCTGCCTGAACGCTGGCGCAACTGGCAAATGACCGCCATCGCGCTTCTCTTTGTGATAGCGATCGTCATGGTGGTCGGGCGCGGTATCTGGTGGTGGGTCAACCGATCGGCGGAGCGCCGAAGTCGCCCGACGGGCCCTCCCTG
The DNA here is from genome assembly GCF_024628865.1 of Sphingopyxis sp. DBS4. NCBI lineage: Bacteria > Pseudomonadati > Pseudomonadota > Alphaproteobacteria > Sphingomonadales > Sphingopyxidaceae > Sphingopyxis > Sphingopyxis sp. DBS4. The sequence goes on from NZ_CP102384.1 coordinate 2,304,653, forward strand.
AAACCGGGAAGCGAGTGGCTGACGGCTCCAAACCTTGACTTTTCAGCCCTTATCCCTCATATAGGCCCCGCTATCGTCGCCTGCGACGGAAATTTACGGGCCCTTTCGGGGCACTATCTTCCCTTCACACGCTACCAGCTCCGCCGGTGCCTTTTGCCGGGGGATTCTCCATTTCCGTGAAAGGAAAACCATCATGCCGATCGGCACCGTCAAATTTTTCAGCCAGGACAAGGGCTATGGCTTCATCGAGAACGAGGACGGCTCGGGCGACAATTTCGTCCATATCACCGCCGTCCAGAGCGCCGGGATGACCACGCTGAACAAGGATCAGCGCGTCTCCTACGATCTCGAAACCGGCCGCAACGGCAAGACCTCGGCGATCAACCTCCAGTCGGCCTGATCCTTGGCCAAAGAGGAATTGATGACCTTCGAAGGGCAGATCGACGAGATCCTGCCCGACGGACGCTTCGGCGTCGTGCTCGAAAACGGGCACCGCGTGATCGTCTATACCGCCGGCCGGATGCGGCGTTTCCGCATCCGGTCGGTCGTCGGCGATGCCGTCCGCGTCGAAATGACGCCCTATGACCTGACCAAGGGCCGCCTCGTCTACCGCGAACGCGGGGGCGGGCCGGTCCCCCCCAGCCAGCGCAAGCGGCGCGGGCTCTGACCGAAGGAGCCGGTGCGAAACCGTGCCGGCTTCCAACAACCAAAACACTGAAGTTTAAAGATAAAGATGATGACTATGTTCAACAACAATTCGATTTTCCCCGCTCTGCCCGCGCTGTCGCTGGCCGGAAAGGCGCAGACGGCAATCCTGCCGCGCCGCCGCCGCCCGACGCTGTCGCGCCGCGAGCTTCGGCGTATCATCGCCGATATGGTCGACTGACCCAAAGCTGAAAGGAGGCGCCGCCGTGTCGGCCACCATCGATTTCTATCTCGCCCAGGCCGAAAAATGCTCGGCGGAGGCCGAAGCCTCGCCGCTGACCCAGGTCCGCGACCGCAATCTGCGCGCCGCGGCGGCGTGGCAGGCGATGGCCGACAAGCTGCTCGATGCCGAACGGCTACGCGCCGAAAAAGACCGGCACGCGGCCGCCGCGGCCCGGGGCTGAGCCCTGCAGGGAACATCGGCCGCCGACTCCCGTCCCGGCCTACCCGGCCCTGGCATTATCGCTATGCCATCCTCTCTTGCGCGACCTTCCGTTTACGTTAAGGTCAGTTTCAAACCGCAACCGGAGAGACTGATTCATGGCCCTTCCCCCGATCTTCGACCGTCTGCGCCTGCCCGTCATCGGCTCGCCTCTGTTCATCGTTTCGGGGCCCGAACTCGTCATCGCCCAGTGCAAGGCCGGGGTGGTCGGCAGTTTTCCCGCCCTCAACGCCCGCCCGCAGTCGCTGCTCGACGAATGGCTGCACCAGATCACCGAGGAGCTCGCGGCGTGGGACCGCGCCAACCCCGATCGCCTCTCGGCCCCCTTCGCGGTCAACCAGATCGTCCATAAATCGAACGACCGGCTCGAAGCCGACATCGCGACCTGCGAGAAGTGGAAGGTGCCGATCACCATCACATCGCTCGGGGCGCGAGAGGAACTCAACCAGGCGGTCCATGGCTGGGGCGGCATCACGCTGCACGACGTCATCGACGATCGTTTTGCCCGCAAGGCGGTCGAAAAGGGCGCCGATGGTCTGATCCCGGTCGCGGCGGGCGCCGGCGGTCATGCCGGCCGCCAGTCGCCTTTCGCGCTGATCCAGGAAATCCGCGAATGGTTCGACGGCCCCGTCGCGCTGTCGGGGGCGATCGGCCACGGCCGCTCGATCCTCGCCGCGCAGGCGTGCGGCGCCGACCTCGCCTATATCGGCAGCGCCTTCATCGCGACCGCCGAAGCCAATGCCGAGGACGGCTACAAGAACGGCATCGTCGAGGGGCGCGCCGCCGACATCGTCTATTCGAACCTCTTCACCGGCGTTCACGGCAATTATCTCCGCCAGTCGATCGTCGCGGCGGGAATGGACCCCGACGCGCTGCCCGAAGGCGACCTCAAGACGATGAATTTCGGTTCGGGCGGCAACACCAAGGCGAAGGCGTGGAAGGACATCTGGGGATCGGGCCAGGGCATCGGCGCGATCCGCGGCGTGCGCCCGGTCGCCGACTTCGTCGCCGAACTCGAAGCGCAATATATCGCCGCGCGCCGCGAGCTGGAGGCGAAAGTCCGCCTCTAGCCTTCGCCGAACAGCCGGCCGATCGCGTCGTCCAGATAGGGACGGTCGGCGAACAGCCGCATCGGGTCGCGGCGGTTGAGCCAGAAGGCGCCGCCGTGCCGGTCGGTCAGCGCGCGCCGCATCACGTCCTGCAACAGGCGCAACCGCATCGTCGCGGTCCGCCGGGCGGCGCCAAGATCAGCGGGCGCCTGCAGCGCGAAATGGGCGCGAATCCGCTCGACCCGCGCCGCCAGCACATCGTTGTAATCGCGGTGCGGTCCGCGATGGAGCGCGTGGCCCGACGACAGTGCCGCGCTCTCGCACGCCGGCAACATCAACCCGTTGCGGTCGAAGCGGTGCAGCGCAAAGCCATCGGCGCGCAGCTGATCGAACATCGCGGCCATTTGCGGCCACCGCAACAGACCGACCGGGATCAGATGGTGGCGCTGGAAACCGGCGCGGGGCGGCGGAGCACCTTGCCACCAGCGCCCCGCCATCAAAGGTCGCTGCCGAATTCCACGCGGACAGTGCCGCTCCCATCCGCTTCATCCGCCACCGGAGTCAGCGACACCCACTCGCCGGGGTCGAGCCCGCGGAGCCGCCGCGGCGCGGCGACCGGGCCGTTCAACAGGATGTCGAGCGCCAGCCGTGCCAGCCGCCGGACCATTTCGGCAACCGTCCAGCCCACGGGAATCCGCCCCTCGATCTCCTGCCCGCCGAACAGCGCCAGTCCCCGGGTTCGGACGATCGCCCCGCCGCCTGGTGCATCGCTGCGGCGAAAGGCGACGAGATGCAGCACCGGCGGCATCCCGCTCGCCAGCATCTCGGCGATCGCATCGCGAAATTGGGGCGCGTCGGTCCACAGCCGCGCCGGGGTCCAGAAAATATGGCTCGCGTCGAACAAGTCGATCAGCAGCACCATCGCCTTGAAGAATTCGCGCAAGCGCACCGCCATATCCCCGGCGGTATCGAGGCTTCCTTCCGCCTCGGGAATCACCGCCCACACACGCCCCACATCGCGCCATGTCTCGTCCAAGCGCGGTGCGAGCTGGCTGGTCGCCGGGTGCAACGGATCGGCAAGATCGAGCGTGTCGGCCGACGCACGCCCGATCAGCGCCGAGGTCGATCCGAACCGCACGCGAACCAGCGGCGCTTCGGCCCGCATATCCTTCGTCGTCACGGTTTCGGGACGAAGCCCCATGCGGCGGAGCGCACCCATGAATCCGGCTTCGCCGCCGTCGCCCATTCTCCCGACGATCAGCGCAAAGGGTTCCGGCACCACCGGCATGATCGGCCTGTTGCTGCTCTCCGTCCGCATGTCGCTGGTCGCCCTGCCCGAGGGATCGATCCTGCATCGCAAGACTTGTCCGAATGTTCAAACGCTTATTCTGACATTGCGGTAAGTTAACCCGGCGAACGTCAGATCGCGACCTGGCTCCCCAGTTCGACCACGCGGTTCGTCGGCAGGCGGAAATATTCCATCGCGCTTTCCGAGTTGCGCAGCATCCAGGCGAACAATTTCTCGCGCCAGATCGGCATGCCGGGCTTGCTCGCGGCGATCAGCGTCTGGCGCGACAGGAAGAAGCTCGTCTCGAGCATCTTGAACTCGCCGCCGCAGCCGGTGACGCGCTTCAGCGCCTCGGGGACATCGACCGGCTGCATGAAGCCGTAATTCAGCACCAGCCGGTGGAACCCCTGCCCCAGGTCGTCGAGCTGGCAGAGCCGCTCCTCCTGCACGAAGGGCACGTCGGCGATCTTGATCGTCAGCAAGATGATGCGTTCGTGCAGCACCTTGTTGTGCTTGAGGTTGTGAAGCAGCGCGTGGGGCACCCCGTCGGACGAGGAGGTCATGAACACCGCGGTCCCCGGCACCCGCGTCGCGCTGTTCGCCGCCGACTTGACGAAGATCGGGATCGGCATCGCGCCCTCGGCCATTTCCTGCTGCATCAGCTTGCGCCCGCGCGACCAGGTCGTCAGCATGGTGAAGATGGTGAGGCCGATCGCCAGCGGCACCCAGCCGCCGTCGGGCACCTTGATCAGATTGGCGCCGAGATAGGCGATGTCGACGATGAAGAAGACGGCGAGGATCGGAATCGCCTTCCAGGCCGGCCAGCGCCACAGCACGAACAGCACGACGCTCATCAGGCAGGTGTCGATGAACATCGCCCCCGTCACCGCAATGCCATAGGCCGCGGCAAGATTGCTCGACGATCCGAAGAAGAGGACGAGCAGGATGACCATCACCATCAGCCCCCAGTTGACCACGGGGATATAGATCTGCCCCTGCGCCGAGGCGCTGGTGTGGTCGACGCGCAGCCGCGGCATGAAGCCGAGCTGGATCGCCTGCTGGGTGAGCGAAAAGGCGCCCGAGATCACCGCCTGGCTGGCGATGATCGTCGCCAGCATCGCCAGCAGCACCACCGGCACTTTCCACGCATCGGGCATCATCAGGAAGAAGGGATCCTGGATGAGCTGCGCGGTCGGCGCGACCTCGCCCGCGAGCACCATCGCGCCCTGCCCCATATAATTGAGCATCAGCGCGGGAAGCACGAAGCAGAGCCACGACAGGCCGATCGGCGCGCGCCCGAAATGCCCCATGTCGGCATAGAGCGCCTCCGCCCCCGTCACCGCGAGCACCACCGCGCCGAGGGCGACGAAGGCGGTGAAACCGTCGAGCCAGAAGAAGCGCAGCGCATTGATCGGGTTGAGCGTGTGCATCACGATCGACGGATGGTCCACGATATGCGTCACCCCCAGGATCGCGAGCATCAGGAAGTAACAGAGCATGATCGGCCCGAACAGCGCCCCGACCTTCGCGGTTCCGCGCGACTGGATCGCGAACAGCCCGATCAGGATCGCGAGCGCGATCGGCACGATATAGGGTTCGAACCCGCGGCTCACATATTGCAGACCCTCGGTCGCCGACAGCACCGACATCGCCGGGGTGATCATCGAGTCGCCATAGAAGAGCGCGGTCGCGAACACGCCGAGCAGCACGATCGGCCAGGTCCAGCGCTTGCCCTCCGACGAGCGGCTGATCAGCGCCAGCAGCGCCAGGCTGCCCCCCTCGCCCTTGTTGTCCGCCTTCATGATCGTCAGCACATATTTGAAGGTCACAACGAGCATCATCGACCAGAAGACGAGGCTCAGCACGCCATATATGTGCAGCCGGTCGGCCTCGATCGAATGATGACCGGCGAAAGTTTCGCGGAACGCATAGAGCGGACTCGTCCCGATGTCGCCGAACACCACGCCGACCGCGCCGACGGCAAGCTTCAGCTTCCCATCGCTATGATGTCCGTGGCCGTAATGGGCCGTTTCGGCAGTTGTCGTCACGCGTCCCGCGCCGCTTTCCGCCCGTTGCGACTCAGCAGTCATGGCGGCCCTTTAAACGAGCCCGCGGAAGGATAATAGGTTCCAAATCGGGACGCGCCTCAGGGCCCGGCCGGCGACTCGGGCGGCAGACCGGCCCCCATCGCCTGCCGAAGCTGCGCCAGCCGCATCTCCAGATCGGGACGCCACGGCGCGTCGGCGGGGGAGCGCTGCAAAAGCTGGTTCCACACGGCCTCGGCACCCTTCAGGTCGCCGCTCTGCGCCATCGCGAGCCCCGCGAAAAAGGGCGGCGCGGGATGGCTCGGATCGCGCTTCGCCGCCTCGTCGAACGCCAGTGCCGCCGCGGGCGACATCACCCCGCCGCCATGCGCGACGAGCGCATTGCCGAGCCCTACCCATAGGTCGACATTGTCCGGATAGCGATCGAGCCCTTTTTCAAGCGTCTGGGCCGCGAGCTCGGTCTTGCCGGTGCGCATGAAGCCGTCGGACATGCCGATCCATTGCGCTGCCGGGCCGAAGCGGTTGGCCATCCCCTGCTGCCGGTCAGTGATCGCTTCGCCGAAACCCTCGGGCTCGGTCGCCTTGGCAACCGGATGGCCGGGCAGCGCGGGGCTGCCCTGCAAAGCATAGCCGGTCAGCCCCAGCATCACCGCCGCGCCGGCGAGCGGACGCGCCGCAACAGGCAGCCGACCGAGCCAGAAGATGCCTCCGACGGTCAGCGCCGCCGCGATCAGGATGAGCAGCCAGATCATGCCTCGCTCTCCCCTTCGCTGCCGATGTCGCCGCGCCGGAAACGCCCGAAGGCGAGCCAGCCGCCGAGCGCAAGGAACAGCAGCGGCCCAAGCCACAGCAGCGCCGTCGCCGCATCGAAGGGCGGGTCATAGCTCACCCAATTGCCATAGCGCGCGACGAGCCACTTGCGGATCGCATCGGGGCTCTCGCCCGCCGCGATCTTGGTGCGCACCTCGTGCCGCATGTCGCCTGCGAGCGGCGCGTCGCTGTCGGCGATCGACTGTCCCTGACAGACGAGGCAACGCAGCGTCTCCATCAGTTCCTTGGCCTTCGCTTCCTGCGCGGGATCGCGAAGCTGCTGATAGGCATAGGGTGCGGGCGGCAGGCGGTCCTGTGCGGTGGATGACGGCATCGACCCGAGAGACAGAACCGCGAGCAAAAAAGCCCACGCGCCCCTGCGGAGGCAGGGGCCCATCTCCCGCCGCCGCGCTCCGGCGCAGCCGGCCGTTTGATGGCGCGCCTTTCGGAGATGGGCTCCTGCCTGCGCAGGGGCACGGCGATGTTGAACCAGCTCTCTCACTTCATCGCTTCCAGCTTGGCGACGATCTCCGGCACCTGATCGGCGAGGATCACGCCCTGAATTTGCTCGCGGATAATCCCCTTGCCGTCGATCAGGAAGGTTTCGGGCACCCCCGACGATCCGAGCGCAATCTGGACGCTGCTCTGCTGGTCGGACCCTATTCGCTCGAACGGATTGCCGTTTTCCCGCAGGAACTGCGCGACATCCTCGGGGCGGTCGCGGATCGCGATGCCGTCGATCGGCACCCCCGCAGCTTTCAGCGCTTCCAGCTGCGGCGCCTCCGCGCGGCACGGGATGCACCAGCTTGCAAACACATTGACCAGCCGCGGTTTGCCGTCGGCGAGCTGGCTGCTCTTCAACCCCTCGACGCCGGCGGTCGCGGGCGGCAGGTCGAACAGCGGCATCGGCTTGTCGATCCATTGCGACTGGATCAGCGTGTCGTTCGGCACCGTCAGACGATAGATGAACGCACCGAACAGCAACCCCATGATCGCCAGCGGCACGAACAGAACCCAGCGGCTCCTCATGCGAAACGCTCCTGCGCCTTGCGGGCGCGCCGCGCACGCCAGATTTCGAGCAGTTGCGCGCGACCGAGCAGCGACAGCGCCGCGCCGATCGCGATCAGCGCCCCGCCGAGCCAGATCCACCACACCAGTGGCTTCCACCACAGGCGAAGCTGATAGCGGTCGGCGGTCCCGTCGGCTCCGGTCACCGGCTGCCCGAGCACCGCGTAAAGTTGCCCACCCGGCCGCGTCAGCAGCGCCGCTTCATTGGTCTCGGTCGGCGGCCCGCCCATCAGCCCGGGGAAGGTCCGCGCCGCCGGATGCAGCGTGAAAGAGGCGCCCGACGGCGTCGTCGCGATCAGCGTACCCTCGATCGCGGTGTAATTCGGCCCCACGATCGGCTTGACGCCCGCGAATTTTACCGAGAAGTCGGCGACCGTCACCGTCTCGCCCGGCGCTGCCGCGACGAGCCGTTCCTTGATAAAGGCGCTTTCGGCGCCCATGCCGGCGAGCGCCACCGCGACCCCGAAATGCGCGATCACCATGCCCCAGGTCGGCAGCGGCGTGCGGCGGAGGTTGCGGCCCCAGAGGGGCGCGAGGCTTGCGACCCCGACCAGCCCCGCGACCGTCATGCCGAGCAAGGGCAGCACCCCGACCTTGCCCCCGAACAGGACCAGCCCGAACAGCACGATCATCGCCGCCAGCACCGCGACGGGCAAGCGCGACCAGAGCTTCTTCCCATCGTCCTTGCGCCAACTCAGCAGCGGTCCCGTGACCATGACAAGACAGAGGATCAGCGCGAGCGGCCCCGCGACCTTGTTGTAATAGGGCGGACCCACCGAAATCTTCTCGCCCATCGCCTCGGCAACGATCGGATAAAGGGTGCCGAGCAGGACAAGCGCAAGGATCGTCGTCAGCAACAGATTGTTGATGACCAGCGATCCCTCGCGGCTCAGCAGCGCGAATTTCTTGCCCTCGGCGACCGCCCCCGCCCGGAACGCGAAGAGGGTCAGCGCGCCGCCGATATAGATGAACATCAATGCGAGCAGGAAGGTGCCGCGTTCGGGATCGACCGCGAAGCTGTGAACGCTGGTGAGCAAGCCCGATCGGACAATGAACGTCCCGACCATCGACATCGAGAAGGCGATCACCGCGAGCATCACCGTCCATGCGCGCAAGGCGTTGCGCGTTGCGGTGACGCTGACCGAGTGGAGCAGCGCGGCGCCCGCGAGCCACGGAATCAACGAGACATTCTCGACCGGGTCCCAGAACCACCAGCCGCCCCAGCCGAGTTCATAATAGGCCCAATAGCTCCCCGCGGTGATCCCCAGCGTCAGGAAAATCCAGCTCCCGAGCACCCACGGCCGCATCGCGCGCGCAAAGGCGGGCCCGATCTCGCGCGTGATCAGCGCCCCGACCGCGAAGCTGAAGGCGACCGAAATCCCGACATAGCCGATGTAAAGCGTCGGCGGATGGAAAGCGAGGCCAGGGTCCTGGAGCAGCGGGTTGAGCCCCTGCCCGTCGGGCGGCGCGACCGGAAGCCGCTTGAACGGGTTCGACGAGAAGAGGAGGAATGCGAAGAAGCCAAGGCTGAGCGCCGCCTGCGCCGCAAGCGTCGCGATCAGCGTGTCGTTGCGCAGCCTTTTCTCGAAGATCGCGACGAGCGCGCCCGATAGGCCGAGGATCGTCAACCACAGCAGCATAGATCCTTCGTGATTGCCCCACGCTCCCGCCACCTTGAACAGCATCGGCTTCAGGCTGTGGCTGTTGCGTACGACGAGCTCGACCGACATGTCGGACCGCACGAATAGGGTGATGAGCAGCAGGAAGGCGACCGCGGTCAGCACCCCCTGTGCGACGCTCGCCGGGCGCACCAGCGCCGCTAGATCGTCCTTGCCGGTGCGGACATAGGCTATGCCCGCGACAAGCGACAGGCACGCCAGCGCCGCCGCGATCCACAGGAGCGCAAGACCGAGTTCGGCGATCATGGATTCGTCGCCCCCGCGCAGGCGGGGGCCGCGGTCGTTTTACGCGGTGATGCTGGATTTTGCCTCCAGCGGCCCCCGCCTGCGCGGGGGCGACGGTAAGACATCATCATTCCCCCGGCACCAGCTTCATATTCTTCGGCATCTCGCCCATCTGCGGCGGCATGTAGCGCTCGTCATGCTTGGCGAGGATGCGATCGGCCACGAAAACGCCATCGGCGCGCAGCCGGCCGTCGGCGACCATCCCCGCGTTCTCTGCGAACAGGTCGGGGACGATGCCGGTGAACTGGACCGGGATCGACGCCTTGCCGTCGGTCGCGGTGAAGCGGATCGTCACGCCGTCGCTCTGGCGTTTGATACTGCCCGCTGCGACCATGCCGCCCAGCCGCATCGCCTCGCCGACCTCGGCCTTGCCCGCCTTCACTTCGGCGGGCGTGCGGAAATAGGCGGCCTCGTCGCGAAGCGCACTCGCCGCGAGCACACCCGCGCCCGCGACACCGCCCAGCGCCACCAGCGCCAATATCAGTCGTTGATGCTTCGCTTTCATTTGCGGTCCCTACGCAGTGCGTCGCTGCGCTTTTCTGCCTTCGCCATCGCATGCCAGCTATGCCACAGCACAGCACCGGTGAGCAGCGCCGTCAGCGCATAGGCCGCGACCACATAGGCCCATTGCCCACCCCCGCTGATCACCCCCGCCATGGCTCAAAACCCCTCGTCGTCGTCGGCCAGCCGCCGCAGCCTTGCCGCAACGCGGTTGTCGGCGATGATCCGCCGCATCCGCATCAGCACGATCGCCCCGAACAACAGCGAAAAGCCGAGCACGGTCAGCCCCAACGGCCACAGCAGCGAGCCGTCGATGCTCGACCCGCCCAGCGTGATACTCGGCCCCTGATGCAGGCTGTTCCACCACACGACGCTGCGGTTGATGATCGGAATGTTGATCGCGCCGACCAGCGCATAAATCGCCGCGCCGCGCGACAGCGACCCGCCCTGCCGCTGGCCTTCATCGCCCGTCGTCAGCGCAATGAAGCCGGCATAGAGAAAGAGGAGGACGAGCATCGAGGTCATCCGGCCATCCCATTCCCACCAGGTGCCCCAGGTCGGCTTGCCCCAGATCGACCCGGTCGCGAGGCAGAGCGCGGTGAACAGCATCCCCGGCACCGCAATTGCGCGCGCCGCGATGCCCGACAGCGGATGGCGCCAGACGAGCTGCACCAGCCCCGCGATTGCGAGCGAGGTCCAGCCACCCATGCCAAGCCAGGCAGAAGGCACATGGACATAGAGGATTCGGGCGGTCTCGCCCTGCTTCGCTTCACCGGGCACCATCGTCAGTCCGGCAAAGGACCCGGCGAGCAAAAGCAGCAACCCGACGCCGAGCAGCCACGGCGTCAGCGGCTTGGCGATCGCGAGAAAGCGGGTGGGGTTGGCGTAAGCGTGCATCGGTCTCGCGTCGTCTTTAGGTGAGGCCGGTTTGCCGGTCCAGTGAATTGCCTGGCGCGACCCGGCGGCGCTTCTCTCGCCCGCCGGAGCTGCGAGGTCAAGCCTCAGGCCGCGTCCAGATCCAGCTTCCGGTCACAGCCGCCGCGATCACCGGCGCCATCACCCACGGCCAAGGCGAAAAGATCGCCGCGAGCACGATGCTGAAAGCGAAAGCTGCGGTCGCCGCGATCTTGCCCTTGCGGCTGATCGCGCCCTTCTCGCGCCACGCGACGATATGATGGCCGAATTGCGGGTGGGTCAGCAGCCAGGTCTCAAGCCGCGGCGACGAGCGCGCGAAACAGAAGGCGGCGAGGATGACGAACGGTACCGTCGGTAGCAACGGCAGGAACGCCCCGATTGCGCCGAGCCCCAGCGACGCCCAGCCGGCGACCAGATAGAAATGCCGTTTCATCGCCGGCGAGGCTTAGCGGGTTTTCCCGCTGACGCCATCCTATACCGTCGCTCCTGCGATCCCATGCCGTCGCCCCCACCAAAGCGGGGCCGCTGTCGGTCTTACCCGACACAGCGGAGGAAAACGACAACGGCCCCCGCCTTCGCTGGGGCGACGCTCAGCCTCTACCGATCAGCTCCTGCGCCATCCGGTCGGCCACGACCGACGCCGGGGTGCCGCTCGCCTTGCTCTCGGCCCAGATTTCGGCGAGGCGGCCGGGGATCGCCTGAATGCGGTTTTCGACCTCTTCGCGGCTCCCCTGCCCCAGATATTCGAGCGCGACGTTGATGATCCCGCCCGCGTTGATCACATAATCAGGGGCATAGACGATGCCGCGGTCGTGGATGCGCTGCCCGTCGGCGGCGGTCGCGAGCTGGTTGTTCGCGGCGCCCGCGACGATCGACACCTTCAGCCGCTCGATGCTCTGTTCGGTCAGGGTCGCGCCTAGCGCGTTGGGGCTCAGCACGTCGGCCTCAACCTCCATGATCGCCGCCGAATCGGCGAGGTCCGCGCCCAGTTCTTCGGAAAGCGCCTTCGCCCGCGCCAGATCGACGTCGGCGAGGATCAGCTTCGCGCCGTCGGCCGCGAGCCGCCGCGCGACACCTTCGCCGACACTGCCGACGCCCTGCACCGCGACGCGCACGCCATGAGCGCTGTCGGCGCCCAATTTCTCGCGAATCGCCGCCTCGATCCCCAGATAGACGCCCAGCGCGGTCAGCGGGCTGGGATTGCCCCCCACCGCGTCGCCCGCCGCCGGAAGGCCACTGACATGGCGCGTCGCGCGCGCGATCTCGACCATGTCGGCTACCGACATGCCGACATCCTCGGCGGTGACATAGGCGCCGCCCAGCGATTCGACCGCGCGTCCAAAGGCGGCGAGCAGTTCGGGGGTCTTCGCCTGCCCTTCGTCGGCCAGGATCACGCCCTTGCCGCCGCCCAGCGGCAGCCCCGCCATCGCATTCTTGTAGCTCATCCCGCGCGACAGGCGCAGCGCGTCGGTGATCGCCGCGGCGCGCTGCGGATAATGCCAGTATCGCACGCCGCCCGCGCCGGGGCCGAGGTGCGTCGAATGGACCGCGATGACCGCCGTGAGGCCGCTGGCGCGATCGCGGAACATGTGGACATGCTCATGATCGTCGAAATCGGCGAAATCCCAGACAGCAGACATGCGCGACTCCTCGCGTTAGAAAATTACGCCAAAGCGTAATAATCCGTCATGGGCGCCGAGTCACCCCAAAAGCGGCTGCGCGCGAAGATAGAGAAAATGGGGCGACCAATGGGGCTCGAACCCACGACCTCCGGTACCACAAACCGGCGCTCTAACCAACTGAGCTATGATCGCCACACGTCGGGCGAAACCGCCTCTGACAGCGCGCGGCGATAGGCGCGGGGCCTTTTGTCGTCAAGCATTGTTCGCACGGGATCGCGCCATTAAAAGCACGGCATGGCGGACAATGATCATGTCGACATGCAGGCCTCGGGCGCCGACCGCACTGCCGAGCGGCTCGCGGCGGTCCCCGGCATCCGGCGCGCGCCGTCCCCGAAGCTCCAGCAATATATGCTCGCGCGCTTCCTCGACGCCGACACCTGCGCCGCGCTGATCGCGCTGATCGACGCGAAGGCGCGGCCCTCGACGATCGCCGATCCCAATGGCGACGACGCTTTTCGCACCAGCTCGACCTGCGACCTTGACCATCGCCATCCGGCGGTCGCCGCTGTCAACGACCGGCTCCACGCCCTCACCGGCATTCCGCTCGAATATGGCGAGCCGCTCCAGGGCCAGCGCTACGACGTCGGTGAGGAGTTCAAGGCGCATACGGACTATTTCGACCCCGACGGTGTGGACTGGGAGACCTATTGCGCGATCCCCGGCCAGCGGAGCTGGACGCTGATGATCTATCTCAACGAGCCCGCCGCGGGCGGCGCGACGCGCTTCCTGTCGACCGGCAAGCTCCACCAGCCCGAAACGGGCAAGCTGCTCGCGTGGAACAACGTCCGCCCCGACGGCACCCCCAACCCCGAAACGCTCCATCACGGGATGAAAGTGCGCAAGGGGCGCAAATATATCATCACCAAATGGTTCCGCGAGCGGCCATGGCCGTGGGCCGAAGACGAGCTGGGCTGACCCGCCGCCGGAACCATGATTTCCCGCCCGCGTTCGAATAGGACCAGCCAAAGGAGCGGGACCGACATGACGGCACGAACGATCGATCGCGATACGGCGAAGCGCAAACCCGCGGCAAAGGCGAAGGTCGGGGCCATCGCGAAGGCAAAGGCGGTCGCACCCGGCGTCGCGGCGCGGATCGGCAGCACGCCGAAAACAAAATTCCGCGGCGACCCCGATATTTTCGGCCGCCTCGTCGAGGATCACGACCGCCACCGCGCCCTGCTGGCGATGATCGAGGAGACCGAAGGCAAATCGCCCAATCGCCAGACGCTGTTCAAGGAACTGGTGAAGGAGCTCAAGGCCCACGCCGCGGCTGAGGAGCAGGCGCTGTGGTCGAGCGTGCTGCGCGATCCCGAAACCACCGACTTCGCGCGCCACGCGATCGCCGAGCATAAGGAGATCGACGACATGCTCGGCGACCTCGCCGCCCGCGACATGGCGTCGCCCGGCTGGCTGCGCCGGTTCGCCGCGCTGAAGGAGGAATATCTCCATCACGTCGGCGAGGAGGAGCAGGAACAGTTCGTGGCCGCCGAAGCGCATCTAAGTGCCACCGACGTCCGCTACATGCGCCGCGTCTTCAACCGGCGCAAAAAAGAGGAAAAGGCAGTCGCCAAAGTCGAGCGGAAGATCAAGCTCAAGCCCTGACGGCGGCGCGCGGTTCTAGGCTTTGCATTAGAAAGCCTGCGTGCTCCCGCGAAGGCGGGAGCCCATCTCCCGTCGGCGCAAGATGGAACCGACCGGAGATGGGTCCCCGCCTGCCCCGAAGGGGCAGTTTATCCTGAGCGCCGCCGCAGGCGGCGTCGAAGGGCGGGGACACCCTGATGTTTGACCAGGGACTCGCCGCTCTACCGCACCAGCCGATACTGAAAGCTCAGCGTCAGCGTATTGGCAACCTGTCCCGGCTCGACCGGCGTCGCCTTTCCTGCCGCATCCATCGCCTGCAGACGCACCATCGGCATCGGCGGCTGCGGCCCGCCGAAGCTGCCTTCGCCGATCGCCACCAACTCGGCGCCGCGATAGCCCGCGAGACGCGCATAATCCGCCGCCTTCGCCTCGGCTTCCTTGATCGCCGCGCCGCGCGCGCCGACGAGCTGCGCATCGGGATCCTTCATCCCGAACCACGGCCCGTCGACATTGGTGCCGCCCGCCGCGACCAGCGCGTCGAGCAGCGGCCCGATATCGTCGATCTTCGGCGTCGTCGCGCGAACGCTGTTCGACACCTGATAGCCAAGGAAGCGCGGCGGCTGGCCGTCGCCGCGGTTGTTATAGTCGTACTGAGGCGAAAGGTTGATACCGCTCGTCTGGATATCCTCGACCTTGATCCCACGCGCCTTCGCGGCGGCGATCAGCTTGTCCATCGCCGCGGCATTGGCGCGCATCGCCTCGACCGCGGTCGGCGCCGTCGTCGTCACCCCGGCGCCCACGGTCGCCTGGTCGGGGCGCGAGCGCACCTCCTGGCTCACGCTGAACGAAAGAATCGGGCCCTGCACCGTCGCTGTCGTCACCGTCGATCCTCCTTGCTGGGCAAAAGCGGGCGTCGCGGCCGCCAGCATCAATCCTGCGGCCATAGCGGTGAGCATCTGCTTCGTCATTTCATTCTCCTGTCGTCGCTCCGTAACGCTGACGGAGCGAACCCGTTCCGGCCTTTGCGTGGGATACGCTTGCATGATGCTGAACGCGCCAGTAGCGAGCCGTTCATCATGGCAGCACCCATTCTTTCTTATGAAGGCCTTGGCCTCGTCCAGGGCAGCGGCTGGCTGTTCGAGGATCTCGACATCTATGTCGGCGCGCGCGACCGGCTGGCGCTGATCGGCCGCAACGGCGCGGGCAAGACGACCCTGCTCAAGCTGCTCGCGAACCGCATCGACGCCGACAAGGGCAAGCGCACGATCGTTCCGGGCACCCATGTCGTGTTGCTCGAACAGGAGCCCGACCTGTCGGCGTTCGACACGCTGATGGATTATGCCACGTCCGGCGCCGACGCCCCCGCCGAGCATGACGTCGCCGCAATCGCCGACCAGCTTGGCATCGACATGGCGCGCACCGCCGCCAGCGCCTCGGGCGGCGAGCGCCGCCGCGCCGCCATCGCCCGCGCGCTGGCGCAGAATCCCGACGTGCTGCTGCTCGACGAACCGACCAACCACCTCGACCTCGCCGCGATCGACTGGCTCGAAAACTGGCTCGCGCGCTACACCGGCGCCTTCGTCGTCATCAGCCACGACCGCACCTTCCTGACCCGCCTGACGCGCCAGACCTTGTGGCTCGACCGCGGTAGCATCCGCCGTAAGGAAATCGGCTTCGGCGGCTTCGACGAATGGACCGAAGCGGTGTTCGCCGAGGAAGCGCGCGCCGCGCAAAAGCTCGATTCAAAGCTCCGGCTCGAAGCGCACTGGCTCGAACGCGGCGTCACCGCGCGGCGCAAGCGCAACCAGGGGCGGCTCGAAAAGCTCAAGGAAATGCGCGCCACCCGCGCCGCGATAATCGGCGGCCCCGGCGTCGCCAAGCTCGGCCTCGCCAACGACGATGTCCGCTCGAAATCGGTGATCGTCGCCGATCATATCGGCAAGCGCTTCGGCGACCGCACGATCATCAAGGATTTCGATTTCCGCGTTCAGCGCGGCGACCGCATCGGCATCGTCGGCGCCAACGGCGCGGGCAAGTCGACGCTACTCAAGCTGCTGACCGGTGAGATCGCGCCCGACGAAGGCACCGTGACGCTCGCCCCGACGCTCGACGGCATCGTCATCGACCAGCAGCGCAGCTTGCTCTCGCCCGACAAGACGGTGCGCGACATCCTCGCCGACGGCGGCGACTGGATCGAGGTCCGCGGGGTCAAGAAGCATGTTCAGGGCTATCTGAAGGATTTCCTCTTCGATCCCGCCATCGCCGAGGCGAGCGTCGGCGCGCTGTCGGGCGGCGAGCGCTCGCGCCTGCTGCTCGCCCGCGAATTCGCCCGCGAATCGAACCTGCTCGTCCTCGACGAACCGACCAACGACCTCGACCTCGAAACGCTCGACCTGCTTCAGGAAGTGATTGCCGACTATGAAGGCACCGTGCTGCTCGTCAGCCACGACCGCGATTTCCTCGACCGCACGGTGACGGTGACACTGGGGCTCGACGGATCGGGCAAGGTTGACATCGTCGCGGGCGGCTACGCCGACTGGGAAGCGAAACGCGCAAAACCGGTGACGGCCAAGGCGAAGGCCGCCGCGACCGAAGCCCCGCCCCCGCCGCCGCAGGCGCGCAAGAAGCTGAGCTATAAGGACCAGCGCGACTACGACCTCCTCCCCGGCCGGATCGAGGAGATCGAGGCGGAAATGGCGGGGATCGAGACCGAACTGTCCGACGGCAGCCTGTTCGCACGCGACAATGCGCGCTTCAATGCGCTGACCGGCAAGCTCGACCAGCTGCGCGCAGAAAAGGCGGCAGCCGAAGATCGTTGGCTGGCGCTGGCTGAGGAAGTCGAGGCACTGGGATAACGTCCGGTTTGGGGTGGGGAGCAGCCCTTTCCCAACTTTCGTCATTCCCGCGAAAGCGGGAACCCAGTGTGGGGTTAGCCGACGTACGCTCTGGGTCCCCGCTTTCGCGGGGATGACGAAGATGAGAGATGCTGAGCACGACTTTCAGACTCTCGTCATCCCGGACTTGATCCGGGATGACGATGCAAGATAGGTCCGCTTCCGGCCACTTCCAGCCACCGGAATCATCACCCCGTCCCGTAAAAGCGCGCCAGCCGGTCGAGCGCCAACCCCAGCACCAGCTTCCCCGACCGCGCCGGCCAGCCGAGGCTCTTCTCCGCGCCGCCGATCCCCTCGCCCGCGCAGATCACGCGCCAGCAGATGTCGGCGAGCCCCGGCCCGGCATGGTCTATCGCCGCGTGGAAACGCCGATGCGCGTCGATCCGCGCGAGCGAGGCATCCGCCGCGCGCGCACCGCCGCGGCCCTTTGCGGGCGGCGCGGCGTCCCAACGCATCGTCAGGCGCGCCGACAGGCCCGCGTGCTCATAATCGGCGCGCAGCCGCTCGCCCGCCGCAAGCTGCGCCGAGGTCAGCATCCCACGCGACGCAAGCCACGCGATCGGGCTTTCGGCGGCATTGACCGTGACGTGCCGCATCACCTGCGGCCCCGCCTTGCCGGGATCGAGCCGGTCGTCGGGGTGGAGGCGGGTTTCCAGGCGGCGTGCGGTCATGCGAATCTCCTTCTTGGCACGCCTGCTTGACATTGGATGATTTTGTAGGAAAGAAGAAACCGATTTGGTTATCGGAGCTCTTTCATGATCAACAGCATCCGCGCCGTCCGCCGCGCCAAGGGCCTGACGCTCGAGGAGGTCGGCCAGCGCTGCGATCCGCCGACGACCGCGCAGACGATCGGCCGCCTTGAGACGGGCACGCGAACGCTGTCGCTCGGCTGGATGAATCGTATCGCCAAGGCGCTGGGGGTCGAGGCGGCCGAACTTGTCCGGCTTCCGCAGGACACACAGCTCACGATCACCGCGCTGCTCGGTGCCGATGGCGCGCAGGCGCCAGCCCGCGTCGAGCAGGCAATCACCGCGCGGCCGGGCGAGGATATGGTCGCGGTGCGCGTGACCTCGTCGATCGGCGATTATCGCGCGGGCGACGAAATATGGTGCCGCCGCATCGAGGGCGACTGGGCGAGCGCGCTCAACCGCGACCTGCTCGTCCCCCGCCCCGCCGGCCGCTTCTTCTTCGCGCGGCTGCTCAACGTCGACGGCGAAAAGCTCCATCTGCTTCCGCTTGGCACCGGCCAGCGTCAGCAGGTCGTAAGCAATCCGCCCTGGGCGGCGATGGCGGTGCGGCTGATCCGGTCGCTCTAGAGCCAATCACATGCAATCTAATCACCGATTCCCCGAGCGAAGCCGAGGGGCTCTGCCAAGCGAAGTCGAGGCTGTGACGGTGCGGTTCTCGCTGCGCTCGAACGTGCCCCTCGGCTTCGCTCGGGGAGGCGGTAGATTTATGATTCAATGTTCCAAGGGGCAGATATGAATTCTCCCCTCCGCATCCTCTCCATCGCCACGCTCTTCCCCGACGCCGCGCGGCCGACCTTTGGCCTGTTCGTCGAAAAAAGCCTCCGCGCGCTCGCCGCGCAGCCGGGCATCGACCTCACCGTCGTCGCGCCGGTCGGCCTGCCGCCCTTCCCGCTATCGCTGCACGGCCGCTATCGTGCGCTTCGCGATCTGCCGCGAACCGAACAATGGAACGGCATCACCGTCCATCGCCCGCGCTTCGCCTTGATCCCGCGTTACGGCGCGCGCTTCAATCCGGCGCAAGTCGCGCGTGCCGTGCTGTCGGCCGTGCGCGGGCAGACCTTCGACGTGATCGATGCGGAATTCTTCTATCCCGACGGTCCCGCCGCGATGCAGGTCGCCGAGGCGCTCGACCGGCCCTTTTCGGTCAAGGCGCGCGGCGCCGACATCAGCTATTTCGGACATGATCCCGCAACCCGGGCGGCGGTGCTCAACGCCGCCGACCGCGCTGCGGGCCTGCTTGCCGTATCGGATTCGATGCGCCGCGACATGGACGCGATCGGGATCGACGCCGCCAAGGTCGCGGTCCATTATACCGGCATCGACACCGCACGCTTCCACCCCGGTGATCGCGCCGCCGCGCGCGCCGCGCTCGGCATGGACGACGCCCCGGTGCTTGCGACGGTCGGCGCGCTCATTCCGCGCAAGGGCCAGGCGCTGGTGATCGAGGCGTTGCCCGACCTTCCCGGCGTTCATTACTGGCTCGCGGGCGCGGGCGAAGAGGAAGGCCGCTACCGCGCGCTGGCCGAGCGGCTCGGCGTCGCCGACCGCGTCCACCTGATGGGGTCGGTCGCCAACGCGGACCTGCCTTTTCTCTATCGCGCCGCAAACATCGTCGTCACGCCGTCGGTCAGCGAAGGCCTCGCCAATGCCTGGGTCGAAGCCCTCGCTTGCGGCACGCCGATCGTGATCAGCGACGCGGGCGGCGCCGCCGAACTCGTCACCTCGCCGGTTGCGGGCCGCATCGCCCAGCGCACGCCGCAGGCCCTCGCCGCCGCGGTTCGGGACATCCTCGCCGCCCCGCCTTTACCGGGCGATGTTGCCGCCAGCCTCGGCGGCCGCTTCGACTGGGACCGCAACGGCCGCGAACTGGCGGCGCATCTCCGCCGCTGCGCCGAACGATGAGGGCCGGACCGCGGGTTCAGGTTTCGCGGGCCAGAATATCCTCGACATATCGTTCGACCTGGGCAGCATAGTCCTCCCGGACACCGGCCCTTTGCCCCTTGGTCTTGCTGATGCTCGCCATGAGCAAAACGGGTATCGCCAACAGCGCCAGGCCGATCACGACCGCTTTGAATTGCCCGAGGAAGGATCCGAAAAGCGCGGCGGCGATGATGATGACCACGGCAAGGCAACATCCGTTGAGGTTCGCCATGGGTTTCGCCATCAGTTCATCGATGCGATTTCCGAATATCTGATATCGTCCCGTGCTGTGGTTCACCATCGCCACGCCGACATCGCCGCTGGAATCGGAGCTGTTGGCCCATATCAGCGACAGGTAATGTCCCTCGCGCGCGCCGATGCCGGCATTGTTGATCTTCACATCGATTTCGCGCCCGTCCTCCCGCTGGAGGAAGACCTGCATGATCTCGGTCTTGGACGACGAAATATGCCCCCCGTTGCTCCATATGACGCCGCTGACGTCGGTTTCGGACCAGACGCGCAGCGAAACGGCAATGCCGGAGTCGCGGGTGAAGTTCAGTTGTTCGCCGCTGTTTGTGCTGACCCGTCCCATATATCTCCCCTGCCGGACGACGACGTCCTTTCAAGCTGGGGACAATGAAGACGAAAGCGGCGGCGAAGTCCTGACGCACTTCTCAAGAAATTGTGAAGGCCCGGGTCGAAGCCGAAACTCACACCACCGCGCCGTCGTCCTTGCGGGTGATGCGCTCGGCGCCTTCGGTCGCGGCGCTGGTACGCGGGACGAAGCTCTGCGGGCCGACCTTCAGCCACACCAGCACCGGCGTCGACATCAGGATCGACGAATAGGTGCCGACGAAGACGCCGAACAGCATTGCCGCGGTAAAGCCGAAGATCACGTCGGGGCCGAAAAGCAGCAGCATCCCAAGCGCCAGCATCACCGACACGCTGGTCATCACGGTGCGCGACAGCGTTTCGTTGATGCTGAGGTTGAGCAGCGGCACAATCTCCATCTTGCGGTATTTCTTCAGATTCTCGCGCACGCGGTCATAGACGACGATCGTGTCGTTCAGCGAATAGCCGACGATCGTCAGCAGTGCCGCGATGCTGTTGAGGTCGAACTGGAGCTGCGTCACCGCGAACAGGCCGAAAGTCAGCGCCACTTCGTGGAACAGACGCCCAAGCGCGCCGACGCCGAACTGCCATTCGAAGCGGATCCAGATATAGATCGAGATGCCGAGCATGGCGAGCGCAAGGCTGAGCGCGCCGGTGCGGATCAACTCGCCCGACACCTTGCCCGACACGGTCTCGACCGAGCCGGTGTGCGCGGTCGGAAAGGCCTTGTGGATGCCGTCGACGAGCTGCTTGCCCGCACGGTCGGCCGCCGCCTTGTCGCCTTCGGGCAGCGCGGTGCGGATCGCCACCGCCTTGTCGGACCCGAATTGCTGGATCGTCGCTTCGCCGAGGCCGATGTCGCCGACCTTTTCGCGAATCTCGTCGATCTTCGGCATCGTGCCGGGGAATTCGACGCGGACCGACTGGCCGCCGACGAAATCGACGCCCAGATTGAGGCCCTTCACCGCGACCAGCGCAATCGATATGGCGACGAGGAGGAAGCTCGCGGCCGACGCAACCTTCCGCCAGCGCAGAAAGTCGATGTTCGTGTCCTCGGGGACGAGTTTCAGCAGACGCATCGTTTCGCTCCCTTTCTCTTAAATGTTGATCGTCGCCGGACGCTTGGCATGGAGCCAGCGGGCGGCAAACAGACGCGTGACGGTGACGGCGGTGAAGACGCTGGTGACGATGCCGATGGTCAGCACCACGGCAAAACCCTTGATCGGGCCGGTGCCGAACCAGAACATCAGCGACGCGGCGATGACGTTGGTGACGTTCGCGTCGAAGATCGCGCGGCTGGCCTCGGAATAGCCGAGCTCGACCGCCTGGAACACGCGTCGCCCTCGCTTCAGTTCCTCGCGTATGCGCTCGTTGATCAGCACGTTCGCGTCGACCGCGGCACCGATCGTCAGCACGAAGCCCGCGATGCCGGGCAGGGTCAGCGTCGCGTTGAACCCCGCCATGATCGCGATGATCAGAAAGACGTTGAAGAAGAGCGCGAGGCACGCATAGACGCCGAAGCGGCCATAGACGATGAGCATCAGCACGAGCACCGAGACCGTCGCGATGATGCCCGCGATCGCACCCTTGCGGATCGAATCGGCGCCAAGCTCCGGAGTCACCGTCCGTTCCTCGACCACCGTCATCTTGACCGGCAGCGCGCCCGAGCGAAGCGAGATGGCGAGGTTGTTCGCGGTGGCGACCGAGAAGCTGCCTGAAATCTGGGCGCTGCCACCCAGGATCGGCTCGTTGATCGACGGCGCCGAGAGCACCCGGCCATCAAGCACCATCGCGAAACGCTTGCCGACATTCTGCGCCGTCACCTTGGCAAAAGTCGCCGAACCGCCCGAATCGAAGCGGATGTTGACGACGGGCTGGCCCGACTGTCCGTCATAGCCCTGCTTCGCGTCGAGAAGCTGCTCGCCGCTGATCATCACCTGGCGGCGCAGCACCTCGAACGGGGCACCGGCGCCGGCGCCGTCGGCATAGGGAACGATCTCGCTTCCCACCGGCACCCGGCCCGCCGCCGCTTCATTGGGGTCGGCATTGGCGTCGACCATGCGGAATTCGAGCCGCGCGGTCTTGCCGATCAGGTCCTTCAATTGCTGCGGATCCTGAAGGCCGGGCACCTGGACGACGACCCGGTCGTCGCCCTGGCGGATGATCGTCGGTTCGCGCGTGCCGAGCGCGTTGACGCGCTTGTCGATGATGTCGCGCGCGGTATCCATCGCGTTGGCGATCGCCTGCTTCTGCCCCGCCGCGGTCGGCGTCAGCACCAGGCGCGTCGTGTCGACGACGTCGATGTTCCAGTCGCGCTGGCCGGTGAGCCCCGCGCCGCGCGTCTCATTGAACAGCCGGTCGCGCGCTTCGTCGAGCTTCGTCTGGTCGCGGACGAGAAAGCTGATCTTGCCACCCGCGGTCGACAGTTCGCCGATCGCGATGTCGTCGTCGGGCCCGCGCTCGCCGCGCATCGCCGCGCGCACGGTCTTTTCCATGTTGGCGAGCTGGGTCTTCTGGAGATCGGAGACATCGGCCTCGAGCAACAAATGGCTGCCGCCGGCAAGGTCGAGGCCCAGATTGACCTTCATCTGCGCGAAGGACGGCAGCTTGTCGAAGGTCTTTTCGGGCAGGAAGCTGGGGATGGTGAAGAGGATGCCGAGCAGCAGGATGATGCTGATGCCGATGGTCTTCCAGCGCGGGAAATCGAGCATAGGGAAATTCCGGTTCTGGGCGCCGCCGACGCCGGCGGCGCCGAAGGCGTCAGTCGTTCGCGGGCTTCGCGCCGGGCTGCAGGACGTCGGAGATGGTCGATTTCACCACCTTGATCTTCACGCCCTGCGCAATTTCGATATCGGCGAAATCATCATCGACGCGCGTCACCTTGCCGACGATGCCGCCGCCCGTCACGACCTGGTCGCGCGGCTTCACCGCCGCGACCTTGGCGCGATGTTCCTTCATCCGCACCTGTTGCGGGCGGATCAGGAAGAACCAGAAAACCACGAAGATCAGCAGATAGGGCACCAGCATGATGAAACCGGCGGCCCCGCCCCCGGATCCAGCCGCCTGGGTCAGAAGCAGATTGGTCGACATGAATGAAAGACTTTCTCTTTGCAGCATCGCCCTCTCCCCCTGGGGAACGGGCGCGCAAATAATGGCGCGGCGCCTATCACGCGGGGAATTTCGACGCAACCGCTCGCTGCGCGCCCTCCCCCCACGCGGGCCGCGCTGACATGGGGAGGCAGACGGCGAGATCAAGCCATGGCTTCCCGCTTGCATCCCCCGTCAAGCCGCGCTAGGGGCCTCGCCTGCCCAATCGGGCCGGTCGGGACGTAGCGCAGCCTGGTAGCGCATCACACTGGGGGTGTGGGGGTCGGAGGTTCGAATCCTCTCGTCCCGACCAATATTTCAAGCACTTAGCGACATTTCCTCGGAAGAGCTTTAACCCCAATTTGCTCTGGTGGTGCGCTGGTGGTGCAGATAATGCCTGAATGTTCTCATCGCGGTGCATCCCAACGCATCGAATGTGAACATTTTCGGCCCGCGTTTGCGAATTGAACGCCACTCCGATTCCATGTATTTTCGCCTGACGGATGCAAGAGCAGTTGCCTCTTCGCCCCGCCGAGTTCGTCAAAATCAGGGACGGCTTCATTGCGTTTCTCAAGCAACCTGCTGGGACACCCATCGAGCTAATCATCCCGCAGGCTGTGCTCGACGTGATGGCAGCGGCAGCGCGTCGCGGGCGCATTCGCCAGCGTGTGCTCGTCACCTTGCGCGTTGCCTCTTTGTTGGTGGCTATTGTGGGCGCTGTTCTCGGCGCATTCGTGAACCCTGGCATTATCGGTATTGCCATTCTTCTTTTGGGCGGAGGCGCATTCGTCTGGTCACATGACCGTAGCAAGGTCCGCCGCGAGCCCGAGATTGACGAACTGGTTACCGAGCCGAACGACCCGCTTCAAAGCAATCTTAGAGCGCTTGACGATTTGAAGCACCTGATCGCGAACGGTGACGTGATTTGCGAAGAGCGTTTGCCGGATGGAACTTTGAAGCCGCTGTCGCCGAGGGCGCGGGCGGCTTTCCTTGCGGACCACGGCTCACTCCTTGTCGTCAGCCGTGATCAATCGCTTTGGCAATGCATCCCGCACAGGCCAATTCCCATGAGCGCTTTGTGGATCAGACTTGGCGGGCGCGTTGCGCCCGTCGTCGTCACGTCTCGCACACTGCTTAAAGAGCCGGATCGCATATTGTTCGATCAGCGCGTCGAATGGCTGCTGTCTCAGGCCGATAAGGCTGGCACGAAGGCAAAGTCATTTCGTGAAGCGCTCCAAATCGTCGTCGCCCTCAAGCGCCCAGAATTCGAGGGCATCACGTTCGAGGAGAAGAAGGAAAGGCTACGGCAAGAGGGGTTGCCGGATAGCCGCATGGAAAAAATCAACGCCGGTATATACCCGCCATTCAACAATTTTCTGCGCACTTTGCCGATGCATGAATTACCGTGAATGCGGAACTGAATTCACCCTGACGCCCCGATTTGCGACCTCCTGCATTCCAGCGAATGAAAGGACCACGCAATGCCTCCGAACCGGGACCAGCTCCTGACCGTAACTGACGTGCTCAACGTCACCGGCTTCAAATCCCGCACCACACTGTATCGCCGCGCACGCAGCGGCGCATTTCCGTGCCCCTGCCATATAGGCGCGGGCAAAATCCGTTGGCGCTCGGGCGACATCGAGGACTGGCTGAGCAGCCTCCAGACCCGTCGCTACTGACCTGCCCCACCGCCGAACCGGCCCAGCTTAATTGCTTGGCGGGCGCACCTGCCCTCACCCCCACGAACACTTGCAATCGTGATTTCACGAAAGGATGCCCCATGTCTATTTTCCAACGCGTCATGGATCGGCTCGCCGATTCCATCTGGATTGGCCGCAAGGTCAATCTGCGCTTCACCGCTGAATATCGGACTGCCTGCTACGTCGTGCCGCTGATCAACAAGCTGCTCGCCGAGGGCGAGGACGGTGACACATACCGAGCCGCGCTTGTCCCGTGGCACGAGGCCGAGCGGCCACCGCTTGCATCCTATCAGGGTGACACATCCCGGTGCAGGATCGACGGGCCTTGGCAGGAAGCTGGGCGGGACTGGGTTCCGCTTGGCGGCTTGATCTTGTCACCCGGCGTTACTGCCCATCTTGATCCGTTCGAGGCGCAGGCACTTCACGAAAAGATGCAGCAGGCGATTGAGGCCGTCATTCAAACGTGGGTCGAAGATCACGATCTAACCGCACTGCCACCGGTCCCGGAGCATTTCGACAGGTGCAGGGCTGACCGGAAAGCCAAGGCGCTGATCGCGGCTTTGGCTGGCAGCGACCGGCAGGCAGATGCTTCGACAAAGCCGCCCGCTGCCACGGCCAAAACTGCATCTGGCGAACCCGTTCCCGCGCTTTGCGCCGTATGCCGGAAGGGGCTGGGTCATGCT
Source organism: Sphingopyxis sp. DBS4 (assembly GCF_024628865.1). Lineage (NCBI taxonomy): Bacteria > Pseudomonadati > Pseudomonadota > Alphaproteobacteria > Sphingomonadales > Sphingopyxidaceae > Sphingopyxis > Sphingopyxis sp. DBS4. The sequence continues at coordinate 2,330,348 of NZ_CP102384.1, forward strand.
TGAACCGAACCGCCAAAAGGCAATGTTGGGGGGCTGCGATGCTACGCATCGAGCCAGCAATTCAGATACACACCTCACGCACGGGTGCATGGCGCAATTCTGCGGGTTTGGCGGGATGCTAATAGCCTCTCGCCAAAGGTCAGACCGCGAGAACGGCGTAATTCTGCCATTTTCCGCGATGGCGAATAGCATCTCATCGGGTGCGGCACGATGAGCGCCCGCGCCCAGACCGTGCGGCTAACCCCCGCCCGTCATCGCGCCCTTGCCGGGTTCGCCAAAAGCTATGGATTAAGCGAATATGCGATGCTCGCCCGCGTCGTAGACGCGGGCCTTGCCGCCCTCGTTCACGGGGCAGGCAACCAGATCGACAACCGCGAGATCGTCAGCGAACTGGCGTCGGTCAGCACCCGCATAGTCGATGTCGAGCGGATGCTGGACCGGGCATTGTTCACCGCTTGCGCGGCCTATTGCTATGCCCGCCATGCGGCGCTGGGTGCTCGCACGACCGATGAGGCCGTTACCGCCGAGATCAACGCGGCCTATGACCGCCAGCGGCGGCGCGCGCAGGAGGGCCGGGAATGAACCAGTCTCACGACCGGCGCGCCCATGCCGACGCCTTGCGCCGCCACAACCGCAACAATCAGGCCGCGCGCTTCCGGCGGCAGGCAGGTATCATGCTTGCGTCCATCGCTATGGGCGCAGTCGCAACACCTTATGTGGCGTTGGACCAGCAGGCGATGCAGGCAGCGGGCACATACGCCGCCGCCAAGGCAAAACTGTGGTTCGCCCAAGGCACGGTGGTCGATCCGGCCATAACGATCAGCCAGGACGGCCAAGCCTATGCCGTTCCGGCCCGCGCGGTTGCCGCGCATCCCTACTACGGCAATGCGGCGCACGATGTCTTTGCATACGGGATTTGGGGATGCTCGCTGGGCTTTGGCGGATGGCTGGTGAGCCTGATCCTGTTGCGCGGAGCCATCGCCCGGCGGCGCGAACGCGCGTTGCGTGACCGAGTTATCGCCGGAACGCTGGTGACGAGCGAGGCAGGACTGGCGACGTTGACCAGCACCGAGGCGCAGCCCAATGCCTTGCGCGTTGGCACCGTACCCATTCCCGGCAGGCTCGAAACCCGGCACGTGGCGATGATCGGCACGACCGGCAGCGGCAAGACCACCGCCTTGCGCCAGATGCTCGACGGGATCGAAGCGCGGGGCGAAGCCGCCTTGGTCTATGACACCAGCGGCGAGTTCGTCGCGCATTACTACCAGCCCGAACGCGGCGACGTGATCCTGAACCCGTTCGATGCCCGGTGCGCCTACTGGTCGCCCTTCGCCGAGATTGCCCACCCCGCCGACGCCGACCGCATTGCCCGCCAGCTCATTACCGAGACAGGGCAACATGACAGCGACGTGTGGCTCGACACTAGCCGCATCCTTGTCGCTAACATGATCCGAGCGCTCTGGCGCGAAGGCAACGCCACCTTGCCCGCTTTGCTGCACGCCTTGCAGGACCGGACCAAGGATGACCTGAAAACGTGGCTGGCAGGCAGTTCATCGGCGCGGACCTTTGCCGATGATGCCGACCGGGCGACAGGCAGCGTGCTGTTCATGCTCGCGAAGGCCGCCGACCTTATCCAGTTTCTGAGAGTTGATGGCAGCGGCGGGACACCCTTCGCATTCCGGGATTTCATACACGGGCTGGACAAGCGCAAGGGCGCGAAACCGTGGATATTCGTGCCGCGCAAGGAGGACTATTTCGAGGCGTCGAAGCCCTTGCTCGCCTGCTGGCTGGAATGCGCGGCCAGCGCCGTGCTGGGCCTTCCCCCATCGCCCGACCGGCGCATCTGGTTCGTGCTGGACGAGCTGGCCGATTTACCCCGCGTCGATAATCTGGCGCGGCTGCTACCCGAGGGCCGCAAGTTCGGTGCCGCAGTGGTGCTGACCTTTCAGGCGCTGGGCCAGATGCAGCATCGCTACGGCCCGAAGATCGCCGAAGCCATGCTGGGCTGCTGCAACACCAAGCTGTTCCTGCAAACCATCGACAGCGAGACGCGCGTCTGGGCCAGTCAGACCATCGGCGAATGCGAGGTCGAGATTCAGACCATGACCGACGCGCTGGCAGACGGCGACGACAAGCCCCGGACCACGCTGAGCAAAATCCGCAATATGCGCCCGGCTATTCTGGAAAGCGAACTGCGCCTGCCCAAGTTCGAGGGCTACTTGCTGTTCCCGGACGGCTTGCCGGTGGCGCGGATCAGGCTGACCGCCGATCATATCGCGCGGCGCGGGGGTGCCCGTCATCCAGGATTTGTGCCCGGCGATGTTAAGGCCACCCACTGGAAGCAGCCAGAGGCGACCGCGCCAAAGGCTGTGCCGCCGCCAACGCCATCGCCCACCAGCAAGGGGCCAGTCTGATGGTTGCATCCGTGTCCGCGCTGACCAGTTCGGGTCAGGCCGCCAGCTATTATGAATCCGCTGGCGAATATTATGCCGACGGGGGCCAGTCCCCATCGGAATGGCAGGGCAAAGGCGCGGAGGAATTGGGCTTGTCCGGCGATGTTGACCGCGACCAGTTTCGCGAGTTGCTGGATGGCAAAGTTGCCGACCAGCAGTTGGGAACCACGCGCGACGGCAAGCTGGAACACCGCCCCGGCTGGGATGTGACCTTGAGCGCGCCAAAGTCCGTGTCGATCATGGCCGAGGTGGCGGGCGACCGACGATTGATCGCGGCGCACGGGGCAGCGGTGAAAACCGCACTTGCCCATGTCGAGAGCCATATTGCGGCAACCCGCATCCGTGACGGCGGCGCGGTAAACCGTGAGGCTACCGGCAATCTTGTCGTCGCCAGCTTTCAGCACGGCACGAGCCGCGCCCAAGACCCGCAGCTTCACACCCACAATGTCATTCTCAATGCCACCAAGGGCGAGGATGGCACATGGCGTAGCCTTGAACCGCGCGCGATCTACCAACTGCAAAAGCAGATTGGTGCGATCTACCGGCAGGAGCTGGCCTTGAAGGTGCGTGAGTTGGGTTATGAGATCGAAGTGGGCAAAGGCTCCATGTTCGAGATCAAGGGCGTTTCGCCCGAGGTCATGGCCGCATTCAGCACCCGTAGCGCCGAGATCGAGGCCGCACTTGGCGAACGTGGCACGTCCCGCGACGATGCCTCCGCCGCCGAGAAGCAGGTTGCGGCACTCGATACCCGGCAGGCCAAAGTTTCCGCCGATCCTGCGGCGCTTGTCGCAGATTGGCGCGATACCGCCAGCGCAGCCGGGTTCGGGCCAGAGGCGAGGCTGGCGATGGTCAAAGAGGCCGAGGGCATCGCCGCCAGCGGCGACCATCGCGCCACGATAGAATTGCAGGGCGATAGCGTGGCAAACCGCGCCGTTGCCCATGCCGCCGACAAGCTGGGCGAGCGGCAATCGGTTTTCTCCGCCGCTGCCTTGCACGAGGAAGCGGGGCGCGTCGGGCTGGGCAAGGTCAGCTATGCGCAAATCGAGGAGGCCATTGCGGCAGCAACCAAACAGGGCGAGTTGATCGACCGCACCCACATCGACCGGCGCGGCGCGGAGTTTGCCGGGTTCACCACCCGCGCCAATGTCGAAACCGAGGCCAAGCTGCTGCGGATCGAGGCCGAGGGACGCGGCACGTTGTCCCCCATCGCCACACCGCTTGTCGCCGCCATGGCCGTGGCAACCGCATCGGCGCAGGGTGAACGCGCGGGCTTTGGCTGGAATGCCGAGCAGCGCGCCGCGACCGAGCAGCTATTGACCAGCCGCAACCGCATAACCGCGTTGCAGGGCTATGCTGGCACGGCAAAGACCACCACCGTTCTGGCGACCTTTGCCCGCGAGGCCGAGACGCGGGGCGTTCCCGTTGTCACGCTTGCGCCCACCGCGTCGGCAGCGATGGTCTTGGGCGATGCGCTTGGCGTGCGCAGCGATACCGTTGCCCGGCACCTGCTATCACCCGAGCGCCCAAGTCAGGGACAGACCGCAGCATGGATCGTGGACGAGGCATCGCTGTTGTCCGCCCGCGATACTGCCAAGCTGTTCGACCTGGCGAAGAAGCAGAACGCCCGCATCATCCTCGTGGGCGATGTAAAGCAGCTCGGATCGGTCGAAGCAGGCGCGGCTTTCGCGCAATTGCAGGGCGCGGGCATGGAGGTTGCCAAGCTGAGCGAGATCGTCCGGCAGACCAATACCGCGACCAAAGACGCAGTGCTGGCATCCATCGAGGGGGACGCCAAGAAGGCTCTCGCCGCGCTGGACCGTGGCGGCGGCAGGATCGTGGAGAATGCCGACCGTGCCGAACGGTTTACCGCCATCGCCGAGCAATATGCCAAGCTGGACAAGGCCAGCCGCGCCCGCACCCTTGTTATCGAGCCATCACGCGAGGGCCGTGATACGCTGACCGCCGACATACGCGCGGAGCTTGCCAAAACGGGTGCGCTGACCGGACCCGCCGTCACCATGCAAAGCCTTGCCAATAAAGGGCTGACCCGCGCCGAGGCTTGCGACCCGATGAGTTATGACAAGGGCGATGTTGTCCGCTTCACCCGCGACTATGCCGACAAGGGCGTGGCGCGCGGGGAAGCGTATAGGGTGGAGAGCATAGACCCGGCCAAAGCCTCCATTGCGCTCAAATCAGAAGACGGGCGGGAGGTCGATTGGCGTTTGCGGCAATGGGGCGCAGGCAACAGCCAGACATTCGCCGCCCAATCGCTCGAACTCAAAACCGGCGACAGCATCCGGTTCACCCGCAACGACCGGGAGGCGGGACGGATCAATGGCGCGCGCGGCGAAGTGACCGCGATTGACGCGCAGGCTCGCACGGCGGAAATCCGAAATCCGCGCGGCCAAACCCAGACCTTGAGCCTTGATGCTGCCCGCGACCAGCACATTGCTCATGCCTATGTCGAAACCGCGTTCGCCGCCCAAGGCCGCACCGCCGATCATGTGATGATCCACGCCGACAGCAAGGCCACCAACCTTGTCGATCAGAAGTCATTCTATGTCGGCATATCCCGCGCGAAGGAGTCCGTCGCGATCTACACCAATGATCGCGGCAAGCTGGTTTCCGCGATCAATGAGCGGGCAGGGCAAGTGCAAACCGCCATCGCACAGGCCGCTATGCCGGGACCATCGGCGTCGAAGGCGGCAAGTGCAGGAATCGGGTAAGCAATGCGTTGAGAACAATCGCAGTTCAGTCTATCCTCAGCGCCAAGGAGCGACACTGACGCGATGTTTATTCCAAAGTATTGTAAATGAACCTGATCAAATCAAAAAAGCGCGTTGCCGATCATGGGGAGGTGTTCACGCCGCCTTGGTTGGTCGAGCAGATGCTTGACCTTGTAAAAGGGGAAGCGGAGCGCATCGACGCACGTTTTCTTGAGCCTGCTTGCGGCAGTGGCAATTTCCTTGTGCCGATCCTGCAACGCAAATTGGCCGCAGTGGAATTGAAGTTCGGCAAGTCTGACTTCGAGAAGCGGCATTATGCGCTGTATGGCTTGATGTGCGCCTACGGGGTGGAGTTGCTGGAGGATAACATCGCGGAATGCCGGGCCAACATGCTGGACATTTTTGCCGACTATCTGGGGTTGGACGAGGCCGATGACCTTTATCGCGCTGCTGCCCACGTGCTTTCGCTCAACCTTGTGCATGGGGACGCGATGACAATGCGCGGGATTGACGGCAATCCAATCACCGTTGTGGAGTGGGGCTATCTGGGCAAGGGCAAATTCCAGCGCCGCGATTTCCGGCTTGATGTGCTGACTGGCATGGCCAGTTTCAGCGCCGAAGGGTCGCTGTTTGCAGGGCTTGGCAAGCATGAGATTTTCACCCCGGCCAAAAGCTATCCGCCGATGACCGTGCCCGATCTGGCGGCAGCGTTTGATGGCTTGGGGGCCGCAGCATGAACGAACCGGCCAGCTTTGCCCTGCGCGGGCGCAATCCCGATGTGCTGACCTGCATTGCCAATCTATCGAACGACGAGGTTTTCACGCCGCCCGAATTTGCCAATCGGATGCTGGACACGCTGGCGCAGGCTTGGGCGGAGAGCCATGCCGGTGCGGACATTTGGGCGAATAGTTCGGTCAGGTTTCTGGACCCGTTCACAAAATCGGGCGTGTTCCTGCGCGAGATTGCAAAGCGCCTGATCGCAGGGCTTGAAGCGGAGATTCCCGACCTTCAAACGCGCGTAGATCACATCCTTACGCAGCAAATCTTCGGCATCGGCATTACGCGGCTGACCAGCCTGCTGGCGCGCCGCAGCCTCTATTGTTCCAAGCACGCCACGGGCAAATATTCCATTACCAGTTCGTTCGAGAATGATGATGGGAACATCTGGTTTCAGCACACCGATCATTCGTGGGTCGGCAGCAGCAAATGGACCAATGTTACCGACAAGCATGGCAACACGGTCAAGAAGTTTGCCGAAGGCAAGGACGGCAAGTGTGAATTTTGCGGGGCACCGCGCGCTATCTTTGATCGTGGCCCAGAGCTGGAAAACCACGCTTACGCTTTCATCCATACCAATGACATTAAGGCTCGCATCGGCGAGCTGTTCGGAGCCGATATGCAGTTTGACGTGATTATCGGGAACCCACCGTATCAGTTAAAAGGCGGGGGCGGAGGATCGAATGACTCCTCAATCTACCACCTTTTTGTCGAGCAGGCGATGGACTTGGAGCCTCGATTCCTGTCCATGGTTGTTCCATCCCGCTGGCTGGCAGGCGGTCGAGACATGGGTTCATTCAGGAAGCGGATGTTTACCGATGGGCATATTCGCGAGTTAATAGACTACACGAAAATGAGCACCGCTTTTCCCGGCGTCGATTTCGAAGGCGGAGTCGGCTATTTTCTATGGGACAGAGAAACCACTGGTTCATGCCGGTACACCCTCTTCCAAGGGGAGGAAGAGCTGCCAACCGTCGAGCGGAATCTCGACCAGCATGACATTTTCGTGCGCGATACGCGCGCGCTCTCCATTCTTGAAAAGGTTCTTGCCAAACGTGAGGCGACGCTGGAATCAGTCGTGAGCGGCGATACTCCATTTGGCTTGGCTACAAATTTCACAGACTATTCAACGAAAAGCAATCCCGGCACGCTTTCAATTTATCTGACTGTGAAAGGGCGGCGCACGACCGGCTGGGTGGACGATTCAATCATCAGAAAAAATCGCCAACTGATACCAAATTGGAAGGTGTTGTTACCTGAAGCATACGGTGAGCGAGGAGCCATTCCCGCAATGGTCCTCGGCCCTCCGATTATAGCCGTGCCAAATTCAGTATGCACTCAAACATACCTTGTGGCTGGTCCTTTTGTCTCTGAAACAGAGGCGCGTAGCTTTACAAGTTACTATCGCACGCGTTTGTTCAGATTTCTGGTTTCTTTGAGAAAAATTACCCAGCACGCGCTTCGATCAACCTATACTTGGGTTCCGCAGCAGTCGTGGGATGCAAATTGGAATGACGCGGTTCTATACAAAAAATATGGATTAGCCGAAGAAGAAATAGCTTACATTGAAAGCATGATACGCCCGATGGACGGTGACCTGTTCGATGAGTAGGTCGATTGATGAGATCCTTGCCCCCAAGCCCGAGGCCCGGTTACGAATTTATGCATGGACACCCAATGATGCGCCTGCTGCCTATGCGGGGTTAATCAAAGTTGGGCAGACGACGCGGGCCGACGTCAATGACCGGATTCGGCAGTCGCAGGGTCAGATGCAGCAGGCTTACACGCTGCACGTTGACGCACTGGCGGAACGTGACGATGGCACCTTGTTTCGCGACAACGATGTGCGCCAGCGCCTGATCGACAAGAAGTTCGAGAATGTCGTTATCGGCGCATCGCGGGAATGGATGCGGTGTTCGCCAGATGATGTGAAAACAGCCATTGCCGAGTTGCAAAAGGGCCTGCGGCTATCCGGCACGCATCACGAAGACTTTCCGCTGCGCGACGAGCAGGCCGATGCCGTGGAAAAAACCATGGGCTACTTCAACTCAATCTGGACCGAGAACCCCAAGGCCGCGCCGCGCTTCCTGTGGAACGCCAAGATGCGCTTTGGCAAAACCTTCACCAGCTATCAGCTTGCCAAGCAGATGGCCGCAAAGCGGGTGTTGGTCGTCACCTTCAAGCCAGCCGTTGAGGATGCTTGGCAATCTGACCTGGAGAGCCATGTCGATTTTGATGGATGGCAGTATCGTTCGCAGAATGCCGGAAACGGATCGGTCGAATATGATGCCGACCAGCCGCTTGTGTATTTCGGCTCCTTCCAAGACCTTCTGGGGCGTGATGCCTTGGGCAACATCAAGCTCAAGAACGAGTGGATTCACTCGGTAAACTGGGACTTGGTGGTTTTCGACGAGTATCATTTCGGGGCGTGGCGCGACAGCGCCAAAGAGCTTTTCGAGGGCGAAGAAGACGCCATTGCCCGCGAAGAGGCGCTGCTATCGGCCAGAACCGAAAAGGAAATCGAGCGCATCAATGCCAAGGCCGCCGATTTGCAGCAGCCGTTGGAGGCGGAATCGGAATTCCTGCCGATCAGGGCGCGGGCCTATCTCTATCTGTCCGGCACACCGTTCAAGGCGCTGGCCACAGGCGAGTTCATCGAAGAGCAGATTTTCAACTGGACCTATACCGACGAGCAGCGCGCCAAGGCCAATTTTGCCGCCACGCGTCCCGGAGAGCGCAATCCCTATGGGGCGCTACCGATGCTCAGCCTGTTCACCTACCAGATGCCCGAGGAACTGACAGCCATCGCCAGCGCGGGTGAGTTTGACGAATTCGACCTGAACGAATTTTTTTCAGCCAGTGGGACCGGCGTCCTCGCGACCTTCAAGCACAAGGATGATGTGCAAAAGTGGCTGAACATCATTCGCGGGTCATATAACCCGCAAACAGTCGAGAACCTGAAAACTGGCACGAAAGCGCCATTTCCATACGAAAATGCCCGGCTGCTGCCCTATCTCCAACATGCCTTCTGGTTTCTTCCCAATGTCGCGTCGTGTCAGGCCATGGCAAACCTGCTTGAAGAGAAGCAGAACGTTTTTTGGCATGAATACAAGGTCATCATGGCCGCTGGAGGTGGGGCCGGGATGGGATTGGCTGCTCTAAAGCCGGTCAAGGATGCTATCAGCAGCGGTTTCGAGAGCAAGTCGATCACGCTTTCGTGCGGCAAACTCGCAACCGGGGTCACTGTTCCGCAATGGTCGTCCATCCTGATGTTGCGGAACCTGAAATCGCCGGAAACCTATTTTCAGGCGGCGTTCCGTGTGCAGTCCCCTTGGTCGATCAAGAATCCCGACGGCGACGATCCGAGCCGGGAAGATGTGCTGAAACCAGTCTGTTTCGTCTTCGATTTTGCGCCCACGCGCGCCCTGCGTCAGCTTTCGGATTATGGCATCGGCCTGTCTCCCGGCGAGCCGAACCCCGAAAACGCTGTGCGTGATCTGGTTTCTTTCCTTCCAGTGCTCGCGCATGACGGCGCGATCTTGAAGCAGTTGGATGCAGGCGAAATCTTGGATTACGCAATGTCGGGCACCACCGGCACGCTGCTCGCGCGCAAGTGGGAATCTGCCATGCTGGTGAACGTGGATAACGACACGCTGCGCCGGGTGCTTTCAAACGAACAGGCGATGGCGGCAGTGGGGCGGATCGAAGGTTGGCGCGAACTAGGCGACAACGTGATCGAGACGATCATCAACAAGGCCGAGAAGATCAAAGACCTCAAAAACAAGGCCAAGGATGGCGGGCAGACAGAAAAGGAAAAGAAAGAATTGAGCGACGAGGAGCGCGAATACAAATCGCTCCGCAAAGAGGTCCAGAAAAAACTGATAAAATTTGCGACCCGCATACCGGCATTCATGTATCTCACCGATTATCGCGAAAACAATCTGCAAGACATTATCCGGAAGCTTGAACCGGAGCTGTTTATGACCGTAACCGGTCTGACCATTGAGGATTTTCATCTTCTCGTCCGACTTAATGTGTTCAACACCGAGCGTATGAACGCAGCGGTGTTTGCGTTCCGCCGATATGAAGAAGCCTCGCTGCGATATACGGGGATCGATAGCCATCAGGGGCTTACCCACTACGGCCTTTACGACACGGTCGTGGCGAAAGAAGGCTGAAAGAGGCTGCTATGGAATTCAGGATAGGCACGGCTGCGATAGTATTTCTGGGATCATATTTCCCTCTGAGCCTCATCCTATTTGCGCAGAATTTTCAGTATCCCATGCTCAGTCGGCAATTTTGCTGGCCATTGCGGCAAGGGCAGTGCGAAATCCCTCTGGGTGCGCCAATATTTTCGATTAGCATGGTGGCTTTGACGCTTTTCTGCCTCTTAGTTACAATATTTTCATTGAATCTTATAAAGCCAACTCAAGATATTGAGGTGGTTTCCGCAAAATATATTCCAACAGATTTGATGAACTACACCCTTCCTTACATTGTTTCTTTTATGAGCATAGAATACTCAGATACCGGGAAATTTGTAGGGTTTGTGGTGTTTTTGCTTTGGATATTTTGGATCAGTCATCGTTCCGGGCAAATTATCCTCAATCCCGTTCTCATCGCGCTGTCATGGAGGATGTATGAGGTTGAATACAAGTTCCCCGGAAGCGACGCCAAGCATTCCGGTAAAGCTCTTGCATATGGACATTTGACCACTGGTCCATTTAAGCAGTCTCTGGTGCAAGCCATTCAGATCATTAAGCCGTGAGGAACTAAATGCCCATACCCGCCGACTTTGCAGCATTCGATATTGCAGGCGCGGCGATGACCGTGTGGGCGTTCAAAAAGTCCGGTGGGGCGGGAGGAGCCGCACCAACCTTTTCGGGGCACTGGGTTGCGACCGACCCCGCTTTGGAGGCGGCTGTCAAAGCAGCAGTCCAGCAACGGCGCGCCGCTATCGAAGAGGTCAATCCCTACGGCCTGTTGGCTCAAAACAATGAAGCGAGCGCGTTATCAATTGGTGCAAATGAGACCTACGCCGATAGGATAGTTGCCGCCACAGCCGATCCCTTGCCACAGCGGCGAGCAACAACTCTTCGCCATATTCAAAACACAGACTTCTATGTGATAAAATTGGTTAGTGGTGGGGTCACGCTCTATGCGGTTCGGAAAGCGGATTCATCATGGCATACCAAAAAGAGAACAAAAGCAATTGACGCTCTCTTCCGTGATGAAACCTTGACGCTCGAACCTGCGCCTGCATTTTCATTGTCGACATACGTTGATTTCTTCATCTTCGATGGCACGATCTACATGCTGGACAAAGGGCATTTTGAATCCGTTCTCAGTTATCGACAGGCGCACGCAAATCAGTTCATCGCGCTACAGGCCGAGCCAGCTTTCAATGCCATTTTCACCGATATGGCACCGCTTGTAGCCTACATAGGCACGAACAAAATCCAGCTTCGCAGAGCGTGCGCAATCGAACTGAAAGGGCACTACCGCGATAATGACTTTATGTTGCGGCTGCGGCAACGCTTCCTGCAACTCCGTTTGAATATTATTTTCGATGCAAACGGAAAAATTGTGCCCACGCCAGAGACATGCGCCGACATTATGACCGCACTCTTGGACCACCGGCTGTCCTCCGCGTTCTCGGAGGCCATATACGACGTGCCCGATGCTGTAGCTGTGGTCTGACACAGACTCTTGCGACGGTTGGACCGGGTTCAACCACGGCTTCCTTTTCTGCCTGACTCTCCTGCCTGACAGATTTCAGGGCGCCCCTTTCAGGCCGGGCTGTATCGCTAGCGCAACGGAACCGGCTCCGCCGTCTCCGCCCATGCGGGTTGCCATCCCTGTCGCGAGATAGTGCTGGCGAGCCCGCCTTGCATTGAGCGCCGTAGCGGCGCGCCCCCTTCCCTGACCGGAGGAAGAAAGAGGCTCGGCCTCTCTCTCCCTGCAAGGTGCCGCTTTGGGGCCGTGGCTCACTGCGTTGCGCCCGCACCACCCCCGGCACCGGACCTTGCCCCCACTCTCTCCGCCCCTCGCCGGGTCGGCAGGGGTCATGCGCGGCATGACCCGCTGCGCGGATTGGAAGGGAGCAAACACCATGAACAAGCAAGACCCCCATAGCCGTATCACCGACCGCATTCTGGCCGAGCTGGAACAAGGCACCCGCCCATGGCTGAAGCCGTGGAGCGGCGGCGATATGGCCGCATCAGGCCAGCCCCGCCCCTTGCGCGCCACCGGCCAGCCCTATCGCGGGATCAATGTCCTTCTGTTGTGGATCGAGGCCCAGACGTCCGGCTTTGTCTGCCCGTCATGGATGACCTACCGGCAGGCGCAAGCCTTGGGTGCGCAGGTGCGTAAAGGCGAGCGCGGTGCAACCGTGGTCTACTACGGCGACAGCGCCAAGACTGTGCATGACGATACCACCGGCGAGGATCGGGAACAGGGCTTCCGCTTCCTCAAAACCTACACCGTGTTCAACGTGGCCCAGATAGACGGTTTACCGGAACGGTTCCAAATCGTGCCAGAACCCGCACCGGAGACTGAGCGCATCGCAGCCGCCGAGGCGTTCTTTGCCAGCATCCCCGCGACCGTAAACCACGGCGGCGACAAGGCATATTACATGCCGTCAGCCGACCGCATCCAGCTTCCGCCCTTCGCGGCTTTCCATGATGCCCATGGATATTACGCCACAAGGGGCCATGAAACCGTGCATTGGACCCGCCATGAAAGCCGTCTTGATCGCAGCTTTGGCCGCGAGAAATGGGGTGATGAAGGATACGCCCGCGAAGAATTGTGTGCAGAGCTTGGCGCGGCATTCCTTGCCGCCGACCTTGGCATTGCCCTGGAGCCGCGCCCTGATCATGCCAGCTATATCGCGAGCTGGATCAAGATCTTGCAAAACGACACCCGCGCCATTGTGCAGGCCGCAGCTCATGCCGAACGCGCCGTCGCCTTCCTGCATCAACTAGCGAACCCCGAAGCGATCAAAGAGGCGGCATAGCCCGCCAATGATTGAGGCCGCCCCGGTCTGGGGCGGCCACTTCGTTTGACCCGCCCACCCGATCCCATAAGCGGGCCGCTCCCTTCGGTCGCAGCCTGCGATAGAGAAGCATTGCGAGATCACATCATTTGATCGAGCGCGGCGATCGTTTCGCCAAGCACGCGCCTCAGCGAAAGGAGGCTTGCGCCCAGCGACATTTCCGGCCTTTCGGCCATCAACATCATGGCCTTCAGCACCGCGTTGGATTCCCGCGCCAACAGAATCAAATGCACGCCACTTGGGGCATTGGTGCCATTCAGCCAGTTTTTCGCGGTGCGATCACTGACGCCTGTCCACTTCATGATCATCTTCGTGCCGTTGCGCGTCGATCCAAACTCGACCTTCAAGGCCGAGGCGATCACCTGCGCGAATTCGGCATCCGTCAGTCTGTCGCGACCGACCGGAAATGAACTTCCCTTCTTCGGAAACATGTTGCCCTCCCTTTGCTGTTAGAGAGGAGAGAGCAGGCAGCGGAGAAGCATCCGGGCAACATCAAGGCGCGACCACGATGGTCATTGAGTGGAAAACAGACGATGAATTCCGATCAGACGGCTCGCCACCAAAGCGGGCCGCTGAATATGTCCGTATGTCCACCGATCATCAGCAATATTCGACTGACAATCAGGCGACAGCAATACGCGCATATGCCGAGAGGCGGGGATTCGAGATTGTCCGCACCTATGCCGATGAAGGCAAAAGTGGCCTTCAAATTGGCGGGCGCGATTCCCTGCAACAGCTTCTCGCGGACATCGACGGCGGCAACGTCGATTTCGAGGCCGTTCTCGTTTATGACGTTAGCCGGTGGGGGCGTTTCCAAGACCCGGATGAAGCGGCCTATTATGAGCTGCGCTGCAAACGCGCCGGGATCACCGTTCACTATATCGCCGAACAGTTCGAGAACGACGGCACCATTGGTTCGTCGATCATCAAAACCGTCAAGCGGGCGATGGCCGGTGAATACAGCCGCGAATTGTCGGTTAAGGTGTTTGCGGGGCAATGCCGCCTTATCGGCCTTGGCTATCGCCAAGGTGGCGCACCTGGCTTCGGGCTGCGCCGGATGCTTGTCGATGAACGTGGCCAGCACAAGGGCATTTTGGCCCGTGGCGAGCACAAGAGCATCGCTACGGATCGGATCGTGCTGGTGCGGGGGCCGGATGAAGAAATCGCGACTGTCCGCGACATCTACCGCCAGTTCGTCGAGGACGGCAGATCGGAACGGCAAATCGCCGATTGGCTGAATGCCCAAGGCATCCGCTCCGACTTAGGGCGTGCATGGACGCGCGGTGCGGTCCACCAAATTCTCATCAACGACAAATACGCCGGTCACAACGTTTGGGGCCGCACATCCTTCAAGCTGAAAACCCGGCACGTTCGCAATGACCCATCGGACTGGATCAGGCACGACCAAGCATTTCCGGCCATTGTGTCGCAGGAGTTGTTCGAGCAAGCCCGCCGCATCATCGAGGAGCGGTCAAAGCGTCTGACCGACGATGACATGCTCGCGCTGCTGTCAGAAGCCTTGAAAAAGAACGGCTACCTGTCCGGCCTTATAATCGACGAATTCGAGGATGGGCCGTCCAGCAGTGCCTACCAGTCCCGCTTTGGCAGCCTGTTGCGCGCCTATTCACTTATCGGCTTCAGCCCCGACCACGATTATCGCTACATCGAGATCAACCGCGAATTGCGCCGGATGCACCCGTCGATTGTCAGGGACGTGATCGAGGGCGTGCGTGCCGCAGGCGGCACCGCGATCCAGAATCTCGAAGATGACACGCTGACAATCAACGACGAGATCACCGCCTCCATCGTTATCGCCCGGTGCAAGCTGACACGCGGCGGCCTCCGCCGCTGGAAAATCAGGCTCGACGAGACCTTGCGCCCTGACCTCACAATCTGCGTCAGAATGGACGAGGACAATATGACCGCGCACGACTTCTATATCTTGCCGCGCATGACCATTGAGGAAAGCGTGCTGCGGTTGGCCGACCACAACGGCCTGTCGTTTGACGCATTCCGCTTCGACGCGCTGGATGGATTGTTCACCTTGGCGAAGCGCGTGCCATTTCGGCAGGCAGCATAAGCCGTGGCGCTGCCCGCCCAGCGCGTCGAGATGATCCCGATTGACCGGATCACCGTCGTCAATCCGCGCCTGCGCAACAAGAAGGTATTCAAGGGCATCGTCGAGAACATCGCCGAAGTTGGCCTCAAACGCCCGATCACCGTCACTAGTCGCCATGGCGAGGATGGACCGCTCTATGATCTTGTCTGCGGTCAGGGCCGCCTTGAGGCCTTCCGGCAACTTGGCCAGCTAGAAGTGCCTGCCTTGATCGTGACCGCCGATCAGGAAGATTGTTTCGTCGCCAGCCTCGTCGAGAATTGCGCCCGCCGTCAGCATCAGGCCGTGGACTTGTTGCAAGACATCCTCGGGATGCGCGGGCGCGGCTATTCCGACAACGAAATCGCCGCCATGACCGGGCTTTCCGCCAATTATGTCTATATCGTGGGAAGGCTTTTGGAACGCGGCGAGCGGCGTCTAGTCGCTGCCGTGGAGGCGGGCTATCTCCCCATATCCGTCGCCCTCGAAATCTGCGAAGCCGACGATCAGGGTGTGCAGGCCGCGTTGCACAAGGCCTATGAAGACAATCTCCTGCGCGGCCGCGCGCTGATCGCCGCACGCCGTTTGGTGGACGTGCGAAAGCGGTCTGGCAAGGCCGCCAAACTCACCAAGCTGGTAGGCAAAGATGCAGCGACAACACCCGAGGGGCTGGTGAAGGCCTTTCAGGAGGACACCGAACGAAAGCGCATGATGATCCGCAAGACAGAGGCGACCCGCAATCGCCTCGTCTTCATCGTCGAAGCGCTGAGCCAGCTATCGAACGACGAAACTTTCGTGGCGATCCTTGAAGATGAAGGGCTTGCAACGATTCCGGCCCGGCTTGCGGATCGGATTCACAAAGTCAGGATCAGCGTCCAGTGACCCGGAGCAATCGGCAGCGAAAAATCAAGCTGGCCTTTGAACAGACCAGTTTGCGGATTCAGCTTGGCGAGATCGAGCTTCTACGCGCGATGCCAGAATCGACCCGGAAATCGCCCAAATACGGCCAGATCGCGGCATCAATCACCGAAGTCGGCATTATCGAGCCGCCCGTCGTCGTTCGCGTGCCGGGGAAGGACGAGCGATACCGGCTGCTAGACGGGCATATCCGCATCGACATTCTGAAGGCGCGCGGGGACAAGGATGTTGTATGCCTAGTGGCGACCGACGACGAGGCCATCACCTACAACAAGCGCATCAGCCGCATGGCTATCGTTCAGGAACATAAAATGATCCTGAAGGCTCTTGAGAAGGGCGTTTCAGAGGAGCGCCTTGCGCGGGCGCTCAACGTCAACATTTCGAGTATTCGCAGCAAACGACGCTTGCTGGACGGAATTTGCGACGAGGTAGCAAAGCTGTTGCAAGACCGGATGGTGCCTCTCAACACATTTCGCGAGATGAAAAAGCTGCGCCCCATGCGGCAGATCGAAGTCGCCGAAACCATGATCGCAATGAACAGGTTTTCATGGCCCTATGCCAAGTCGCTTGTTGCCGCCACGCCGCAGCATCTGTTGACCAGCGAAAAACGCAAGACCGTGCGGGGTCTCAGCGATGAGCAGATCGAGCACATGGAACGGGAAGCGACAAACATCGACCGCGAGTTCCGCATGATCGAGCAGAGTTACGGAACCGACCATCTCGATTTGGTTTTGGCGACCGGCTATCTGGCCCGCATGACGGAAAACGTGCGCGTGGTTCACCACCTTGCCCGCTGTCACCCCGAACTGTTGGCCGAGTTCCAGCGGATCGTGCAACTCCGCGAAGCAGCGTAACCGTTCAAATCGCCTACAACACCCGCAGCATTCACGCCCTTCGCCAATGTCGGGCCTCGGACTTCACGCAGCAAGCGGCGATGCCATCGGCCCCTTCGCCGGACGCGCACGAGGTGCGACGGAAATCCTCACGCGGACATCCCGGTTGAGCCGGTCGAGAATACGCATCAGCCGGTCAATGGTGAAACGGTCGAGTTTGACCTGGCGGATGCGCGAGAAATCCGCAGCCGCGATGCCGGTGCGCGCCTCGGCATCGCGCACCGTCAGTCCCTCGCTATCGAGCGTTTTGACGATTTCAGCGGCAAGGATAGCGCGAAACTGACGAAGGTTCGCGTCGGGCACATCGAAATCGGCAAAGACGTTGCCGGAACCACGGACCAGCTCGAAATCGTCATCATGGTCAGCCATCGAGCATCTCCTTCAACCGCTTGATACGCTCGCGCACGAGGTCGATTTCGTGGCGCGGCGTCGAAATTCCCTTGGTCGATTTCTTCTGGAAGGCATGAACCACCCAGATGTCGTCGCCCACTTGCAGCGCGTAAACGACGCGATAGGCGTCGCCGCGCTCCTTGATCGCCAGTTCCCACACACCTGCCCCAAGTCCAGCGAGCGGCTTGGCGATTTCCGGTGTCCCACCATCTGCCACGACGGTCAGGGCATCAAACGCCCGATTCATGGCCCGGTCGGGAAACGCCTCAAAATCCTTCCGCGCCGCCTTAATCCAAGAGATTGTGCGAAGGGTGTTACGCGATTTCGTCATATGTAGTCATATCTGCCAACAAAGTCAATCTACGATAACCGTCATGCCGCCGCTGCAAGGGACGTTCGGCGATCAAGCACCTCAACCGCCTTCAGCTTATGTTCGGGAGCGAGATGGGCATAGCGCAACGTCATGGCATAGTCGCTATGGCCGAGCAGCTCGCGAACGGTATTCAGATCGACACCCCCCATCACCAACCGCGATGCAAAGTGATGGCGCATGTCATGCCAACGGAATGCGGCAATGTCGGCATCCTTGAGCAAACGACGCCAAGAGAAGTTCACGCGATCAAACCGCTCCCCCGCTTCATTGAGGAACACCAACCCGTCCGCTTCTTCTGCCCGTGCACGCCAACCCTGCAGGACCAGAGTTGCCTCACGGTTTAGCGGAATATGGCGCGTCCGCTTGGATTTGGCGGTAGCTCCTGTCACGGTCAGAATGCGCCGGTCGAGATCGACGTTGGACCATGTGAGATCGAACAATTCACCGCGACGGCAGCCAGTGTTGATCGACAGCAGGATGAGCGGCTTCACATGATCGGTGAACATTACCGTTCGCAGGCTGGGGAGCAGAACATAGCCGCGTTCACGCCGCCAATGATTGGCAGAATCGCGTTCGGCGCGACGGCGCTCCTCACGCGCATCCATCGCAGCGCGAAGCCTCTTCTCTTCATTGTCGTTTAGGAACCGAACCTTGAGGCAGTCGTCCGTTTTCGACTTCTTGACCTTGGCGAGAGGATTGGCCGAAATCAGTTCCCAATCGACAGCGCGATTGAGCGCTGCCTTGATCGACGAAATATCGCGGTTGATGGTTTCCAGACTGAGGCCTCGCTCAATCTCACTGGCGCGCCACTTCTCGACATCCAGCCCTGTGATTTCATCCAGCCGCTTATTCAGCAAGGACTTGAAAGCCGTCGCCAGCCGCTTGAGGTTCTGCGCGTGCGCCCGCTGATTGGCCTTCGCCCAGATTTTATAGTCGCCATCAAGGAAGTCTTGAAAGGTCGGGACGCCCGGCTTTGGCTTGCGTGCTTCTATAGGGTCAATCCCGCGATAAACATCAGCAAGGATCGTGCGGGCGCTCTCACGCGCATCGGCAACGCCGAGCACATCTGCCCGTCCGAGGAAGACCCGCTTCCCACGCCCGTATTCGCAATACCAAGATTTAACGCCCGATGGCATCACTCGCAGCACCAACCCCTTTAGCCTCGTGTCGCGATGCTCGACTTTGGAAGCCGGAACGGGCAACTTGTCGATTGCCATTTGGGTAAGTGCCGCACGCATCGTCTACCGCCTTTGCTTGGTCCGCGAATCATTCTGGTGGTGCGCTGGTGGTGCAACTTGGTGAAACAAGGCGCATCAAAATGGCACCGCGCGCAACGCCCTAAGTTATCAAAAAGTGGCTGATTTCTTAGGGAAAATCAAGAATTATCGGAGCAATTGCGTTGCACCATGAACCCCCAAAAAAAGCGGCTGGGGGTGTGGGGGTCGGAGGTTCGAATCCTCTCGTCCCGACCAATTTTCCTTATAAATCAAATACATGAATACGGGAATACGGCCCGACGACAAAGGTGCCAGACCCGCTCCGGCGCCTGCCGAATATTCGCTATGCGAGACATCTCGGGCGCTTCTACGCCGTGGCGACAAGCATCAACTCTAAACCGCAACGGCGACAGCCGTGCCAACCGCGTCGAAGCAGGGAGACGCGAAGGTCAGTTGCAGATCGGCACCGCGTGCCTCGAGCTTGACCGGGCTGCCATCGCCGAGACGGACGCCCTCGCCCGAGAGGGCCAGATTCCTGACCACCAGCCGCGTGTGCGCCACCGCCCCCTTGACGATCAGGTTCACGCGCCCCGGTCCGGCGGTAAAGCGTACGGCCAGCCCGCATTCGGTCTCGCCATCCGATCGTGTCCACGGCCGCGTGCCATAGACGGCATCGCCATTTGCGCGAAGCCAGGCGCCGAAGCGTTTCAGGCGGCGAAGCTGCTCGTCGGGGATAGCGGCGTCGGTCGCGCGCGGCCCGACGTTGAGCAGCAGATTGCCGTTGCGCGACACGGCATCGATGAAATCATGGATCAAGGTTTCGGCGCTGGCGTAATCGCTTTCATCGTCGTTGCGGTTGAAACCGAAGCTGTGACTCATCCCGCGGGTCGCTTCCCATTTCTTCGCCTGGGTCTCGGCGAAGGCCGCATATTCGGGAGTCCGGAAGTCGCTGTGCGGAATTTCCGGCGGGATGATCCCCTTCGACGCATCGGCGCCCTGCCTGGCAACCGCGGCCCTGATCTTGCGATCGACATATCGCCGCACAAGCGGGATTTTGAGCAGATCGCGCTGGAGGCTCGCCGCCACCCAGCGGTCGTTGACGACGCCGTCGGGCACGGCCCGATAATAGTCGGCGAAAAGCCGGTATAGCGGCCCCGGCCGCGTCGGCCAGCTGATGTCGTTCCACAGCACCGATGGTTCGTAGCGGTCGATCAGTTCGCGCACCTGCGCCATCGCATAAGCGGGATAATCGCCGCCGGGCGTCGAAGAGAGGAAGTCCCCGAGAGTTCGCAGCGGGCGCCGGTTGAAGGTCCAGTCGATCCCGCCCGAATAATAGACCCCGAACCGCAACCCCGCAGCCCGCACCGCTGCTGCAAGTTCCCCGACGATGTCGCGCCTGGTCGTCCATCCCGCCTGATGCGGGTTCGCGACCCCGCTGGGCCACAGGCAAAGCCCGTCGTGATGCTTGGTGACGAGCACGACATAGCGCGCACCGGCATCGCGAAATGCCTCCGCCCAGGCCGAAGGATCCCAGTGATCGAGTCCCGCCTCGAACGGCTGCTTGAAATCCTCATAGGGCGCATCGCCATAATGCGCCCGGTGGAATTCGGCCGAGGGGGTTCCGGGCACCTTGATCGCATTGCAATACCATTCGGTATAGGGAACCATCGTAACCGCCCGGTCATAATCCTTGGCGAAGGCCTCGCCGATCGAGCCGAGGCGCGGGGCGAAGCCCGGGATGGCAAAGGCGCCCCAGTGGATGAAAATCCCGAACTTCGCGTCCTGATACCAGTCGGGAACGCCGCGCGCGTTGAGTTCGGCGAGCGCCTGGGCGTTGGAGGCCATCAGCCGCGCCCTCCACCGATGCCGCCCATCGATCCCGTCAATCGATCCGTGGCGCGTGAATATCCTGCCATCCCATGTCTCCCCAGGCCCGCCCTCTTCGTGGCGACGACTTCCGTGACGCACGGCGGCGCGTCGATCATGATTATTCTATAGTGATAGAAAAATATATTATGCAATGACAATATCGGCGGCAGCCGAAATCGCAGGAGAAAATAATTCTCTATTTTCCATATGGATAAGCGAATCACGCTGGGCGCTGAAAATCGTGCGGACAGGCCAGCACCGCCGCCCCTCGCCGCAAATCCCGCATGTTCGATATATGATTATAGACTAATATATAAAACACCTCTAACGATGATGCCCGGGGGATGTCGCAACGGCATTTCACCGCACATAGCGTGGGATCCGCACCAGCGGGCCCATCGCGCCAATAATCGACCAGCAGGATCGCTGGCGGCGGGAGAGGCGTGGTATGCGAAATATATCTTGGATGTTTGCGAGCGTCGCATTCATGGCGATGCCGGCTGCGGCTCAGACGCAGGCCGCCGCCGGGGATCAGTCTCCGGCGGCAGCGGAAGGCTCGGGCCTGACCGAAATCGTGGTGACGGCGGAAAAACGGACCGCCAACCTGCAGGAAGTGCCGCTGGCCATATCGGCCTATACCTCCGATGCCCGCCAGCTCGCCGGCATCAACACGCTTCAGGATTTCGCCAACTTCACCCCCGGATTGAGCTATTCGGCGGGCAATGACCGCGTGTTCATTCGCGGTATCGGGCGCCAGACCAACACCAACGGCAGCGATCCGGGCGTTTCGACCTATACCGACGGCATCTATGATGCCTCGACCACGTCGATCGCGGCGTCGGATTTCTTCATCGACCGCATCGAGGTGCTGCGCGGCCCGCAGGGCACGCTCTATGGCCGCAATTCGATCGGCGGCGCCATCAATGCGATTTCCAAAAGACCGACCGAGGACTTCAGCGCCGACCTGCGCGGCGCGGTGGGCAATTATGGCCTCTACACGATCGAAGCGTCGGCCTCGGGCTCGCTGACCAAGGGACTGCGCACTCGGCTGGCGGGCGGATATTACAAACAGGAGCGCGGCTATTTCAAGAATGAGGCTGGCGGGGTCAGCGAGGGCGGCCGCGGCGAGCGCCGCTATATCGAGCTGCAGCTCGAGGCCGATCTCGGACCCGATGTGACGGCCTGGGCCAAAATCTTTTCAGGCCGCAGCGATCTCAATCCGCACCCGCTCAACCGCGTGGGCGCGTATGACTTTTCTCCCTATTCGACGGGAGCGATCACGCCGGGCGCGGCCTTCGGCTATCTGATCCCCGGAGTCGTCGCGCTCGACCCGAATCCGGTGCCGCCCGGCGCGACCGACATTCGGCATTTCAGCGCCGACACGACGCAGACCGAACGCCTGCGCGGCAACTTCGGGGCGACCGGCGACATCAAATGGTCGCTGCCGACCTTCGATGTCCGCCTGCTCGGCGGCTTTCAGAAGTATCGCCTCGACAATAGCTACGAACTCGATGGGACGAGCGTAATTTCCTATCCCTTCCCGCTCGCGCCCGGCGGCGGGATCTGCACCTTCATTCCCGGCTGCGGACCGCTCACCGCTTTTCCGTCGACGCAGCTCAACCTGTATAACAAGAAGAGCTTCGGCAGCGGCGAGCTCAACCTGACGTCGAATACCGACGGGCCGCTGCAATGGGTCGCGGGCGTCTATTATTATCAGGAAACGCTGGCGCAGGAATCGCATTTCAACGCGCCCAACCAGCCGCAGCTCCGTGCGCCGGCCAACGGCCCCGCCAACCCGCTGGGCGATTTCGTCTATGCCGCCTCGACGCTGACCACCAAGTCGTCGGCAGTCTTTGGCCAGATCGACTATCGCCTCACCGACTCGCTGCGCTTCACGGCCGGCTTGCGCTACACGCATGACCGAAAGAGCGGCGCCGAATATTTCCGCATCCTCTGCTTCGGCTGCGGCGGTTTCTCACCCGACCTTTATGGCTCGGCGACACCCGCCCTCGATATCACCGCATCCCAGATTTCGACGCTC
Source organism: Sphingopyxis sp. DBS4 (assembly GCF_024628865.1). NCBI lineage: Bacteria > Pseudomonadati > Pseudomonadota > Alphaproteobacteria > Sphingomonadales > Sphingopyxidaceae > Sphingopyxis > Sphingopyxis sp. DBS4. Next base: position 2,353,154 of record NZ_CP102384.1, read on the forward strand.
GATGCGCCGGGCGTCGCGTCGGCGGTGACGATCGATCCCGCGACCGGCATTGCCCGGCGCGGACTGGCCAATAGCTGGAATGCACTGACCGGCACCGTAGCGGTCGAATGGCAACCCAGCGACGATCAGCTTGCTTTCCTCCGCTATAGCCGTGGCTACAAGTCGGGCGGCTTCAATGCCGGCGGCATTTCGGTGCTGCCGCAGACCGGCGCCGAGCATATCGACGCCTTCGAGGCGGGCTACAAATATTCGATCGGCAGGCGGCTGCGCATCAATCTCGCCGGCTTCTATTATGATTATCAAGGACTTCAGGTACCGTTGACGGTATCGCAGCCGGGCGGCGCGCAGCTCACCCAATTCTTCAACCTCAAGAGCTCGCAAAGCTATGGCGCCGAGTTCGAGCTCGCCTGGCAACCCGCCGACGCGCTGCAACTGTCGTTCAACTATGGTTATGGCCATTCGCGGATCGACAGCGGATGCTGCTTCGTCGACGGACAGGATCCGCTGGCGGTGCAGCCGGGCGCGCAGCCGTCGGGCCCGGCGGTGGACGGCCAGCAACCGCAAAGCGTTGCCGGCGCCCGGCTGTCCGACACGCCGCGCCACAAGCTGGCGCTCAACGCGATGTACAGCATCGACTTCGAACCGGGGACCTTGTCGCTGTCGGGCAATTATGTGCTGCGAAGTTCGGCTTACAGCAACATCTTCAATCGCCCCTACAACCGGATGCCGTCGTGGGATCAGGTCGATCTGCGTGCGATCTGGACCGGCAGGGACGACCGCTATCGCGTCATCGCCTTCGTCAAGAATCTGTTCGACAGCAAAGGATTTGACAGCGCGCAGGGCAATCTGCTCGCATCGTCGCCGACGCTGGAAGTTGCGCAGTCCTATTCGCTGACGCCGCCGCGAACCTATGGCCTCCAGCTCGAATTCCGGTTCCGGTAGGCCGCGCGCGTGAGCAAGAGCGAACCGCGTCCGGCCGACGTCCTGCCGTTCAGGACGCGGCTGCTTTATGGTTCGGGCACCATCGCCTTTGGCATCAAGGATCACGGCTTCAACGCACTCCTGATGCTGTTCTACAACCAGGTCGTCGGGCTCCCGGCGGCCTGGGTGGGGTCGGCGATCATGATAGCGATGGTCGCCGACGCGCTGTTCGATCCGCTGCTCGGACAATATTCGGACAATGTCCGCACGCGCTGGGGGCGGCGGCATCCCTTCATGTATGCCGCTGCCCTGCCCGTTGCGCTTTTCTACCTGTTGCTCTGGACGCCGCCGGAGATGGCGCATGGCGCGCAGTTCGCCTGGCTCGTCGCCACCGCAATCCTCGTGCGTTTCTCGATCAGCCTCTACGAAATACCCTCGACGGCGCTGCTCGCCGAATTCACCAGCGACTATGACGAACGCACCAAGCTGGTCGCGGCGCGCTATTTTTTCGGCGTATGCGGCGGAATCGCGATGACGGTGGTCACGTTCGGCTATTTCCTGCGGCCGACACCAGCCCAACCGGTCGGCCATCTCAACGCGAGCGGCTATGTCACCTATGCCTGGGTGGCGGCGGCGATCATGATGCTGTCGGTCCTGATCTCGTCGCTGGGAACGCAGAAGGAGGTGCTGAAACGCCCGCCGCCGCCGCCGGTCGTCAAGGTCCCGATCGGACGGATGCTGCGCGAGATGCTCGGCGTGCTGGTTCACCCCGCCTATATCTCGATCCTGCTCGCCAGCCTCTTCTTTGCCGTGGCATCGGGACTCAGCCTGTCGCTCGGCGTCTATTTCTCGACCTATTTCTGGGAACTCAGCGCCAGCCAGATCGCGACGGTCGCCTCCACTGCGATCGTCGGCATCCTGCTCGCCTTCGTCGTCGTCCTGCCGTTGTCGGCGCGGTTCGGCAAGAAGCCCGCGGCGATGCTGATGTTCAGCCTGTCGCTGGTCTCCAGCATACTTCCCCTGGCGTTACGCCTTGCCGGCCTGTTTCCCGCCAATGGCGACCCGCTGCTGCTGTGGCTGCTGATGGGGCAATTCGCCTTCAACATGATGACGACCATCGCCGGCGGCATATTGGCGGTGTCGATGGTTGCCGACGTGACCGACCAGATCCAGCTCGAAACCGGCCGCCGCTCCGAAGGCCTGCTGTTTTCGGCCGCGACCATGGTCAACAAGGCCATATCGGGCATGGGGATCATGCTGGCGGGGCTGCTGCTGTCCTTCGTCGGCTTCCCCGACAATGCGCAGCCCGGCCGGGTCGGCGCGGGCGCCCTGCACGGGCTGGCGACCATCTATATCGCGGCGCTGACGGTTGCGACCGCGATCGCGATCATCTGTCTCGCCTATTATCCGATCAGCCGATCCAGCCATCAGGAGAATATCCGGCGGCTGGGCGCCGCCCCGGCCGAATGATCGAGCAGGTCGCGGCCGGCGGTGCCGCAATTCCGCGCAGTTGATCTGTCCCTAGGCGCCGGGACGCGCCAGTGGCAGGCCGCCGGCCAGCACCGCTTCGGCGGCGTCGAGCAGCCGTTCGTTCTCGGCAACCAGATCGCCGGCCCGGCCGCTTTCGATCCAGCTGTCGAACGCCATCCGTCCACCCGCGACGAGCATCGCGGCCGCCATCTGCGGGCGGCGGTCCTTTGCGGGATCGACCCCCAGTTCGTCGGCGATATAATCGGTCATCAGTTCGATCTGGAGCCGCTGATGCCCATACCACACGGGGAGCAGTTCGGGCTCCCCGGCCAGCGCGCGGCCAAGGTTGATCTGGCCATCGCCGTCACGCTCATACGCATGCGCGAGCCGCACCACCTGATTGCGCCAGAACGTCAGAACCGGCACGCCCTGCGCGCGTTGCGTCGCGACCACGGCCTCGAACCGCGTGCCCGCCGTGGCGGCGATCGCTGCCGCAAGATCGCGCTTCGATGCGAAATGCGTGAACAGCGTCGTGATATGAATGTCCGCGGCCTCTGCGATCGCCGCCATCGTCGCGTCGGCATAGCCCAGCGTGACGAATAGGCGCCGCGCCGCTTCCTCTATACGCTGGCGCGTCCGCGCTTTTGCCGCAGTCCGCCGCGGGAAACTGACTTTGGTTGGTTCGTCCATGCGCCGCTTATAGCCATTGTCGCACGAAGTGCTAGCTATATAAGTTGATCATTATATTCTTATAGGATAATCTCCGAACCGAGCAGAAATCGGGAGATTGATGACCATGATCGATATGTCGTTGCGCAAGGAATTCGAACAATGGGTCGAAACGGCCCGACCGCCGTTGGCGGACGAGCCGGCACTGGGCCTCGCCGCGCTGATGACGACGGCCGCTTTCGTCGATCCTGTCGCCCAGGTGCCGATCTTCGACGCGATTTCGGATGCCACCGGCGCGAGCAGCGATCCCGCCGAACGCGCCGCACGGATCGCGGACGCGCTGCCCTGGACGACCGACGGCAAGCCGCGCGTCGCCCTCCCGCGCGCCTTGTGGGACGGCTTCTGGGACATCATCGCCCGGCCGCCGTCGCCTGGAGATAGCGAGCTCGACCTGACACTCGCGGTCGTCGCGCTCGGCAATCATTATGACCGGCGGATGATCGACGCTTGCGAGGCGGCGCTGCTCGAATTCGATGGCGTGCACGAACTGATCGCGCAGCCCGAGGTGCGGCTGACCACCGCCGATCTGGAACGACACGCGGCCGACAGCCTGGCGCACGACCTGTTGTCGATGCTGACCGCCAACGGTTACGATATCGAGGTGATCGACGCCGACACCGTGGTCCTGCCTGGCGACTATCCGGCGCAGAACCGCACGAACCGGCGCATTCTCCAGCTCCACGACGTTTGGCACCTGGTCGGGGGATATGGCTTCACCCCCGCAGGCGAAGTGGCGATCTCGGGCTTTCAGATGGCGCAGTTCGGGCAGAATTATTCGACGCGCTTCCTCGCGACGGTGGCGACCAAGGCGGCGGTCGATATGCCCGCGCTGCTGGACATGCTGCTGTCCGTGACGTTCGACGGCTGGCGGCACGGGCGCGCGACCAGGGAATTGATCGCGGTTCCCTGGCACCATCGCATCGCCGATCCGATCGAGCGCGTCCGCGCCGACCTCGGCATCCGCCCGCTCGACAGCGCGGCGGTGCGAATGATGGAGGCCTTCACTCCGACGATGCAAGAACAGGGGGCGCCTTGATCGGCGCCCCGGATCACTCGGCGGGCACCGGCGTGGCCGACGGGCGATAGTGCGCAGCATCGGTCGTGAAGTCGGCATGGCCATAGCTGGTGAGCTGGGCCTTGAGCTTCGCGATCAACCGGCGATCCGCGATCCCGCGCAGCCCGGGAATATGCGCCGCGAGCGCATAAAGCCGGATGCGGGCATAAATGAACAGCCCGGCGGCGGCGGCCAGTGCGACATCGCCGGCGGTCAGCTTGACGCCGATCGATGCGGCCTTTGCCTTGTCGCCGCCCATAAAGCTCTTGACGAAGAACAGCTTGGCAAAGGCGCGCTCGAATGTCTCGTGGATGCGCGCGCCGAGGGAATCGTCGGGACGAAGATCCGCCGCCATCGTCGCGCGCAGCAACTCGCCGCAGGTGGCGTCGTCATATCCGCTCAGCAGCGTGCCGCTTCGTGCGTTCATCAGATCGACGATCCCCTGCGGCGTGTCGGCAAGCAATTCCTCGGGCAGACCGAGCAGAAAGCAGCGATAGCGCGCCAGTTCGACCGTAGCGCGCTCCGCCGGGGTGAATTCGTGACGCCCTTCCTCTATCATCCTGTATGACAGCAAAAAGACCGAGATCAGTCCGGCGGGCATCTGGTCGACCTGCGGGATCGGAATGCCGTACACGTCCATGTCCCAGTCCTTCGGACGCCGCAGGACATTGGCGCGGACCATCGAATGCATCAGCCGGACCATAGCCGCGGCTTTGAAGCCGGGGCCGTGCCGTTCGAGCGCCCCCGGCAGCAGCGAGGTGGTGAAGAAGGTTGCGGTATCCTTGACGCGGCGCGCCGCGGTCTGGCGCGACAGCGTGCCGGTGATCGCCATCGGCAGCGCGGCATATTTGTTCATGAAGGTCGCGATGAAGGCGCCGCGAATGATGAACGGGCCGAAATTGGCCGCCGAGTTGCGGTCGATCCGCGCCCCCTCCTCGACCAGCTTCATGTCGAGCCAGTCGGGAATCCGTTCCATATCGCGGATGAAAGCAACCAGTTCGGGTGGCGCCTCCGGCACATTCTCGACACCTTCGTCGCAAGCGCGCGTCAGCATATCGACGAGCGCGCGGAAACCATGCTCGCGCATCAGCGCGGCATAGGCGTCGGCGGTCAGGTCACCGATCATCGTATAGGCGCGGATGAACTCGATCCGATCGGGGTCGGCAAGCAGCGCATCGCGGTCGCGATCATATTTGCCCGACAGCGCGGTCGGATCGCCGGGCGTCGCCGTGAAGCGTTCGGGAACGGCGCGAAAATCGACCTCGCCATACATGGCGGGAATCCGCTCCCGCTGCGATTCCACCTTCGCCCACAGATTGTCGAGCCCCGCGCGTGTGATCAATGTTCGTCTCCCTTTCGACGAGATGGCAACGATCATATGTATCAATTGATACAAATTCAAGCGGCACGCATGAAACCGTGCCGACGCGCCACCCGACAAATCCGCTCGCCCCGATCCGCACCGCCTCTGACGCGTATCGCAAGCGCGAGGAAATCGGCGCCCGCATCTATAATCCGTGCTTGGAGCGCAGCCCGTTCGGACGGATGGCCCCAACGCGTTGGTCACGCTAAGGGGCGACAATGCAGGTCAGCATCCTGATCGTGATCGCCGCCTTTCTGACCTCGATCCTGTCGGGCCTGTTCGGCATGGCGGGCGGGCTCGTTTTCATGGGTCTGCTCGCCTGGCTGCTGCCGGTCGCGACGGCGCTGGCGCTCCACGGCACGATCCAGTTCGCATCCAACGGCTGGCGCGCCTTCCTGCACCGCGCGCATATCGTCTGGCCGGTTCTGATCTGGTTCGGGCTCGGCGCCGCGGCCGCGGTCGGCTTTTTCTCGGCGATGCTGTTCGCGCCGTCGAAATTCTATGTCTTCCTGGGCCTCGGTCTGATGCCGATCCTCGTCTGGCTGCCCGAACGCTGGTTGCCGCTCGATGCCGCGAACCGCTGGCACGCGCTCGGCGGCGGCTTCGTTTCGACGGGCATCGCCCTTGTCGCGGGCGTCTCAGGCCCGGTCACCGACATGCTGTTCATCAACACACGGCTCGGCCGGCATCAGATCGTCGCGACCAAGGCGGTGATGCAGGCGATGGGCCATGCGTCGAAGATTTTCGTCTATGGCGGCGTCCTGCTGAGCAGCACGGCGCGCACGGCGATGCCGCTCGGGGCGACCGTCATCGCGATCCTTGGCTCGATGGCCGGGATCATGGTCGGCGGTGTGCTGCTCGACCGGATCAGCGACGCGCATTTCCGCGCCAGCCGCCGCTGGCTGCTGACGCTGATCGGCGCCACTTTCCTCTTGCAGGCGATCCGGATCGCGCTGGCTTGATGGCCCCCTCCCGCCGGCGGGAGGGGGGTGAGCCTGCGTTCAGCTCGCGTCGTCGGGCGCATTCTCCGGCTCGTCCTGCGGCGGCGGCGCAGCGCGCGCCTTGCGCATCGATTCCATTTCGTTCTTGTCGATGAAACCGTCGCCATTGGCGTCGAGATGCTTGAAGAAAGCGTCGACCCGTTCCGGCGAGGCCAATGACGGATCGCCCTGCCGCTCGGCGCGCATCTGGGCCATTTTCGTGATCTCGGCCTTGTCGAGCTTGCCGTCGCCATTGGCGTCCATCATGTCGAACATGCGGCCGCCGTCGTGCGGCGGCTGCGCCGAGGCCGCGACCGGCAGCGCCGCACCGACCATCACAGCCATCATCATCAATCTCTTCATTTCCCATCCTTCATCTCGTTCGGCGAAACCGCCGGGGCACCCCGGCGCGGAGATGGGGGCGCGAATGTCGCAAAATTATGGCAGCCGGAAACGGCCCGTCACGGCCGCAGCACGACCTTTCCCACCACCTCGCGCCGTTCGAGCATCGCGAAGCCCTCGCGCCAGTCGGCGAGGTCGAGCGCGGCGTGGACGTGCGGGCGAATCCGTCCCGCGGCCGCGAGCGCGTCGATCGCCGCGACATTCTCCGCGCCGCGCTCGGGAAAGCGCCGGCCATATTCGCCAGCGCGCACCCCGACGACCGAAAAGCCCTTGATCAGCGGTATGTTCACCGACACCTCGGGGATGCGCCCCGACGCAAAGCCGATCACCAGCAGGCGCCCGCCGAAGGCGATGCAGCGCGTCGATTCGTCGAAGACGTCGCCGCCGACCGGATCGAAGATGACATCGGCCCCCTTGCCGCCGGTCAGCGCCTTCACCGCCTCGCGGAAACCGGGCTCGGCCGCGATCATGGCATCGGGGGCGTAGGACCTCGTGATCGCATCGCGTTTGGCCGCGCTGCTCGCCGCCGCGATCACCCGTACGCCGAGCGCTTTGGCGAGGTCGACCGTCGCCAGCCCGACGCCGCCCGCCGCACCGTGGACGAGCAAGGTTTCGCCCGGCTCGATCCGCGCACAGCGGACAAGCGCGACATAAGCGGTCAGATAAGCGACCGGGTAGGCGGCGGCTTCGTCCCAACCCAGCGCTTCGGGCTTACGCCGCAGCGCTGCCGCCGGAACGACAGCATATTCGGCCATGGCGCCGAAGCGATTGCCGCCGACGACCGCGTCGCCCGCTTGCCAGCCGGACACGCCCTCACCCACCGCATCGACCTCGCCCGCGAACTCCAGCCCCGACACGAACGGCAGGTCGGGTTTCAACTGATAGTCGCCGCGCGTCATCAGCAGGTCGGGGAAATTGATCGCTGCCGCGCGCACCCGCACCCGCACCTCGCCCGGCCCCGGCTCGGGAACCGGCAGGTCGGCGAGCGCGGCGCCCGCATGGCCGGGCAGAAGTTCGCGCACCTGCAAAGCCCGCATGGAGAAAAGCCTTTCCTACATTGTTCCCATATGGTTCGCTATGCCTGTCCAACGAACCCAAAGGAGCGAATCATGCCACGACCCGACCCGTCGAGCTGCGACGCCGACGCACTGATCGATGCCGTCATCGACCGCGAAGGCCGCTATGTAAACCATCCCGCCGATCGCGGCGGCCCGACCTGCTGGGGAATTACCGAAGCGGTCGCGCGGTCGCAGGGCTATGCGGGCGCGATGCGCGACCTGTCGCGCGCCGAGGCGGCATCGATCTATCGCCGCATCTACTGGCTGCGCTCCGGTTTCGACAAGGTCGCGCTCCGCGCCCCGAAAATCGCTGCCGAACTGTTCGATACCGGCGTCAACATGGGCACCGGCACCGCCGCGGGTTTCCTTCAGCGCGCGCTCAACGCGCTCAACCGCGCCGCGCGTGACTATCCCGACATCGCGGTCGACCGCGAGATCGGCCCGCGCACGCTGTCCGCGCTCGACGGCTTCCTTCGGGCACGCGGCAAGGGCGGCGAAACCGTCCTCCTGCGCGCGATGGAGGCGCTGCAGAGCGAACGCTACATCGCGCTTGCCGAGCGCCGCCCGAGCCAGGAGGCTTTCCTCTACGGCTGGCTGGCCAACCGCATCGGTTCGGACGGCACCTGAAGGCGCGCCATTGGGCTGAACTTTACTGCACTTTGAAAACACAGGAGCATCAGAATGAGCATCATCGAAGGCCTGATCGGCCCCATCGCCAAGCTGATTGACAAGATCATCCCCGACCCCGAAGCACGCGACCGCGCCAAGCTCGAACTCTTGAAGCTCGAGGGCAGCCAGGAAATGGAAGCGATCAAGACGCAAATGACCGCGATCGTCGCCGAGGCGAACAGCGCCGACCCCTGGACCAGCCGCGCGCGGCCGAGCTTCCTCTATGTCATGTATGCGCTGCTGCTGTGGGCGATCCCGATGGGCCTGATCGCGGCCGCGCGCCCCGACATGGCAAAGAGCATCGCGGAGGGCATGAACGCCTATCTCGCCGGCATCCCCGAACCGCTCTACGCACTCTTCGGCACCGGCTATCTCGGCTACACCGCCGCGCGGGCATGGGGTCAGGCGAAGGGCGTGAACGGCTGAAAGCACCACCGAAATAGCCGTGCGCACCCGCGAAGGCGGGTGCCCATCACCGAACGGCGCTATTTTGAACCGACAGGAGATGGGTCCCCGCCTGCCCCGAAGGGGCAGTTTATCCTGAGCACCGCCGCAGGCGGCGTCGAAGGGCGGGGACACGATCTTTGAATGTTCACGCGGAGACGCGGAGACGCGGAGAAGAAAATATTCACGCAGAGATCGCAGAGAAAAAGAAAGGGCGGCAAAGCCGCCCATCTCCTTTTTCCTCCGCGTCTCCGCGTCTCCGCGTGAACCAGATCCTCCGCGCTCTCTGCGCGAATCCTATTCCACCACCGCCGCCAGATTGGCGAGCGACGAATTCAGCCCCGCCTGATGATCCTTCGCCGAAATCCCAGGCGGCACCTGATGCGCATCGATCGTCACCAGCGTGCCGCCGCCCTTTCGCGACAGATACCAGTGCATCGCCATCGTCCCAGAAAAGCGCGGGTCGTCGGACTCGAACTCGACTTCCCACACGATCAGCCGCCCGTCGTCGAGCGTCGGGATATGCACCTCGACGATGTCGCTGTCGTCGTCGCTCTTGGTCTCGATATCGGGATCGTCGAACGTCAGCCGCAGCCGGAACCCGCCCCCTGCGCGAAGGTCGCAATGATCGAACGTCCCGGTCGCACCCTCGGGCGGCAGCCAGCGCGCCAATTTCGCGGCGCTGGTGAAGGCCGCGAACACATCGGGCAGCGCCGCCGCGATCAGTCGTTCGGCGTGATCGGTGCGCCGCGTCTTCTTCGTCGGTTTCAAATGGTCGCTGCCAGCGCCGCGATCACCGCCGCGACCGCATCGTCGGCGGCCTTGCCGTCGGGTCCGCCGCCCTGCGCCATGTCGGGCCGTCCGCCGCCGCCCTGCCCGCCGAGCGCGGCGACCGCGGCCTTGACGAGATCGACGGCATTATGGCTGCCGGTCTTGTCGTCGGTCACCCCGACCGCGACCGACGCGCGCCCGTCGTTGACCGCAACGAGCATCGCGACGCCGCTGCCGACCTGCTTCTTGAGCCCGTCGACCGTGCCGCGCAATTCCTTGGGGTCGAGCCCGTCGACGACCTGCGCGAGGAAGGCGGTGTCGCCGACCTGCTTGACCGCCGGCGCGCCGCTCGCCGCTCCGCCGCCGCCCCCTACACCCCCGAGCGCCAGCGCCTTCTTCGCATCCGCGAGTTCACGCTCGGCCTTCTTGAGTTGCTCGGCGAGCGCCACGACGCGCGCCGGCACCTCGTCGGGCGAGGTCTTGAGCGCCGCCGCCGCGCTTTTCAGCGCTTCGTCGCGAGCATTCAACCATTGCCGCGCCGCCTCACCGGTCAGCGCCTCGATGCGGCGAACGCCCGACGAGACCGCGCTTTCGCCGACGATCTTGAACAGCGCGATGTCGCCGAGTGCGCGGACGTGCGTCCCGCCGCAAAGTTCGACCGAATAGCTGTGGTCGTCGGCCTTGCCCATGCTGAGCACGCGCACCTCGTCGCCATATTTCTCGCCGAACAGCGCCATCGCGCCCGCCGCGATCGCGTCTTCGGGCGTCATCAGCCGCGTCGTCACCGCTTCGTTGGCGCGGATCTGCGCGTTGACGTCGGCCTCGATCGTCGCGATTTCTTCGGGCGTCAGCGCTTTCGGATGCGAGAAGTCGAAGCGGAAGCGATCCTCGGCGACCAGGCTGCCCTTCTGTGTCACATGCCCGCCCAGCCGATTACGCAGCGCCGCGTGCAGCAGGTGGGTCGCGCTGTGATTGGCGCGGATGCGGTCGCGCCGCGCGGCGTCGACGGTAAGCTGCACCGTGTCGCCGACCTTCAGCGTCCCCGCTTCCAGCTTCGCCTGATGCGTGTGCAGGCGGCCGAGCGGCTTGCCGGTGTCGCTGACGCTCGCCTTGGCGCCCTCCAGCGTCGCGATCGTCCCCGCGTCGCCCATCTGGCCGCCGCTCTCGCCATAAAAAGGCGTCTGGTTGGTGAGCACGACGACCTCGTCGCCGACCTGCGCCGCGTCGACCGGCTTGCCGTCACGCACCAGCCCGATCACCGTCGCCTCGCCCGCGGTCGAGGTATAGCCGGTGAATTCGGTGCTGCCGTTCGCTTCGGCGAGGTCGAACCAGATTTCGTCCGACGCCTTGTCGCCGCTGCCCTTCCACGCCGCGCGCGCCGCCGCCTTCTGCTGCGCCATCGCCGCATCGAAGCCCGCGCGGTCGACCGCGATGTCCTGCGTGCGCAACGCATCCTCGGTCAAGTCATAGGGAAAGCCGTAGGTGTCGTAGAGCTTGAACGCCGTTTCGCCGGGCAGCGTGTCGCCCTTGCCCATGCCCACCGTCGCCTCATCGAGCAGGCGCAGCCCTTTGTCGAGCGTCTGGCGGAATTTGGTCTCCTCGCGCTCCAGCGTCTCGGCAATCAGCGGCTGGGCGCGGATGAGCTCGGGATAGGCGACGCCCATCTCGGCAGTCAGCGACGGCAGCAGCCGGTGCATCAGCGGATCCTTGGCGCCGAGCAGGTGCGCGTGGCGCATCGCGCGGCGCATGATCCGTCGCAGCACATAGCCGCGCCCCTCGTTCGACGGCAGCACCCCGTCGGCGACAAGGAAGCTCGACGCGCGAAGATGGTCGGCGATCACGCGGTGGCTCGCCTGCGTCGCGCCCTCGGCGGGCACCCCGGTCAGGTCGACCGACGCCGCAATCAGCGCCTTGAAGGTATCGGTGTCGTAATTGTCGTGAACACCCTGCATCACCGCCGCGATGCGTTCCAGCCCCATGCCGGTGTCGATGCTCGGCCGCGGCAGGTCGAGCCGTTCGCCGCCCGGAAGCTGCTCATATTGCATGAACACCAGATTCCAGATCTCGACGAAGCGGTCGCCGTCTTCCTCCGGCGATCCCGGCGGGCCGCCCCAGATATGGTCGCCGTGGTCATAGAAGATTTCGCTGCACGGACCGCACGGCCCGGTGTCGCCCATCGACCAGAAATTGTCGCTGGTCGGGATGCGGATGATGCGCTCCTCGGGCAGCCCCGAAATCTTGCGCCACAGGTCGAACGCCTCGTCGTCGGTATGATAGACGGTCGCGGTCAGCTTCTCCGCCGGCAGCCCCCAATCCTTGGTCAGCAGCGTCCAGGCGTGCGTGATCGCCTGCTCCTTGAAATAATCGCCGAAGGAGAAATTCCCCAGCATTTCAAAGAAGGTATGGTGCCGCGCCGTGTAGCCGACATTGTCGAGGTCGTTGTGCTTGCCGCCCGCGCGCACGCATTTCTGCGACGAGGTCGCGGTGCTGTAGGGGCGCTTCTCCAGCCCCGTGAAGACATTCTTGAACGGCACCATGCCCGCGTTGACGAACATCAGCGTCGGATCATTGTACGGCACCAGCGGCGCCGAAGCTTCGATATGATGTCCCGCCTCCCCGAAATAGTCGAGGAAAGAGCGGCGAATGTCGTTGGTCGATGTCATGCGCGCGAATTAGGGGTTTTGTCGCGGTGCGACAAGTCGATTAGTGGCGATGACGGTGATCGGATTTTCCGAAACCCTCACCGTTTCCCCGAGCGAAGCCGAGGGGCGCGTTCGAGCGAAGCGAGAACCCGCACCGTCGCAGCCTCGACTTCGCTCGGCAGAGCCCCTCGGCTTCGCTCGGGGAAGCGGATGACACCCGTCGGCCGTTGCTCAAAAAGAGGTCGCGATCCCCTTGCCCAGATAGCAGGGAAGCTGGTGCAGCACGTCGGCCTTGGGCACCCCGTCCTCGATCAGTTCGGGCGGCACTTCGGAGGTGTCGGTGCGGACGACGGTGAAGGGGCTCGCGGGATCGGTGCGGTGGACGACGACATAGCCGCAATCCATCGTGCCGTCCTGACGGTCGCCGCGAAAATCGAACGCCGCGTAAAGCCCCGGCGGCTGGCCCGCGGGATCGGGATACCAGCTCAGCCGCAGGATGCGGAGCTTGCCGTCAGCCCACAGCGCCGAGCGCTTGCGCATGTTCATTTCCCATTCGAGCCGCGGGTTCGACGCCTGGAACGACAGGCGCAGCATCGCATAGGCGGCGGCATAGTCGCGCCGCGCCAGCGCCGCGGTATAAGTGGCGAAGCGGTCGATCGCGCCCTCCTCGTCGGCCGCAGTCGGCGCGAAGGCCCTGCCGTCAGGAACGACGATATTGCGCTCGACCTCGGGCCCCAGCGTCGGCGGCGCGGCGAGCGCAGCCGAAGTGCCCGCGAGCAGCAGCGCCGCAGCAGCAGCGACAAGACCCCGGCGTTCAATAGCCATAATAGGCCCCGCCCTTGTCGCGCGCGCGCCGCCATGCCGGCCGGTCGTGACAGGCGTTCACGAAATTCGCGAGCTTTGGATAGCGCGGCGCCATGCCCTGCATGATCGCGACCTCGGCCGGAAAGCTCAGCATCACGTCGGCCGCCGACAGGCCGGAGCCGATGAAATGACCCGCATCGCTCACCCGGTTTTCCATATAGGCGAAATGCGAATCGAGCTGCTGCGCGATGCGCGCTTCGAGCGGCGCCGCGGCCGCGCCGAGCCGCGCGGTGTAGAGGCGCAGCAGGATCGGCGTCATCGCCGACCCCTCGGCGAAATGCATCCATTCGAGGTGGCGGATATGATCGTCGGTGCCGCGTTCGGGAACCAGAGCGCCGCCGCCATGGCGCTCGCAGAGATATTCGACGATCGCGCCCGATTCGGTAATCACCTTGCCGTCGTCCTCGATCACCGGCGACTTGCCCAGCGGATGCACAGCGAGCAGTTCGGGCGGGGCGAGATTGGTCTCCGGATCGCGGTCGTAGAATTTGATCTCATAGGGCGCGCCGATTTCCTCGAGCAGCCACAATATGCGCTGCGATCGGCTGTTGTTCAGGTGATGGACGATCAGGCTCATTGCGCTTTCCTTCGGCTCGCATCGGGTCGGATGACGATTTGAAGCGCTCATGCGCAGAAAGGAAGACAATTCACGCAAAGATGGCGAGAGTAGGCAGGTTTCAACGCATTCGAGAAACAAGCTATCGCCCGCAGAATGCAAGATGCCGAACGATTTCTCCCTTATTCGCGCCATTCGCCCGATTTTGGAGGAATGGCGGGTTTCGACCGGAAGCGGACCTATCTTGCATCGTCATCCCGGACTTGATCCGGGATCCATTCATCCGGCGCCGAGAGGATGGATCCCGGATCAAGTCCGGGATGACGAGAGTCTGAAAGTCGCGCGCAGCAACTCTCAATCTTCGTCATTCCCGCGAAAGCGGGAACCCAGGGCGTGTGTCGGCTGACCCCACACTGGGTTCCCGCTTTCGCGGGAATGACGAAGGTGAGGAGGGGCAGTTCCCCACCCCAATGCCGCCGCCGCATCATATACCGCGGAACCGGCAGCGAGGAATCAACGGCGGGCGGGCCGACCTGCGAGAGGGACAGGTGCAGGTGCGATGCAGCCGCAAGGAGGCTGCGGGGCCCGCCGCCGTCGGCCGGCCGGTCCGTGGGAGAGGAAACCGGCCGGATGGCGTTCAGAATCGATCAATCGTCGCCGTCGTCGTCGGGGCCGGTCATCATTTCCTCGGCCACCGCGTCGGTGCGGGTGCGGATCGCGCTTTCGAGGCGCTGCATCAGCTCGGGATTCTCGGTCAGGAAGGTCTTCGCATTCTCTCGACCCTGGCCGATACGGATCGAGTCATAGCTGAACCAGGCGCCCGATTTCTCGACCAGCCCGGCCTTGACGCCAAGGTCGAGAATCTCGCCGATCTTGGAAATGCCCTGCCCGTACATGATGTCGAATTCGACCTGTTTGAACGGCGGAGCGACCTTGTTCTTGACGACCTTGACGCGCGTCGTGTTGCCGACGATTTCGTCGCCATTCTTGATCTGGCCGGTGCGGCGAATGTCGAGGCGAACCGAGGCGTAGAATTTGAGCGCGTTGCCGCCGGTCGTCGTCTCGGGATTGCCGTACATCACGCCGATCTTCATGCGAAGCTGGTTGATGAAGATCACCATGCAGCGCGAGCGGCTGATCGATCCCGTGAGCTTGCGGAGCGACTGCGACATCAGGCGCGCCTGGAGGCCGACGTGGCTGTCGCCCATCTCGCCCTCGATCTCGGCGCGCGGGACGAGCGCGGCGACCGAGTCGACGACGAGGACGTCGATCGCGTTCGAGCGCACCAGCGTATCGACGATCTCCAGCGCCTGCTCGCCGGTGTCGGGCTGCGACACGATCAGTTCGTCGATGTCGACGCCGAGCTTCTTCGCATAGACGGGGTCGAGCGCATGTTCGGCGTCGACGAAGGCCGCGGTGCCGCCCATCTTCTGCGCTTCGGCGATGCAGTGCAGCGCGAGCGTGGTCTTGCCCGAGCTTTCAGGGCCATAGATTTCGATGACGCGGCCGCGCGGCAGGCCGCCGACTCCCAAGGCGATGTCGAGCCCAAGCGAGCCGGTCGAAACCGCCTCCACCTGCATCGCTTCCTTCGAGCCCAGCTTCATCACCGAGCCCTTACCGAACGCGCGATCGATCTGCGCGAGCGCGGCGTCGAGCGCCTTCTGCCTGTCCGTTCCGTTCACTGATTTCCCCGATTCGACGAGTGACAATTGTCCGGCCATTGCCGTCCCTTTCCTGCTCTAGAGCGACCGCGGAAGCATCGCAACGCCTGCCTCATGTGCCACATTTGTTCTCATGGAACAAGAGGGGAACATGCAATATCCTGAAATCGTCATTGCGAGCGAAGCGAAGCAATCCAGAGCAGGCGTAAACCGCCCTGGATTGCTTCGCTTCGCTCGCAATGACGAAGTGTGAAATCGTCGTCGAGGGTTCCTAACCCGCCCCGAACTCGCCGATCGCCGCCTCGATATCGGTGAGGCGGAACGGCTTGGTCACCAGCCGCCGATGCGCGTGCGCGGGCGGAATCACGTCGCCGCCACCCGAGGTGAAGGCAAAGGGAATGCCCCGCGCCGCGAGCGCGTCGGCGATCGGCCAGCCCTTTTCGTCGCCGAGGTTGATGTCGATCAACGCGCCGGCGAGCGATTCGGCGGCGATCACCGCCAGTGCCTCGCCGTTCGTCGTCGCCTGCGCGGGCTCGGGCAGACCGAGCGCGTCGAACATATCGGCGAGCATCATGCCGATCAACACATCGTCCTCGACGAGCAGGATGCGCGGCGCGTCAGCCATGGTCCGCCCGATGCGCGGCCTCGTCGAGCGCCGCCGACACCGCTTCGGTGAGTTGCGCGACCGAAAAGGGCTTGGGCAGGAAGGCAACGTCGGCGATGTCGATCGACTGGCGGAGTTGCTCTTCGGCATAACCCGACATGAAGAGCACCGGCAGCGCCGGGCGCTTCGCGCGCATCGCGCGCACCATTGCCGGGCCGTCCATCGTCGGCATCACGACATCGCTGACGATCAGGTCGATCTTTTCCATCCCGGCGAACCGCTCCAGCCCTTCCTCGCCCTGCGCGGCGGTGACGACGCTGTAACCCGCGCGGGTCAGCGCGCGTTCCGCGACCGCGCGCACCATATCCTCATCCTCGACGAGCAGGATCGTGCCGGTGCCCCATTGGCTCTTCTTGGGCTTCGTCGGCGTCGCGGGCACCGCGGGCGCCCCGGCATCGGCGCGGTGGACGGGGAGATAGATGGTGAAGCTCGTTTCACCCGGCCGGCTGTCGGCGAAGATGAAGCCCGCCGACTGCTTGATGATGCCATAGACGGTCGACAGGCCGAGTCCGGTTCCCTTGCCGACATCCTTGGTGGTGAAGAAGGGTTCGAAGATTTTCGGCAGCACGTCGGCGGGAATGCCGCTGCCGGTATCACTGACCTTCAGCGCGCTATAGTCGGCGGGGGGCATGAATTCATTGCCCATCTGGCGCACGTCGGCGGCCGACACCGGATAGGTCTCGATCGTCAGCGTCCCCGCCCCCGCCATCGCGTCGCGCGCATTGACCGCGAGGTTGATGATCACCTGTTCGAGTTGCCCCGGGTCGGCGCGCACCGCGCCAAGCCCGCGGCCGTGATGGACCGTAAGCTGGATGGTGTCACCGATCAGCCGCTTGAGCAGGTGCGACACTTCCGAAATCACGTCGGGAAGCTGCAATATCTGCGGACGCAGAGTCTGCTGGCGCGAGAAGGCGAGCAATTGCCGCGTCAGGCTCGCGGCGCGATTGGCATTGCTGCGAATCTGCTGAATGTCGTCATAATCGCTGTCGCCCGGCGTGTGGCGCATCAGCATCAGGTCGCAGGCGCCGAGCACCGCGGTCAGGATATTGTTGAAATCATGCGCAACGCCGCCCGCGAGCTGGCCGACCGCCTGCATCTTGGACGCCTGCGCAACCTGGCGCTTGAGGCGCGATTCCTCGCTCGAATCCTTGAGGCTGAGCAGCACCGCCGCCTCGCCGAGCCCGCGGACGCCGACGACGCGCATCGACACCGGATCGTCGCCCTGCCCGATCAGCCGGATCGACAAATCGCCGCCGACTTGCTGGCCGCTGCTGTGGCGCCGGATCATATCGGCAAGCGGTCCCTTATCCTCTCCGACCACCAAATCGCCGGGATAGCGCGGCGGGCGCCCATCGCCGATCCCAGCGGCGCGGACGAAGGCGCGATTCATGTAAAGGAAGCGCCCGTCACGATCGACCAGCGCCAGCCCGAAAGGCAGCAGCGACAGCAAGGTCTCGACATAGGTCTGCGCGGCGCCGCGATCGGCGGGACCCATCTCCTCGTCGAGCATCGCGAGCAGCACCGGGCCATGGCCGTCGGCCGGCGTCAGCGGGATGTGGAGCATCCGCACCGGCGTCGCGCGATCGCCTTCGCGCGCGAAAGTGAGCGTCCCCGCATCGTCGAGCCGGAGCAGCGCGGCGACGTCGCGCCCGGCATAATGCGCTTGCCCGCCCTCGTCGAACGCGCGGAGCAGAAAGGCCTGGTTGGCGGTGCGCAAGCGCCCCTCGGGGCTGACCAGCGCCGCCATGATCCCCGCGTGCCCGAGGGTGCGGCCGGCGGGTCCGTCGAGATGGCGCATCACCTCGTTCGCCAGATCAATCCGCTCGAGCGCGGCGAAACGCCAGACGAGATAATCCTCGGCCTGCCCCGTGCGCGTCACCTGCGCCTGCAATTGCAGCGGCCCGACCGCGATGTCGCTGACGTGTCCCTCGCCATCGCGCCACGCGGCGCGCCCGGCGTTCTTCAGCAAATCGGCACCGCGACCGTCGAGCGGCAGCCCCGGCGGAGTCACGAAACCGCCCATCCACGTCGCGAACAGATCATTGGCGCAGACAAGGCGGCCCGCGCGGTCGGTCACCGCGATCGCGACATCGTCATGGTTGACCGCCGCGCGCAGCATCGTCCAGTCGGGCAGCGCCGCCTCGCCGACGGCGGCGGCCGGAAACAGCCGGCGCGCGAGAAGGACGCCGCCGACGGCGAGCGCGATCCCGGCGAGGAAGCCCGCGGCAAGCGCTCCGCTGCCCGTCGCCCAGAACAGCAGCGCGACCGACAGCAGGGCCAGGCCGCCGATCAGCGCGACATCGACGCGTGACAGCACCGCGCGCACCGGAACCGGCCCCGCGGAGCCCGCCCCCCGACTGAAATCAGCATCAGCGGCAGGCAGGCTTTGCGCAGTCAACGACACTCTCTTCTATGGGCGCATCACCAGATGCGGACGCGATCCTTGGGCGCCAGATAGAGTTTCTGGCCCGGCTTGACGTTATAGGCCTTATACCAAGGGTCAAGGTTGCGCGAGACCCAAGCCCGCTGAATCGACGGCGAATGCGGGTCGGTCGTGATGCGCTGCGACAGATTCTGCTCGCGATAGTTGCGCCGCCACACCTGCGCCCAGCCGAGGAAGAAGCGCTGATCCCCGGTCAGCCCGTCGATCACCGGCGCCTCCTTGCCGCCGAGCGACTTCTTGTAGGCGTCATAGGCGATCGTCAGACCGGCGAGATCGCCGATATTCTCGCCGAGCGTGAACTCGCCGTCCAAATGTTCGCCGGGCAGCACTTCATACGCGCTGTATTGCGCGACGAGCGCCTTGCCCGCGGCCTCGAACGCCTTGACGTCGGCGGGGGTCCACCAGTCGGCGAGTTTGCCCGTCTCGTCATATTTCGCGCCCTGGTCGTCGAAATGGTGGCTGACTTCGTGGCCGATAACGGCGCCGATCCCGCCATAGTTGATCGCCGCGTCGGCCTTCGGGTCGAAGAAGGGAGGCTGCAGGATAGCGGCGGGGAAGACGATCTCGTTCATCCCGAAATTGGCATAGGCGTTGACCTCCATCGGGGTCATCCCCCACTCCCAGCGACGGATCGGTCCGCCGAGACGGCTGATATTGTCGTCGTGCGCGAACTGGTTCGATCGCAACGCATTGCCGAACAGATCGTCGGCCTTGATTTCCAGCTTGCTGTAATCCTTCCAGCGGTCGGGATAGCCGATCTTGGTCGTGAAATTGGCGAGCTTCTTCTTCGCCTTCACCTTGGTCGCAGGCTGCATCCAGGTGAGGTTGCCGATCCGCGCGTCCAGCGCCGCGAGGACGTTCTTCACGAGGACATCCATCGCCGCCTTGGTTTCGGGCGGGAAATATTTCGCGACATAGTCCTGGCCGACCGCTTCGCCCAGATTGCCCGTGGTGAAATCGACCGCGCGCTTCCAGCGTTCCTGCATCTGCGGCGTCCCCGACAGCGCGGTGCCATAGAAGGAGAAGGCCTCCTGGGCGACCGCGTCGGGCAACTCGCCCGAGAAACCGTCGAGGCTGCGGACGAGCAACGCATCGCGCAGCACCCCGATCGGCGCGTCGGCGATCAGCTTCGCCTCGCCGGTCAGCGCGCTCGGCTGCGCGACCAGAATCGCATCCTCCTTGACCCCGACGCCGCGGATGAAGGTCGTCCAGTCAAAGCCGGGCGCGGCCTTGGTCAGGTCGGCGATCGTCATCTTGTTATAGACTTTGGTCGCGTCGCTGCTGTCGTTCTTGTCCCAGTGGACGGTCGCGACCTGCTTTTCGAAGTCATAGATCGCCTTGGCGCGTGCCGCGGCATCCTGTTCGCCCGCCAGCGTCAGGACATTCTCCAGATGCTTGAGGTAGGCGGCCTGCAACTTCAGGTTGCGCTCGCCGTCCTTCAGGTAAAAGTCGCGGTCGGGCATGCCGATGCCGCCCTGGAACATCGTGTAGATATAGACGTCGGGATTCTTGTCGTCCTGCCCGACATAGCCGCCGAAGAAATGCGACACGCCGCTGCGATCGGCCTCGGCGAGCAGCGCGGGGAGCCCGGCCTTGTCGACGGCGCGGATCTTGTTCAGCCACGGCTCGATCGGCGCCAGCCCCTTCGCCTCGACCGCCGCCGAATCGAGATAGGAGGCATAGGCGCGGCCGATCATGCTGTTCGGATCACCCTTGGCCGCCTCGAGAATTTCCTGCGTGCGCTTCTGCGACAGGTCGGCGAGCGCGGTGAACATGCCGTAGTTCGACTTGTCGGCCGGGATCGCGGTGTCCTTCGCCCAGGTGCCGTTGGCATAGGCATAGAAATCGTCGCCGGGCTGAACGCTCTTGTCCATGCCCGAGAAGTCGAAGCCGAAATCGCCGATTTCGGGCTTGGCGGTATCAGTCGCGGGCGTCGTAGCAGCGGTTTCCTGAGCGAAGACGGGCGTTGCCGCCATCAGCATCGCGCCAAGCGCAGCGGTCGCCATCAGGCGCGAAGAAAGGTTCAAAGTCATGATGTTCCCCAGATAGATAGTGCGAAGAACGCGCCGGGGCGCGATCTTGCGATGGGAACAGCTATAGGCGCGCGGGCCGCCGCGGTTCAACCGGCGGCAGTGTCGCTCGTCGATGCCTCAAGTCGTTGGTCGCGCGCGCGGCGAATCTTGCGCCGCCAGCGCAGGCGAATCCAATTGTCCCAGATGACCGACGCCAGAATATAGCCGACGATCGCCGAGACCGCCGAAATCACGAACAATCCGCCGAGCCCGCCGAGCAGCGCCGGCCCGGCATTCGCGGTGAACCATTGCCACCAATCCGAAAGCGAGGCCGATCGCTCGTAGAGCGCGTAAAGCCCCGCCATATTGGTGTGCATCCCGAACAGCACATTGCCGAGCCACACCGAGGCGGCGAGGATCAGCGGGGTCGTCACCGGGTTCGACAAAAAGGTCATCGCCGCCCCGATCGGGATATTGGCACGAAACGGCAGCGCGAGCAGCGCGACGCCCAGAATCTGGACGCCCGGAATCAGGAAGAAGATGCCGACGAACAGCCCCAGCGCGGTGCCGCGCCGCACCGAGGTGCGCGTAAAGCGCCACAAATGGCTGTGCGCGACGCGGTGCGCGAAGGGTTTGACGAAGCGGCTCGCCAGCAGCTCCTCGCGCGTCGGCGAGTTCCGGCGTATCCAGTTCATCAGGAACGCCTTGTCGCGCGGCTGACCTCCCCCGCTCATCCGCGATCCTTCATCAGCCGTTCCTTGTCGCGCTTCCAGTCGCGCTCCTTGATCGACTCGCGCTTGTCGTGCGCCTTCTTGCCCTTGGCGAGCGCGAGCTCGACCTTGGCGCGGCCGCGGCTGTTGAAATAGACCGACAGCGGAACCAGCGTCATACCCTGCCGCATCACGCCCGCGTGCAGCTTGTTGATCTCGCGCCCGTTGAGCAGCAATTTGCGCGGCCGCCGGGGCTCATGGTTGAAACGGTTGCCGTGGCTGAATTCGGGGATGTTGGCGTTGATCAGCCATACTTCGCCGCCGGTCACCTCGGCATAGCTTTCGGCGATCGTCCCCTCGCCGAAACGCAGCGATTTGACCTCGGTCCCCTGCAAGGCGATGCCCGCCTCGAACACCTGTTCGATGGCATAGTCGAAGCGCGCGCGCCGGTTCTCGGCGACGACCTTCTTCTTGTCGAATTCGGCTGCGGACTGCGGACGGGCCATGAAACGGAACCTAGATTACTCCCGCCGCGGAAAGCGCGGCATCGACGGCCTGGCGCGATGCCTCGGACGCATCGATGATAGGTAGGCGCACTTCGGGCGAAAACCAGTCATGGACGCGCGACAGCGCATATTTGACCGGGCCGGGCGACGCGTCGGAGAACATCGCCTTGTGCAGGTCGAACAATCGGTCATGCAGCGCCAGCGCGCCGGTCCAGTCGCCCGATGCACAGGCCGCGGCGAAATCGGCGCAGAGGCGCGGCGCGACATTGGCGGTAACCGAAATGCAACCGACGCCGCCGAGCACCGCATGCGGCAGCCACAGATCGTCGTTGCCGCTAAGCTGACAGAAATCGGCGGGCGTGCCCGCGCGCTGGACCGTCACGCGGGCGAGGTCGCCGCTCGCATCCTTGATCGCGACGACCGAAGGGATTTCCGCGAGCCTGCACATCGTCTCGGCGCTGATGTCGGTGACGGTGCGGCCGGGAACATTATAGACGACGATCGGCAGGCTGCTCGCTTCGGCGAGCGCCTTGAAATGCGCGATCAGCCCTTCCTGCGTCGGCCGGTTGTAATAAGGCGCGACGACCAGT
Source organism: Sphingopyxis sp. DBS4 (assembly GCF_024628865.1). Lineage (NCBI taxonomy): Bacteria > Pseudomonadati > Pseudomonadota > Alphaproteobacteria > Sphingomonadales > Sphingopyxidaceae > Sphingopyxis > Sphingopyxis sp. DBS4. Next base: position 2,375,663 of record NZ_CP102384.1, read on the forward strand.
GCCGCGGTCGCGCCAGACTTCTCGGCGTAACGCATATGGCGGATCGCGGTCGCGGTGTCGTTCGATCCGCAACCGGCGATCACGGGCACGCGCCCCGCCGCCGCTTCGATGCAGGCGTCGATCACCTGATAATGTTCGTCGAAGCCCAGGGTTGGGCTTTCGCCGGTGGTGCCGCACGGCACGAGCGCGCTCGTTCCCTCGTCGATCTGCCATTCGACCAGCCGTTTGAACGCCGGCGCATCGAACGCACCGTCGCGAAATGGCGTCACCAAGGCGGGAATCGACCCCGAAAACATGCTCCGCTCCTTTACAAAGACTCCGGCGCGGCCATAGGATCGGCCGGCGCGCACGCTATTGAACGTCTATTCAGCGCCCCGCAAGGAGTTTGGCATTACCATGGCCGGCATGATTTCGCTGACCCGCATTTCCCGTCTGGCGCTCGCCGCCGCCCTTCTCCTCCCCAATGCTGCTCATGCGAGCGAACTCACCCCCGAACAAATGGCCTGGTATCGCGCCCAGATGGGGCTCGCGGCCCAGTCGGGGACGCCGCCGTCGACCAGCTCGGTCGGCGATGCGGTGCTCGAGTGGCGGCGCCTGACCGCGACCAACACCGCCTCCTTCGATCAGCTTTCGCGCTTCCTGATGGCGAACCGCGACTGGCCCGACGCCGACAAGCTGCGCGTGCGCGCCGAAAAGGCGATCGCGCTCGACAGCTACGATCCGCAGCGCACCCTCGCCTTCTTCCAGACCTATCCGCCGCGCACACCGAGCGGCGAGCTGCGCTACGCGCTCGCGCTCAACGCCGCCGGCCGCCGCGAAGACGCGAATGCCGCCGCCCGCCGCGCCTGGACCGGCGGCATCGTCGACGAGATGGAGGTAAGCCGCGCGCTCAGCTTCTTCCCAGGCGCCTTCAGCCTCGCCGACCATGATGCACGCATGGACCGGCTGCTGTGGACGGGCTCGACGATCGCCGCGGGCCGCCAGCTTCCCTATGTGTCGCCCGAAAAGCGCGCGGTCTTCGCGGCGCGCCTCGCGATGCGCAGCGGCGCGGTCGACGCCGCGCTGCAGGCCTCTGCGGTCGAAAGCGCCAACCCGTCGCTTACCCGCACCGATGCCGGATATATCACCGATAAGGCCACCTGGCTGCGCAAGGCGGGCCGCGTCGGCGAGGCGCGGTCGCTGCTCGCCGCCCCGCGCTCGCTGGCGAAGGCGCCGACCGACGCCGAGGAATGGATCGAAACGCTGCTGACCAATGCGCGGCAAGCCGACGCCGCGGGCGACAAGCTCACTGCCTATAATATCGCGAAGCAGATCGATGACAGCTTCGCGCCCGGCGTGGTGATCCGCGAAGCGCCGCTCGGGGTGCGCGACGATTATACCTCGCTCGCCTGGCTCGCCGGCCAGCTCGCCTTCAAGAGCCTCGGTCGCCCCGGCGAGGCGGTGCGGCTCTATGCCGCCTATGGCGAAGCCGCACGCTCGGCGCAGACGCGAACCAAGGGGTTCTACTGGGCGGGCCGCGCCGCGCTCGCCGCGGGGGACCGCGACACCGCGAACCGCTATTTCAACGACGCCGCGCAGCATTACGACCAGTTCTACGGCCAGCTTTCGCTCGAACGGCTCGGCCGGCCGCAGCCCAAGCCGACGCCGAACCCGACGATCGCGGTCAACGGCGACGAGCGGCGGGCCTTCGACGACAACCGGCTGGTGCGCGCCGCCCGCGCGCTGGGCGAGATCGGCGCGTGGCGCGAGCAGTCGCAGTTCCTGCGCGCCATCGCACAGCGCGCGACCACGCCCGCCGACCATGTCCTCGCCGGCCAGCTCGCCGCATCGATCGGCCGCCCCGACCTCGGCGTGATGATCGGCCGCAGCGCGCAGGCGAACAGCCTCGACGCGGTCGAGGTGTCGGGCTTCCCGACCGTGCGCGTGCCCTCGGGCCATGAAGGCAACTGGACCTTCATCCATGCGATCACGCGGCAGGAAAGCCAGTTCGACCGGCAGGCGATCAGTCACGCCGGCGCGCGCGGGATGATGCAGCTCATGCCGGGCACCGCACGCGAAGTCGCGGGCAAGCTGGGTCTCAGCTACGACGCGGGCTCGCTGACCAGCGACACCAATTACAATCTCACGCTCGGCTCGACCTATTTCCAGCAGATGCTGAGCTATTTCGGCGGCAGCTACCCGCTCGCGGTCGCGGCCTATAACGCCGGACCGGGCAATGTGAACAAATGGCTGCGCGCCAACGGCGATCCGCGCGGCGGCGGCATCGACATGGTCGACTGGATCGAGGCGATCCCGATCTTCGAGACGCGCAACTATGTCCAGCGCGTGCTCGAAAACGCCGTCGTCTACGACACGCTGCGCGAGGGGCGGACGCTGCCCCAGGCCCCGCTGAGCTTCTACCTCGGCAAACGCAATCCGGGGTAGGCCCCATGGCGGGGGACAAGACCAACATCATCAGCCCGGCAGGCTTCGCCGCGCTGCGCGCCGAATATGACGCGCTGTTCGGGCAGGAGCGGCCCAAGCTGGTCGAGACGATCAGCTGGGCGGCGGGCAATGGCGACCGCAGCGAGAATGGCGATTATATCTATGGCCGCAAGCGGCTGCGCGAGATCGACCGGCGGCTGGGTTTCCTCGCGCGGCGGATGAAGGCGGCGCGCGTCGTCGACCCGGCCGAGCAGCCCGACAAGAGCCGCGTCTGGTTCGGCGCGACGGTCGAACTCGCCGCCGACGACGATACGCGCCGCATCGTCACGCTGGTGGGCGACGACGAGGCCGATGCCGGCGCCGGCCGGATCGGCTGGAACAGCCCCCTCGCCCGCGCGCTGCGCGGCGCCGCGGTCGGCGACCTCCGCACGGTACAGCTTCCTGCGGGGCCGAAGCCATGGGAGGTCATGACGATCCGCTATCCTTGACGGGTTTCCTGTCCGCCGGACTGTGAGCGCGATCATAAACGACGGCACGCCATGATACTAAAGACGGGATAAAGGCGGGATAAAGACAGGGGGGGGAAGCGAAATGCGGACGCTGGTCCTGGCGGCGACCTTGGCGGCATCGGGCCCGGTGCAGGCGATGCAGCCGCCCGGGATTCCGGTTCTGACCGACGAGGAAATCCGCGCCGGCCTCAAGAACGACGAGGATATCGAAACCCGCGTCGACGGCGACATGAACGGCGACGGCGCTATCGACACGGCCTATATCGTCCGCGGCGAAGATACGCGCTGGCTCCACGTCCGCTTTGCCGCGCGGGGCGAATATGATCTGTATCACGAACCCGCCGGGAGCGTCGAACTCGACGCCTTTCCGCTGGGACCCGCCGAAATGAGGGTGAGCAAGGGCGTATTGGTCGTCAGGGACCTGACGGGCGGCACCACGGCGGTGTCGGCGACCTATCGCTTCCGTGGCGACAAGGCACGGCCGAAGATGCGGCTGATCGGGCTCGACGCGACGCTCTACAGCCGGACCTATGCTCATGACGGCGCCGAAATGAGCTGGAACCTGCTGACCGGCGACGTCATCGCGACGAAGATGAAACTCGTCGGCAGCGGCGAGAACGCGAATTACGACAAATCGGCGGTCAAGCGTTTCAAGCGACCGGTCACGGCGCTGTATATGGAAGACACGCCGAACGCAGAAGAGACGCTCGACATGGCGATGAAGGGCAAATGAGCCGGATCAGCCGCGCAGCAGCGCCGGCACGATCCAGATCGCCGACAGCACGACGATCACGGCCACCAGCGAAATCGCCAGGACATAGCGCACGCCCTGCTCCTTCACCCCGCCGCTCGCTTCGGTTTCGGTCACCTCGACATGGTCATCGACGACTTGCATGGCTCGTCTCCCTTTCTGGTCCGCATGAAACGCGGGGCGGCTATGCGCGGTTCCGCGCACGGGATGGGGAGAGGCGCCAGAGGGTCTGTAAGCCGGGTTCTGTCCACCCCGTTGCCGGGGATGGGCGATCATTCCTCTAGGCGTGCGGTTGCCCGAACGCTCAAGCAGTCAACCCGGACGGCGGGGCCGGAACCAGCCCTGAGTTGCCCCGAAGAGCGAACTCGTGCCATCCCTATTCGACCTTGCTCCCGGTGGGGTTTGCCGTGCCGCGTCCGTTACCGTCCGCGCGGTGCGCTCTTACCGCACCCTTTCACCTTTCGCCGGGCCGAAGCCTTTGGCGGTCTCTTCTCTGTGGCACTTTCCCTGACCCCCTCGCGGGGGCCGCCGGACGTTATCCGGCACCGTGGTTTCCGTGGAGCCCGGACTTTCCTCCCCCGCGCCTACGCGCGGCGGCGATCGCCCGACCCTCTGGCGAAGCGCATTATAGCGCGAATGGACGGCCATTACGAGCGATTGTGCGGAACGGCTGTTTGGGGTGGAAATCTGCCCCGCCTTCTTTCATCATCGCGGCTTGGGTCCGGGGGCTGGTCGGCGCAAGGACCGCATGGGAATGTCAAAGTTCAGGAAAGTTCAGCCTTATGCATCGCCCCGATGTGGGCCTCGCGGCGTGCTGAACGCACTCGGCACGCCTCGTCGTGGCCGCGCTCGCAAGCGAGACCGCCATCGCTTTTATCCACCGAATGAAAGAGCCGGATAAAGGCTGGCACAGCCGAATAATGTATGAAAGGCCTATTTGACGGCGATGCCTGTTTTGGGGTGGAAAGCGGTCAAAGAAGCTCTAACGTGATCGACAGAAAGCGAAGTGCGAAATGTCGATGAAACTTGCCGCACCCATAAATGCGCTAAGCATTTTGGCCTTGCTGGGCGCTGGGTCAGTCAGCGCTGAAGTTATACATCCAGAGTATGTGACTGTTCAGTTGCTGGTGTGCTCTCCTGAAAAAGAGCGGTCTATACCGGAATGCAGCACGCAGGCAGCGATACAGGGCGAAACGACGAAGCTAATCAGTTTCTACGACTATCCAGCACGCGCAAATCGACAGCAGCGCGGAGGGGTCGTCTATTTTCGCCTGCTTGCCGATACTTCGAAGCCGTTGAAAGGGCTTCCTGCGAACGGATACGGTGCCGGAGATTGTAGAATTGTTCGCTCCAGCGGCCATGAGGATCTCGACAAAGAGACGTGCAAGCTATTGAAAAGGCGAGCGACGTTTTCCGCGGAATCTGTCGATTCCACACGGTCTGGTGTTGATGGTCGAGTAATTTGGGTACCGAGTTGGAAGGTGCAGCCGGACTTTCCCGTGTATCCACAACCGTCAACGATAAATTTCAAGAAATAGGAGCCGCCGCAATCGGTCGCCAGCCGCCGATCAATTCCCCTCGGGCTGCGGCAGCAGCAGCGCCAGCAGGATCGCGCGGCATTCGCCGTCGATCGTGCCGTCGATCAGTTCGGGCCGGAACCGCCGCTGAAACGCGACGGTCGCCGCGAAACCGTCGGTCACGTCGTAACCGAAGCGCTCAAGCGCGAGCAGAAAGCCCGCATCGGTCCACAAGGGGTCGGTCAGTTTCCTGGTCGGGCGCGGCAGCGCGAGGCGGCGGCGCGCGAGTTCTTCCCACGGAAAAAGCTCGCCCGGATCCTGCTTGCGGGTCGGCGCAATGTCCGAATGGCCGACGACATTGCCGCGCGTGATCGCATAGCGATCCTTGATCTGGTGGACGAGGCGGACGACCGACGCCACCTGTGGATCGGGAAAGGGCACATAGCCCCATTCGTGCCCCGGATTGACGATCTCGATCCCGACGCTCGCCGAATTGATGTCGTTCACGCCGCGCCAGTGCGACTTGCCAGCGTGCCAGGCGCGCTTGTCTTCGGGCACCATGTGCGTGATCTGGCCGTCCTCGCTGACGACATAGTGCGCCGACACCTTCGCCTCGGGATCGGCAAGCCGATCAAGGGCTTCGGTACCGGTCTTCATACCGGTATAATGGAGGACGATCATCGATATGGGCAGCGCGCGCTCGTCGAAATTGGGTGACCAGCGTTCGATAAAATCGCTCATGCGCTTTGCGGTCCATCCTGTCCCTGCCCTGCCTTTCCCCTGCGCCAGCGGGCGGAAAAAAGCAAGGTCAGGCGGCCGCCTGCGACGCGATAGGCGAATGGCGGACCTGCTGGTCGGCGGGCTCGTAAAGGCCGCGCAGCCGCGGGCTCGCGACGAACTGGTCGGTCTGGCCGAGCACCGTTTCGCCCGCACCGAGGATGAGGAAACTTTGCGGCGCTGCCACCGCGCGCAACCGCGCAAACGCCTTTTGCCGCATCGGCAGCGAGAAATAGAGGAGAAGGTTGCGGCAAAAGATCAGGTCCGCGGGCGCGGCGAGCGGCGGCCGGTCGATCAGCATGTTCTGGACCGAGAAATCGACGCGGCGGCGCAGATCCGCCTTGGCGAGCCAACCCGCTTCGGTCTGGTCGAACCAGCGCACCATCCGCTGCACCGGCAGGCCGCGCTGGATCTCGAACTGGCTGTAAAGCCCGACGCGGGCGCGGCCGACCGCGTGATAGCTGACGTCGGTGCCGACGATATCGACGCGCCACCCGGCCCATTTGCTGTCCTGTTCGGCAAGCAGCATCGCCATCGAATAGGCTTCCTGCCCCGTCGACACGCCGCAATGCCAGATCGTCAGCCGCCGCTCGCGCAGGTTGATGCGATGGATATATTCAAGCGCGCTGTTAGCAATATCATCGAACACACTATGTTCACGGTAGAAATAAGTTTCATTGTTGAGCATCGCATCGACCGTGTCGTCGAGCAATTGACGGCTGTTCGAGGTCACGAGCGCGGCGACGAGCGCGTCGAGATCGCCGATGCCGTGCCGCTGCATCACCGGCTTCAGCGACATTTCGATGCGCCAGATGCGGTTCGGCGACAGCGTCTGGCCGGTCCGCGATTCGAGCACACCCATCAGCACGCGATAGGCCGACTCGCTCGCGGTCCCGCCCATCATGACGGACGGCGCCCGGGAAGATAGCCGCGCAGCATCAGGGCGATCGCGTCGGGGTTGAGCGTCGCCGCCGCGAGCCCGGCCTTCGCCACCGCGCCGGGCATTCCCCAGATCACGCAGCTTTCGGGCGCCTGGGCAAAGATCGTCCCGCCCGCCGCCTTGAGTCGCTGGGCGCCCTGCGCGCCGTCACGGCCCATGCCGCTCAGCACGACCGCGACCGCGCCGGCGCCATAGGCTTCGGCGACCGACGCGAGCATCGGGTCGGCCGACGGACAGCAGCCATTCTCGACCGGCCGCCGGTCGAGCGCAATCTCGCGGCGCGCGCCGTTCGCAATCACCATCAGATGCGCGTCGCCGGGGGCAAGATAGATATGGTCGCGTTCGACCGCCATCCCCGCCTCGGCCACGCACACCTTGCGCTTGGTCATCGTCGCGATCTGCCGCGCGTAAAATTCCATGAAGGCGTCGGGCAGATGCTGGGTGAGCAGGATCGGCGCAGTGATCCGGAGATCAAGATGGGTGAGGAAATTGGCGAACGCCGGAATGCCGCCGGTCGACGCCGCGACCGCGATGCATTCGAGCCGCTGGTCGGCATCCACGGCAACCGCGGCCGGGGGAACCGGCGGGCGAAAGGCGATGCGCGCCGCCGTGGGAACGGGTTCAAGCTGCCCGAGCGACAGGATGCGGTCGGTCAGCACTTCGGCAAAGCGGCCCGAGAAACTGCCGCGGCCGGGCTTGGCGAGCGTGTCGCTGGCGCCGAGCGCGAGCGCTTCGATCGCCGCCGGGCCGCCTTCGACGCAATTCGACGACAGGATCAGCACGCGGGCATTGGCGGCGCGTTCCAATATGTGCGGCAGCGCGTCGATGCCGTTCATCCCCGGCATTTCGATATCGAGCACGACGACATCGACGGGTTCGCATGCCAGAAAGGCCAGCGCATCATGCGCCGAGGCCACCGAGGCACAAACCATCAGCCCCGGCGTCTGGGCGACGATGCGTTCGAGGATACTGCGGACGACGAGGCTGTCATCGACCAGCATCACGCGAACGCTGCGGCCTGCGGGGCGTTCGGTCCCCTGCGGATCGGTTGGAAGAAGGGCGGAGCGCGCCATCGACCGAGCCTCAGGCCACGCCGACGAGTTGCAGCTTTCCTTCGAGCGTTTCGCGGTCGAACGGCTTCATCACATATTCGTCGGCGCCCGCCTCGATCGCGGCACGAATATGGTCGATGCTGTTCTCGGTGGTGCAGAAGACGACGCGCGGCCGATCCTCGCGCCCGAAATCGAGGTCGTTGAAGGCACCGAGAAATTCCATTCCGCTCATCACCGGCATGTTCCAGTCGAGCAGGATCACGTCGGGACGGTTGGCGCGGCAAAAGGTCAGCGCCTCCTGTCCGTCGGCGGCTTCTTCCACTGAAAAAGCCATGCTTTCAAGGATATGTCGTGCGACCTTGCGAATGACTTTGCTGTCGTCGACGACCAGACAAGATTTAGACATTTATGCCTCCGACCCCCGGGGTTGACGCCAGCTTAGGGCGAAGGGGTGTGCAGGGTGTTAATACGACCGGCATCACGCGGCCTTAAGCGCGGGCAGCGTGATAAAATGCGCCGGGTCGACGACGAGCAAGGATTGCCCCTCATGCTCGATCATCGCTTCGGCGACGCGCGCCCAACCCGGAAGCAGCTTGCCGGTGACCCGCGCCTCGGGCGCATCGATGAAACAGACATCCTCGATCGCGTCGGCGAGCAGCGCATAACCGTGCTCGGCGACATCGACGACGACGACGCGTTGGCCTGCAACCGCGGGAACCGGGGCCAGGCCGACAACGACATGCGGGTCGATCAGCGTGAAGACGCGGCTGCGCAGCGCAAACAGCCCCGCGACATGCGGCGGCGCGGCGGGCACCTCGACCGGGGTGCCGACCGCGACGACCGAATGGATCGAGCGGCTGCGCAGCGCGACGCGCGTGTCGGCGATGCGCGCGATCAGATAGAGTTTTTCCATCATGGGCGCCCTCCCCCGACATGGCGGCGCAACGCGTCGAGCAGCGCGCCGCGATCGTAGCGATAGACAGTGTCGTCGTCGGCGCCCGCCGCCGCTGCCGAAGCGCGCAGCCGGATTACCGGCACATCGCCGCCGCCCTGCGCGCAAATGCCTTCGTCGGTCAGGCAGAGCAGCACGTCGGCCGCCTCGTCGGAACGTTCGGGCACGACGCGATAGCCGGCGCTGCGAAGGATCGGCGCCAGGAAATTGTCGCCCCAGCCGTCGCGGTCGTCGGCGAGGCGGCACACCGGCTGGCGCGCCGCCGACGCGGCGGCGGCAACACCGGGCGCATATTGCTCCATCAGCCAGAAGGGGTCGACGATCTCGACCGGCTCGCCGCCGATCAGCACCACGCCCGCGATCAGCCCCGGCGCGGCGGCCGGCTGAGTCATGTCGGGCAGGCGGACGATGTCGATCACCGCCTCGATCGGATAGCAGAGCACCATCTGCCCGTCGTAGAGGCGGAGCAGCTTCAGCGCGCCATGATCCTCGGGCAGCCGTGCGGCGTGGACGGGGAAGATGTCGTCGCCGATCTGCACCTGGATGCGGCCGGCGCTTTCGAAGAGCGCCAGCGCGGGCACTTCCTCGACGCGCTCGATGACCGACAGGCGGACGCCGCGCGTGCGGCCGCCGACGTCGCGGAACAAGAGAAGCTGCGCGGCGCCGCGTTCGGCGGCCGCGCTGGCGTCGGCCTCGACCGCGCGGTCCATCCCGCGCCCCGTTTCCGACGCATCGATCGCCGCGGCGGCGAGAATCCCCTGGACGTCGAGCAGCAGCACCGGCCGGCCATTGTCGGGAAGCGTCGTCCCGGCATAGAGCCCGGTCGCCATGATCATCGGCGCGGCGGGCTTGATCACCAGTTCCTCATGGTCGTGGATCGCCGCGACACTGAGCGCATAGCTTTGCCCCTGTCCCGGCCGGACGAGGACGAGCGCGCGATCCTCGACATCGTCGCCCGGGTCGCGCTCGCGGCCGAGGACGGTTTCGAGGCGGAGCAGCGGGAAAGGCTCGCCGCGCACGGTGACGAGTTCGCCGCCACCAATGCGCTCGATGCGGACGCTGTCGTTCGTCTCGAGCAGGATTTCGCGCACCGAGCCGCGCGGGATCGCGAAATATTGCCCCGCCGCGCGGACCATCAGCCCCGAGATGATCGTCAGCGTCATCGGCACGCGCAGCACGACCGCGAGGCCCCGGCCCTCATCGTTGCGCAGATCGACGACGCCGCCGATCTTCTCGACATTCGCCTTGACGATGTCCATGCCGACACCGCGGCCCGAAATGGCGGTGATCTTCGACGCCGTCGAAAAGCCGGGGCGAAAGATCAGGTCGAGCTTTTCGCGCGGGGTCAGCGCCCGCGCGTCGGCCGCGGGCAGTAGCCGCGCCGCGATCGCCTTCTGGACCAGCGCGTCGGGCGACAGGCCGCGCCCGTCGTCGCGCACCTCGATCTCGATCTGGTTGCCCGACTGGCGCGCCGAAACCGAAATGCTGGCGGTGATATCCTTGCCCGCCGCGACGCGGTCGTCGAGCTTCTCGATGCCGTGATCGATCGCGTTGCGGACGATGTGGATCAGCGGGTCGCGGATATTCTCCATCATCTCGCGATCGAGTTCGACCTCGCCGCCGCTGGTGGCGAAGCGGATTTTCTTGCCGAGCTCCTGCGCCAGGTCGCGAACGATGCGCGGCAGCGGCGCGAACAATTTGTCGATGCGCTGCATCCGCATCTGGCTGACCGACTGGCGCATTCCCGCGATCGAATCCGACAGGCGGTCGAACGAGGCGATCAGCGACGGGTCGGCGCCCGCGTCGCGAAGCATGCGCGCGAATTCGTTGCGCGCGAGGACGATGTCGGTGACTCCGGTCATCACGCTGTCGAGCAGGGGCAACGGCACGCGAATCGTTCGCCATCCCTGCGCATCGGTCGCCAGATCGTCCTCACGCCGAAGCTGGATTTCGCCACCGTCGATCGGTGCTGGGGGAGCGTCTGCCGCCAAAGCCGCGATCACGTCGCCATCGTCGCCGACAGGCTCGGCGCCGTCCTGCCCCAGCATCGCGCAAAGCTGCGACAGGCGATCGATGATTCCCAGCACGCCGGTGACGAGCGCGGCGTCCGCAGGGCGGTTGCCGCGGCGAACCTGATCGAGCGCATCCTCGGCGGCATGGGACAGCGCCGTGACTCGCGGCAGCGCGAGGAAGCTCGAACTGCCCTTGATCGTGTGAACGAGGCGGAAAATCGCATCGAGCCGGGCGCGGTCGGCGGGGTCCGCCTCCCACGCCACCAGCGCCCCGCCGGCCTCGGCAAGGATTTCCGCCGTTTCGGCAAGAAAATCAGTCAGCAGATCGTCCATCGCGTATCGGCGCGCCCCAAAAATTCGAGGCTCCACCATGGCCGACAATGGTTAATGGAGGGTTTGCTCTTGGGAGAATATGAAAGATTTTCGCGCCCGAAAATCGGGCGCTCAGCCTTCCTTCAGCACCGCCCCGACCAACAGCGAGGTCGGCGTTTCCCGCGCCAGCATCACCGTGCCGCCATTCTGCTTCGCGACCGCCTGCACCAGCACCGCGGGCGCGGTGCGCGAGGTCATCGCGCTCGCGCCTTCGCCCTCGGCGAGGATGCGCTCGACATCGGCGTCGAGGAACAGGCGCTCGGCCTCGACATGCAGCGCGATTTCGATGCCCCCCGCCCCCTGATTTTCGCAGCCGATGTCGAGCCGTCCGCCGCGCACCAGCGCATCGACCAGCAGCAGCGACAGGTTGAGGATGATCTTGACCGCAGGCTTGGGCAGCGGGTCGGCGCCGATCATCCAGTTGAGTTCGATCGCGCGGTCGCCGATGATGCCCTCGATCGCCGACTTCGCCTCGTCGGCGGGAACGCGCTCGCCGAACCCGCCTGCCGACCCGAAAGCCAGGCGGAAGAATTTGAGCTTGTTCGCCGATGTCCGCGCGCTCTGTTCGAGCAATTCGATGCAGCGCGCGCGCATCTCGGGGTCTTTTTCGTCGGCCAGCAGTTCGAGGCCGTTGGCGAAGGCCCCGACCGGGCTCAGCAGATCGTGGCACAGCCGCGAGGCCAGCATGGAGGCGAAATCGACGCGATCGTCGGACATGATGGACAGGCTCCCCGCAGACCGGACCTTTCCGGTTCGCGCCTGCTCCCTAAGGCAGGGACATGGTTAAGGGCAAGGGCGAAGCCCACCGACGACTATCCGCGCCCCGTCCGGGGACCAACTTCGTCATCCCGGCGAAGGCCGGGATCTCGCCGGTGCGGAAGAACGAGCGGGCGAGATCCCGGCCTTCGCCGGGATGACGGAATGGAGGGGCGGTCTTGCTACACCAGCTGCCTTGAAATTCCGCCCCTCGGCCCCACATTGTTGTCAATGTTGGGGGACGACGAAATACTGACCGTGACGCTTTCGGACGCCGCCGCCGGGCTGCGGCTCGACCGGGCGCTCGCCGAGGCGCTTCCCGACCTTTCGCGCGAGCGGTTGAAGACGCTGATCAAGGGCGGCCGCGTCGCCGATGCCGCCGGAACCGTGCTCTGGGACCCGTCGGCCAAGGCCGCGCTTCCCGCGACGCTCGCGATCCGGCTCCCCGTCCCGGCCCCCGCGCACAACGTCGCGCAAGACCTCGATCTCGTCATCGCCTATGAGGACGAGCATCTGATCGTCGTCGACAAACCTGCCGGGATGGTCGTCCACCCCGCCGCGGGCAATCTCGACGGCACGATGGTCAACGCGCTGCTTCACCATTGTGCGGGACAGCTTTCGGGGATCGGCGGCGTCGCTCGCCCCGGCATCGTCCACCGCATCGACAAGGACACCAGCGGGCTGATCGTCGCCGCAAAGCATGACAAGGCGCACGAAGGTCTGGCAAGGCAGTTCGCGGCGCACAGCATCGACCGCCGCTACCTCGCGCTTGCGACCGGGCGCCCGATGCCCACGAACGGCACCGTCGACGCCGCACTCGGCCGGTCGAGCACCAACCGCAAGAAGATGGCGGTGGTCGCCGAAGGGCGCGGCAAGCATGCAATCACCCATTACCGGACGATCGAACCGCTGAAAGGCGCGACCTTGGTCGAATGCCGGCTCGAAACCGGCCGCACGCATCAGGTGCGCGTCCATATGGCGCATATCGGTCATCCGCTGGTCGGCGATCCGGTCTATGGCCGGGTCAGGAAGCCGTTATCCGAACTGTTAAAAGCTCGTAATTTCGCGCGTCAGGCGTTGCACGCGGCCCATTTGGGCTTTATTCATCCGGTGACGGGTAACCCGATCGCACTCGACAGCGAACTCCCCGATGACATGCGGGAACTGCTCGATGAATTGCGCGTTTAAGTTTCGAATGAAAATCTATCTCGACCGACGGACTGAACCGCGGCATTCTCTCCTCTGAAGATTTAGGGAAGACGCTAAAAATGGCTCATAAAAGCAATGTTCCGGCCACGGTGCCCGCGCTCGGCGGTGAGGCGAGCCTGAACCGCTATCTGGCCGAAATCCGCAAATTTCCGCTGCTGACGCCCGAGCAGGAATATATGCTCGCGAAGCGCTTTCAGGAGCATGGCGACAATGAAGCGGCGGCGCAGCTCGTTACCTCGCACCTCCGCCTCGTCGCGAAGATCGCGATGGGCTATCGCGGCTATGGCCTGCCGGTCAGCGAGCTGATCAGCGAGGGCAATATCGGCCTGATGCAGGGCGTGAAGAAGTTCGATCCCGAACGCGGCTTCCGCCTCGCCACCTATGCGATGTGGTGGATTCGCGCCTCGATCCAGGAATTCATCCTCCGCTCGTGGAGCCTCGTGAAGATGGGCACCACCGCGGCGCAGAAGAAATTGTTCTTCAACCTCCGCCGGATGAAGAATAATCTCGACGCGTTCGAGGATGGCGACCTCAGCCCCGAAAATCTGAAGAAGATCGCGACCGACCTCGGCGTGACCGAGGACGAGGTGGTCAGCATGAACCGCCGCATGGCGATGGGCGGCGACACGTCACTGAACGTGCCGATGGGCGAGGACGGCGACAGCCAGTGGCAGGATCTGCTCGGCGACGAGGGCCCGCTCCAGGACGAACGCGTCGCCGAGGCCGAGGAACGCGACGTGCGCCACGCGCTGCTGAGCGAAGCGCTCGCGACCCTCAACGAGCGCGAACGCCATATCCTGACCGAACGCCGCCTGACCGACGACCCCAAGACGCTCGAGGATCTGAGCCAGGTCTATGACGTCAGCCGCGAACGCGTGCGCCAGATCGAGGTGCGCGCTTTCGAGAAGCTGCAAAAGGCGATGCTCAAGCTCGCGGGCGACCGCCGCCTCATCAACGCCTGAGCATCATCGTCGCGAGCGATGCGAAGCGATCCGGAGCGGTCTACGACCCTCTGGACTTCTTCGCTTCGCTCGCCATGACGCGCGCCTTCTAAAAGCGCCGCACATATCCCGCATAAAGCTGAAAGTCCGGGCTGTCGCGATTGAGCCCGAGGTTCACGCCCGCATCCCATTGGCTGTCGTCATCGGGCTGCCACCCCGCCGAAAGCCCCGCCAGCCACTCGCTCGCGTGCCCGGCCGGATCACGGTCGCGGGTGAAGGATATTTCGGTCGAGACGGACACCGTGTCCGACAGGTCGAAACCCACCCCCGCAACGGTGCCATAAGCGAGATGCCGCCCATCGCCGTCGCCGTCCACCGCGGCATCGACGTGCGGCGTCAGCCCGATCGACACTGGCCCCGCCCCGATCCCGATCGGAACGAGCAGCCCCGCGCCCCAATCGCCCGCCCCCACCCCGCTGCCGCCAGTCGGCAGGCTGGCATAGGGCATGGCGGCGATCGAAAAGCCCGATCCGTCGGGATTGCGCAGATTCTGCCGCAGCGCGAGCGTCACATCGCCCGTGCGCGTCCGCTGGCGCACGGTGCCGAGCGCCGCGTCGCGCTCGCGGATGTGGCCGATCGCGGTCCATCCCACCTGCGCCTCGAGCGACGGGGTCAATCCGATCCGCAGCAGCGCGTCGCCGGCCAGGATCGTGTCGGTGCGCTCAGACCCGTCCTGCTCGCGCGTCCAGTCGGCAAGCCCGAGTTCGAAGACGATCCGTCCCGGCTCGACGGTGCAGGCCGGGGTACCGAGACCGGGCCGATCGGGGCAAAGATCGCGCCCCTCGTCGGCCATCGCCGGGCAAGCGGCGGCGAACGCCACGAGCAGAACGAAGCCGCGGCCCATCGAGCGAAGCCTGGGGCGATGATCGGGTCTTTTCCTTTGCATCCCGCTCGACTACGCCGGATTGATGCGAAGGAAAAGCAAGGCGCGCACGAAATTCACGATGGGACGGCTTTTCAAGACCACGGCCAAGATCGTCCTTGGCTTCATCCTCGTCTCGGTTCTCTGGGTGCTGCTTTACGCGGTGGTGCCGCCCCCGGTGACCATCACCATGCTGACCGACGGCAACGGCATCACCAAGGACTGGACGGGCCTCTCCCATATCGACCGTAACATGGTCCGCGCCGCGATCGCCGCCGAGGACGGCAAATTCTGCAGCCACGACGGGTTCGACCGCGAGGCGATCGAGCAAGCGATCGAGCGCAACGCGAAGGGCAAGCGGATGCGCGGCGGCTCGACGATCAGCCAGCAGACCGCGAAGAATGTCTTCCTGTGGCAGGGCAGCGGCTGGACCCGCTACCTCCGCAAGGTGCCGGAAGTGTGGTTCACCTTCCTGATCGAAAAAATCTGGGGGAAGCGGCGGATCATGGAGGTCTATCTCAACGTCGCCGAAACCGGTCTCGGCACCTATGGCGTCGAGGCGGGGGCGCAGCGCTATTTCAAACATGGCGCAAGCAAGCTGACCCCGCAGGAGGCCGCGCGCATCGCCGCGATCCTGCCGCTGCCCAAGAAGCGCGAAGCAATCAGCCCCTCAGGCTTCACCCGCCGCTATGGCAACTCGATCCGCGCGCGGATCAGCGTTGTCGGGCGCGACGGGCTGGATGGATGCGTTTATCGCTAGACGATCTGCGAGATCGATCGGCCTTAGTCCGATGCGTCGCGCGCGGCATCCGCAACGAGCAGGAAAGCGCCGATCAGCGTGACGCCAACGCCGACGGCAACCCAACCCACCGTCGACATATTGTTCCGCTGCCTTTCGTCGATCTGACGACCGTTGACCAACAGCTTGCTCCCGCGCTCCAGCGAGAAGCCGATCCGGCTTTCGATAGGGCGAAAATCGGCCAGATTCGAATGGCGGCGACCATCGAGGCCCACGAGATCCCGCGTAACGCGCAGTTCCACGCGCGGCGGCTCCCTGTGTCGCACACCGCCGAGCGGAATCGTCAATCCCAAGCCAACGACGCCTTCGACTCGGCTCGGGCCGCCATCCCGAAATGCGGGAGGTTCCGCCAGAGCCGATGTCGTCAATATTGCGCCCGCGAGCACCGCAATGGTCTTTCGCATAGTTCCTTCCCCTTCAGCTTCACGCGCTGTCCACGTCGTGGAACGGGGAATTGGATGCCGATGACCGATGAACGTGACAGCCCGTCAAATTTTTTTCGGAAAACGACCAGCGCCGCGACACTCAGCGCGCGACTTGTCAGGCCGGCTTCCAGCTCTTCCGCTCTTCGGCCTGCTTGAGCACCTCGAACGCTGCCTGCCCCGCGGCGAAACGCTTCGCGGCCTCGGCATCGCCGGGTTTGACGTCGGGGTGGCATTCCTTTGCCAGGTTACGCCACGCCTTTTTCGTCGCCTCGAAATCAGCGTCGGGCTCGAGGTCGAGTATTTCCAGTGCGCGCATCTCGTCGGCGCTGCGGCTGCCGTCGCCCGATCCGCCCCAGGCATAATGCTGCGCGCGGGCGTAACTGCGCGCGCCGCGCGCTTCCTCCGCCGCGCGTTCGGCGGCATCCTCGGCGGACAGGCCGGCGAAATAGTCCCAGCCGCGATTATATTCGGCAGCGTGGGTTTCGCAGAAATACCAGCGTTCGGGGCTGTTCGGCGATTTGGGCGCGGGGCAGTTGCCGGGGTTGGTACAACCGTGGCGGTCGCACAGCCGAACCTTCTGCGTTTCACGCGACGAACCATAGGGGCGCCAGCGGGGGAAACCCCAGTCGTCGGATCTCTTGGCGCGGCTCATGCGGGTGCATGTAGCGATTGGGAGGCGCGATGGCTAGGCAGGGCGGCCCAAAAAGCTAGTCTTTCGCCTCGTAACCGAACGCCTTGTGCGCCAGCTTGACCACCGCGGGATCGAGATCGGGCGGCGTCATCGGCACCGCGGCCTCCAGCGTTTCGGCGATATGGGTGAGCGCGGCGATGCGCGCGGCCTTCTTGTTGTTGCCGTCGATTGCCTTCCACGGCGCCCAGCGCGTGTCGGTCTGCTGGAACATCTCGTCCATCGCGGCGAGATAATCCTTGCGCTTCGCGCGGTTGCGATAATCCTCGGCACCGGTCTTCCAGCGCTTCCACGGGTCGTTCAGCCGGTCGGCGAAGCGCTTGTCCTGCTCATCCTGCGTGATGTGGACGAACAGCTTGACAAGATGCGTGGCGCTGCCGGTCAATTGCGCCTCGAATTCGTTGATCTCGTCATAGCCCTTGCGCCATTCGGCTTCGGTCGCGAAGCCCTCGACGCGTTCGACGAGGACGCGGCCGTACCAGCTCCGGTCGAAGATCGAGATTTCGCGGTTGCCGGGCAATCGCTTCCAGAAGCGCCAGAGGAAATGACGCGCCTTCTCCTCCTCGCTCGGCGCGCCGATCGGCCATACCTCGAAATAGCGGGGGTCGAGCGACGCGGTCAGCCGCTGGATGATCCCGCCCTTCCCCGCCGCGTCCCAGCCCTCGAGCATGATGACGCTGCGCTGGCGGTGGGTGATATGTGCCGCCTGCAATCGTTCGAGCCGATCCTCGAGCGCCGCGAGATCCTTGCCATAGTCGCCGTCATATTTGGCGCCGGTTTCATAGTCGGAGAGCGAGATGGTCATCGCGCCTTCCTATCCAGTCGCGGGCGCCGAACCAAGCGGGCGATGCATTATGTCCGGTTCCGGCACAGCCGGACGCGTCAAAGCGTGGCGGCGATCAGCTCGGCGACGCGCCCCGGCGCTTCCATCGGGATGAAATGGCTGTGTTCGTCCCAGAGTTCGTCGCGCTCGGCATGGAGCGCCGGACCCAGGCCGGTCCAGGTCGGGCTCTGCGAAAAATCCATCGCGTCGCCGCGCTCGCCCGTCGGCGCGCGGACCAGCGTCACCGGTGTTGCCACATCGTCGAGCCAGGCGTGCGGGTCGGTGCGCAGCGCATTCTGGTACATCGAAGCTTCGAGCGCCGGCGGACAGGCGAGTTCATAGCCCTCGCCCGACGCTGCAGGCAGCAGGCCATGGTCGCAATAATCGGCGAGTACCTGCGGCTCCCAGCGACTGTAGGGCGGACGATCGGCAAAACGCGCCCGCATCTCCCCGGCGCTCGCCCATATGTTGCGGCGGCGCGCGACCGGATGCTCGGCCGGATCGGGTACCGGCAGCGCATCCTGCCCCCGATAGAGGCCGGGATCCATGATCACCGGGTCGACGAGAATCAGATGGCGAAAGGCATCAGGCCGCTCGGCGGCGAGCCGGGTCAGCACATATCCCCCCATGCTGTGTCCGCAGCCGACCAGCGGCGTCCCCGCGAAACGATCGACAAGCGGCAGCAGCGCCGCGGCATTGCCGGTCCAGTCCGCGAGCGAGATGGGCTTGAAGCTGCGCCCATGGCCGCGATGATCGGGCGCGATGACGTGCGTTCCCGCGGGCAGGGCGGCAACGACTTGATCCCACAGCCGGGCATGGAAGCCGGTCGCATGGAGCAGCAGCACCGAAGCCCCCGCCCCCGGCGCGCCCCACTCGAACCAGCAGATATCGCCGCCCGCCGTCGCGATCCGGTGTTCCCGAGGTTGCCCCATCTAAATCGTCATCCCGGCGAAGGCCGGGATCTCACCGTCTCGACCGGACGCACCGGCAAGATCCCGGCCTTCGCCGGGATGACGAAAAAATGAGGCAGACGCTTGACCCAAGTTCAGCCCTTCGGCCCGTCCACCAGGCGGATGCTCAGTTCCTTGAGCTGCTTCTCGCTGACCGGCGCCGGGGCGCCCATCATCAGATCCTCGGCCTTCTGGTTCATCGGGAAGACGACGACCTCGCGGATGTTCGGCTCGTCGGCGAGCAGCATGACGATGCGATCGACCCCCGGCGCCGAACCACCGTGCGGCGGCGCGCCATATTTGAAGGCGTTGATCATGCCCGCGAAATTGCTGTCGACATCGGCCTGACTATAGCCCGCGATCTCGAACGCTTTGTACATGATGTCCGGCCGATGGTTCCGGATCGCGCCCGACGAGAGTTCGACGCCGTTGCAGACGATGTCATATTGCCAGGCGAGGATATCGAGCGGGTCTTTCGTCTCGAGCGCTTCGAGCTCGCCCTGCGGCATACTGAACGGGTTGTGGCTGAAATCGATCTTGCCGGTGTCCTCGTCGGCCTCGAACATCGGGAAGTCGACGATCCAGCACATCTCGAACTTGTTCGCATCGATCAGGTCGAGCTGCTCGGCGACGCGAGTGCGGGCAAAGCCCGCGAGCTTCGCCGCCACGGCTTCCTTGCCCGCGGCAAAGAACAGCCCGTCGTCGGGGCCGAGGCCGAGTTCGGCGGCAAGCGCGTCCATCTTCTCCGGGCCATGGTTCTTGGCGATCGGGCCGCCCCATTCGCCGCCCTTGCGCGTCGCATAGCCAAGGCCGGCAAAACCCTCGCCCTGCGCCCAGCTGTTCATGTCGTCGAAGAATTTGCGGCTCTTGTCTGCCGTCCCCGGCGCCGGGACCGCGCGCACCACGTCGCCCGCCGCGACGATGTCGGCGAAGCGACCGAAGCCCGATCCCGTGAAATGCGACGACACGTCGGTGATGATCAGCGGATTGCGCAGGTCGGGTTTGTCGTTGCCGTATTTCAGCATCGATTCGCGATACGGAATGCGCGGGAACGAACCCGCCGGGGTCACCGACCGGCCGTTCGCAAACTCCTCGAATACACCCGCGAGCACGGGCTCGATCGCATTGAACACATCATCCTGCGTGACGAAGCTCATCTCGAAATCGAGCTGATAGAATTCGCCCGGGCTACGGTCGGCGCGCGCATCCTCGTCGCGGAAGCAGGGCGCGATCTGGAAATAGCGGTCGAAGCCTGCGACCATGAGGAGTTGCTTGAACATCTGCGGTGCCTGCGGCAGCGCGTAGAATTTGCCGGGATGGACACGGCTGGGCACCAGATAGTCGCGCGCGCCTTCGGGCGACGAAGCGGTCAGGATCGGCGTCTGATATTCGGTGAAGCCCTGATCGACCATGCGGCGGCGCAAGGACGCGATGACGTTCGAGCGCAGCAGGATATTCTTGTGCAGACGATCGCGGCGCAGGTCGAGGAAGCGGTATTTCAGGCGGATATCCTCGGGATAGTCCTGATCGCCCGCGACCGGCATCGGCAGCTCGGCCGCCATCGACTGGACCGAAACGTCCCGCGCGCGCACTTCGATCGCGCCGGTCGGCAGGCCCGCGTTCACCGTCTCCGCCGAGCGTGCGACGACGTCGCCCGTGATCGTCACGACGCTTTCGGCGCGCAGGCCGTCGAGGGTCGCGAACGCCGCATCGCTGCTGTCGGCGACGATCTGCGTCAACCCGTAATGGTCGCGCAGGTCGACAAAGAGCAGCCCGCCATGGTCGCGCTTGCGATGCACCCAGCCCGAAACGCGGACATTCTGGCCGACATCCCCGGCGCGAAGCTGGCCGCAATTATGGGTGCGATAGGCGTGCATTTCGATCGTCTTTCAGTGATTGGAAAATATCACGCGAACGTGATTTATGGCCGCGCCTAAGGCAATGCGGCGCACCATTTGTCAAGGGTTGAGGCAGGAATCGGGTTCGCGCGGCGGCGCGGAAACGAAGAATGAGGTTCGCGCGGCATCCGCGGATGGCGCAGAGAAATGGAAGGGCGCCCGGCCGCCCGTCCACCTCTATTGAGAGGAATGTTCGGCGTTCGCGTAAAACTCCTGGATGATCTTCCACGCCTCTTCGGCGGTCTCGACGAACTGGAACAGATTGAGGTCGCGGGCGCTGACGACGCCTTCCTCGACCAGTGCCTCGAAATTGACGACGCGGTTCCAGAATGTCTTGCCGAACAGCACGATGGGGATCGGCTTGATCTTGCCCGTCTGGATCAGCGTCAGCAGCTCGAACATCTCGTCGAAGGTGCCGAAACCGCCGGGAAAGACCGCGACCGCACGCGCGCGAAGCAGGAAGTGCATCTTGCGAAGCGCGAAATAGTGGAACTGAAAGCTCAGCGACGGGGTCACATAGCGGTTCGGCGCCTGCTCGTGCGGCAGCACGATGTTGAGGCCGATCGACTCGCGCCCCTCGTCGGCGGCACCGCGGTTCGCGGCCTCCATGATCGACGGCCCGCCGCCCGAACAGACGACGAAGTGGCGGCAGCCGTCCTCGTCGCACGGCACCTGGCTCGCGAGCCGCGCAAGCTTGCGCGCCTCGTCATAATATTTGGCCTTGGCCTTGAGGTGGCGGGCGATGTTGCGCTGGACGTCGTCGGTCGCCGCGGCTTCGAGTCCGTCGGCGGCCTGCGGCTCGGGAATGCGCGCCGAGCCATAGATGACCAGCGTCGACTCGATCTTCGCCTCGTCGAGCAGAAGCTCGGGCTTGAGCAACTCGAGCTGAAAGCGCACCGGGCGCAGATCCTCGCGCAGCAGGAAATCCTTGTCCTGAAAGGCGAGCTTATAGGCCGGATCGGCGGTCTGCGGAGTGGTGGTCGCCTGCTTGGCGAACTGCGCGTCGTCCTTTGCCTTGTGGAAACGCGAACGATGGGGTTGCTTGTCTTTTGCCATTAGCGAGCGGCTACTCGCTTCGCATGGCTTTGCCAAGCCGGGGGTCGCTATCGGGACGGAAACCTCGCTTCGATCCGCGTCAGCGCGCGCTGAGCATAGGATTTCAGGCGATTGTTTCGCGGATAAAGGCGCGGCGCGGCCGGGTTCAGCCCGCGCGCGCGCAACCGGCGGTTGAACCGGCAGGCGTCGGCATGGTGAAAGCTCCATTCGCTGCGCCATGTGAGCGACAGCGATACCGAAACCGCGTCGTGCGTCTGCACCCAATGCGGCGCGAGGATCGGGACATAGATCGCCTCGCCCGGCGCGATGTCGATCGCCCGACCGCGCGCCGCCCATTCCTCACGCCAGGGCAGGTTACGCGGCCCCCCTGCAAAATATTGCTCGAAGAAGGGCTGGCCGATGATGTCGGGATCGGCGGTCGGGAACAGCGTCATCGTCTTCGAGCCGCGCGCCTGGAACAATATATTATATTCAGGGTCGAAATGCAGCGAGGTCACCGCGCGCGGTGAAGAGATGAAGATGAATCCCTCCAGCCGCATCATCGCGCCGGTGCGCGATTCGACCAGCGGCTCGATCTCGCCCAGCACTTCGCGCATCAGCGCGGCATAGGCCGGATCCTGATCGATCGTCTTGAGCAAGACCCACGACCCGCATTGGTCGATCTGCGCAATCGTATCCTCCACCGACAGGCCGTTGGCGGGCGTATCGGCATTGGAAATGCCCAGCGGCAGATCGACCGCCGCATTATGCTCCAGGCTTTCGCGGCGCAGCCGGCCGGCCAACTGCTGCAACGCACCGAGTTCCAGCAACGGATGGCCGGCAATCTGGTGCGTCAGATGCGTCGGCACGCCGGGATAAGCCGCGCTGAAGGCGGCATGCGCCTCGCGGGAAAAGACAGGGTCCGCCATGCGCCCAGTCTATGCCACGCGAGTAAAACAATGGTTAGGGCAAAAGATCGCCAGCGAAGCCGCGCGGCAGGCGGTCCGTCAACGGCAATAACCATTCCCGCTCATGTCGAGATGGAAGTGATTGTAATGCGCCGCGTTATAATCGGGGCTTAGCACCGTGCCAAAGCGGCGGCACGCCGATTTGTGAAGCGCGCGGAGAAAATCCTGCGACGCCTTGTCGCCCTTCCACCCACCGTCGAGCATGATCCGCCGCCCGTCGGCGAGCACGAATCCCGCGACGTCGATCGCGTTGGAAGAGGCGTGCTGCGACAACCGGCCTGAACGGCCGCCATAGATATTACGGCAGCTGTAGGTGCCATAGGTCTCGATCTTTACGACCTCGGTCCTGAAATACTGGCGCGCCGCGGGTTTCACCGCATAGCGCGCCCAGGCCGCGAAATTGCGCGCGAGCGGACAGGTCATCGGTCCCAGGTTCGTCACCGGCGTGCCGATGTCGAGCAGCTTCACCGAATCGATCGAACTGCACCCGCCGCCATGATCCTGGTTCGGCAGCGGGGTGAAGCGCACCCCGGCCTGCTGGAGGTCGAACGCGCATTGCTGCGCCTCGGCGCTGGTGAAGGACGGCGTTCCCGTGATCTGCGGACGCTGGGGCGTCGATGTCGTCGTGGCCGTCCGTTTTCCGCCGCTCTGCTTCATCACCTCGGGCGCGCCGAAACAGGCGGTTAGCGCGAGCATCGCGGTCGCGGCAAACAGGATTCGGGGCCTCAGGAAAAGCGGAATCGGCATGGCGTCAAAATACCGACGATATCGTTAACAAGCCGTATACCTTTTTACGGCTCGTCGAAAATTTCGCGCGGCTTACGCATTTTGTTTGACAGTTACGCCCCTCTCCCTAAACGCGGCGCCGGGCCACGCGGTCCCAACGCCGCGCGCGCTCTCTGCAAGGAGAGACTATGATGAGTGAAGTGACGACGCCACAGGTGCGCCCGACGCGCCCCTATTTTTCTTCCGGTCCCTGCGCCAAGCCGCCGGTCTGGTCCACCGAAAAACTGAACACCGAATCGCTTGGCCGCTCGCACCGCGCCAAGATCGGCAAGACGCGCCTGCAGTACTGCATCGACCTGATGCGCGAGATGCTGCAGCTCCCCGACACGCATCGCATCGGCATCGTTCCGGGCAGCGACACCGGCGCCTTCGAAATGGCGATGTGGACGATGCTCGGCGCGCGTCCGGTCACGACGCTGGCGTGGGAGAGCTTCGGTGAAGGTTGGGTCACCGATGTCGCCAAGCAGCTCAAGCTCGATCCCACCGTCATCCGCGCCGATTACGGCCAGCTTCCCGACCTGACGCAGGTCGACTGGTCGAATGACGTCCTCTTCACCTGGAACGGCACCACCAGCGGCGTTCGCGTCCCGAACGGCGACTGGATCGCCTCAGACCGTGAGGGGCTTTGCTTCGCCGATGCGACCAGCGCGGTGTTCGCTTACGACCTGCCGTGGGACAAGATCGACGTCGCGACCTTCAGCTGGCAGAAAGTGCTCGGCGGCGAAGGCGGTCACGGCGTGCTGATCCTCGGCCCGCGCGCGGTCGAACGCCTCGAAACCCACACCCCCGCCTGGCCGCTGCCGAAAGTGTTCCGCCTGATGTCGAAGGGCGCGCTCGCCGAGGGTGTGTTCAAGGGCGAGACGATCAACACCCCGTCGATGCTCGCGGTCGAGGATGCGATCTTCGCGCTCGAATGGGCGAAGTCGCTCAGCGGCCTCGACGGGCTGAAAGCGCGCAGCGATGCCAACGCCGCCGCGCTCGACACGATCGTCGCGGAGCGCGACTGGCTCTCCCACCTCGCCGCCGATCCCGCCAGCCGCTCGAAGACCTCGGTCTGCCTGTCGGTCGCGGGCGCCGACGCGGATTTCATCAAGAAATTCGCCGGGCTGCTCGAAAAGGAGGGCGCGGCTTACGACATCGCGGGCTATCGCGACGCGCCTCCGGGGCTGCGCATCTGGTGCGGCGCGACCGTCGATACCGCCGATATCGAAGCGCTCGGGCCTTGGCTCGACTGGGCTTACACCGAACTCCGCAAATAATTTCCATCGTCATTCCCGCGAAAGCGGGAACCCAGTGCTGCCATCGCTGACGCTGGAACTGGGTCCCCGCTTTCGCGGGGATGACGAGAGTAGAGGAACAGTGACATGACCGCACCCAAAGTTCTGATTTCCGACAAGATGGACCCCAAGGCGGCCGCGATCTTCAAGGAGCGCGGCATCCAGGTCGACGAGATCACCGGCAAGACCAAGGAAGAGCTGATCGCGATCATCGGCGATTATGACGGCCTTGCGATCCGCTCGGCCACCAAGGTCACGCCCGAGGTGCTCGCCGCTGCGACGAACCTCAAGGTCGTCGGCCGCGCCGGCATCGGCGTCGATAACGTCAACATTCCCGAGGCGTCGAAGCAGGGTGTCATCGTGATGAACACCCCCTTCGGCAACAGCATCACCACCGCCGAACATGCGGTCGCGATGATGTTCGCGCTCGCGCGCCAGATTCCCGAAGCCAATGCGCTGACACAGGCAGGCAAATGGCCGAAGAACGACTTCATGGGCGTCGAGCTCACCTCGAAGACGCTCGGCCTGATCGGCTGCGGCAATATCGGCAGCATCGTCGCCGAGCGCGCGCTGGGTCTGCGCATGAAGGTCGTCGCCTTCGACCCCTTCCTGACCCCCGAGCGCGCGGTCGAGCTCGGCGTCGAAAAGGCCGACCTCGACACGCTGCTGGCGAAGGCCGATTTCATCACGCTGCACACGCCGCTGACCGACCAGACGCGGAACATCCTGTCGAAGGAAAATCTCGCCAAGACCAGGAAGGGCGTGCGGATCATCAACTGCGCGCGCGGCGGGCTGATCGACGAGGCGGCGCTGAAAGAGGCGCTCGACAGCGGCCATGTCGCGGGCGCGGCGCTCGACGTCTTCGCGACCGAACCGCCGGCGGCCGACCATCCGCTGTTCAGCACCCCGAACTTCATCTGTACGCCGCACCTCGGCGCTTCGACCGACGAAGCGCAAGTCAATGTCGCGATCCAGGTGGCCGAGCAGATTTCGGACTATCTGCTGACCGGCGGCATCACCAACGCACTCAATGTGCCGAGCCTTTCGGCCGAGGAAGCGCCGAAGCTGCGCCCCTATATGAGCCTCGCCGAAAAGCTCGGCAGCCTCGTCGGCCAGCTCGCGCACGACAACCTCACCACCATCTCGGTCGAGGTCGAGGGCGCGGCGGCCGAGCTCAACCTCAAGCCGATCACCGCCGCGGTGCTCACCGGCCTGATGCGCCGCTATTCGGACAGCGTGAACATGGTCAACGCTCCGCACCTCGCGCGCGAAAGGGGCCTCGACGTGCGCGAGGTTCGCCATGACCGCGACGGCGACTATCACACCCTCGTCCGCGTCACCGTGGCGACCAGCGACGGCGACCGCTCGGTCGCGGGCACGCTGTTCAGCAACGGCGACCCGCGCCTCGTCGAGATGTTCGGGATCAAGGTCGAGGCCGACCTCGACGGCCACATGCTCTACATCGTCAACGAGGACGCGCCGGGCTTCATCGGCCGCATCGGCACTGCACTCGGCGAAGCGGGGCTCAACATCGGCACCTTCCACCTCGGCCGCCGCGCCGCGGGCGGCGAAGCCGTGCTGCTGCTCAGCCTCGATTCGCCGATGCCCGAGCCCTTACTGTGGCAGCTCTGCCAGCTTCCCGGCGTGAAGACGGTGAAGGGGCTGAAGTTCTGATCCGCCCAGTTCCCCTCCCGCTTGCGGGAGGGGTTAGGGGAGGGCATGTCGAGGGTCCGGCTTGAAAAAACAGGCCCTCCCCCGACCCCTCCCGCAAGCGGGAGGGGAGAAATATTGAATCCCCCTCGCCACCCGCCTAAGGCCACCCCCATGACCAAGGCTCCTGCCCTGTTGCCCGAAGGGCTCCGCGACCGCCTGCCCGCGCAGGCCGAGGCGGCGTCGCGCGTCATCCGCGCGCTCGTCGACGCGATGCGCGCGCACGGCTATGGCCGTGTGTCGCCGCCGCTCGCCGAGTTTCGCGAGACGCTCGGCGGCGATGACGACCGCACCGCGCGCGACCTGCTCCGCTTTACCGATCCGGTGTCGCAGCGCACGCTCGCGCTGCGCCCCGACATCACGCGACAGGTCGGCCGCATCGCCACCTCGCTGCTCAAGAGCGCACCACGCCCGCTACGCCTCTGCTACGCCGGACAGATTGTAAAACTGCGCGCGAGCCAGCTTCGTCCGGCGCGCGAGATGCTGCAGGTCGGCGCCGAACTGATCGGCAGCGACAGCGTCGCCGCGGCGCGCGAGATCGTCACCGTCGCGATCGACGCCTTGGAGGCGGCTGGCATCGGTCCCGTCACCATCGATTTCACCCTGCCCGACGTCGTCGACCTGCTCGCGAGCGGCCCGCTTCCGGTCGCGGCGAGCGTCGAGAGCCTGCGCGACGCGCTCGACGCGAAGGATGCGGGCGCGCTCGTCCGCCTCGGCGCCGAGGCATGGCTGCCGCTGCTCCGCGCTGCCGGCCCCTTCGACCAGGCGCTCGCCGACCTCCGCGCCTTCGACACTACCGGCGTCCTCGCGGCACGAATCGACGCGCTCGAGGCGATTGCCGCGCCGGCGCGCGGCCGTGCCAGCCTGACGCTCGACCCGACCGAACGCCACGGCTTCGCCTATCAAAGCTGGTTCGGCTTCCAGATTTTCGTCCCCGGCCAGGGCGACGCGATCGGCCGCGGCGGCGGCTATGCGATCCCGGTCGGCGAGACCGAGGAAGAGCCCGCAGTCGGCTTTTCGCTTTATCCCGACCCGCTCATCGACGAAGGGCTCGGCAGCGAGAATGGCGCCGAGCGCCGCATTTTCCTTCCCCTTGGCCACGACCCCGCCATCGCCGCGAGCCTGCGCGCCGACGGCTGGCAGACGGTCGCGGCGCTGTCCGACGGCGACGATGCGAAGCGGCTGGTGTGCGGGTTCGTGCTGGGACCGGACGGGCCGATCGAGGTCTAGAAATCCGATACTCCGAACCGCGGAATTCCCTGATTGGCGCCCAGCGGATCCAGCACGGTCACATCGAGTTCGACCGGCGTGCCGATCCAGTGCGCGAGGCTGGTATGATCGGCAAGATCGTCGTCGGTCAGCGGATGAACCAGCGCGCGCAGTCCGGTCGCTTCGATCGCCGCGACAACAGCCGCACGCGCCGCAGCGAGGAAATGCACCTCATATTGCGCGATCGGATGCGGCCCGACGGGCGCATCGATCATCGGACCGACGAGCAGGATCGCGGGGTCGCGGCCGAAATCATCGCGCAGCGCCGTAGCGACGGGCCGTTCGGCGGGATCGTAATAGATATGGGCGTGATAGGGAGCGTCGGGGTTCGTCATTGCGCCCTTAAACCACGTCATTGCGAGCCCGGCAACGCCGGGCGAAGCAATCCAGAGCGGCTTAAACCCGCTCTGGATTGCTTCGCGCAGTTCATCCTGAGCGCCTGCAAGGCAGTCGAAGGGCTCGCAATGACGAAAGAAATTGAGCTGCGCCTCTCTGCACCACCACCCTTGCCTCTCCGTTCAAATCCGCTAAGGCCGCGCCGGGCTTCCGCTCTGCGTTTTCGGGCCCGGTTCAGCAGGACAGCATCATGGCAAATGTCACCGTCATCGGGTCGCAATGGGGCGACGAGGGCAAGGGCAAGATCGTCGACTGGCTCGCCAGCCGCGCCGACGCGGTGGTCCGTTTCCAGGGCGGCCATAACGCCGGCCATACGCTCGTCGTCGGCGATCAGACCTACAAGCTGTCGCTGCTCCCCTCGGGTATCGTCACCGGGACGCTGTCGATCGTCGGCAACGGCGTCGTCCTCGATCCCTGGGCGCTGCGCGACGAGATCTCCAAGCTGCGCGGCCAGGGCGTTGTGATCAACGCCGACAATTTCGCAATCGCCGACAATTGCGCGCTGATCCTGCCCTTTCACCGCGACCTCGACGCGCTTCGCGAGACTGCGGCGGGCGCGGGCAAGATCGGCACCACCGGACGCGGCATCGGCCCCGCCTATGAGGACAAGGTCGGTCGCCGCGCGATCCGCGTCTGCGACCTTGCGCACCTCGACAAGCTCGACCCGCAGATCGACCGCCTGACCGCGCATCACGACGCGCTGCGCGCCGGCTTCGGCGAGCCGCCGATCGACCGCGAGCGACTGAAGGCCGACCTCGCCGAGATCGCCGACTATGTGCTCGAATATGCCCAGCCGGTGTGGAAGCGCCTCAAGAAGGTGCGCAAGGCCGGCGCGCGCATATTGTTCGAAGGCGCGCAGGGCGTGCTGCTCGACGTCGATCACGGCACCTATCCCTTCGTCACCAGCTCGAACACGGTCAGCGGCACCGCGGCGGCGGGATCGGGGCTCGGTCCCTCGGCGGTCGGCTTCGTGCTCGGCATCGCCAAGGCCTATACGACGCGCGTCGGCAGCGGGCCTTTTCCCACCGAACTGGAAGACGCGACCGGCCAGCAGCTCGGCGAGCGCGGGCATGAATTCGGCACCGTCACCGGCCGCAAGCGCCGCTGCGGCTGGTTCGACGCGGTGCTGGTGCGCCAGAGCTGCGCGGTGTCGGGCGTCACCGGCATCGCGCTCACCAAGCTCGACGTGCTCGATGGCTTCGACACGATCCGCATCTGCACCGGCTATCGCCTGCGCGGCAAGATCCTCGATTATTTCCCCAGCCACGCCGCCGACCAGGCCGAGGTCGAGCCGATCTACGAAGAGATGGACGGCTGGCACGAATCGACCGCGGGCGCGCGCAGCTATGCCGACCTTCCCGCGCAGGCGGTCAAATATATCCAGCGCGTGCAGGAACTGATCGAAACCCCGATCGCGCTCGTCTCGACCAGCCCCGAGCGCGAGGACACGATCCTGATCCGCGATCCGTTCAGCGATTGACGCCCGCGGCCGCAACATCGCGGATCGCCGCGACGAAGCCCGCGGGGTCGTCCTCCTGAATGAAATGACCGCCGTGCAGCGTCCGGTGCGGCATGCCCGCCGTCCCAGGCACCCGGCCGAGGAACGGCGCATCGCCGCCCCGGGTGATCGGATCGCCATCGGAAAAGCAGCAGAGGAACGGCTTGTCGAACCGTTCCAGTGCCGCCCAGGCGCGCTGCTGGTCGGGCACTGCGACATTATCGCCGAGCGGCACGAACGACGGATAGATACGCGCCGCGACCTTCGACGCTTTCGTCGGGAACGGCGCGTCATAGGCCGCGACCTCGGCCGCGCTCAATTCGCGCTTCGCGCCCGCCTTGACGATCCGGCCGATCGGAAAGACCGGGCTGTAGCGCGAGAAGGCCCGCCAGATCGCAAAGGCGCGCGGTGCCGGCTGCCCCTCGGGCAATCCGCCGTTCGCCAGCGCAACCCCGGCAAAGCGCTCGGGCATTTCGGCGACGAGGCGGAGGCCGATCAGCGAACCCCAGTCCTGACAGGCGAGGATCATGTTCCGAAGATCGAGCGCCTCGATCAACGCCCGCATCCACGCGACTTGGGCGGCATAGCTGTAGTCCGAACGGTCGAGCGGCTTGTCCGAACGGCCGAAGCCGATCAGGTCGGGCGCGACGACGCGAAAACCCGCCTCGACCGCAGGCCCGATCATGTGGCGGTAAAGATAGCACCAGGTCGGTTCGCCATGCAGCATCAGCACCGGCTGGGCATCGGCGGCGCCTTCATCGACATAATGAACGCGAAGCCCGCCCGCGATCTCGGCATATTTCGGCGCATAAGGCCAGTCCGGCAGCCCCGCGAAGCGCGCGTCCGGTGTGCGATAAATCCGCATATATTCCCCCTCTCCCCGCAAACAGCTTAGTCAGCGCGCGGCGCTTGTCCATGCAGGGCGATGCGTTAAAGTGGCGCGATGCGCACCGCCGCTGCCTTCTCGCTGCTTCTCATCGCCTGCGGCACCGCCCATGCGCAGCCGCCGCTTTCCGCCGGGACGACGGTCGACCGGCTGCTCGTCGACAAGAGCGACCGCGTGCTGATCGGCTATGCAAAGGGCCGGGAGGTCGTGCGCTATACCAATATCCGCTTCGGTGACGCCCCGATCGGGCACAAGCGTTTCGAAGGCGACGAGCGCACGCCCGAGGGCGACTATCGGATCAGCGGACGCAATCCGAACAGCCGCTATCATCTGTCGCTGCGCATCTCCTATCCCAATGCCGCCGACCGCGCCTATGCGAAGGCGCGCGGCCGTTCGCCGGGCGGCGACATCTTCATCCACGGCCAGCCGAACGGGCGGCCCGGCCTGCCGATCGCGCGCGACTGGACCGACGGCTGCATCGCGCTGTCCAACGCCGAGATAAAGCAGCTATGGGATCGCGTGCCCGACGGCACCCCGATCACCATCCGCCCCTGAACCGGAGTTTTTCGCATGGCACGCCACATTCTCGTTTTCTATGGCAGCTATCGCCGCGACCGGCAGGGTATCAAGCTCGCGCGCTCGATCGTCGACGCCCTCGCGGCGCGCGGCGACCGGGGCGAACTGATCGACGCGCAGGCCGTCGGCCTGCCGATCCTCGACCGGCGGCACAGCGATTACCCGGCGGGCGAGGCCCCCGCCGCCATGGCCGCGCTCGCCGCGACGATCGCCGCCGCGGACGGCTTCATCTTCGTCGTCGGCGAATATAATGGCGGGCTGCAACCGGGACTCAAGAATCTCGTCGACCATTATCTGCCCGAATTCGCCTGGCGCCCCGCCGCCATCGCTTCCTATTCGGCCGGGCCCTTCGCGGGCGTGCGCTCGGCCACCGCGTGGCGGACGACGCTGGGTGCGATGGGGATGGTCGTCACATCGACCCCGCTCGGTCTCGCGCGCATCGGCGGCGCCTTCGATGCCGAGGGCCGACCGACGGGCGAGGACGGCGTGCGGCTCGAACGCGCCTTTCCGCGCTTCGCCGACGATCTCGGCTGGTGGATCGACGCCGCCGCGGCGCAGCGGGCCAAGGTCGACCCGCCCTTTTGATCGGGTCAGCGGCGGCGCTCGCGCTCGCGCCAGCCCGCTTCCTCGAGCTCGAGCAATTCCATCGGCACATGGATGGTACGGATCGCCAGCCGCACCTCGATCAGGAACAGGATCAGCGACGCAAGCAGCAACAGCGTCGCGACCACGAACACCCAGGCCGCCGCGACATTCAGGTCGAGCCCGGTGAACGCCTGAGTGAACAGCAGGGCGACGAGCAGGCAGACGACGATGCCGCACGCGACCGCCGCGCCGATCGAATTGTTGATCACCTTGATGCGGCGGTCGACCACGCGCAGTTCGGCGACGATGCGCTCATGCTCGGGGCCCGCGCTGTTCGCCCAGCGATCCATCAGCGCCCGCGACCGGTCGACGACGCGCGCGAGCCGCCCGGTGAAGACGTTGAGCAGACTCCCGGTCGCCACCAGCAGAAAGACCGGCGTGACCGAGAGCTGGATCGTCTGCGCGATGGCGCCGATCGCGGATGCCGCCATCAGCCCCCGCCGCCGGCCGCGACCGAGGGCGTGTTGACGCCGTGCATCGCCAGGAATTTGCGCACGTTGCGCGCGGCCTGCCGGATGCGCTGCTCATTCTCGACCATCGCGATGCGGACATAGCCTTCGCCGTCCTCGCCATAGCCGACGCCCGGCGCGACCGCGACCTTGGCGTGGGTCAGGAGCTGCTTGGAAAACTCCAGGCTGCCCATCTCCTTGAGCGCGGGGGGCAGCGGTGCCCAGGCGAACATCGATGCAGGCGGGCTCGGAATCTCCCAGCCGGCGCGGCCGAAGCTCTCGACCATCACGTCGCGGCGCTTCTGATAGAGTTCGCGGTTCTTCGCGACGATGTCCTGCGGGCCGTTGAGCGCGGCGCAGGCCGCGGCCTGAATCGGGGTGAAGGCACCATAATCGAGGTAGGACTTCACCCGCGTCATCGCCGCGATCAGCCGTTTGTTGCCGACCGCGAAGCCCATGCGCCAGCCCGCCATCGAATAGGTCTTCGACATCGAGGTGAATTCGATCGCGACGTCCTTCGCGCCCGGCACCTGCAGGATCGAAGGCGTCGGGTTGCCGTCGTAATAAAGCTCCGAATAGGCGAGGTCCGACAATACCCAGACCTTGTTCTCCTTCGCCCAGGCGACAAGGCGTTCGTAGAAGGCAAGGTCGACCGCCTCGGCGGTCGGGTTCGACGGATAGTTGACGACAAGGATCGACGGGCGCGGCACGGTGAAGGCCATCGCGCGGTCGAGCGCGCGCCAGTAATTCTCGTCGGGGGTCGTCGGCACGCTACGGATCGTCGCCCCGGCGATGATGAAGCCGAAGGTGTGGATCGGATAGCTGGGGTTCGGCGCGAGCACGACGTCGCCGGGGCCGGTGATCGCGGTCGCGAGGCTGGCGAGCCCTTCCTTCGACCCCATCGTCACCACCACCTCGGTCTCGGGGTCGAGGTCGACGTTGAAGCGGCGGCCGTAATAATTGGCCTGCGCGCGTCGGAGGCCGGGAATGCCCTTCGACTGCGAATAGCCGTGCGCGTCGGGCTTCATCGCCACTTCGCAGAGCTTTTCGATCACATGCGCGGGCGGCGGCAGGTCGGGGTTGCCCATCCCCAGGTCGATGATGTCCTCGCCCGCGGCGCGGGCGGCCGCACGCATCGCATTGACTTCGGCGATGACGTAGGGCGGCAGGCGCTTGATGCGATAGAATTCATCTTCGGACATGGGAAACTAGAACAACTCCTTTTCGTTATGAGCAGGTTGACGCGAGCGGCAATCTCGCCAGCCGCATCGCGGCTTGTTATAGGCATTATATCCGCACTGACCAGCAGGAACGAGCATGAGCGATACCGGTAAGGACGAGACGACCGAAGCGCCGAATCCCTTCATGCCGTCGCCCGAGGACATGCAGCATTGGGCGAGCGTCATGGGCCGTGCGCAGCAGATGATGCTCGACTATGCGATGGCTCAGGCGACCGAGGGCAACGGCGCCACGGCGAGCCTGTTCGATCCCGCAAGCTGGCTGCAGAATCCGACGACGCAGGCATGGGCCGAGCAATCGGCGAAAATGTGGGAACAGGGCGCCGCCTTCTGGACCTCGCTGACCGCGCTGAAGCCGCCCTTCGCGGCCGCCGCCGCCGCCACCGACGCGCCGAAGGACAAGCGTTTCGCCGACCCCGACTGGACGCAGAACCCGGCCTTCGCGCTGATCCGGCAGACCTATGGCCTGCTCGCCGACCAGTTGCTGACGACGACCCGCACGATGGCCGGGCTCGACGAGCACGCCCGCGCCAAGATGGAGTTCGCGGCGAAGAGCATGACCGAGGCGCTGTCACCCACCAATCTCGCGATCACTAATCCCGAGGTCATCCGGCGCGCGGTCGAGACCCGCGGCGAGAGCCTGCTCAAGGGCCTGAAGCATATGCTGACCGACCTTGCGCGCGGGCAGCTCAGCCATGTCGATCCCGATGCGTTCGAGGTCGGGCGCAATATCGCGACGACACCGGGCAAGGTGATCCACGAAACCGACCTTTACCAGCTCATCCAATATGCGCCGACGACGAAGGACGTCTTCACCGTCCCGCTCGTCATCTTCCCGCCGTGGATCAACCGCTTCTACATTCTCGACCTCAATCCCGCGAAAAGCTTCGTCGCTTGGGCGGTCGAACAGGGGCTGACCGTGTTCATGGTGTCGTGGAAGTCGGCCGACGCGTCGATGAGCGAAATCGTCTGGGACGATTATATCGCGGCGCAGGTCGACGCGATCGACACGGTGCGCGAGTTGCTGGACGTGCCGCATGTCCACAGCATCGGCTATTGCGTCGCGGGCACGACGCTCGCCGCGACGCTCGCGATGCTCGCGGCGCGCGGCGAGGCCGACAAGGTGAAGTCGGTGACCTTCTTCACCGCGCAGGTCGATTTCGAGCTCGCGGGCGACCTCAAGATGTTCGTCGACGATCAATATCTCGCGCTGCTCCAGCAGTTGTCCGCGGGCGGCTTCCTCGACGGCCGCTACATGGCCGCGACCTTCAACAGCCTGCGCGGGCGCGACCTGATCTGGAATTATGTCGTCGGCAATTATCTGCTCGGCAACGACTATCCGCCCTTCGACCTGCTCTACTGGAACGGCGACGTCACCAACCTGCCCGCCAAGTGGCACCGGCAATATCTGGTCGATCTCTACCGCGACAACCGCTTGGTGATCCCGAACAGCCTGTCGGTGATGGGCACCCCGATCGACCTCAAGAAGATCAGGACGCCCGCCTATATCCAGGCGGGGCGCGAGGATCATATCGCGCCGCTCGCCAGCGTCTGGCGGCTGATGGATCATCTGGCGGGGCCGAAGACCTTCCTGCTCGCGGGCGCGGGCCATATCGCGGGCGTGGTCAACCCGCCCGCCGCGGGCAAATATCAATATTGGACCGGCGACAACGACGCCGCGACGCTGGGAGACTTCGTCGCGGGCGCGACCGAGACCAAGGGAAGCTGGTGGCCGCACTGGATCGGCTGGATTGCCGAACAGGACAGCGCGAAAGCGCCCGCCAAAGGCGCGCGCATCCCCGGCAAGGGCGCCAGAAAGGCGATCGAGGACGCCCCCGGACGTTACGTCAAACAACGGTAATATCCGGGCTTTATAGCGCTTTCGGGCCGGCACTCCGATTATTTTTGTGCACTGCACAATTTTTCTCTTGAAATCGCCGATCCACTCCTATATTGTGCACTGCAACATAAAGGAGTTGTCCCGATGGCTACCAAGATGGATAGTGCCGAAAAGGCTTTCGAAGCCGCGACGCTGGAAACCGCCGCCAAGCCGGTGGCCGCTCCCGTCGTGCCGGCCGTTGCCGCCCCTGCCGCGGCGCCCGTGAAGACCAAGACCGTCGCGGCGAAGGCCAAGCCGGTCCAAAAGAAAGCCGCAAAGCCGGCAGCGAAGAAGGTCGCTCCCAAGAACGCGGCCGCAAAGACTATTGCCCCCAAGACCAAGGCCGCACCGAAGCCGGTTGCCGCCGCCGCCAAAGGATTCAAGACCATGAACGACACCGTCAAGAAGTTCGCCGAAGACGCCAAGACCCGCGCCGAAGCGCTGACCGCCGACTTCCAGGAACGCTCGAAGGAAGCGCTCGCCAAGTCGAGCAAGCTTGCCGAGGAAGCCGTCGAATTCAACAAGGCGAACGTCGAAGCGCTCGTCGAAGCCGGCAAGATCGCCGCGAAGGGCATCGAAACCCTCGGCCAGGAAGGCGTCGCCTTCGCTCGCAAGAGCTTTGAGGACACGTCGGCCGCGCTGAAGGGCTACACCGCCGTCAAGTCGCCGACCGAATTCTTCAAGCTTTATGCCGAGAACAGCAAGAAGGCGTTCGACGCCGCTGTCGCGCAGACCTCGAAGACCAGCGAACTCGTCGTCAAGCTGACGAACGACAGCTTCGCGCCGATCTCGAACCGCGTGTCGGTCATCACCTCGAAGATGAAGGCAGCCTAAGGCTTTCCTCTTCCCGTTGGCGCGGGCCTTCCCCCCTCCTCTCCCCGTCCGCGCCGACATCCCAAGACCGCTCGCTTCCTCCCCGGAAGCGGGCGGTTCTTGCTTTTGCAGAAACCGCATGGCGAACAATCGGTAAAAATGCCGACACCCGCCCTCTTGCGATTCCGCCCCGGCTTGCGATATTCCCGATGATGATGCTTCCCGCCTCCATTCCTCACATCGTCCGCGCCATGGCGGGCAAGGATGACGATACGTCCGGCACCCCCGGCGTCGGCATCGCGACGCGCACACGCGCGAAGCCCAAGAAGCCGTCGATGTACAAGGTGCTGCTGCTCAACGACGATTACACGCCGATGGAGTTCGTCGTGATGGTGCTGCAGCGCTTCTTCAACATGGACATCGAACGCGCGACGCAGGTGATGCTCCACGTCCACCAGCAGGGCGTCGGCGTCTGCGGCGTCTTCAGCTACGAGGTCGCCGAAACCAAGGTCACCCAGGTGATGGACGCCGCAAGGCAGAACCAGCACCCGCTTCAGTGCACGCTGGAAAAGGCGTAACCCCCTCTCACGATTTCCGCGTCATTGCGAGCGGAGCGAAGCAATCTCCAGCTATCGGCCTTTGTGCGAAGGCCGATAGCTGGAGATTGCCGCGTCGCCTTCGGCTCCTCGCAATGACAATCTCGATTACCCGCCCCGCGCCGCCTGTTCGGCCTTGAGCGCCGCCGAAGGCTCCCCCTTCAAATCGCCATAGCGAAGCGGTTCGCCGCAACCCGGACAGACCGTCGCCGTCCCGACATCGGTGCCGCAGGCGCGATGCGTGTAGCGCATTGCCGGCCCGCCCCCCGTCTCGCCGGGGGCATAGGCCCAGCGCTCGCTCCAGTTGCGCATCGCATAGAGGACATCGAACAGATCCTTGCCCTTGGCGGTCAGGCGATACTCATGGCGCGGCGGCCGCTCCTGATAGGCGTGGCGCTCGACCACCCCCTCGGCGACCAGCCGCTTGAGCCGCGCCGAAACGAGCTGCGGGCCGAGTCCGGTGTTCGCCGCGATCGCCTCGAACCGCCGCCGCCCGAAGAACAGATCGCGCAGGATCAGCAGCACCGCGCGGTCGCCGAGCAGCTCGGCCGACCGGCCGACGGGGCAATAGGTATCCGACAGATCGGCGCGCTTGGGCATTTCGCTTATCCCGTTTTTTCGTCGCCCCCGCGAAGGCGGGGGTCCAGCTTCCACGCTTTCGTCGATCCATCAAGCTGGATCCCCGCCTTCGCGGGGGTGACGAAGAAAGAAATCCCTTGTCACTATGATTATCATAGTTACTATCGCCCGCAAGAGGAGATTCGCTTATGTCCGCAGCCGTCATCATCGGCGCCGGCGACGCCACGGGCGGCGCGATCGCGCGCGCCTTCGCCGTCGAGGGGCTCACCGCCTGCGTCAACCGCCGCGAACGCAATGCCGACGCGCTCGAAACGCTCGCGCAGTCGATCCGCGATGACGGGCACCAAGCGCGCGCCTTTCCCGGTGATGCCCGCGACGAGGACGCGATGATCGCCCTGTTCGATCGCGTCGAGGCAGAGGTCGGCCCGGTCGAGGTCGCGGTGTTCAATATCGGCGCCAATGTGAATTTCCCGATCGCGGAAACCACCACCCGCGTCTTCACCAAGGTTTGGGAAATGGCCTGCCTCGGCGGCTTCCTGATGGGCCGTGAGGCGGCGAAGCGCATGACCCCACGCCGCCGCGGCACCATCCTTTTCACCGGCGCGACCGCCAGCCTGCGCGGCGGATCGGGCTTCGCGGCCTTCTCGGGCGCCAAGGCGGCGCTGCGGATGCTCGCGCAGTCGATGGCGCGCGAACTGGGGCCGCAGGGCATCCACGTCGCGCATGTCGTGATCGACGGCGCGATCGACACCGAGTTCATCAAGGGCCGCCATCCCGATTTCGATCATGCCAAGGCGCAGGATCTGATCCTGAGTCCGCAAGCGATCGCCGCCAATTATGTGATGCTCCACAAACAGCCCAAAAGCGCGTGGACGCACGAACTGGATCTTCGCCCATGGGGAGAAAAATGGTGATGGAAATTCCCTCTCCCCTTGCGGGAGAGGGTTGCGGAGACTTGGCGGCTCTGCCGCCTAGTCATAGCTGGGTGAGGGGTATGCGATCCGCGGGATCGCGCGAGCTTTGCTCGCAACCCCTCATCCAAGTCCGCCTAATCGCTTCGCGATAAGGCTCCCTATCCTTCTCCCGCAAGGGGAGAAGGGAAAGGATTTGAAGCATGACCAAGACTCTCGAACTCATTTTCGACTTCGGCAGCCCCAACGCCTATCTGACGCTGAAGGTGCTGCCCGAACTGCTCGATCGCACGGGCGCCGACCTGGTCATCACGCCATGCCTGCTCGGCGGCATCTTCAAGGCGACGGGCAACAAGGCGCCGATGGTCCAATATGCCGACGCGCCCGCGAAGCTCGCTTATGAAAATCTGGAAATGCGGCGCTTCATCGCGAAGCACGGCCTTACCAAATTCCGCCTCAACCCGCATTTCCCGGTGAACACGCTCCTCATCATGCGCGGCGCGATCGTCGCCGAGGACGAGGGCATTCTCGACGACTATGTCGATGCGGTGAACCGCGCGATGTGGGAAGACGGCCTCAAGATGGACGATCCCGAGGTCGCCGCGGCCTTTCTCTCGGCAAGCGGCTTCGACGGCCCCACACTGCTCGCGCGCACGCAGGAACCCGAGATCAAGGCAAAACTCGCCGCCAACACCGAGGCCGCGGTCGCGCGCGGCGTGTTCGGCATCCCGACCTTCTTCGTCGGGGACGAGATGTTCTTCGGCAAGGACCGGCTGGGTCAGGTCGAGGAAGCGCTGGGTTAAGGGCTGATTGCGACCGAAAGGCGACACTCTATCTCCCCTCCCGCAGGCGGGAGGGGAAAGCAGCGCCATCCTTCAACGGCCGCTCCCACCCCGAAGCCGGCGCCAACGCATTCCTGACGCCGCTCCTCAGTTAAAATCGAGCTGAACGATCTCCCTCGGCGTCGCGCGGCAATACATTTCGAGCGATTTCGCGCCGTCGGGATAGGTCGCGGTCATCGCAGCGCGGATGCGCCAGCCGCCGTTGCCCTGCTCCAATGAGACGAGCTTGTCGTAGGACAGCCGCGTTCCGCCGGTTGCGCCGATCTGCCGTGCGGCGTCGTTCATGCAATTCTGCACCGACGAACGCGAAGCGCTCGGGAGACCGGAGAGGTCGGCACTGAGCGTCGCGGGGCCGCTCGCGGCCGGCGGCGATGTACTTTCCTGCGTGCTGCCGTCGTCCTTCTTCTTTTTCTGGCTTGCAAGCAAAGCGAGCAACCCGCCGGCAACGACGATGCCGCCGATGATCAGGCCGGTGCTCGGCCCTTTGTCTTTTTCGGGTTTCGGGCCGGGCAGCGGCGCGAGATTGGCGTAGCCATAGCCGAATTCGGCGCGGCAGCCGTTCGTCACCCAGATCAGGTTCGCGTCATACCCCCATTGGCGCCCGGCGTTGCATTTGCCGCCGAGTTTGCGGAGCAATTCGACGCGCCCATTCGTCTGGACATTGCATTGTTCGTAGCGATTGTTGCGCGACTCGCAGCGGAGCGTCCCGGCATAATCGCGATCGGGATAGGAGCCCCCGCTCGAATAGCCGTAGCGAAATTCGGCGCGGCACCCACCCGAAACCCATATCTGATTGGCGTCGAAACCCCAGTCGCGTCCTTTCGAGCAGCGCCCGCCGATCACCCGGACCAGCTCGACGCGATTGCTGGTCTTGACCTTGCAGCGCTGCCGCTGGTTGTTCCGGGACTCGCAGCGGATCGTGCCCGCATAATCCCGGTCATATCCCGCCGATCCGCTTGGCGGCGGATAGGGGTAAGTCGTCTGGGCAAAGGCCGGAACGGCAAGCTGGCTGACGGCGAACGATGCGGCGGTGACGGCCGTGACGACGGGATTTCGCATAGCAGTTTCTCCCCTGTTGAATGCCTTGCCCTACAGTCCTCATTTCCTTCGACTAACCTGCGCCGGATGGTTTCACATTTTCACCGCGAACGCCATCGCCAAATGCCGGACGCCGCAAACGAATGCGGGAAAGCAAATCGGCTTTCCTACTTTATTCCGCCGTGCTTATCCTGCGCACGAAACAGGCCGTGCCCCCTCGCCCTGAAGCCATGAAGGACATGATTTGGATGCGCACACGCGGACCCTTTGTGGCTTCAGGCAATCGGCTTGCGGTTCGGCTTAAAGCGACAAAGGAGACGAACCGGATACGCACGTCCGTATATTTTGTCGCTTTAAGCTTCGCTACGGCATCCGCTTGCGCGCATCAGCGCATCCGCTAAGGACAGCCGATGGATCAGATCGTCATTCGCGGCGGCCAGCGACTCAAGGGCCGTATCCCCATCTCCGGCGCCAAGAATGCGGCGCTCACCCTGTTGCCCTGCGCGCTGCTCACCGACGAGCCGCTAACCCTGCGCAACCTGCCGCGGCTCGCCGACGTCGACGGCTTCGGCCACCTCCTCAATCAGCTCGGCTGCTCGACGACGATCGAGGGATCGCGGCCCGAGGATTTCGGCCGCGTGATGACCGCGCGCGCGACCACCCTCACCTCGACCGTCGCGCCCTATGACATCGTGCGCAAGATGCGCGCCTCGATCCTCGTCCTCGGCCCGCTGCTCGCACGTGCGGGCGAAGCGACCGTGTCGCTCCCCGGCGGCTGCGCGATCGGCAACCGCCCGATCGACCTCCACCTGAAAGCGCTCGAAGCCTTCGGCGCCGAAATCGAGCTCGCCTCGGGCTATGTGAAGGCGAGCGCCCCCGGCGGACGGCTGGCGGGCGGCAAGTTCACCTTCCCGGTCGTGTCAGTCGGCGCGACCGAAAATGCGGTCATGGCGGCGGTGCTCGCCAAAGGGACCTGCGTGCTCGAAAATGCCGCGCGCGAGCCGGAGATCGTCGACCTCTGCAACTGCCTCGCCGCGATGGGGGCCGAGATCGACGGCATCGGCACCGAAACGCTGACGATCGAGGGCGTCGACCGGCTGCACGGCGCGACCTATCGCGTGATGGCCGACCGTATCGAGGCGGGCAGCTACGCCTGCGCCGCGGTAATCACCGAAGGCGATGTCGAACTCGTCGGCGCCAAGGCCGACGAGATGGAGGCGACACTCGCCGCACTGCGCGAAGCCGGCGCGACGGTCGAGGAGACCAAGGCCGGCATCCGCGTCGCCATGTCGGGCCGCGCCGAGCCGGTCACCCTGTCGACCGCACCCTATCCCGGCTTCGCGACCGACATGCAGGCGCAGTTCATGGCGATGGCGACGCTCGGCACCGGCGCATCGCTGTTCACCGAAACAATCTTCGAGAACCGCTATATGCACGTTCCCGAACTGGCGCGCATGGGCTGCGACATCCAGGTCAAGGGCCGCACCGCGATCGTCCGCGGTGTCGACAAGCTGATCGGCGCGCCGGTGATGGCAACCGACCTGCGCGCCTCGATGAGCCTGATCATCGCCGGTCTCGCCGCCGAGGGGCAGACCGAGGTCAACCGCGTCTACCACCTCGACCGCGGCTATGAACGGCTGGAAGAAAAGCTCCAGGCGGTCGGCGCCGACATCGAACGGATCAGCGCGGGGTAAGATGTTCGGCGCGGCCGTAGGCACCGCGCACGTCGCCTTTGATCCAGTCGCCGAGCAATTTCAGATAGCCGTCGGTGAGCCGCGTGACGTCGCGCGATCCGTCGGGATGCTGGACATATTCCCACATGCCGTGATCGGTCTGGGGAAAGAGATAGACGTCGACCGGCTTTCCTGTCGCCTTGAGGTCCATCAATGCGCCGCGCGTCGTTTCGATCGGCGCCTCGCGGTCCTCGCCCGCCAGCACCCACAACAACGGCGTGTCGAGCTTTTTGAGCACCGCGACCGCGTCATAATCCCAGATCAGCTCCAGATTGTCGAAGCGCGCCCGCCCGATCCGGCGCAATTCGGCGTCGGAGAGACGCGCCATCGCGCCGCTATATTCGCCCTCCACCTTCGCGGCCCACGGCTTGCCCGCCATCTCGCTCCGCACCGCATCGAGATCGGCATAGCCCTGCGCGAAGTTGGACAGCAGCAAGGTTGCGGTCGCCTTCGACAGGCGATCGACGAGCGCCTCGGCATCGGCGCCCCGTCCGGCGGCGCGGACTTCCGACACCATCTGCTCGCGGTCCTCCTCGATCGGCGAAGCGACAAGACCGAAGCCGACCGCGACGAAATCGGCCTTGGTCAGCGTCGCGGCGCGCGGCGCGACCCAGCCGCCCTGGCTGCCGCCGAAGAAGCCCGCGCGGCCGAACCGCCCCGCCGCCATCCGCCGCGCCGTGTCGAGCGCCTTCGCCGCATCGGTCGCGAGCAACTCGAAATTCTGCGTATATTCGCCTTCCGACCCACCGGTGCCACGCTTGTCATAGACGAAGACCGACAACCCCTGCGCGGCCATCGCATAGCCATAGAGGCCGCCGATCGGCGAACTGCGTTCGGAACCGTGCACCATCACCACCAGCGGGCGCCGCGGGTCGGCGTCCGGCGGCTCGATCAGCATTCCGGTCAGCTTTGTCTCGACGCTGTCGAAGGTCGCCGGGGTTTCGCGAAAAGCGATCCGCGTCCACGCCTTGCCCGCGACGGTCACCGCGCCCGCATCACAGGCCAGCGGCGGGCCCGCTTCGTTCGTGGCGCCGCGGCGCCCGTCGCGGAACTGATAGCGAAGGCCCGGTTCGGAAACCGCCGGCGACGGCACCAGCACGACGAAATCGCCGTCCGCGGCGCGATAGGTTCCGGGCTGGCAGGCGCCCTGGGCCGATGCCGGAGTTGCCGCGGCGGCGGCGACAAGGGCGATTGCGATGGAGAGGATTTTCATGAAACCGTCTTATCGACATAAGACAGCCGTGACAATCAGGACTCCGGTTCGACCGGGACCGACACCATATTGCCGCTGACCGACGGCCGTTCGGGCCGTTTCGCGACAGCGATCACCAGCCCGACAAGCGCGACCGCGCCGCCCGCAATCGACAGCGGCGCCCAGCGATAGCCCTCGAACGCCGTCGAAAAACCCATTGCGATGATCGGGATCAGCACGCTCGACCACGCCGCCTGCCCCGGCCCGACCGCGCGGATGACGTTGAAATAGAGCGGAAAGGTCACCGCGCTCGCGACGATACCGAGGTAAAGAATACCGCCGAGATAGACGGGCGTCGCCTCGATCACCGGTGGCCCTGCAGTGATCCAGGCATAGCTGCCATCGGCAAGTGCGCCGAACAGCATCGCCCACGCGATCATCACGACCATCGATTGCGCCCGCGCGATCGCGGTCCCTTGCATGACATTGGCGGTCGACGCGCTCATTACCCCCGCAAGCGTCAACGCGGTGCCGAACAGCACCTCACCCGCGCCGAGCGCTGCGGCGCGATATTCGTGGAGGATCATCAGCCCGACACCGACGATCGCGATCCCGGCGCCGGCAAGGAAGCGCTTCTCCAGCGGCGATTTCAAAAGCAAGCGCCCGAGCAGCGTATTCGGCACGATCAGCAACGCGAAAAGCACTGCGACCAGCCCCGAGGTGATATGCTGTTCGGCGCGATAGACGAAATTGAAGTTGAAGGTGAACTGCGCGATCCCGAGCAGCACCGCGAAGGCCATGGCCTTGGGTTCCAGCAACAGGCGCTCGCGCCGGAGCACCGCAAAGGCGAACATCGCGATCGCCGCGACCAAAAAGCGATAGGTGACCGACCAACTCGGCGGCACGACGCCGAGCTGCCCCTTGATAACGATCCACGTCGATCCCCAGATCAGCGTAACCAGCGCGAAGGGGATGAGGACGCGGGGGGTGAGGAGCGTCGCGGGTTGCTCGTTCATAGCGCCGCGATGGCGGCCGCGAGCGGCGCGACCGCCGCGGCGTCCTGATCCCAGCTCGTGACAAGGCGTGCGGCGCCTTCGCCCCAGTCATAGAAATCGAAGCCCCGTCCGCGCAGCGCCGTCGCCTCGGCGGCGCTCAACCGGACAAACAGTTCATTCGCCTCGACCGGATACATCAGCCGGCCGCCGCACGCCGCCGCGAGCGCCGCCGCGCCGGCATTGGCCCC
Organism: Sphingopyxis sp. DBS4; assembly: GCF_024628865.1. Classification (NCBI taxonomy): domain Bacteria; kingdom Pseudomonadati; phylum Pseudomonadota; class Alphaproteobacteria; order Sphingomonadales; family Sphingopyxidaceae; genus Sphingopyxis; species Sphingopyxis sp. DBS4. The sequence goes on from NZ_CP102384.1 coordinate 2,419,939, forward strand.
ATGCGCATTGGTGAGCCAGAGATCGTCCTTCAGCATCGCGCGGATCTGCGCCGCGACGAAGCGCCCCTTGCTGAGCAGATGGCCGCCGCGCTTTTTGAGCTCGCGCACCCCATCGCCGCCGCTGCCACCAAAGAAGACCAGTGCCTCGGCCATCATCGCGCCATTTTTTGTGAAGCCGAAGGACAGGGCATCGACTCCGGCGCGCCACGTCACATCGGCGGGCGAACAGCCGAGGAAAGCGACCGCATTGGCGAAGCGCGCGCCGTCCATGTGAAGCTTCATGCCGTTGGCTCTGGCGATCTCGCTGATCGCACCCACCTCGTCCGGCCGCCACGCCAGCCCATATTCGGTCGCATTGGTGATGCTGATCGCGGCCGGCTGCACCTGATGGACGTCCTTGCGGATGCCGGCGATCCGCGCCTTGAGCGCTTCGGCGTCGATCTTCGCCCCCGTACCGGGCAGCGTCATCAGCTTGGCGCCGCCCGAATAAAAGGTCGGCGCGCCGCACTCGTCGACCTCGATATGCGCTTCCTCATAGCAGAGGATGCCCTGCCACGGCCGCACGAAGTGGGCGAGGATGATGCTGTTCGCGGCGGTGCCGGTCGAAATCCAGACGACTTCGCATGTCGTCTCGAACAGCTCCGAAAAGGCCGCGTCGAGCGACTGGCTGAGCGTGTCGCCATCATAGGCGGTATCGACATGATTGGCGGCGGCGAGTGCCTCCATCACCGCGGGATGCACGGCGGCGGCATTGTCGGAGAAAAAGCGCGAGGCGGTCATCGAGGCGCCCCTTAGCGCAGGAAAGCGCGCCGCGCTAACGCATTAATTTTTTGAGAGTCCCGCCGGATCATCGGCATCGTCGCCGCCCGCCGTGCCATGCGCGAGGCTGGCACCGCCGACGACGCCGAGCCCGCCCGCCATGCCCATTCCGCCGCCCATGCCACCGCCGCCGCCGCCGCGCCCTCCTCCTCCACCGCCTTCGCCGCCGCGGCCCGCACCGCCGCCTTTTCCGCCGCTCGAAGGCCGGGTCGGGCCTTGCAGCGGGATCGCCGAGTCGGACGGCACGGGGTCGAGATCGAGCGCGTCGCGAATGAAGTCGCGCAGCGCGACGACCAGATCGTGAACGTGGACCGGGCGCCCCTCGACCAGTTCGCGTGCGGCGCGGCTCGCGAGGCGGACCTGGTCGGCGGTGCCGAGCAGGATGATATCCGACAGCGCCGCCTCGACCGCGTCGCGAATCCGGCGCGGCCGATCCGAATCGGCGCCCGCGGCCTCCGTTCCGGCAGCCGTTTCGGCTCCGGCGCGGCGGAGGTCGCGCAGATGACGCGGGTCGACCGCCAGATTGCCGGTGAACGAGCCGCCGAGCGTCTTGTAGGCCGCGATCAGCGTCCGCAGCCGCTCGTTGATCTGGCGGTTGATCCGCTCGCGGCGCTGCTGGATCGTCATCATGACCACCAGGCGGATGCCGACGCCGATCAGCGTGAAGAGCGCCAGCCCGAGCAGGGTGGCCCCGATGCTCTGCCACGAGGAAAAATCGAAATTACGCACCGGCGATGTCCCCTGCCGCGAAAGGCCATCCCTTCTGCCGCCTGCCCGGCGACCGCGCCAGCCCCAATATCAGTCGCCCTGATCGCGGTCATGCTCGTGGCGATGGCGATACATCCAATAGCCAAAGGTCCGCGACCGCCGGGCGAAATAGTCCCCCGGCAGGATCAGCCGCGTATAGGTTCCGTCGCGCGTCATCAGTTTCGCGATGCGGGGAAAGAGCAGCGAACAAGGCCGCCAATCATAGGGCGAAGATTCTTCGGACTGGCCGTCGGACATCGGCCACCAACCTTTCTGTCGGCAGCACCCCCGCGAATCCTATAGCATTCCGCCGCCCGATCGCCAATCCGGTGGCGAAGGGACGCGCCCGCCGTCCCGCAGGATCAGCGATCGCGCCGTGCGAGCAGCTTCAGGCGCAGCGCATTGAGCTTGATGAAGCCCGCCGCATCCTTCTGGTCATAGGCGCCCGCGTCATCCTCGAAGGTCACATGGCGTTCGCTGTAGAGGCTGTGCGGCGACTTGCGGCCGACGACGCTGGCGTTGCCCTTGTAGAGCTTGAGGCGGACGGTGCCCGACACCTTTTCCTGGCTATGGTCGATTGCCGCCTGCAGCATCTCGCGCTCGGGCGCGAACCAGAAGCCGTTGTAGATGAGCTCGGCATATTTCGGCATCAGCTCGTCCTTGAGGTGCGCCGCGCCGCGATCGAGCGTGATGCTTTCGATGCCGCGATGCGCGCGGGCATAGATTTCGCCGCCGGGCGTCTCGTACATGCCGCGCGATTTCATGCCGACGAAGCGGTTCTCGACGAGGTCGAGGCGGCCGATGCCATGCTTGCGGCCGAGATCGTTGAGCGCCGCGAGCAAGGTCGCGGGCGACATCGCCACGCCGTTCAGCGCAACGCCGTCGCCGCGCTCGAAATCGATGGTGATATATTCGGGCGCGTCGGGCGCGTCCTCGGGGTTCACCGTGCGCGAATAGACATAGTCGGGGGTTTCTTCCCACGGATCCTCGAGCACCTTGCCCTCCGACGAGGTATGGAGCAGGTTCGCGTCGGTGCTGAACGGGCTTTCGCCGCGCTTGTCCTTCGGCACCGGAATCTGGTTCTTCTCGGCAAAATCGATCAGCGCGGTGCGGCTGGTCAAATCCCATTCGCGCCACGGCGCGATCACCTTGATGTCGGGATTGAGCGCATAGCAGGACAGTTCGAAGCGCACCTGATCATTGCCCTTGCCCGTCGCGCCGTGCGCGACCGCGTCGGCGCCGGTTTCCTTCGCAATCTCGACCAGCCGCTTCGAGATCAGCGGCCGCGCGATCGAGGTGCCGAGCAGATAATCGCCTTCGTAGCGGGCATTGGCGCGCATCATCGGAAAGACGAAATCGCGCACGAACTCCTCGCGGACGTCGTCGATATAGATATGTTCGGGCTTGATCCCCATCAGCTCGGCCTTGGCGCGCGCGGGCGCCAGTTCCTCGCCCTGCCCCAGGTCGGCGGTAAAGGTCACCACCTCGCAGCCATAGGTCACCTGCAGCCATTTCAGGATGACGCTGGTGTCGAGCCCCCCCGAATAGGCAAGGACGACGCGCTTGATGGACTCGGACATGGGGACACCTTCTGGCGGGAGACAGTGCGGGCGCGGCTAGCAGGCCCGCCCGCGCGGCGCAACGGGCTGATCAGACGAACGGGCGGAAAACTGCGCAACTTCACGCGCGATGCGAGGTCGCGAGCATCGCGCCGGCCGAGCCGCGGCGCTTAAAGCGACAAAGGATACGGTCGTGCGCGCCGAAACTGTCTCCTTTGTCGCTCTAAGGCGGGCCGTGGACAAAGGCGGTTTCGAGCACGAAAAGAGACGGAAGCGCGACATGTGATGGAGGCTAACCCGGCGCGGTTTTGTAGGACAGCAGCTTTTGCGGGCGGGCTATTTAGGGGTTTTCGCACCTGTCACCGTAATGCAAGTTTCTGCTCCGCAGCCTGACGCAGAGCCTCAAGAAGCGCTTGGGCCATATCGTTTATAGCGAGCAGATGAGCGGCCCAGAAAGTCTTGCTTGTGAGCTTCTAGAGGACGTTCTGACAGATACCAGTAGCGAAGGTCGTGGATCGCTTGATCTAAGGCTTCATGAATATCGTAGCCGTCAAAGCACCACTCTTGGAGCTTCTCAACGGTGACGATTTCCTCCTCGTCGTAAACGATGGCCCTACGCTGATAGGACTGGGGCTTCGGTGTCTTAACCTGAGAGTTGCGCTTTTGCATGGCTTCCATCCCGATGAACCATCGATCGTGCACATATCGGTTGCGACGTGGCGACAGATCGTCGCGGGTCTTGGCTAACATCCGGCACAGCCAGTCTACCCACTCCTCATCGTAGCTTGAGGCAATGAGCAGTCGTTCCAAGACGGTGCATCGAGGAGCGACTTCGCGCAGGGCGGTGTTGAGAATGGCGGCTTGGTCTGGTCCAGTCTCAAGCACGTACATCATTAGTTCGGTAATATCGTTGTCGATGGCTGCCCATATCATGCAGACCTCACCGATGAGGCGCTGAGTGCCCTCTTGGGTTTTGATCTCTCTTTCTCTGTCTTGCCACGCCATGGAAACCGACCGCGAAAAAGTGGACCAGGTGCTCAAGCGGATGCGGGTCACGCCCCCAACTCCTCACAAGCCGCCAGAGCCTAGCAAGCCCCGGCGGCGTGAGTCTCAATCGAAATCGCGGAGTTATCGTGGAATTAGGGTGACAGGTGCGTAAACCCCTAAATTCCAATTGGGGATTTCCGCACCCGTCACCGCAATCCAATTCCAGCGTATTCCCTCACCGCTTCGCCCTGCCCGGACGGGGCCAGCATTTTTCGCAGCGGCGCCAGCATGTGACGCCGGGCATGGCGTCGCGCGACCGGGTCGGGTGGGGCGGGCGCACGCCCGCGGTGATCGTGGGGTCGAGGCCTTCGGGAACCGCAGTCTTGTGGCACATCATGCAGTTGCGGCGATAGGATTGCGGCGTCAGCACCGCTTCCTGCGGCTTCGCAAAGGCCGGGTCGGTGGCGATCAACCCGACCGCGAGCAGCGACAGCAACAGGCCGGATAGGAGCGACCGCATGATCTTTCCGCCTTTCCCGACTCCGGAAATGGAAAACCGAGATTAGAACGCAATCTCCGAATGGAAACCACCCCTTCATTCTCTTCGGTTCGCTGGCGCGTTTTTACAATTTTGCGCGCGCCCGGTCATCTAAACTCGCGGCGGGACCATGCGTCGAGGGGGGATAGGATGCGGGTTTGGCTGGCTTTCGCGGCGCCGTTTCTGGTGCTGACGGCTTCGGTGTCGGGCGCAGGCGGGCAGGGATCGATGCCAGACCCGACGCGCGAATATAATCAGCAGGTCGATTGCCATAACGCCTATGACCGGCTGGTGAGCGATCGCAAGGGCGGCAACACCGTGTCGGCGGCGGCGATCGCCTGGGCGCAAGGCTATGAAGCCGGGGCCAATGCCGGCACCCCCTGCCCTGCGCCGCTGCCCGAAATGACCGCGCGCGGCGGCCATTGGCAGATCCGCACCCCCGAAGGGCGCGACGCGACGCGCCTCTATATCGAGAGGCAGAAGGATCCCGCGGCGCTGATGGAACTCGGCCTCTCATGGATCAACGGCGGCGTCCCCGGCGGCACCCCGCAGGACGGGCTGGCGCTGATGCAGGAGGCGGCGAAGCTCGGCGATCCGGTCGCGCTCTACAATGTCGGCACGCTCTATTCGGCGGGCATCGTCGGCGGGAAGAAGGATCATGCGACCGGCTTCGCGATGATCGAACAGGCCGCCGCGGCGGGCCATGTCGATGCGCTCTATCGCAGCGGGCTCTATTATCAGGAAGGGCTCGGCACGAAGAAGGACCCCAAGAAGGCCTTTGCAGCGTTCAAGGCGGCGGCCGAGCGCGGGCACCTCTATGCGACGATCATGGCGGTCGACATGATCAACAGCGGCACCGGCACCAAGAAGGACTTCGCGCTTGCCTATCGCCTGTCGCGGATCGTCGCCGACCAGGGCGAAGTCTATGGCGCGGTGATGGCAGCCTCGTCGCTGCTCCAGATGAAGAACCCGCTGCCCCATGAGGACGAGATTCTCTATTGGATGGATCAGGGGATCGCGAAGGGCGACGACACGATCCGCGGCCAGCTCATCCCGCTCAAACAGCAGGTCGCCGGGGCTTTCACCAAGGCCAAGGCGCCGCCCGAATATAAGCCGCGCGTCCGGAAAGCCTGCCCGATGAAGACGGTGTGCGTCGTCAATCATTATTCGGGATTGCAAAGCTGCACGACCAACAAGGATTATTGGAACGACTGCGACGGCTGAGCGGCGATTTGGCACAAGGTCTTCGACCCGCTATCCGGACGTCGGAGGCCAGACATGGGCAAGACCGAAAACAAGACACGCGCCACCGACGTCGCGGTGGTGGATTTTATCGCCGAACTGCCCGACGCGCGGCGGCGCGAGGAGGCAGCGATCGTCGATGCTATCCACCGCCGCGTGACCGGGCTGGAGCCGAAGATGTGGGGACCGTCAATCATCGGCTATGGCAGCTATGACTATGTCTATGACAGCGGGCGTTCGGGGACGATGTGCCGGGCGGGTTTTTCCCCGCGCAAGGCGGCGATGACGATCTATCTGATGGAGCATTACGGCGACCGGCAGAAGGAGGCCGACGCGCTGTTCGCGGCACTCGGCAAGCACAAGACGGGCAAGGTCTGTCTCTATATCAACAAGCTCGCCGACGTGGACCTGGGCATTCTCGAACGCCTCGTTGCATTGGGCTGGGCGGAGATGAACGCGAAATATCCGACCTGAGGCAACAAGTTCTAACCGGACATCGGCCAGCGGCTGCCGAACCAATCCTCCAGCCGCGCGCAAGCCTCGCGCACCATGTCGGTGGTCACGGCATAGCTGAAGCGGATGAAGCCGGCGCCGCGTTCGGGGTCGAAATCGAGCCCCGGCGCGGTGGCGACGCCGGTGTCCTCGAGCAGCCGCTTGCACAGCGACAAACTGTCATCGGTCAGATGGGCGATCGAGGCATAGACATAGAAAGCGCCGTCCGACGGGGCGATGTCGGTGATGCCGATCCGGCCCAGGCAATCGATCAGCAACTGGCGGTTGCGGCGATACATGGCAACCCGCGCGTCGAGTTCTTCCTCGCAGTCGAAGGCCGCGAGCGCCGCCTGCTGGCTGAGCGCGGGCGGCGACAGGAACAGATTGCCGAGCCGCGCGCGCGCTCCGGCGACCATATCGGGCGGGCAGACGATCCAGCCGAGGCGCCAGCCGGGCATGCCGTAATATTTTGAGAAGCTGTTGATGACGAAGGCGCCGGGGTCATATTGCAGCATGCTATGCGTTTCGGCGCCGTAGCTCAGCCGGTGATAGATTTCGTCGGAGATGATACGGACGCCGCGCGCGCGGCAGGCGTCGGCAAGCTCGGCGAGCTCGGCGGGCGGAATGATCGTTCCGGTGGGATTGGCGGGGCTCGCGACGATCAGGCCGTCGGGCGCGGGGTCGGCTTCGCGGATATGGCGCGCGTGAATCTGGAAGCGGTCGGCCGCGCCGCATTCGACCTCGACCGGGATCATCTGCAACGCGCGCAGCGAATTGCGATAGGCGACATAGCCGGGCCGCGCGATCATCACGCGGCTGCCCGCCGCGAAGCCGGTCAGCAACGCCAGCACGAGCGCCGGGGAGGCACCGCAGGTCAGCAGGATACGCTGCGGGTCGAGGTCGACGCCATAATGCTCGCCATAATGGCGCGCGATGCGCCGGCGCAGCGGCACGCTTTCCCAATAACCCATGTCGGGTTCATCCAGCGCGGCGCGCGCCGCCGCGACGGCACCGGCAGGAGCGCCGTCGGCGGGCTGCCCGAACTCCATATGGATCACCGACCGCCCTTCCGCGCGCAGCTTGCGCGCGAGGGCGCTGATCTCGATGGCCTGGAACGGCGCGATGCCCTGCGACGGGGACGAATTGGTCATGGTGCGATCCCGAAAGATTAGAGAGAGGGGATGGCCCCCGGCCGGCTCATAGCTCTTTGGTCGAAGAGATTCCAACCAAGGGATTCCCCTGTTCAGACAGTCTCGCGATATGTCGCTTCGGCCTCGGCCATATAGTCGCGCGTCAGCGGCAGGGCGTGGCGGCTGCGCGCGAACTGGATCTGGTAATTGCCCATCCCGCCGCTCTCAAACGCCGCGGTCGCGCCGGCGAGGTAAAAGGTCCACATGCGGAAGAAGCGCTCGCCCATCATCGCCACGATCTCGGCCTCGTGCGCGAATGTCCGTGCATACCATTGGCGCAGCGTCAGTGCGTAATGCAGCCGCAGCGTCTCGACATCGGTGACGATCAGTCGGCTCTTCTCGCTCGCCGCCAGCGTCTCGCTCAGCGCGGGGATATAGCCACCGGGGAAGATATATTTGCGCGTGAAGGCGTCGGTCGCGCCCGGCTTGCCGAAGCGCCCGATCGTGTGGAGCAGCATCACCCCGTCGGCGGTCATCAGGTTCGCACAGGCGCGGAAAAAGACGTCATAGTTCGGCGCGCCGACATGCTCGAACATGCCGACCGAGACGATGCGGTCGAACCGCCCCGGCTCGCGCACCGCAAGGTCGCGATAGTCGATCAGCTCGAAGCGGACGCGGTCGGCGACCCCCGCCGCCTCGGCACGCTGCCGGGCGAGCGCGAGTTGCTCGTCCGACAGGGTGATCCCCAACACCTCGACCCGTTCGAGCTTCGCAAGGGTGATCGCCATCCCGCCCCAGCCGCAGCCGATGTCGAGCACGCGCTGCCCCGGTTTCAGCGCGAGCTTTGCCGCGATATGCGCCTTTTTCGCCGCCTGCGCTTCGTCGAGCGTCATGCCCGCGCGCGGCCAGTAAGCGCAGCTGTACTGCATGTCGGCGTCGAGGAAGAGGCGGTAGAGATCGTTGCCGATGTCGTAATGATGCTGGACATTGGCACGCGAGCGGCGGCGGCGGTTGACCGAGCCGAGCCGGGTCTTCACCCCCTCGATCCGCCGGCCGAGCCACGTCTTGTCCTTGAGCTTCGCGCCGCGATCCCACGGCGTGTTCATGCGCAGGAGGCCGATCAGCGTCATGATGTCGCCGTCGGTCAGTTCCATCTCGCCGTCCATGAACGCCTCGGCCGCGCCGAGACGCGGGTCGAGGATCACGCGGCGCATCGCGCGGCGGGTGGCGAAGCGCACCGCGACCTCCGGAAAGCCCGTCGCGGGTTCGCCGAAATGCTCGGCATGGCCGTCGGGATCGACGACCGTCAGCCGGCCGTGACGAATGACGCGCGACAGGAAGGGGCGGAGAATGGACATGGGCGCGACCTCATCATCTTTTTATGCCCCTGCCGGTTCAGGATAACGAGATTGCGTTCATAATCAATGCGGTCGCCGGGAGAGGTCTTGAATTGAAGCTCTTCGTCGTTGCGCCCCCGGCTTTCACCGGGGTCGCAATGACGCCAACATGGCACGCGAACTCAGGCGACCACCTCCGCCGCATATTGCTCGCGGTATCGACTGCGCAGGGTCACCTTGTCGATCTTTTCGCTGCCGAGCTTGGGCAACGCGTCGTTCGACATCCAGATCCTGAGCGGCACCTTGTAGGGCGCGAGGCGCTGGCCGAGGAAGGCGGTCATGTCCTCGGCGGTGACGGCGCTGCCGGGTTTCATCCAGATCACTGCGCCGACGACTTCGCCCAACCGCTCGTCGGGCAGGCCGAAGACCGCGCATTCGTTCGCCTCGGGGTGCTCGTAGATCGCGGCCTCGACTTCCTGGCAGCTGATATTCTCGCCGCCGCGGATGATGATGTCCTTCTTGCGGTCGACGATGAACAGATAGCCGTCCGCGTCGACATAGCCGAGGTCGCCCGAACGGAAATAGCCATTGTCGAAGAAGGCCGCCTTTGTCGCTTCGGGATTGTTCCAATAGCCCTCGAAATTGCATACCGAACGGATGCACACCTCGCCGACGCCACCCTGCGGCAGTTCGTCGCCATTGTCGTCGAGGATCGCGAGATCGACGAGCGGCTTCGACGCGGGACCGGTCGACAGCGGCTTTTCGAGGTAATTTTCGTTGATGATGCCGCAGCCGACGGCGTTGGTCTCGGTCAGGCCATAGCCGAGCAAGGGCTTGCCGTCGCCCATCTCGGTCGCGAGGCGGCGGACATGTTCGGGCGGGCGCGGCGCACCGCCGCCGGCGTAGCTCTTGCATGTCGACAGATCGTAGTTCTTGCGGTTCGGGCTGACGAGAATTTCATAGCTCATCAGCGGCACGCCGACGAAATAATTGACCTGTTCGTCCTGGATCAGCCGCATCGCCTCGTCGGCGCTCCATTTGGGCATCAGCACGAGCTTGCGGCCGAGTGCGAAGCTCTGGAGGAACACCGGGATTTCGGCGGTGACGTGAAACAGCGGCGTGCAGATCAGCGTCGCGGGCTGGATATCCGACATCTGCCCGTCCTCGGTCAGCAGGTGGACGATGCTCGCGGTCTGCGTCACATAGTTGAAGATCGCCTGCACGATGGCCTCGTGCCGCGAAAAAGCGCCCTTCGACTGGCCGGTCGAGCCCGAGGTGAAGAGGATCGTCGCGAGATCCTGACCGGTCAGCGCCGGCAGCGCGGTATCGGCGCTGCCGCCCGCGTCGGTGATCGGCGCAAGCGCGGCGTCCAGCGGCTGCGCGATGTCGAGGGTGATCAGCTTCGCGCCGTGCTTGACGCCGGGTTCCCGAAGCCGCGCGGCGCGCTGAACATCGGCGATGACCAGCATCGCTTCGGCATCGTCGATCCCCGCCGCCAGTTCGGCGCCCTGCCACCAGCCGTTGAGCAAAGTGGCGCAACCGCCCGCGAGCAGGATGCCGAGATAGGTGACGCACCACGCGTTGGCGTTGCGCATCGCGATGGCGACGCGGTCCCCGCGCTGCACGCCATGCCCGTCGATCAGCGCCGCCGCGACCCGGCGTGCCGCGGCATGAACCTCGGCAAAGCTCAGCCGTTCGTCGCCTTCGACCAGAAAGGTCGCGTCGCCGTGCAGCGCGCTGAAATAGGCGACATAGTCGGCCAGATTCGTCGGCGCGTTGGTGATGAAGGGCAGCTCGCGGCCGGAACGTTCGACGGAGCCGACCGCGATCGGACCGCCCGGACCGGTGATCAGGTCGTAAGCGGCGTCCAGGCGCAGATCGAGCGCGGAAGGCATGGGGCATCTCTCCTCTTGGTCTCGCTCGCCTTACCCCCTATGGGGAAGGCCTCTCCTGGGGAAGGACAGCGCGACTATATGTTTCTTTTTGCAACCTTAGCCGAAGCGACGCAATATCTTAACTTCCGGGAATTCATGGGAGAGCATAGCGAGATCGCGTTCAGCGTCTTCGGCCTGCCGATCCGCTGGTATGCGCTCGCTTATCTCGCGGGCATCTTCCTCGGCTATTGGTATCTTCTCAAACTGATCGCGCAGCCCGGCGCCCCGATGGCGCGCCGCCATGCCGACGACATGATCTTCTATGCCATGCTCGGCATCATCCTCGGCGGCCGGCTCGGTTACGTCCTCTTCTATAATTTCGAGGTTTATTCGCAAAAGCCGCTCGATATCTTTCGCCTGTGGGACGGCGGCATGTCGCTGCACGGCGGGGTGATCGGGGTGCTGATCGCCATCTGGTATGTGACGCGCAAGGAAAAGCTGAGCTTCCTGCGCTTTTGCGACTATATCGCCTGTGTCGTGCCGATCGGGCTGTTCCTCGGCCGCCTCGCCAATTTCGTCAACGGCGAGCTGTGGGGCCGCGTCGCCTACGTCCCTTGGGCGATCGTCTTTCCGAACGGCGGCCCCGAACCGCGCCATCCGAGCCAGCTTTACGAAGCCGGACTCGAAGGAATCGTGATGATGGCGGTGCTCGCCTTCTTCTTCTGGCGCACCGACGCGCGCTACAAGCCGGGTTTCCTGTTCGGGCTCGCGGCGATCGTCTATGGCCTCAGCCGCTTCACCGTCGAGTTCGTGCGTGAGCCGGACGTCCAGCGCCAGTGGGTGGTCGACATGACCGGCCTGTCGATGGGCCAGTTGCTGACGGTGCCGATGATCCTCGCCGGCGTCTGGCTCGTCGCAACCGCGAAGGGACGCCGCCAGCGCGTCGAGCCGATCGCGGGGACGGACAGCGTTGCGTGACGCTCCGCCGACCCCCGAACGCTTGATCCAGGATATCGGCGCCGCCCGGCCGACGACGGTCGCCGACTATATGGCGGCCGCGAACGCGCATTATTATGCGACCCGCGATCCGCTCGGCGCGGCGGGCGACTTCACCACCGCGCCCGAGATCAGCCAGATGTTCGGCGAACTGATCGGCCTCTGGATCGCCGACCTGTGGACCCGCGCGGGGCGCCCGCCCTTCCGCTATGTCGAGCTCGGCCCCGGCCGCGGCACGCTCGCCGCCGATGCGCTGCGCGCGGCGTCGCGCTTCGGCTGCGCGCCGCTCGGCATCCATCTGGTCGAGACGAGCCCGGCCTTGCGCGCCGCCCAATCGGCGCGGCTGGCGGGGGCCGAGCATCATGACGAGGTCGATGCGCTGCCGGGCGACGCGCCGCTGGTCATCGTCGCGAACGAATTTTTCGATGCGCTGCCGATCCACCAATATGTCCGCACGGCAACAGGCTGGCGCGAGCGCATGGTCGAACGCCGCGACGGGAGGCTGGCACCCATCGCAGGCTCGATCCCGGCCGACGACGCCATTCCCCCTGCCCTTTGCGGCCAGCCCGAAGACACGATCGTCGAAACCGCGCCGGTCGCGGCGGCGATCATCCAGCGCTGCGCCTTCCGTCTCGCGCGGCAGAGCGGCGCGATGCTGACGATCGATTATGGTCATGCCGGACCCGCCGCGGGCGACACGTTGCAGGCGGTCAAGGCCCATCGCTTCGCCGATCCCTTCGCCAATCCCGGCGAGGCCGACCTGACCGCGCATGTCGATTTCACCGCGCTCGCCGAGGCCGCACGGCCCGCCGGGGTGGCGGTCAGCGACCTTGCAACGCAAGGCGACTGGCTTCGCCGGCTCGGCATAGACGCGCGGCTGAAAACATTGACGGCCGCGGCGCCCGGGCGCGCCGACGAGCTTAAGGGCCAACGCGACCGGCTTGTCGAAGCCGATGCGATGGGGGATTTGTTCAAGCTGATCGCCCTCACCGCCCCCGGCTGGCCGCAGCCGGCAGGATTTACCGGAGACCCCGCATGACCGCCATCCAGCTTGCGAACGCCGAAGAGGCCGCGGAACTGTCGCGCTTCGCCGAGGCGTCCTTCGTCCACACCTTCGGCCATATCTACGACCCCGCAGACCTTGCCGCCTTCCTCGCCGACTGGAATCCGCCCGCGCGAATCGCGGCGCAGATTGCCGACCCCGAATGGACGATCGCGCTGATCCGCGGCGGCAACAGCGCGATCCTCGGCTTCGCGAAACTCGGCCCGATCGATTTCCCGATTCCCGCAGGGCATCCCACCGCCGACGCGACCGAACTTCACCAGCTTTACGTCGCGCCCGAAGCCAAGGGCACCGGGGTCGCGGCGGCGCTGATGGACTGGGGAATCAGCTGGGCGCGGGAGCGCGCATCGATCCTCTATCTGTCGGTCTTCACCGAAAATCCGCGCGCGCAGGCCTTTTATCGCCGCTATGGTTTCGTCGACATCGGACGCAACGCGTTTCGCGTCGGCAACCATATCGACGAGGACCGTATCTGGAGGCTTGACCTGTGACCCCGCCTTTCACCACCGCCGCGCCGCTCGCGGGCGTGCCGCACGGCTTCTTCGGGCGCCACGGCGGCGTGTCGAGCGGCGATCTCGCGTCGCTCAATTGCGGGCTCGGGTCGAACGACGATCCGGCGCTGATCGCCGAGAACCGCCGCCGCGCCGCCGATGCGATCTTGCCCGGCGCGGCACTGACGGGCCTCTATCAGGTGCATGGAAACCGCTGCGTCATCGTCGATGCGGCGAGCGATCTGGCCGCGCGGCCCGAGGCCGACGCGCTCGCGACGCGCACCCCCGGCCTGCTGCTCGGCATCCTGACCGCCGACTGCATCCCGGTGCTGTTCGCCGATGCGGCGGCGGGGGTCGTCGGCGCCGCCCATGCCGGGTGGAAAGGCGCAATCGCCGGGGTCACCGACGCGACGCTCGACGCGATGGAAAGCCTGGGCGCGACCCGCGCGCATATCGTCGCCGCGATCGGCCCGTGCATCGGCCGCGCCTCCTACGAAGTCGACGAGGCTTTCGTGCAGCGCTTCGTCGCCCACGATCCGGCGAACGAGCGTTTCTTCGCGGCGAGCCAGCCGGGGCACGCGATGTTCGACATTGCCGCCTATGTCGCCGCGCGCCTCGCCGCGGCGGGCGTCGCGACGGTCGCCATCGGCGGGCAGGATACTTATGCGGAGGAAGCCGATTATTTCAGCTATCGCCGCGCGTGCCACAGGCAAGAGAATGGCTATGGGCGGCAGATTTCGGTGATCGGGCTCAAACAGCCAAGCTAATCTTCGTCATCCCGGCGAAGGCCGGGATCTCGCCGGTGCGTCAGAACGATGGGGTGAGATCCCGGCCTTCGCCGGGATGACGTGTGAAGACCGATAGAATTGGGGGACGGAATGAAAGCCCTGGCGATACCGCGCAAGCGCCTGCTGTCGATCATCGGCGGCTCGGCGGGCAATCTGGTCGAATGGTACGACTGGTTCGCCTATGCCGCCTTCGCCATCTATTTCGCCCCGGTCTTCTTTCCAAAGGAAGATCCGACCGCGCAGCTTTTGAGCACCGCGACGATCTTTGCCGTCGGCTTCGTCATGCGGCCGATCGGCGCATGGGCGATGGGGCGTTTCGCCGACGCGCGCGGGCGCAAGGCGGGACTGACGCTGTCGGTCGCGCTGATGTTCGGCGGCTCGCTGCTGCTCGCCGCCGCGCCGACCTATGCGCAGGCGGGGCTGTTCGGCCCCGCGGTGCTGATCGCCGCGCGCATCCTCCAGGGCCTGTCGCTCGGCGGCGAATATGGCGCGAGCGCAACCTATCTGTCCGAAATGGCGCCGCGCGCGCATCGCGGCTTCTGGGCCAGCTTCCAATATCTGACGCTGATCGGCGGCCAGCTTTGCGCGATCTTCGTCGCGATCGTGCTGCAGGCCTTTCTGACCGAGGCCGAACTGACCGCCTGGGGCTGGCGCATTCCCTTTGTCATCGGCGCGCTGCTCGCATTCGGCGTCTATGTGCTGCGCCGCAGCCTCGCCGAAACGCCGTCGTTCGAGAATCAGGCGGTCGACCGCCCGGTTTCGACCGCGAAGCTCTTGTGGAAAGAGCATCGGCGCGAAAGCATCCTCGTCGGGATGCTGTCAGCGGGCGGCGGGCTCGGCGCCTATACCTACATTACCTATATGCAGAAATTCCTGTTCAACAGCGTCGGCTTCGACAAGGAGACCGCGACCTGGATCATTGCCGCGGCGCTGCTGTGGTTCGCGGCGATGCAGCCGGTGTTCGGCGCGCTCGCCGACCGCTTCGGACGCAAGCCGATGCTGCTGCTGTTCGGGATCGGCGGCGCGATCGTCGCGGCGCCGACCTTCTTCGCGCTCGAAACCGTCACCTCGCCGGTGACCGCGACGCTGCTGATCCTCGTGCCGCTGACCCTGCAGAGCGGCTATACCGCGAACAATGCGCTGGTGAAGGCCGAACTGTTTCCCGCGCATATTCGCGGGCTCGGTGTCGCGCTCCCCTATGCGATCGGCAATGCGATCTTCGGCGGCACGGTCGAGATGGTCGCGCTCTGGCTCAAGGGCCAGGGGGTCGAATGGCTCTTCTATTTCTATGTCGCCGCCGTGATCGCGATGGCGGGCGTCGCGACCTTGCTGCTGCCCGAAACGAGGGACCGCAGCCTGATCGTCGAGGATTGATCGGGTGGGATTGGCCCGCGCAATTTAGTTACAATCGAAACCGGTGCTGTTATAGCGTGGCCGATCATTCACAGGAGCATTCCCATGGCCATGCGCGGCACCCCCAAGACGAACGGCAAGAAAATCGGCGACCGCGACCTCAGTCCCGCGACGCTGATGATGGGGCTCGGCTATGATCCCGTGCTGTCCGAAGGATCGCTGAAGCCGCCGATCTTCCTGACCTCGACCTTCGCCTTCGAAAGCGCCGCGGCGGGCAAGCGTTTCTTCGAGCATATCACCGGCAAGCGCCAGGGCCCCGCCGACGGTCTCGTCTATTCGCGCTTCAACGGGCCGAACCAGGAAATCCTCGAGGACCGGCTCGCGGTCTGGGACGGCGCCGACGACAGCCTTGTCTTTTCGAGCGGCATGTCGGCGATCGCCACGCTGCTCCTCGCGCTCGTCGGTCAGAACGACGTGATCGTCCATTCGGGGCCGCTCTATGCCGCGACCGAGACGCTGATCGCGCGCATCCTGTCGCGCTTCGGGATCAGCTTCGTCGATTTTCCCGCCGGCGCGACGCGCGAGGAACTCGACGCGATCCTGGCGCGCGCAAAGGCGCTGGCCGACGAAAAGGGCGGCAAGGTGTCGCTCGTCTATCTCGAAAGCCCGGCGAACCCGACCAACGCGCTCGTCGATGTCGAGGCAGTGCGCGCGGCGCGCGACGCGGTCTTCCCCGGCGAGCAGAAGCCCGCGATCGCGATCGACAACACCTTCCTCGGCCCGCTCTGGCAGCAGCCGCTGAAGCAGGGTGCCGAACTCGTCGTCTACAGCCTCACCAAATATGCCGGCGGCCATTCGGATCTCGTGGCGGGCGGCGTGTCGGGCGACCAGAAACTGATCGACGTCATCCGCCCGATGCGTAACACGATCGGTACGATCTGCGATCCCAACACCGCGTGGATGCTGCTGCGCAGCCTCGAAACGCTCGAACTGCGCATGAGCCGCGCGGGCGAGAATGCACTGAAGGTCTGCACCTTCCTGCGCGATCATCCGAAGGTCGAGGGGCTCGGTTATCTCGGCTTCATTGCTGATCCGCGCCAGAAGGATATTTTCGACCGCCATTGCTCGGGCGCGGGGTCGACCTTTTCGCTGTTCATCAAGGGCGGCGAGGCCGAGAGCTTCCGCTTCCTCGACGCGCTCAAGATCGCCAAGCTCGCCGTCAGCCTCGGCGGCACCGAGACGCTGGCAAGCCACCCCGCCGCGATGACCCACCTGTCGGTCCCCGAAGAGCGCAAGAAGGCGCTGGGCATCACCGACAATCTGGTGCGCGTGTCGATCGGGATCGAGAATGCCGACGACCTGATCGCCGATTTCGCGCAGGCGCTGGACGCGGTTTGAGCCCGTTCGTCATTGCGAGGAGCGGAGCGACGAAGCAATCTCCAGCTATCGGCAAGACGGAACGATGGCTGGAGATTGCTTCGCTTCGCTCGCAATGACGGTTTATTTCTTTTTCCGCCAATCCACCACCTGCCAGCCCATCGTCGGCGCCAGCTTCTTCAGCTTGCGCGACGGCGTCGTCGCGACCGCTTCGTTGGCGAAGTGCAGCATCGGATGGTCGGAGACATGATCCGAATAGGCGCGGATATACGCCTGATCCCGCGTGATGTCATTCGCGGCGAGCCAGTCCGAGATGCGCGCGAACTTCGCCTCGCCATAGCAATTGTCGCCCGCCAGCCGCGCGTGGACATGGTCGCCGCCGTCGGCTTCGTCGAGCCGCGTCGCAAGCACGTCGTCGATCCCGAGCCGCCGCGCGATCGCATCGACATAAAGGTGGAAGGACGCGGTCGCGAGGAGCAGCCGATACCCCGCGGCGCGGTCGGCAGCGATCTGGTCAAGCGCCGCGGCGTGCAGCCCGCGCGCGATCACCTTGTCGGCATAGCTTTCGGCGAGCGGCGCGATTTCGCTGCGGCGAAAGCGCTTGCCGACGAGCAGGCGGAGGTTGATCGCTTTCAGCCGCGACCGGTCGATCAGACGCAACGCATAGCCCGCACCCACAAGCCCGACGAGCGGCAGCAGCAGCAGACGCCACGGCTGGCGCCGCCTCGCAACGTGCATCAGGAACCCGCTGTAAGTCCCTGATCGCGTTATCGTCCGGTCCATGTCGTACATCGCGACGCGATGAACGGGATCGGGTGCGGACGGGGCGGACGGCGTTTCCATGGAACCGACAATAGGGCGCCGCGCCGCTGCGGCCAAGAGGCGGGAATTGCTTGCCGCGCCACGGCAAATAAGACAATGTCCCCCGCGAGATGGTGGCCAGAGCGGACTTTGATTACAGCGACGGCGCCGAGGGGGCCGCGGTTCGCTTTACCGGCCGGTTGACGCTGGCGCGTCTCGGCGACCTTCCGCAAAGGCTGGACGCGGTCGGGCCGGTCGCGTCGATCGACCTGTCGGGGGTCGAAAGGATCGACACCGTCGGCGCCTGGATCGTCACCCGCACCGTCAACGAATATGGCGCCAAGGTCACCGGCGCGAGCCCCGAGGCCGAACGGCTGCTCGAGGCGCTGAAGGACGACAAGAGCGAATATCGCGTCCACCTGGGCCGCCGCTCGACGATCGAGCGGATGCTCGAACAGGTCGGCGCGGCGAGTCTCGCGGTATGGGGCGAGTTGATCGGCATCATCGATTTCTTCGGCGCGATGATCATCGCGCTGGGCATCCAGATCCGCGCGCGGCGGCGGCTGCGCTGGCACGCGGTCGTCACCCGTTTCCAGACCGTCGGCGTCGATGCCCTCCCCATCATCGGCCTGATGAGCTTCCTGATCGGTATCGTCATCGCGCAGCAGGGCGCGGTGCAGCTCGAGCAATTCGGGCTGGAGGTGTTCACGATCAACCTCGTCGGCCGCGCCTCGATCCGCGAACTCGGCCTGCTGATGACCGCGATCATGGTCGCGGGGCGATCGGGATCGGCCTTTGCGGCGCAGATCGGCACGATGAAGCTGACCGAGGAAATCGACGCGATGCGCACGATCGGCGTTTCGCCGATGGAGGCGATCGTGCTGCCGCGCGTCGCCGCCTCGACGATCACCATGCCGCTGCTCGGCTTCTATGCCAGTATCTGCGCGATCATCGGCGGCGGCGTCTTCTGCTGGGCGGGGCTCGACATCCCGCCGCTCACCTATGTGCAGCGGCTGCGCGAGATCATCCCGATGCACGATTTCTGGATCATGCTGATCAAGGCGCCGGTGTTCGGCATCCTGATCGGCGTCACCGGCTGCTACGAAGGGATGCAGGTGCGCCAGAATGCCGAGGAAGTCGGCAAGCGCACAACCTCCGCCGTCGTCGCCGCGATCTTCCTCGTCATCGTCCTCGACGCCTTTTTCGCGGTCTTCTTCTCGTCGCTGGGATGGAATTGATGAGCGAAGAGATACAGGCCGAGATTCGGGAAGAGCTTGCGGCCGCGGAAGCGGTGCGGCCCGAGACGTTCGAATATGCGATCCGTATCCGCGGGCTGCGCAACCAGTTCGGCGACGCGGTGATCCACGACGGGCTTGATCTCGACGTGCGCTCGGGCGAGATTTTGGGCGTCGTCGGCGGCTCGGGGACCGGCAAGTCGGTGCTGATGCGCTCGATCGTCGGGCTGCAGACCCCGACCGCGGGCGAGATCGAAGTTTACGGCAAGACGCTCGACACCATCACCGACGCCGAGGAATCGCGCGACCTCCGTCGCCGCTGGGGGGTGATGTTCCAGGGCGGCGCGCTGTTTTCGACGCTGAGCGTCGCGGAGAATATCCAGGTTCCCTTGCGCGAATATTATCCGCGGCTCGACCAGCAATTGCTCGACGAGATCGCCGCCTACAAGGTGTCGATGGTCGGCCTGCCCCCCGATGCCGGTCCCAAATATCCCGCCGAACTGTCGGGCGGCATGGTCAAGCGCGCCGGCCTTGCGCGCGCGCTCGCGCTCGACCCCGCGCTGCTCTTTCTCGACGAGCCGACCGCGGGCCTCGACCCGATCGGCGCCGCCAAGTTCGACGAACTGATCCGCGAACTCGCCGACACGATGGGGCTCACCGTCTTCCTGATCACCCACGATCTCGACTCGCTCTATGCGACCTGCGACCGCGTCGCCGTGCTGGCGGAGAAGAAGGTGATCGCGGTCGGCACCATCCCGGAACTGCTTGCCACCGAGCATCCGTGGATACAGGATTATTTCAACGGCCCGCGCGGCCGGGCGGCCGCCGGCTGCAATATCGCGGCAGAGCGGCAGGATAGGAAAAGCTGATGGAAACACGCTCGAACAATGTGCTTGTCGGCGCGTTCGTCCTCTTCTTCATGGCCGCGCTCGCGGTGTTCTTCGTCTGGCTCGCGAACGACAGCGGCGGCACGAAACGCGCCTATGACATCTTCTTCAAACAGTCGGTCGACGGCCTCAACAAGGGCGCGCAGGTGCAGTTTTCGGGTGTTCCCGCCGGGCAGGTCCGCGAAATCGCGCTGTGGCCCGACGATCCGCAGTTCGTCCGCGTGCGGATCGAGGTGAACGAGGGCGTGCCGATCCTCCAGGGCACGACCGCCGCGCTCGAAGGCGTCGGCTTCACCGGCGTCTCGCAGATTTCGCTCGACGGCGCGGTCAAGGGGGCGCCGCCGATCACCGACAAGGGGCCGGCGGGCAAGCCCGTCATCCCGACGCGCGTCGGCGGACTCGGCGAGTTGCTGAACACCGCGCCGCAGCTCCTGCAACGCCTCTCGACGCTGTCCGAGCGGCTCGCCGAACTCGTCGACGATGAGAATCAGGCGAGCATCAAGGGCATCCTCAACAATGTCGAGGCGTCGACCGCGATCCTCGCGCGCAACGGCCCGGCGCTCGAAAAGGCGCTCGCCGACACGCGCATCGCGATCCAGCAGACCGGCAACGCCGCCGAGCAGATCGGCAATCTCGCCGCCTCGGCGCAGGGGACGATCGACCGCAACGTCGATCCGGCGATGGCGAATCTGCGCGATACGCTGCAATCGGCGAATGAATCGATGAAGACGCTGGAGGCGGCGATCGCCGACGCGCGGCCGGGGCTCAAGACCTTCAGCGACACCACCGTTCCCGAAGCCAATGCGCTGATCCGCGACCTGCGCCGCACCTCCGCCTCGCTGTCGAGCCTGACCGACAAGCTCGACCAACAGGGCGCGGGCGCGGTGCTGGGCGGTAGCAAGCTGCCCGATTACAAGAAATGAGGATGCCGACAATGCGAACGCTCCGCACTTCCCTGCTTGTCGCAACTGCGGCGGTGACGCTTTCCGGCTGCATCGGGCTGGGCGGCAAGACCCCGCCTTTCCTGCTGACGCTCGACGCCGACGCGGCACCGACCGCCGGGACCGCGCGCACCGCGAGCGACGCGGCGACGCTGACCATCCTGATTCCCACCGCGCCGCAGAAGCTGCGTACCCCGCGCATTCCGGTGCAGCAGGACGATGCCAGCGTCGCCTATGTCAAGGATGCGCAATGGGTTGAGGCGCCGCAACGCCTGTTCCAGCGGCTCGTCTCCGAAACCGTCGCCGCGCGCACTTCGCGCGTCGTGCTCGACGAGGGGCAATATCTGACCGCGCCGGGCGAGCAGCTCGCAGGGCAGCTCATGGACTTCGGGGTCGACGCGCGCGCGAACGAGGCTGTCGTCGTCTATCAGGCAATGCTGGTCTCTGCCGGCGGCAAGAGCGTCACCCAGCGCCGCTTCGAGGTGCGGGAGCCGATCGCGGGCAAGATCGAGGCGAAACCCGTCGGCGAAGCGCTGACCGCCGCCGCGAACAAGGTCGCGGTCGAGGTCGCGGACTGGCTGGGAGGCTAATCTTCTTTTGGTAAAAAGACTGCGCGCTCCCGCGAAGGCGGGAGCCCATCTCCGATCCGCGCGATCTTGAACCGGTGGGAGATGGGCCCCTGCCTTCGCAGGGGCACGACAGTCTTTCACTTCAACCGATCATGCTTTAAGGGCGCCGCCTTGCGTGCCTCTTTCGGGTTTCCGGCATGCGCTCTCTCCACGAGCCCGCCGATCTGAAAGGACATGCTCGTGGGATGGATCATCCTCGCCATCGCCGTTTTCACCGAAATCTGTTGGGCGCTGAGCCTGAAATGGGCCGCGACGCTCGGGACGTGGCAGGCGTCGGCGATTCCCGTCACGCTGAGCTTCGTCAACATGGCGCTGCTCGCGCTGGCGATGCGCGAGATTTCGGCGGGCACTGCCTATGCGATCTGGACCGGGCTCGGCGCGGTCGGGGTCATCATCGGCGGGATCGTGCTGTTCGGCGAGAAGGTGAGCGGCGCGCAGGTCGGATTCATGGCGCTGATCGTCGTCGGCGTGGTCGGGACGAAGCTGTTTTCGACGGGGTGATGAAGGGCCGGAAGCGACGCTTAGCATCTCTTAACCTCGTCATTCCCGCGAAAGCGGGAACCCAGTGTGGGGTCAGCCGACGCTCGCTCTGGGTTCCCGCTTTCGCGGGAACGACAAAGCTATCTCGAACAGAAGCGATCGAAGCATTGCCCCCCAACGGTCGATTGCAAAGATCGACGACCTAAATATACTTCGGCTAATTCATTGCGGAAGGTCACTCGATGGGCGTCATTACGGTTTTGCTATTATTGCTTTTCCCGATCGCGCAAGGCGCTGTGATATTTGGAACAGCGTATCTCTGGCTCCGTATGCTCGAAACATCGAGTCGATCAGCCAAAGCATCCGCGATGGCCGTTTCCTACGCGGTCTGGATCGCCGTTACGATCGGCGGCTATACGATGCTTGGCGGCGAGGGTGGGCTGATGGACGGCTTCGGCCTCGTTCTTATCCTCTGTTTTACCGCCTTGCTGAGTTCGTTCGTTTATCTCGTCCTGTGGACAAGACACAGGCACGCCTAATCATCCCATCAAGCTCTTGCTCGCCTGCTCGGTCGTGTCGCGCGACAGGCCCGGCTGCGCCAGGATGCGCTCCAGTTCGGCCCGCATCATCGCCGCGCGCGCGTCGTCGAAGCGGCGCCAGCGGCCGAGCGGCGGGATCATCTTGGCCGCGGTCTGCGGATTCTTCGGATCGAGTGCAATCACGAGATCGGCAATCAGCCGGTAGCCCGCACCGTCGGCCTGGTGGAAGGCCGCCTGGTTGCCGGTGAAGGCGCCGTAGAGCGACCGGACGCGGTTGGGGTTCGCGAGGGTGAAATCGGGATGCTCCGCCAGCGCCTTCACTGCGGCGACCGTGTCGGGACGCATCGACCAGGCCTGCACCTGGAACCATTTGTCGAGCACGAGCGGATTGTCGCGATAGCGCTGGTAGAAGATGTCGAGCGCCGCCACGCGTTCGTCGCTGTCGCCATGCGCCAGCGTCGCGAGCGCCGCCTGTCGCTCGGTCATGCCGTCGGCGCCCGAGAAGACGCCGAATGCCAGCGCCTCGACGTCGGCGCGGCCGGTCGCGGCAAGATAGGCGAGCGCGACGCCGCGCAGCCGGCGGCGACCCTTGGCGGCGGGGGTGAGGTCGGTCGCGGGCGGTGCCGTCTCGGCGAGTATCGCGCGCCACTCGCTTTCGAGCGCGTCGCCGATCGCCGCCTGCAGCGCGAGCCGTTCGCGCCGGATCGCGTCGGGGTCGACAGTGACCATCTGGTCGCCGATGAAGGCTTCGCTGGGCAGCAACACCGCCTCGGCGACGAAAGCAGCGTCGGCGGCGCGCCCGGCGAGCGTCTGCCCGACCGCATCGATCACCGCCCGGGCATCGGCCTTTTCGCCCGATACCGCCGCGACGAGCGTGTCGAGCATCAACTGCTGCAACGCCTCGTAGCGCGCGAAGGGATCGTCGTCGTGCGCCGCGAGCCACGCGAGTTCGCCCGGCGCGCGCTCGAAATCGACGATCACGGGCGCCGAGAAACCGCGATTGACCGAAAGCGCCGGGCGCGCCGCGAAGGCGCCAAGCGCGATACGCTGCGCGGCATCGGTCAGCGTGACGAGCGTGTCGGGCAGCGCGGCACCGCTACCGTCCATCGCGAAGGCGGCGATGCGCAGCGGCATCATCGCCGGCTGCTTGTCGGGCTGCCCCGGGGTCGGCGGCACCGTCTGCGCGACGTCGAGGAACCAGTCGCCGCCCTCTTCGACCAGCACCAGCCCCAGCCGCGGCGTTCCCGCCTGTTCATACCAGCGGCGGAACCCGGCAAGGTCGATGTTCCCGCCCTCCTCCATCGCGCGCACGAAATCCTCGCACGTCGCGGCCTCGCCGTCGTGGCGCGCGAAATAGAGGTCGGTGCCCTTGCGGAAACGCTCCGGCCCCATCAGCGTCGCCATCATGCGGATGATCTCGGCGCCCTTGTTGTAGACGGTCGCGGTATAGAAGTTCGAGATCTCCTGATAGCTGTCGGGGCGGATCGGGTGCGCGAGCGGCCCCGCATCCTCGGGGAATTGCGCGGCGCGGAGCAGCCGGACGTCCTCGATCCGCTTGACCGCGGGCGAGCCCATGTCGGCCGAAAAGCTCTGGTCGCGAAAGACGGTGAAGCCTTCCTTCAGCGAGAGCTGAAACCAGTCGCGGCAGGTGACGCGGTTGCCCGACCAGTTATGGAAATATTCGTGCGCGACGACGCCCTCGATCCCGTCATAATCGACATCGGTCGCGGTGTCGGGGTCGGCGAGGATATAGCGGGTGTTGAAGACATTGAGCCCCTTATTCTCCATCGCCCCCATGTTGAAATCGCTGACCGCGACGATGTTGAACAGGTCGAGATCGTACTCGCGGCCATAGACGCGCTCGTCCCACGCCATGCTGGCCTTGAGCGCCTGCATCGCGTGGTGGGTGCGCTCGACGTCGCCCTCACGCACCCAGATGCCGAGTTCGACCCTGCGGCCCGACTGGGTGACGAATTCATCGCGGTTGACGACGAGATCGCCCGCGACGAGCGCGAAGAGATAGGAGGGCTTCGGCCACGGATCCTCCCACAGCGCCCAGTGGTTACCCGCCTCGCCCTCACCCGAGGCGACGCAATTGCCGTTCGAAAGCAGAATCGGGAAGCTCGCCTTGTCGCCTTCCATCCGCACCTTGTAGCGGCTCAGGACGTCGGGGCGGTCGGGGTGGAAGGTGATGCGGCGAAAGCCCTCGGCCTCGCACTGGGTGCAGAGCATGGCGTTCGAGGCATAGAGCCCCATGAGCTGGCTGTTCGCCGCCGGATCGATGACGGTGTCGACCTCGACCGTCGCCGCGGCGCGGTCGCCCAGATCGACGATCAGGTCGGGCCCCTCCATGCGCCAGCCGTTCCAGCTTTCGCCGTCGACGCGAACGTCCCGCGGCGTCAGCCCGTCGCCGCGCAGCGTCAGCAGCACCGGCGCATCGCCATGGCGGACGACCGACAGCGCGCTACTTACCCGCGTTTCGTCGATGCCGAGCGCGAAATCGAGCGCGATGTCGGGGATCTGCCATTCGGGCGGGCGATAGTCGCCGCGATGGATGGTGACGGGAACGGCGGGAGAGGAAGAAGCGTCGGTCATGCGCGAAGGTCTAGGCGCGGGGCGCCAAGCGCGCAATAAGCGCTGCGATGGCGAAGATGCTGATTTTCGGAATGGGTTATGCAGCGGGGCACCTCGCCGGACGGCTCGGCGCGCGCGGCTGGGAGGTCGTGGGCACCACGCGCGATGGCCGCGCGGACAGCCTGGCGTTTGCGGACGAGGCCGCGGTGCTCGGCGCGCTGCGCTCGGCGACGCATATCCTGTCGTCGGTGCCGCCGACCAATGGCGCCGATCCGGTACTCGCGCGCTATGGAGAGGCGATCGCCGTCGCGCCCGCGACCTGGGTCGGCTATCTATCCTCGACAGGGGTCTATGGCGATACCGGCGGGGCGTGGGTCGACGAAAGCGCGCCGGTCAGGGGCCGCCGCGCCGACCGCAACGCCGCCGATGCCGCGTGGGCCGCGCTGCGCGGCGATGCGCGCCTGTTCCGCCTTCCCGGCATCTACGGCCCCGGCCGCTCGATCCTCGACCGCATCGGCGAAGGCCGCGCACACCGGATCGACCTGCCCGGGCAAGTGTTCAGCCGCATCCATGTCGACGACATCGCAGGCGGCGTCATCGCCTCGTTCGCGGGACCGGCGGGGATATATAATCTCGCCGACGACGAACCGTGCCATCAGAACCGGCTCGTCGAATGGGGGTGCGCGATGCTCAGCGCGCCGGCGCCACCGCTCCAGTCGCTGGACGATGCGGGTCTGTCGCCTGCCGCGCGCGCTTTCTATGCCGAGAACCGGCGCGTCGCGAACGGCAAGGCGAAGCGATTGCTGAGGTGGGCGCCGAAATATCCGACGTGGCGCGAGGGATTAGCCGCCTGCTTGTAGCCTCGTCCCCCGAAGGCGGGGGCGACGGTCAGATCCAGATATCCACCGCGTGGATCGCCACCCCCACCAGCCCGCCGACCAATGTGCCGTTGATACGGATATATTGCAGGTCGTCGCCGACCGCATTTTCCAGCCGATCGGTGATCGTCTTGGCATCCCAGCCGCGGATCGTGTCCGACACCAGCTTCAGCGCCGTCTCGCCATAGCTGTCGACCATGCCGACGACCGCGCGGCGCGCGTAGCGGTTGAGGGTGCGCTTGATCGCCTCGTCCTCGCCCAGCATCGCGCCGAACTGGATGACGAGTTCCCCGATGCGCCCCGCGAGCATCGTTTCGGGGTCACGCGCCGCCCTGAGCAGCGCGCCGCGTCCCTGTTCCCAGAGGCCGTCGAGCCAGCGCTTGACCGCCTTGTTCTCGAGCAGTTCGTCGCGCACCGCCGCGACCTTCGCCTTGACCTCGGGATCGTGCTGAAGGTCGAGCGCCATCTTGGCGAGCCCTTCCTCGACGCGGAGGCGCAGCGGGTGCGTCTCGTCGGCCGCCATTTCGGCAAGCAGCTTCGACAGGCCCGCGACGATGCGGTTCGAGATGCTTTCGTCGAGCCCGGTGAAGCGGACGATCGCATTGCTGTTGTCGTGAACCATCTGGTGGATCAGATGCTCGTTGAGCTCGAGCGTTTTCGACCCCCATTTGACCATCGCGTCGAGCAGGGGCTGGTGCCGCCCCTCGGCAAGCGCCGCCTGCATCGCCTGGCCGAGCAGCGGTGCGACGTCGAGTTCGCGCAGGCGGTCGGCGATCGCCGACTTGACCATGCCGCCCAGCCGCTGCTGGTCGAGCGCGCCCAAGGCATCGGCGATGATCCGCGAGGCGCCGAGCTTGAGCCGCCCGCCGCCCTCGGCGGGCTGCGACAGGAATTTGCCGACCGCGCCCGCGACGTCGAGCGTCTGCATCTTGCGCGCGATCAGCCGCGGCAACAGGAAATTGGTGAGCAGGAAACGCGCGAGCGTGTCGCCGATGCGGTTCTTGTTGCGCGGCACGATCGCGGTATGGGGGATCGGCAGACCCATCGGGTGGCGGAACAGCGCGGTGACCGCGAACCAGTCGGCCAGCCCGCCGACCATCGCCGCCTCGGCAAAGGCGCGGACGAAGCCGACCGCGGGATGGACATCCTGATAATATTTGGCGGCCACGAAAATCGCCGCCATCACGATCAGCAACCCGGTCGCAACGATACGGATATTGAGCCCGCCGGTCGGAACGGCAACGCCAATCGGCCGGGGGGAAGCGCGGTCGGTCATCCTCATCAAATGGCGAAACGCGCCGAAGGTTGCAACCGGCGCGACTCCATTGAACCGTGTATTCCAGAAACACCGATTCCCCGAGCGAAGCCGAGGGGCCATGCCGAGCGCAGTCGAGGCTGCGACGGTGCGGGTTCTCGCTTCGCTCGAACGAGCCCCTCGACTTCGCTCGGGGAATCGGATGGTTCGGATTTCATCCGGTTCGGCATGATCCGTATCGGTTCGGGTCTTCCCTTACTCCGCCGCGTGCGGCGCCGGGGCGGCGTGCGGCTTCGTATCGTCGCCCTTCCGGTAGGTCAGGAGATTGCTGGAGAAGAAGCGGCCGAGGCGCTTTTCGATGCTGTCGGCGAGGCTGAAGCCCGCGGGAACGATCAGCAAAGTGAGCAGCGTCGACAGCGTCAGGCCGCCGATCACGACGACGCCCATCGGCGCGCGCCATGCGCCGTCGCCCGACAGCGACAGCGCGGTCGGCACCATGCCCGCGACCATCGCGACCGTGGTCATGACGATCGGCTGCGCGCGCTTGCGGCCCGCATCGAGCAGGGCCTCGGTCTTGCCGATGCCCTTGTCCATCTCCTCGATCGCGAAATCGACGAGCAGGATCGAATTCTTCGCGACGATTCCGAGCAGCATCAGCAAGCCGATATAGACGGGCATCGAGATTTCCATGCCGGTAATCAGCAGGCCGAGCAGGCCGCCGAGCGGCGCCAGCAGCAGCGACGACATATTGACCAGCGGCGACAGGAAACGGCGATAGAGCAGCACCAGCGTCGAGAAGACGAGCAGCAGCCCCGATACCACCGCAATGGTGAAGTTGATCGTGAGTTCCTGCTGCATCTTCGCCTCGCCCTGCAGGATCTTGCGCACCCCCTGCGGCATGTTCTTCACCGCGGGCAGCGCATCGATCTTCGTCTGCGCCTGGCCGGTGACGAGACCGGGGGCAAGGTCGGCGCCGATCACGATGCGCCGCGTCTGGTTATAGCGGCGCAGCTCGGTCGGACCGGCACCGAAGCCGATTTCGGCCACCGATTTGAGCGGCACGGTGGTGCCGCTCGACGTCGGCACAGGCAGGTTCTCGATCGTCGCGAGGCTGCGGCGCGAATCTTCGGAGAGCAGCACACGGATCGGGATCTGGCGGTCGGAGAGCGAGAATTTGGCCACATTCTGGTCGATATCGCCCAGCGTCGCGATGCGGATCGTCTGGCTGAGCGCCGCCGTGGTGACGCCGAGTTCGGCGGCCAGGTCCATGCGCGGATTGACGATGATCTCGGGCCGCGGAATGTCGCCCTCGATGCGCGGCGAACGGATTTCCTTGAGCTTGCTCATCTCCGCCACGATCTTCAGCGCGTGTTTTTCGAGCAGCGCCGGGTCATCGCCGCCGATCACCATCGTGATGTCACGGCCCGAAAAGCCACCCGACTGGCTCTGGAAAGTCACGCGCGCATCGGGAATGGCGGTCAGCTTGGGCTGCAACCCGCGTTCCCAATCGACGCTGCTGACGTCGCGGTGTTTCTTGAGCGTGATGAAGGCGTTACCGCCGCCCACCTCGACATCGTAAAAGGCCTTTTCGACCACCGGATTATTGTCGAGGATCTGCCCGATCTGGCGGGCGATATGCTCGCTCTGCGCCAGCGTCGATCCCGGCGGCAGCTCATATTTTACCTGGCTGAAATCGCCGTTCGTCGTCGGCTGGAACTGCTGCGGCAGCGTCGCGAACAGGACGATGCTCATCACGAAGGCGGCGAAGCCGATGCCGACGATCCACACCCGATGGTCGGAAAGCCGCGCCCGGGCGCGCCGCGTCATGAAGGCGGCCCAGCGGGTAAAGGCCCACCGGCGCATCCCCATCGCGTAAGCGACACCGCCCACGACGATCTGGAGCAACCCGACGACCAGATAGGCCATGACAATCGTCAGCGGCGTTTTCAGCAGGAAATGCAGCGCCGGATTGGGGCCGTCCTGGCCGACGGGAACCGGCTGGTAATAGCTTATCACCATTGCAAGCCCCGCGAGCGCCGCCGCCGCCAGCGGCACGGACAGAAAGGCGAGCCGCGTCGGCACCTCCTCATAGCGCGCGCGCACCGCGCGATGCTTCGAATGATCGAGCGTCCAGGCAAGGATGCGCTCATAGCGGTCGACCCATGGCCCCCCGGCATGCTCGGCCTCGCCCTGCGCCGACAGGAAATAGGCGGCGATCATCGGCGTGATCATGCGCGCGACCGCCAGGCTGACCAGCACCGCGAAGACGACGGTCAGGCCGAACTGGATGAAGAACTGGCCCGAAACACCGGGCATCAACGCAACCGGCAGAAAGACCGAGACGATCGACATCGTCGTCGCGACGACCGCGAGACCGATCTCGTCGGCGGCGTCGATCGCCGCCTGATAGGCGGTCTTGCCCATGCGCATATGTCGGACGATATTCTCGATCTCGACGATCGCATCGTCGACGAGCACCCCCGCGACCAGACTGAGCGCCAGCAAAGACAGGCCGTTCAGCGAAAAGCCCATCAGATCCATGAACCAGAAAGTCGGGATCGCCGACAGCGGGATCGCCAGCGCGCTGATCAGCGTCGCGCGCCAGTCGCGCAGGAACAGGAAGACGACGACGACGGCCAGCACCGCGCCCTCGATCATCGCCGCCATCGAAGTGCGATATTGCTCCTTCGTGTCTTCGGTGCGCGTGAAGAGCGTGTTGAAACTGACCTTCGGGTTGTTCTTCTTGATCTCCGCGAGTTTCTTGACCGCTTCGTCGTGGACGGTGACATCCGACGCGCCCTTCGCCTTTTCGATCGAGAAGGCCAGCACCTGCTTGCCGCGAATCTTGGCGAGATTGCGCTGCTCGGCATAGCCGTCGGTCACCTTGGCGACATCGGTCAGCCGAATCGTCCGCCCGTTGCCGATCGAGATCCGCGTTTCGCCGAGTTGAAAGGCGTTCGCAGCGTTGCCGAGCACGCGGATCGCCTGTTCGGCCCCTGCGATTTCGGTGCGGCCGCCGGCGGCGTTGACGTTCACCTGGCGAAGCTGCTGGTTCACCTGGCTGGCGGTCAGGCCATAGCTTTGCATCCGCGCGGGATCGAGGACGACGCGGATTTCGCGATCGACGCCGCCCGACCGACTGACCTTCGCCATGCCGGGGATCGAGAGCAGTTCCTTGGCGACGGTATTGTCGACGAACCAGCTAAGCTGTTCGAGCGTCATGTCGGTCGCCTCGACCGCGAAATAGGTGATCGGCCCGCCCGCGACGTCGACGCGCGCGACCTGCGGTTCGAGAATGCCGTCGGGCAGGTCGCTGCGGATCTGCTGAACCGCCTGATTGACGTCGTTGTAGGCGCGATCGATCGGCGTTCCGATCGCGAACTGGACGAAGGTGCGGCTGTTGCCCTCACCGACATAGGACGACATTTCATCGACGCCGCTGACACTACGGATCGCGGCTTCGACGCGCTGGGTCACCTGCGTCTCGAGCTCGGACGGTGCCGCGCCCGGCTGCATGACGACCACCTGCACCGCCGGGAATTCGACGTCGGGCTGTTGGTTCACGTCCATCCGGTTGAAGCTGACGATGCCCGCGAGCAGCAGCAGGACGAACAGCACGACAGGCGGCACCGGATTGCGGATGCACCAGGCGGAAATGTTGCGAAAGCTCATGATTCAAACGCCTTTTGCGCGCGCTGTCCGGACGCGATCGATATTATTGCGACGATTTCTGCACCACCGGCTTGACCTTGTCGCCGGGGTTGAGGAAGGCGCCCGCCAGCACGACGACCTTTTCGGTGCCGGTCAGGCCCGAGGCGATCGACACGCCGCCGTCGGTGACCGTGCCGACCTTGACCGGGCGGCGCTGGATCTGATTCCTGTCGTCGACGATCAGCACGAAATTGCCTTCGGGGCCGCTTTGCACCGCGCTTTCGGGAAGGAGCGGCGCCTGTTCGGTGCCCGCCACCAGCCGCGCATCGGCAAAGCCGCCGGGGCGCAGCGCGCTGCTATAGGGAACCGCAATGCGCACCGTGCCCTGCCGCGTGTCCATGTTGACGATCGGCGAGACCTGCCACACCTGACCCGCGATCTTCAGCGCGGTGCCGACGGGGGTCACCGTCGCGCGGGTGCCGACCTTGACGCGTTGAAGATCGGCCTCGGCAAGCTGCGCCAGCATTTCCATCTCGCCGCCTTTCGCCATGCGGAACAGGACGCCGCTGCCCGCACCGACGACCTGCCCCGGTTCGACCTGGCGCGTCAGCACCAGCCCCGCCGCGGGCGCGACGATGTTGAGCCGGCCGTTGCGCGCAACCGCCTCCTGATATTGCGCCTGCGCGACGCGGACGCGCGCATTCGCCGAATCGCGGGTCGCGCGCTTGCGGTCGAGATCGGCCTTCGAGATGAAGCCGCGGCCGACCAGCGCCTGCGCGCGGTCGAGCTCCGACTGCGCGATATCGGCATCGGCCTGCGCGACCTTGATCGAGGCGGCAAGGCTCGCCGCCTGCTGCGCCTGCACCGACCGGTCGATGACGGCGAGCGTCTGTCCGGCGCCGACCCACTGGCCGGGCTCGACGAGCACGCGAACCACCTGCCCTCCTTCGCCCGCGATGCCGACCGGCATCTCGCGCCGCGCCGCGATCGTGCCGTTGACCGAGATCGCCGCAACCACCGGCACGCGGCCCGGAACCAGGACCGTCACATTGGGGATGGTCTGCGCGCCGGCTCCCCCGGCACCGTCCGCCGATGCCGCACCGCCGCCCTTCGCACTCGAAAAGGCGAACCAGGTCGCAGCGAGCGCGAGCGCGATGAGCACGACGCCGATGATCAGCCGCGTCCGCTTGCGGCGGTTGTCCGCCTCTTCGTAATAGCTTTGCGTCCCCGCCAGGCTGTCCATCGAATCCACTTTCCGTTCGTAGTTCACGCCACGTCCCCTCCGCCGCCCGCGACCGCCGGTCGCGCGTCGCCGTCGGCAAAGCGCCCGGCCCGCGGGGGCAGGATATCCTCTGAAGGTGTGTTATCCTATTAAATCACCGCGTGCAAGAGGCCAAAGATTGCCGCTTCTCCGTCCCCCCAAGGAGCCGCCCCATCCCCTCAGGGAACAGCGCAATAAGGAAGCCTGCCCATGATTTCCAGTGCTTGTGCGATGACAATGGGGGCGGCCGACCCGGGTCGACCGCCCCCATTTCAGCCGGTTCCGATCCGGACCGGATCGGGACACCAGCTTTGGTCAGAGCGCGCCTTGCGTCAGCGCACCCGGCCGCGCCGGAACAGGTTGATGACGGCGAGCAAGATGATCGCGCCGATGAAGGCGGTCACCAGCGTTCGCCAGTCGAACGCATCGCCGCGCAGATGACCGCCGCCGAGAAAACCGCCGAGCAGCACCCGGCCGAGGATCGAGCCGATACAGCCGACGATGATGTTGAGGAAGATGCCTTGCTGGGCATCGGTGCGCATCACGATGCTGGCGAGCCAGCCGATGATGCCGCCCATGACGAGTGCGATAATGAAATCAATCATGTTCTGACCCCCTACGATCATTATGGTGCCTGATGGAACAGGCGGGTCGATGCTAACCTAAATATCTGCAATCGCCTAGCGAAATGGCGGCGCGCGCGCGGCGGGCATCGGCGCGCTCAACGAACGCGGCCGCGCCGGACAAGATTGATGGCGGCAAGCAGCACGAGCGCCCCGACGAAGGCCCAGAGCAGCCCGATCGTGTCGAAGCTTGCAAGGCTGGCTCCCTTGTCGAAGAGATTGCCCAGAAAACTGCCGAGGAACGCGCCGCCGACACCGACGACGATGTTGAGGAAAATGCCCTGTTGCGCGTCGGTTCGCATGACGATGCTCGCCAGCCAGCCGATGACGCCGCCAACGATCAGGATGACGATGAGTCCGCTCATGACCCTCCCTCTCGCGAGCCGGGCGGAGATGCGCCCGCCGCTCGGCGATGGAAGAATAATGCGAGAATGGGCAGAAAGGTTCCCGGCCGCCTCCCCGAAGGGCGCGGCCGGGACAGGGGGATCAGTTCCGGTCGGGGAACTGCTCCGGGTCGCAACGACGGCGATAGGCGGCCGTCGCCGGGCGCGATGTGATCGCCGTCACAGGCGGACGATATTCGAAGAAGAGATGTCGCGAACGGATGCGGAACCCGATGACCGGCATCGTCTTTGCGAGCGGAGCGGATTTGCAAGCGAAGCGGAACGGGCCCGTGTCGACGCGCTCGACGAAAGACGGCCCCCGCGCGAGGCGCATGCGAAATGGGGGCCGGCATCGCTGCCAGCCCCCACTATCCGTTTTCGTTCCCGCACCGCGCTCCGCGTCAAGGCGTTCCGCTCGTCTTTCGACCAGCGATCACACCGAGGCGTCGCAACCGGCACCGAACCGATCCGGCGATGGTTCGGTCGGCCCCCTTTCGGGGGCCGGCCTCACCTGGAAAGCCCTTCATCATCTTGTCCGAGCCTCTGCCGAAGCAGTCGCTCTTCCGAAGCGATGGACTGCATTTCCTGTCCGATCGGGTCCGCCTCAACTCGTGGGAATCGCTGCGTTCCGTGACCGGGTACCGGTCGATGTCCTCGTCGGTTCTGCCCGTTTCCGTCCGGCTGGTCTTGCAACCACCCTTTGGGTTTCGGCGATCCGGCGTCTCTGTC
Organism: Sphingopyxis sp. DBS4; assembly: GCF_024628865.1. Taxonomy (NCBI): domain Bacteria; kingdom Pseudomonadati; phylum Pseudomonadota; class Alphaproteobacteria; order Sphingomonadales; family Sphingopyxidaceae; genus Sphingopyxis; species Sphingopyxis sp. DBS4. The sequence goes on from NZ_CP102384.1 coordinate 2,453,598, forward strand.
GTCCGATGATTGGAAGCTGTCACGAACCGGCCGGACCGCCAACAGAAAAAGCACGCAAAAGCCCCGCAAACCTTCCGCGCTTGTGGATAAGTCCGGCATTAGCAACAAGCGGATTCGCTGCAGCATTTTTGTAACAGCACCGCAGCATTTTTGGATTCAATTGCTGCATCGCATCATGCAAATCACGACTGCGACTCGCTTGCGCATACTATGTGAAACACATATATTGCAGCATGGACGTTGAATATGACGCCGACAAGGACAGCATAAACCGGTTCAAGCATCGGCTGCCCTTGGCTTTCGGCGAACGGATATTCGCCGACCCCGATCATGTGATCGTGCCGACGATCCGAATCGGCGATGAAGAGGAACGCTACAAGGCTATCGGACTGGTGAGCGGCAAACTGTACACCGCCGTCCACGTCTGGCGCGGCCATGTGGTGAGAATGATTTCAGTCAGGCGGAGCAATGCACGTGAACAAAGAGACTATGATAGCGATACCGGCGGACCCGAATGATCCCGAAGACCGGGACGTTTCCGTCGCCGGCCTGGAACGCGGCCTGATGGGCCGCCGCATCCGGATGCTCCGCAACCGGCTCGGCATGAGTCAGGAGGAGTTCGCGCGTGCCTATGGCATCCCGGTCACCAGCATCCGTCAATATGAGATCGGCCGCCACATGCCGCCTCCGGCGGTGCGCGCCTATCTCAAGGTGATCGCGGCGGAGCCAGAGCGGGCGAAGCGGGCCGTGGCGGGGTAATCCTTATGGAAGTTGCGCTTCCAGACGAATGTGACCGATTGCCTGATCCAGAAATACGACCCGCCAGCGTTTGCCGCCTTTCTCCGAGGGTATCCACAATTGGGCATCCTCGTAGCTGACGCCAGGTTCGCCACTGATCAATATGGCATCAATCCATCCCTCAAAATCGTTCAGCGCTCGTTGCGCATGCACGATGCGTTTCCTGTTTCCGGACTTCTCGCTCCAAATATCGACCGACGATTTATGTAGCCTGGTGTCATAGGACAGTTCGTCCCAGTTCATCCGCCGCTTCCAAATCGTGATGCACACGCCGGTAGCGTTTTGAGCGCTCCAGTCCTGCCGAACATTCTCCAGCTTGTAACCGAATTCTTCAAAAGCGGACGAATATTGCATCAGATCGTCACGCCCGCCCCAGATCGCCCTTGCCCACCGTCCCCGACGCCATTTCGAGCATCCGGTCGAGGCTCTTCTTTGCGGCGACACGGAGCTCTTCGTCCATCTCGATCCGCGGCTGAAGATCGCGCAGCGCGAGGTAGAGTTTTTCCATCGTGTTGAGCGCCATATAGGGGCAGATGTTGCAGTTGCAGTTGCCGTCCGCGCCCGGTGCGCCGATGAAGGTCTTCTCGGGCAGCGCCAGTTCCATCTGGTGGATGATGTGCGGTTCCGTCGCGACGATCAGCGTGTCGCCGGGAAAGCTCTTCGCGAATTGCAGGATACCGCTCGTCGACCCGACATAGTCGGCATGGTCGATGATGTGCGGCGGGCATTCGGGGTGCGCCGCGACCGGTGCGTCCGGATGCTGCGCCTTGAGTTTCAGCAGCTCGGTCTCGCTGAACGCCTCGTGGACGATGCAGACGCCGGGCCAGAGCAGCATCTCGCGCCCGAACTTGCGGTTGAGATAGCCGCCGAGGTGACGGTCGGGGCCGAAGATGATCTTCTGCTCGGGCGGGATCTGGCTGATGATCGTCTCGGCGCTCGACGAGGTGACGATGACATCGCTCAGCGCCTTCACCGCCGCCGAGCAGTTGATGTAAGTCAGCGCGATATGATCGGGGTGCGCGGCGCGGAAGCGCTTGAACTGCTCGGGCGGGCAACTGTCCTCGAGGCTGCACCCCGCGTCCATGTCGGGCAACACGACGATCTTTTCCGGCGACAATATCTTCGCGGTTTCGGCCATGAACTTGACGCCGCAAAAGGCGATGACGTCGGCGTCGGTATCCGCCGCCTTGCGCGACAACTCCAGCGAATCGCCGACGAAATCGGCGAGATCCTGAATTTCGGGCTTTTGATAATAATGCGCGAGGATGACGGCGTTGCGCTCCTTGCGGAGGCGGTCGATTTCGGCGCGCAGGTCTAGGCCCGAGAGATTCTCGCGGATGGGAGCAGTCATGGCTTTTCCTTATATGGTCCTTGCCGTGGCGTCGCCCTACACCGCGACCGGCGGCAGGGCAATTCGCTGCGTCATTGGACGAAGCGCGCGGTCACCCTGGCATCGATCCCCGCGGCTTTCAGCGGCATCGCGAAGCTCTGCTCGACCGCCGCACGCGCGGCATTCTGCGCAAGCCGCATCGGCGTCGCCCCCTTCGCCTGCTTGATCAGTTCCTCCTGCGCCGCCTTGCGGTTCGCGGCGTCGAGGGTCTTTTCGGCGTCGGTGAGCGTCAGCAGGATCACGCCGTCGCGATATTCGCTGATCGCATCGATATCGATCTCCGGCCCCGCGAGCCGCAGCGGCGGCAGCGTTACCGTCAGCGCATTCGCGCTGCCGTCCCAGTCGAGGTCGGACTGCGCGAGGCGGCCGAGGTCGAGCTCGTAGCGGACGATGCCCGGCATGATCAGCGTCTTCTTCGCCTCCAGCCCGAGCCGCGACTGCGTCGAGGTCACCACCGCGACATAGCGCGCGGTGAAGGGCACGAGGACATTCTGCTCGCGCAGCCCCTGCAGGCTGGCCGCGACGACGGTCTCGGGATCATAGCCGCGTTGCCAGTCGCGCCAGGCGGACACCGCCCACCACGCCGCGAGCGCGAACAGCGCCGCCGCGGCGAGCAGGATAAGGCGGGGAAGCAGACGGGGTGCGGTCCGGGTCATGGGACGGTGTAATCCGAACAATCGGGCAAGGGCCGATCGGGTTCGTAGCGCGCAGTCGCGGCATCGTAGCGCAGCACCCGGTCATAGGTGCAGGCGGGATCCTCCGCGCGCACGAGGTCGGCGCGCTTCAGCTTCGTGCCGCTGTTGTCGTCCGACCGGCGCGACGTGCGCGGAAAGGCGGTCGCGACGGTGCGATAGGTCAGCGAAGGGAAGACGGCATCGCCGGGGGAAGCGGCGGTGGTCAGCCCCGCGCCGAACTCATATTCGTCGTGGCAGGCCTCCATCCGGTCCTTCATATCGGCTTCGGAAAAGCAGGCGCGGATCATCAGCGAACCGTCCCACGGCAATTCGATCGCCTCACCCCCCAGTCGCACCGCACCCGGCGCCGCGCTGAGTTCGAGCAGGTGAAGCTGCGAGGCCGAACCGCCGCCCCCCGAATACATGCTCGTCTGCCCGCTGAGAACACCGACAAGGTAGCGCGGCGCGCCGCCTTCGTCCTTGCCCCGGATCAGCATGGGCCAAAGCGCAACCGTTTCCGCCGCGGCAAATTCGGGCAGCGGCAGCGAAGCCGGCGCGGAACCGGGCGATACGACGCGCAGCACGGCCTCGCTCGCATCGCCGCCGTCGACCGGCGGAACCTCCAGGCACAGGCTGTGGTCGGGCAGGCATCGGCTCGCCCCCTCGCCAGCCACCAGCGCGACGACCGGGTCGGACGCGGGCGCGGTGGTTCCCGCGGCAGCAGCCAGAATCAGCGACAATATCATGCAAGCTCCCATTGCTCTTCGCGGGCGCGGACGATTCCCCGCGCCTTCAGGTCGAGCAGGTGCGCCAGCACCGAACGGCCGGCCGCACCCGTCAGGCGCGGATCAAGTCCCTTGTACATATGGCTGACCATGACCGGGATCACAGCCGCCCCTTTTTCGAGTTCGCGCAAGATCTGCCGTTCGCGCTGGCGGCGATGACCGAGCATCCCGCGCACGAGCTGCCGGGGCTTGCTCACCGCGGGGCCGTGCGCGGGATAATAGACGCGGTCGTCGCGGTCATAGAGCTTTTGCAGGCTCGCCATATAGGCCGCCATGTCGCCGTCGGGCGGACTGACGACGCTGGTCGACCAGGCCATGACATGGTCGCCGGTGAACACGGCGCCGCTCTCGGCCAGGGCGAAACAGAGGTGGTTCGACGTGTGCCCCGGCGTCGCGACCGCTTCGAGCGTCCAGCCGTCGCCCGACACCCGTTCGCCGTCGGCGAGCACGCGGTCGGGGGCATAGGTCGGATCGAAGGCAGAGTCGGCGCGCGGGCCGTCGTCCGAAAGCGCGAGCGGCGCGCAGCCTATGATCAGCGCGCCGGTCGCTTCCTTGAGCGGCGCGGCGGCGGGGCTATGGTCGCGGTGCGTATGGGTGCAGAGGATCGCGGCGATGCGCTGCCCCTCCGTGGCGCGCAGGATCGCGTCGACATGCCCCGCGCCGTTGGCGTCGGGCGGATCGCCGATGCTCATCCCCGACCCCGTCGGGCCGGGATCGATCACCGCGACGTCGCGGCCTGCACCGACGATCCAGGTCTGGGTGCCGGTGAAGGTATAGGGCGACGGATTGGGCGCGAGCACGCGGCGCACCAGCGGTTCGTGCTGCTCGCACTCGCCGGCGCGGATCGTATCGGGCCAAGGCTTGTCTTCGCTCATCCGCCCCATGTGGCATCGCGCCCGGCAAAGGAAAAGAGCGCGAGGGCGAAAAAGCGCCGGTCCGAGAGCGGCCTGCGAAGTCATTTAGGTCATAAAATGTCGAGGACGAGAGAAAGGGAGCGGTCCATCCCGCTCCCTTTCCCCGCCCCTGCCGCGACCCTACCGGGGACGAGGGTCGGCGGCGAAGCTGGCGGGCCGCGAGCGCCGGCTCGCGGCCCGATTCCCTATTGGTCCGCTTTCTCCGTCTCGGCGATTGCCCCGTCGAGATCGGCGGCGACCTTGGCGCGCATACTCTCCGAAAGCGACCGTGCCGTCTCGCCGCGCGCGAAGCTGTCGCGCGCCTTGCGGAGCGCCGAAAGCCGCGCTGCCCGGCTCTCTGCCGTATCGCCGCAGCGAATCATCACCACCCGGCTGTGCTTGCCGCCGTCCGTCTCGTCGCGGTTGACGATCGGCGCCACGTCCGCGCCGTTGCCGCAATGCGCGACGGCCAGCGCCCGGCCATCGCTTGCGGTCCAGCTGCTCGCGGGCATCGGGGGCATGGGCGGCATCGGAGGCAGCGCGAAGGCGGTCGTGAAGCGCGCCTTGCGCTTCGCCTCGAGCCTGTCGGCGATCGCGTCGGCCTGCGCGCCGGTGACGCCCTGTTCCTTCAACGTCGCGATGACGTCCTCGCGCGACAGGCTGCCCGGCATCGAAAATTCCACGCGGCGCGCGCTAGGCGCTGTGCCGTCGCTCGTTTCGCTGCGCTCGCGGATCACGACGCGATGCACCTCGCGCTTCTTGCCGTCGCTGGCCGCATCCTGCCCATCCTGCTGTGAGGTAAAGATTATCACGCCATGTCCCTCGGGCACGGCGGGTGCTTCGGGTGGCAACGGCGCCTCGGGCGGCAGCGGGGCGTCAGGGACAGCAGGCGGCGCGGGCGGCTCCGGCGGCGCGGGAATGTCCGCTTCCTGCGTTCCGGCCCGGGCGATACCAGCGGGCACCAGCGTCGCGGTCGCCGCGAGCACGGCAAGCGTCGCGCCGCCGACCAGCAACTTGCCGACCAGACCGCGCTTTTTCGAAATATCGTCTCTCGTGAGCATCGTCAGCCTCTCCTGCAAATTGTCGTGAACTGCCATCGGCGCCGCCAGTGACAGCCGCGAGCCGACCGCCGCCTTGGCGATCGCGGTTGCATAGCGCGCGGTGCGGAGGCCCCGCGGAGCGTCGTCGGCCATCGTCAGCACGCGCGCGTCGCACGCCGCCTCCTGATCAAAGCGGAAAGCGCGGATCGCCCGCCAGGCCAGGGGATTGAACCATTGCGCCGCGAGCAGCAGCAGCGCACCGGCGTTGGCCCAAAGGTCGCCGTGGCGATGATGCGCCAGTTCGTGATCGATCGCGAGCGCCCGTTCCTCGGCGACATAGCGCGCGAAGAAATCCTGCGGCACCGCGACGAAGCGCCGCCACAGGCCAAAGGCGACCGGGCCGTCGACCGCCCCCGTCATGATCAGCCGGATGGTGCCGAGCGGCTCGAGTTCGACCGCCCCGTCCAGCACCGCGTCCCGAAAGCGCCGATGCGCCGCCCAGGCCGAAATCAGCACGAAGAGAGCGCCAATTGCCCACAGGATGAAAATCAACGGCAGCGCGTCGGCAAGCGCCCAGGTGGAACCCGAGGGGGCGACCGCCACAGCGGGCGTTCCCGCCGCACGGGCCGCTTCGACCATCTCGATCAGCACCACATCGGCCGGAACCGTCGGCGTCGCCGCAACCGTCACCGGGTCGGCGAAGGGCAGCGGCGGCAGGATCAACCGCAATGCCGGCACCAGCCAAAGCGCATAGGTCAGATGCGGCCCGAAATGCCGCGCAAAGGGCTTGCGGATCAGCAGCACCGTCAGGATGAGTAGCGCGGTGGCGATCATCGTGTCGCCCCACGCCTGAAGGATCATCGCGCCGCTCATGACTTGAGTTTCCGCAGCAAGGCCTCGATCTCGGCGATGTCAGTGTCCGACAAGGCCTCACGTTCGGCGAGATGCGCGATCAGCGGGCTGACGCGGCCGCCGAACAGGCGGTCGACGAAGCGCTGCGATTCCTCGCCGACCGCTTCGGCGCGGTCGATCGCGGGGCGATAGAGATAGCGGCGCCCATCGGCCTCGGCCGTCACCGCGCCTTTCTGGACGAGCCGCGCGAGCAAGGTCTTGACCGTCGCTTGCGTCCATCCGTTGATCGTGCCGATCCGCCGGGTCAGGTCGGCGGCGGTCTGCGGGGCTTCGTCCCACAGCGCCGACAGCACCTGCATCTCCGACTCGCTTGCTCGCTCCGCCATATCGGAACCCCTCCCTTGCTGGCGCCTGTTCGCAATACGACTACAAGTGTAGTCATTCGGCTGAACGCCGGCTGAACGAAGCAAACGCTTATGTGTCGGGTTTTTTGACACCCCCATCCATCGGTAAGATATCGCTAACCAGCGTCTCGCGCCCGAAACGGCGAAGGCGGCGAATTGGCACGGGGCTTGTATGGTATCGGATGTTCCCGAGTGTTCCGCTCAATGGAGCGGTGGGGGGTATCGGTCTGGTCCCTGATGCCCCCTGCCCCCACCGGGACAACCCCACTTACCCCCGAAGCAGACGGGGGGCGGAGCGGCCGTCAGGCCCCGCCCCCCGGACGCTCTTCCGCCATCAGCCAAAAGTGAAGGCGAAGGCCTGAACGCCGGGGTCCAGAAATTCGATCTGGAAGGTCCGGTCCCGTGGCGCCTGCTGGCGCACGAGTTGATAGAGCCGCTGCCCGGTCACCACGCCATTCCCCTGCGCATCGGTGTCGAGACCGTGATCAGCGCCCGGCGCCTTGCCGTCGATCGTCACTCGAAACCGCACCGGCTTCTTCGCATCGGCGGCGCCGAGAACGAGGTGCAGATCGCGGCCGCGAAAGCGGAAGGCGATGCGCGCACCGGATGCGGCCGACACCGCATGTTCGCCGCCGACGATCCACGCGCCGCCGAGCGCCCAGTCGTTGCGCTTCGCGAGCATGGGTAGCGCATAATCATGCCGCGCATCGCGCGCGAACCCGCCCGGCGAAACGAAATTCGCGGCGCGGGCGTAACCGACATAGGTTTCGGGCGAACGGTCCTTGCGCGAGCTTTCGGCCTCGCCGACGCCGGTCGCAGCGACCTCGACCGCGTCCATCGTGCCGACCGCACCGCCGTTTTCGGCGATCAGCCGCTGGATGATCCGTTCGGACTCGGCATAACGGCCTTCGCCGAAGCGCGCCGTGCGAATATGCCCCTTGGCGTCGATGAAATAATGCGCGGGCCAATATTTATTGTCGAAGCCGCGCCAGATCGCATAGCGATTGTCGAGCGCGACCGGGTAAGTGATGCCAAGGTCGGCGATCGCCTTGCGCACATTGGCGGGGTCGCGCTCGAAGGCGAATTCGGGGGTATGGACCCCGATCACCACCAGCCCCTTGTCGCGATATTTCGCCTCCCAAGCCTTCACATAGGGCAGCGTCCGGAGGCAGTTGATGCACGAATAGGTCCAGAAATCGATCAGCACGACCTTGCCGCGCAGTTCCTCGGCAGCGAGCGGCGGCGAATTGAGCCAGCCTGTTGCGCCCGCGAGCGACGGGAACACTCCCTTGTCGGCCAGCATATCGTCGCCGGGCATCGCCTTCGGCATCGCGCCGTCGGGGTGCAGCCGGTCGAGCAGCGACTGTTCGAAGCGCGCGGTGCTCGCGAGCGACAGGCGCGTGAGCAGCCCGGTATCGAGGCCGAGGCCGATCGCGACCACCCCCGCCAGCACCGCCGCGCCTAGCCCCCGGCGCAGCCATTCGCTGGCGCGGATCGAGCGCTTCATCGCCGCGAACACCCGTCCGCCGACGAGCAGCGCCAGCGCAAGCGAGGTCGCCGCACCGAGCGCATAGGCGAGCAGCAGCAGCGACGTCGCGGCGCTCGCGCCGTTCAGCGCAGCGCCGGTCAGCAGCAACCCGAGCACCGGCCCCGCGCACGGCGCCCAGAGCAATCCGGTCGCAAACCCCAGCAGCAGCGAGGAGAGGAAGGTCGAGCGCGCTGAACCCGCGGCGTTCTGCGACAACCGGGCGCCGAGCGCGACTAGCGGCCGCGTCGCGCGGTCGGCAAGCGACGGAAAGAGCAGCAGCAGCCCGAACAAGCCGAGAATGACGAGCGCGGCGATGCGCCCGTATGCATTCGCCTGCACGACCCAGCCGCCGCCCACCACCGCCAGCGTCGCGACCCCCGCAAAAGTGATCGCCATCCCGATCAGGAGGGGCAAGCCGCTGCGCACGAAGGGCTGATCGGCGCGCGCGAAGACGAAAGGCAGCACCGGCAGGATGCACGGGCTGACGATGGTCAGCGCGCCGCCGAGATAGGCCAGTAGGAAAAGGATCACGCGCCACGCCTCACATGCTTCGACCGGAGATATGTTCCAGATACGAAGCCGGGCGTCGAGACGTTACAATCGACGCCGTCGCCCCCGCGCAGGCGGGGGCCGCTGGCGGCATGGCGCCGCCCATTTTGGAATCGTCATTGCGAGCGCAGCGAAGCAATCCAGAATGTGCGTAAACCGCTCTGGATTGCTTCGCTGCGCTCGCAATGACGAAGGATGCCAATCACATTTGGCTAAAGCTTCCAGCGGCCCCCGCCTGCGCGGGGGCGACGGGATGAGTTCTACTCCGCCCGCGTCGGAACGCCGTCCATCAACTGGTGCAGTTCGCCGGCTTCCCACATCTCCATCATGATGTCGCTGCCGCCGATGAATTCGCCCTTCACATAGAGCTGGGGGATCGTCGGCCAGTCGGAAAATTCCTTGATCCCCTGACGGACCTCCATGTCCTGCAGCACATCGACGGTGTCATATTCGATGCCGAGCCGGTCGAGCATCGCGATCGCGCGCGACGAAAAGCCGCATTGGGGAAACAGCGGCGTGCCCTTCATGAACAGCAGGACGGGGTGGTCGGCGACCAGCTTGGCAATGCGGTCGTGCGTGGCGGGGTCGCTCATATCAAGTCTCCGGTGGCGCGGGTGCGCCGAAAAGGGTTCGCGTCTCGCCCCTATGAAGGAACGGCGGTGGTCAATTGCAAGGCATGAAGTTCGCCGCCCATGCGTCCGCCGAGCGCGGCATAGACCGCCTTGTGCTGCGCGACGCGGGTCAGCCCGCGAAAGGATTCGCTGACGACATGCGCCGAATAATGCTCGTTATCGCCCGCCAGGTCCGTGATCGTCACCACCGCGCCCGGAAGCGCCGCCGCGATCATCGCCTTCAGATCATCTTCGCGCATTCCCATCGGACCAGCCTCAATTCTCGCTGTCGATGAACTGGCGGCGCGCCTCGGCCGCCTTTTCGTTGAGCGCGGCACGAATTTCGGCATCGCTGATCTCGACCTGCGCGGCGGTCAGATCGCCCGCGAGCTTGCGGATCACATCCTCGTCACCCGCTTCCTCGAAATCGGCCTGCACCACCGCCTTCGCATAGGCGTCGGTCTCTTCGGGGGTCAGGCTCATGCGTTCGGCGGCCCATTCGCCGATCAGCCGGTTGCGGCGCGCGATGATACGGAACTGCACGTCCTGGTCGCGTGCGAATTTCGCTTCATGGGCCCGTTCACGATCGTCGAATGCGCTCATCTTGTCCTCTTCAATGGGAAAATCTCCCCTCCAGATAGGTCGCCCCGTGCCGGCGCGCAAGGCGGCTGTGCGGCAGATCACTTCCCTTTTGCAGGCGAAGGGTTTAGGGTCCGCGGCGACGGGAATGGGTCGTACCGCAGCGTATAGACTGCGCCATGCCCCCGACATCGCAGGCATGGCGCGTCGAAGCTCGTCTTTGGGGGATTGGTGATGACCGTTCGACGTCCGTTTTTCGTGCCGATTCTGGCTGCGCTCGTCACAGGCGTATCGTCCCCCGCGCTGGCGCAGCCCGACGACCCGACTCTTCGCGACAGTTTCTCGATCGGCGATCAGGGCGGCGCGCTCTGCGAGGTGCAGGCGACGGTGCGCGATTCAGTGATCAAGGGCATGTTCGACCGCGCCTGGGTGATCGTCTGCCGCGACGCCAGCCAGCCCGTCGGCTATGTCCGCACGTTGCGCGCCGGCGCCGACGAGGCCCGCGCCCGCATCGAGACGGGCCGCACCGGAGCCATCGCCTGCGCCGCCGACGGCACCTGCACGGTCAAGGACAGCGATGTCGCGTGGCAGACGCGGATCGAGGCCGTCGGCAACACCGCCTATACGGTCGAGGGTTTCGCCGCCTATGGCGACGCGCTGAACCTCGCCCTCGAATCGATCCGGCACAGGAAGATCGCGTCGGGGCAGATCAAGGTCGCGACAACCTCCATCGGCGGCGGCGACGGTTTCGCGCGGACGCTCGCCGGAACCATCGACGTCGACAAGGCGCTGGCCGAGGGCTATCGCCGCAACCATAGCGGCGACTACGCCGAAGCCGCCGAATTTTTCGAAGCGCTGTCGCTTCGCACCGAAGGCGACCAGGCGGCGGCCGGCATCGATCCGACCGAATTCACGCTCAACCGCGCGCTTCAACGCTCGAATCTCGGCGAATTCGCGGAAGCCGACCGCCTGTTCGCGGAGGTCGAGGCGATCCCGACGAGCGACCCGGTGCAGCTTCGCCTCCGCCGCAATTTCCGCGCGATCCACGCGCTCAATCAGCGCGATTACGACGGCGCCGCAGCGCTGCTCGAAACGCCGATCCCGCCGCTGACCAACGAAGTCCAGGTAGAGGGGAGCGCGGTGACGCTCACGCCCCAGATCGTCGCCGGGGTCAACAGCGGTGCCAATGCGCGCGCGGTGCGCCAGGCGGGCGACCGCGAACGGCTGACTCCGACCGAACGCGCGCAGATCATCGACGCGCAGGCGGTTCACCTGCTCGGCACGGTCGAACGGCTGCGCGGTGATGCGAAGGCGGCGAAAGCGGCGCAGATCAAGGGGCTCGCCGACGCGCTCGCGGTGCGCGAAGGGCGCGTGACCTCGATCGTCCGGCTGCGCTCGCAGATGCTCGGCGAGCTCGCGCTTGCCGAAGAGGCGCTTGGCGACAAGGACGCCGCCGACGCGCGCTTCCAGGAATCGATCGGCGCGCTTGCGGTCGAATATCCGGAAACCAACGCGCTCGCATCGGCGCGCGCGCGCTATGCCGCCTTCCTCACCCGGCAAGGCGAGGACGACAAGGCGCTCGCCATCTATCATGATGTCGTCGCGGCGCTCGCCGGTTCGCAGCGCTCGACTACGGGCATGGCGAATATGATGGCGCCCTATTACCGCTTGCTCGCCAGCCGCGCCGCGACCGATCCCAAGGCCGCAGGCGACTTTTTCGTCGCCAGCCAGCTCCAGGTCCGCCCCGGCGTCGCCGACACGCAGGCGCTTCTCGCGCGCGAATTGTCGGCGGGCAGCGACGACGGCGCGCGCCTGTTCCGTCAGGCGACGACGCTGAACCGCGATGTCGAGCGCGCGCGGATCGAGGATGCGCGGCTCGCGCAAATGCCCGAAACGGCCGAGGTCAATGCGATGCGCGCCGACCTCAAGATCCAACTCGACAATCTGTCGTTCCAGCAGGCCGAAACCGTCACCAAGCTGGCCGCCTATCCGCAATATCGCGTCGTCGCGCCGGGCAAGCTCGACCTTGCCGAACTGCAACAGGTGCTGCGTCCCGACGAAGCCTATCTGAAGATGCTCGTCGTCGGCGATTCGGTCTATGCGATGCTGATCGGCCCGGGCGACGCGACCTTGTGGCGCAGCGACATCAGCGCGCAGGGGCTCGAAAACGCGGTCGACACGATCCGCTCGACCATCTCCATCGTCGAGAATGGCAAGCGCGTCACCTATCCCTTCGACGCAGCCACGGCGCGCAAACTCTATACCCAGCTCTTCGGCCCCGTCGCCGATCGGCTGCCGAGCGTCCCGCACCTGATCTTCGAGCCCGACGGCGCGATGCTGCGGTTGCCGGTCAACCTGCTCATCACCTCGGACACCGGGCTCGCGGCCTATGAACAGCGCCTGGCCGACCCGAACGCCGACGCGTTCGACATGCGCGGCATCGCCTGGCTCGGCCGGTCGACGCGGCCGAGCACCGCGGTGTCGGCTCTGTCGTTCCGCAACGCGCGGCAGACGGCGCCCTCCGACGCCAAGCACGAATATTTCGGTCTCGGCGAAAATCTGCCGGTGCGGGGCGGCGTCCTGCCGTCGCTGGGCACCCGCGGCGCGGCCGGCGGCGGCGTCGACGGAAGCTGCCAGTGGGACGTCAGCCAGTGGAGCCGGCCGATCTCCGCCGCCGAACTCGTCACCGCGAGCAGCACGATGGACCGCGGCGCCGCGACGCTGCTGACCGGCGGCGCCTTCACCGACACGGCGGTCAAGAGCCGCGGCGACCTGTCCGATTATCGCATCATCCACTTCGCGACGCATGGGCTCGTCACCGCACCGCGCCCCTCCTGCCCGGCGCGGCCCGCACTCGTCACCTCGTTCGGTGATCAGGATTCGGACGGCCTGCTGACCTTCCAGGAGATTTTCGACCTGAAGATCAACGCCGACCTCGTCATCCTGTCGGCGTGCGACACCGCGGGCGCCGCGACCGTCGCGGCGACGCGCGAAGCGGGCGTCGCGAGCGGCGGCGGCAACGCGCTCGACGGGCTGGTGCGCAGCTTCATCGGCGCGGGCGGGCGTTCGGTGATCGCCAGCCACTGGCCCGCACCCGACGATTTCGACGCGACCAAGCGGCTGATCGGCGGCCTGTTCACGGCGCGGCAGGGCGAAAGTATCGCCGACGCGCTGTGGACGAGCGAGATGCAGCTCATGGACGACAAGCGCACCTCGCACCCTTATTATTGGGCGGGCTTCGCGATCATCGGCGACGGCGGTCAGCCGCTGCTCCACGGCACCACCGCCACGGCGCAAAGCGAAGGGACCGCGGGCCATTCGGCCCTCTGATCTGATGGCGACGGCGACCACCGATTTTGCGCCAGAGGAGGCGCGCCCCACTGCGGTTCCGCTGCGCAAACGCGTTCGCCGGCTGGTGATGCAGCTTGGTCCGTCGCGCATGGCGGCGACGATCCTGTTCCTGATCGTCGCGATCCTGTTTGCGCGGCTGAGCTGGCAGATGCCGCTCGTCGGCGACGCCGAACGCGCGCTTTACGATGCACGCGCGACGCTGATGGCGCCGCATGTCGGACAGGACAAGCGCATCGTCATGATCACCTATAATGACGAGACCTTGTTCAACACTGGCATCCGCTCGCCGCTCGACCGTACGATTCTCGCCAACGCGCTGGGCAACCTCGACCAGATGGGCGCGAAAGCGATCGGGATCGATATCGTCTTCGACTCTCCCCGCCCCGACGACGCGCTGCTGAAGACACAGCTTCGCGCGATGAAGACGCCGACCTGGCTCGCCTATGCGGAGCAGGCGAGCAACCCCAACACGATCTTCTACGAACAGCAGAAATATCTCGAATCCTATCTGGCCGATGTCACGACCGCAACGACGAAGCCGACCAGCGTGCTGTTCCGCACCGACGGCGACGGGGTGATCCGCAACTGGCCCGACCGGCCCAAGGGGCTGCCGCCGTTGATGGCGAACGCGCTTGCGCCCGTCGATCCGGCGCATGCCGATTATCGCGGCAACATCCGCTTTCTCGTTCCCGCACGCGTCGCAAAGGGGCAGGAAGAGCCGGTCTTCGCGAACATCCCGATCGACACGTTCGCGATGCCGATGGACGATGAAACGCGCGCCGGCTTTTCGGAGCTGATCAGGGGCCGCTATGTCCTGATCGGCGGCGACGTGATCGACAACGACCAGTTCAACACGCCGCTCAGCCGCTTCACCGATCCGATCACCGGACTGCACGAGACCATGATCGGGCTGGAGGTCCACGCGCATATGCTGGCGCAGCAACTCGACAAGGACTGGTCCAATCCGCTGCCCGGCCCGGCGCTCTGGGTGCTGGCGGTCCTCGTGGTGCTCGCGGGCGGGCTCACCAGCCTCATCGATATGCGCGCACGCTGGGTCGCGCTCGCTTTCCTCGGCCAGATGGCCTTCTTCGCCGCTTTCCCCTTCTGGCTGCAGGGCCACCATGTCGACACCACTACCCTTCCCGCCTTTGGCTGGGCGATCGGCTGGCTGTTCGGCTATGCCGGGGTCGGCACCGCCGCGCGCACGATCGGGTCGCGCCAGCGCGCCTTCGCGCAGTCGGCGCTCGGAAAATATTTGCCCGCCGACATCGCGGCGCAGATCATGCGCGACCCCGACCAGCTCTCGCTCCACGGCGAGCGGCGCAACATCTATTGCATCTTCACCGATCTCGAAGGCTTCACCAAATTGAGCCATGCGACGACGCCGGAAACGGTCGCGCGGCTGCTCAACGAATATCTCGACCGCCTGTCGGACATCGTGCTCGACCATGGCGGAACGATCGACAAGTTCGTCGGCGACGCCGTCGTCGCCTTTTGGGGGGCGCCGATCAGCCGGGCGGACGATGGCGAAAAGGCCGCCGCCGCGGCGGTCGCCATGTATCAGGCGGGCGAGGCCTTCCGGGTCGACCTGGCAGCCGAGGACGTGCCGCCGATCGGCATGACCCGCGTCGGCCTGCACGTCGGCGACGCCATCGTCGGCAATTTCGGCGGCGAGGGGCGCATCCAATATACCGCGCTCGGCGACAGCATGAACACGGCATCGCGGCTCGAATCGGCGAACAAGAGCCTGAAGACCGGCGTCCTCTTTTCGGCCGAAGCCGCCGAACGCGCGGGCCGCGACGATCTGGTGCCGATGGGCCGCGTCACGTTGCGCGGCCGGGCACAGCCGGTCGACGTGCTGACACCCCGCCCCGACCTGTCGCCCGAACAGCGCGCGCGCATCGCGGCGCTTGTCGCGGCGCACGCCGTGGGCGATAAAAAAGCCTATGTGACCGCCGCCACAGCATTGCGGCAGGAGTTCGGTAAGGATTCCTCCATCATGTTCCTGATCGAACGCCTGAACGAGACCGAAAAGGGAGAAAGCTATGTCCTTTCCTGATGTTCCGATGCGGCGCATCGGCCTGACCGCCGCTGCCGCCATCGCCGTGGTCGCCTTTGCCGGCACCGCCGCCGCGCAGTCGATGGTCGTGCGCTCGACGGGGCCGTCCGCCGGCAAATATCCGACCGGCACCAAGCTCAAGTCGACCGACCGGCTGACGCTCGTCTCGGGCGACAAGATCGTTCTCATGCAGGCGGGCAAGACGCGCACGCTGTCAGGGCCCGGCACCTTCGGCGCGACCGGCACCATCCAGGCCAGCCAGTCGATGGGCGCGACCGTGACGCGGATGCTGTCGACCGGCCCCACGATGCGGTCGCGTGGCGGATTTTCACGCGGTGCGGACGAACCCCCGCCGGTCGACGTTCGCGCCCCGAACCTGTGGCTGGTCGACTTTCGCGAAGGCGGCACCTTCTGCGTCGCCGACCCCGCGCGGCTGACGCTGTGGCGGCCGAACATGGACACCGACCAGCTTCTGAAGATCGAGCAGGACGGCAAGGAAGAGACAGTCGCGATCGTCGCCGGCGCGAATTTCCGTAAATGGCCGACCGAGGCGATGCCCCTGCAATATGGGGTCGACTACCGTCTCTCCGGCGCGGGTCTGGCGAAGCCGGTCACCATCCGCTTCACGCCGATGGGGCCGCTGCCCGACAGCGCCGAAAGCTCGGTCGACATGCTGATGGCAAAGGGCTGCACGCCGCAGCTCGACCGGCTGGTCAGCGCGATGTCGGATGCCGAAACAACGGGTGGTTAATCGATCAATGGGCGGGCATTGAACCCGCCCTGCCCATCTGATAATAGTGCGAAAAAGCTGCCATAAAGAAAAGCGGCAAAGTCCTTTCCTTGGGTCGAAAATTCGCACTGCCGGGCAACCGGCGGGGCATGAGCTATGGGTGCGCGCGGTATGGCGGGCGCACGAGGTACGCAAGGGGTAGGGATGACGGGCATGGGGGTTCTGGAGCTTGGCGGAAACGCGCGGTCCGCGCGCGATCGAATCCGCAAGACGATTTATAAAACAGGCGCTTGCTCGGCGGGATTGATCGCCCTGAGCTTGCCGCTGGCGGCGCAGGCCCAGGTCGCGCCCCCGGTCGCGTCGTCGGTACCGACACGCGAGGAAATCCAGCGCCCCGCCCTGCCCCCCGCAACGCCGCCGGGCGAACGGGTGATCGCGGCCGACGACAGCATCGAACGCGCCCCCTGTCCGCTCGCCAATCCCGAATTCGCCGATGTCATGGTGACCGTGCGCGAGGTGCAATTCTCGGGCGGCGAAGGCATCGACACGTCGATGCTGGGCGAAAGCTGGCACGACAAGGTCGGACAGAAACTGCCGGTCGCGGTGGTTTGCGACATCCGCGACCGTGCCGCCACGATGCTGCGCGCCCGAGGTTATCTCGCCGCGGTGCGCGTGCCGCCGCAGACGATCGACGACGGCGTCATCAAGCTCGACATATTGTCCGCGCGGATGACGCGGGTCGAGGTGCGCGGCGACGCCGGCGCGAATGAAGGCCTGCTTCAGCGCTATCTGTCGCGGCTCGACGATCAGCCGGTGTTCAACATCGCCGACGCCGAACGCTATCTGCTCCTCGCCCGCGATATCCCCGGCCTTGACGCACGGCTGACGCTGCGTCCCGGTGCGGCGCCCGGCGAAGTGGTCGGCGAGGTCACGGTGGTCCGCACCCCCGCCGTCTTCGATTTCAACGCCCAGAATTTCGGCTCGAAGGATGTCGGCCGCTGGGGCGGGATCGCCCGCGCGCGCATCGCCGGCCTGACCGGCATGGGCGACCTGACCACGCTCAGCTTCTATGCGACGCCCGATTTCGACGAACAGAATGTGCTCCAGCTCGCGCATGAATTCCGCGTCGGCGGCGAAGGGCTGCGTTTCGGCGCGAGTTACACCTACGCTTGGACCCGCCCCGACATCACCGGCTTCCCGGTCAAGTCGAACACCCAGATCGTCAGTCTGTTCGCTTCCTATCCGCTCGTCCTGACGCAGGCGCGGCGCGTGACGCTGGGCGGCGGGCTCGACATCATCGACCAGGACATCAAGCTCGGCCCGCTGCCGCTCAACCGCGACCGCATCCGCGTGCTCAACCTGCGCGCCGACGCGGGCTGGATCGACCCGGCGTCGATCGCGGGCAAGAACGGCTACAGCCCATCGGAACCGCGCTGGTCGCTCGGCGCCTCGATCGAAGCGCGGCAGGGATTGAACGCCCTTGGCGCCAGCGACGATTGCGGCCCCGGCGGGGCGGCCTGTTTCCTGCCCGGCGCGATCCCGCTGACCCGCATCGAGGCGAAGCCCGACGCCTTCCTCGTCCGCGCCAGCGCGCAGGCCGAATGGCGGCCCGCGAAATCCTTTACGCTGGCGGTCGCGCCGCGCGCGCAATGGGCCAGCGATCCGCTCGTCGCCTATGAGGAATTTTCGGGAGGCAATTTCACCGTCGGCCGCGGCTTCGACCCTGGCACGGTGATCGGGGACAGCGGCGTCGCGGTGTCGGCCGAGGCGCGCTACGGCTCGTTCATCCCCGGCAACACCAAAAGTTTCGCGGTCCAGCCGTTCGTCTTCTTCGACGCCGCGTGGGTGTGGAACAAGGACAGCAGCTTCAACGGGCTCAATCCGCAAAAACTCTATTCGGGCGGCGGCGGCCTGCGCCTTGCCTATGGCAATCTCGGCCGCCTCGACATGACATTGGCCGTGCCGCTCAACAAGGGCGGCTTTCTGGCCGAGCGGCCCAATCCGCGTTTCCTGGTGTCGCTCACCACCCAGTTCGGCGTGAAGGCGCGCTGAGCCATGACCTTTGCAGCAAGGACCACCGCCATGCGTGCCACCGCCACTCCCTCGCCCGTTCGCAACGGCAAGCGGCGCCTCCTCAGCAGTTGCGCGATCGCCGCCGGCATCATGGCGCTCGCTTATGGCGGCCCGGCACAGGCGCAGGTCGCAGGAAGCGCGCTGAACCCGCCGGGTACCGTCACGATCGGTACCGATGCGGCGAACCACACTACCAATGTGAGCGTTACCGATGCCCAGACGATCATCAACTGGGTGCCGACCGACACGACCGGGACCGGCGACATAGATTTCCTGCCGTCGGGCAGCACTTGGAATTTCAACGGCACCGGCGACTATGTCGTTCTCAACCGCTTCGTGAACGGTGCGGGCGGCTCGCTCAGTCGCCAGATCGCGCTGAACGGGGAAATCAACAGCTATATCGGCCTGACGTCAGGCACGCAGGGCGGCAGCATCTGGTTCTACAACGCAGGCGGCATCCTGATCGGCAGTTCCGGCGTGATCAATGTCGGCAGCCTCGTGCTGACGACAAGCGACATCGACACTAGCGGGGGATTTTTCGGCTCGCCCGATCCGACCGACCCGACGGTCCGCAGCATCCGCTTCATGGCCACGACGCCCGGCAGTACGCGCGGGGTCACCGTGAACGGTGAAATCCATGCGAACCAGCTGGGTGCCCCCGGCAGCAGCTATGTCGCGCTCGTCGCGCCGCGCGTCACACAGGCGGGGCGTGTCGAGGTCTATGGCTCGGCCGCCTATGTCGCCGCCGAAGCGGCCGACATCACGATGAACGCGGGGCTGTTCGACATCCAAGTCGGGGTCGGCGCCACAGGCGGCCAGGCGATTACGCACACCGGCATCACCACGGGCCCCGAACAACAGGCATCGGGGCCCGCGCAACGCATCTACATGGTCGCGATCCCCAAGAATGATGCCGTGACGATGCTGGTATCGGGTCAGGTCGGCTATCAGGACGCAGCGGCATCGGCTCAGACCGATTCGGACGGCCGCGTCATCCTGTCGGCGGGCTATGACGTAACCAGTAATGCCTTTACGGGAGAGGCCTATCTCACCCGCAACCCCGCCGCCGCGGCGGCAGACATCACGGTCAACGACATCATCTTTCGCAGCAATGTCGAGGCCCATGCCAGCGGCGCCTTTCTGGGCCAGCCGTTCGGCGTCGTCCCGACCGGCGGCCCCTTTACCTTCGTCCCCCCGCCGCAGCAGGGGCGCTTCGCGATTCAAGGCGACGGCTTCTTCACCGGCGACACGAGCGCCACGCTGACCATCAATGCCGGCCGCGTGGGCTTCGTGACAGGCAATCTGAGCGTCGTCTCGGGCGGTAACGCCACGACACCCGGCGATGCCGCGATCAACGTCGCGGGCGGCCAACTCTCCGTCCAGGGCCTCACCTCGATCTCGGCGCCGGGCTTTTTCGGCACCGCGACCGGCGACACCCAGGGCGGCAGCGCCGGCCTGACCATCACCAACGGCGGGCAGATGATCGCCAGCGGCGGCCTCTCTCTCTCCGCCGACGCCTTCGGCGGTTTCGACGACGGCGGCCTTGCGAGCGGCGACGGAACCGGCGGCTCGGTGACGCTCACCGTCGCGGGCGCGGGCAGTTCGCTCAGCGGCGGCGATATCTATCTTCACGCCAACGGATATGGCGCGCTGCCCTCATCGGGTTTCGACATCGCGGATACCGGCGGCGCGGGAACCGGGGGGACCGCGACGGTTCGCGTCCAGAACGGCGCCAGCCTTTCCACCACGGCGGGATTGACGCTGGAGGCCAATGGCCAAGGCGGCTTCGGCCTCGACCAGTCGGGAATCGGGCACGGCGGCGACACGCTGGTCGAAGCGACCGGAGCCAATAGCTTGCTGCAGGCATCGCAGACCAGTCTCGCGGCCACCGGGATCGGCGGCGGCGGCGACGTTGACGACCCGCTGACCGGCCCCGTGGCGTCGCAGAACGGCGGCGAAGGCATCGGCGGCACCGCGACGCTGCGCTTCAACGCCACCGGCACCTCGCCCCGCAGCACCGGCCTCACCGACATCGACGTATCGGCGGCGGGCGGCTCTGCCGGCGATTTCGATGCGGCGAGCGGCGAAAATGCACGTGGCGGCGACGCGACCGGCGGCGACGCGGTGGTCGAGGTGCTGGGCGGCAACGCGCAGATGACCTCGCTCACCATCAATGCAAGCGCCGTCAGCGGCGAGGGCCGTAGCGGTAGCGGCACGACCGCGCGAAGCGGCGACGCCGAAGGCGGCACAATCGCCATTTCGGCCGTCGGCGCCGGATCGGTGCTGGGCCTGTCCGGCGGCTCGGTCCTTCTCGACGCCAGCGGCACCGCCGCCACGGGCCTCCACGAAAATGCCGGCAGCGGCAGCGGCGGCACGATCGGCGTTTCGGCGACGACCGGCGGCACGATCAGCGGCATGGCCATCCTGTCGGGCAACGCCTTCGGCGGCAGCTCGAACATCTCCCCGCTGCTCAGCGCCGGCACCGGCACCGGCGGCTCGGTCGATTTCCTCGCCGACACCGGCGGTACCCTCTCCGCCCAAGCCTATCAGGCGCGCGCCAACGGCAGCGTCGTCAACACCGACGGCAACAACGGCGCCGCACGGGGCGGCAACGTCTCGATCATCGCGCGCGGCGGCGGCACCGTCGCCGCGACCGCAGCCGGCGTCTCGGAACTGGAGGCGGCAGCCATCGACGGGATCAGCGCCGACGGCAGCACCGCGACCGGCGGCGGCATCCGGATGATCGCCGATGGCGGCGCGATCCGCCTGCGGGGTCTCACGCTGAATGCCGACGCCACCTCGGGCCGCGACGATCCGGGCAGCGCGTCGCTGGCGACGGGCGGGACGATAGCGATCGGGGTCGGCGCCGGTGCGAACAGCATCTTGTCGGTCGATACGCTCGAAGCCCAGGCCAACGGCATCGCCGGCGCCTATTATGACGGCTTCGTCTCCGGGCCGGGCGATGCGCGGGGCGGCACGATCACGCTCGACATGCAGGGCGGTAGCCTCACCACTTCGACGAGCACGACCGGCATCGCCTTGTCCGCGGACGGCATCGGCGGTGACGGCAGCGAAGGACGCGGCGGCAGCGTCGCCTTCACCCAGACCGGCGGCGCCGTGACCACCGGCAATGTGCTGATCACCGCGAACGGCGAAGGCGGCGAAGCGGGCAACGGCATCGGCCGGCTCGCGACGCTCAGCTTGACCGGCGGCACCTTCAACGCCAACGGCGGTTCGGTCGTCGTGACGGCGAACGGCGAGGGCGGACAGGGTTTGACGGGCAATGATGACCCCGATTTCGGCCGCGACGGCGGCACGGGCGGGTTGGGTCAGGGCGGAACGGCGACGATCACTATCGGCGGCACCGCGGTCGTCAATGCGGGCGTCCTCGGCGCCTATGCCAGCGGTACCGGCGGCAGCGGTGGCGACTTCTTCACCGACGGTCTCGAAGCGGGAGCAGGCGGCGCCGGCGGAACCGGCAACGGCGGCCTCGCGACGCTCAACCTGATTTCGGGCAGCCTGACCTCCGATATCGTCGTGGCCGAGGCGCGCGGCAATGGCGGCACCGGCGGCACCATGTATTCGTCGAGCAGCACGGGTCCGTCGATCGGCGGCGGCGTTGGCGGCGACGGCGGCGCGGCCGCCGGCGGCACGGCAACGCTCAATCTCGGCACGACCGCCTTGACCCTGGGCCCCTCCGGCGGATTGTCCGCCCGCGCGATCGCGACCGGCGGCCAGGGCGGCAACGGCCCGTCGGAAGGCACCGGCGGTGACGGCGGCCTCGCCGAAGGCGGCACCGCTCAGGCGATCATCGACAATCATGACGCCGGCCAGCTGACGCTCGCTCTCGACAGTAGCGCAACGGGCGGCAACGGCGGCTTCGGAGATTCGGGCGACGCCGGCAATGGCGGCGACGCCATAGGCGGCACCGCGCGTGTCGAAGCGAATGGCGCCGATGCCGAAGCCGTTGTCTCGCAGAGCAATTTCCTTACCAGCGCGACCGGCGGCAACGGCGGCACCGTCTTCGGCGATTCCCTGGCAGCGCCGACCGTCGCCGGGCGCGGCGGCAACGGCGGGTTCGGCGCGGGCGGAATCATCGAGGTCGCCGCGAGCAACGGCGCGACGATCGGCCTCAGCGGCGATTTCAGCAGCAGCGGGACCGGCGGCAACGGCGGCAACGGCGGCAACAATCTGAACGCGCCCATGCTCACCGGCGGCGACGGCGGGACCGGCGGCGGCGCACTCGGCGGCATCGTCCACCTGTTCGCCAACGGCGGCACCGTCACGTCGGACGGCGCGCCCGTCGCGATCACCGTCGGCGGCGTGTCCGGGGCCGGCGGCAAC
Source organism: Sphingopyxis sp. DBS4 (assembly GCF_024628865.1). Lineage (NCBI taxonomy): Bacteria > Pseudomonadati > Pseudomonadota > Alphaproteobacteria > Sphingomonadales > Sphingopyxidaceae > Sphingopyxis > Sphingopyxis sp. DBS4. The sequence continues at coordinate 2,476,258 of NZ_CP102384.1, forward strand.
GGCGGCACCGGATCGGGCAGCGACGGCAATTTCGGCGGCACGGTTGCCGATCAGGGCGGCACCGTCGTCATCGAGGCACTGACGACGCCCGGCGGCACCGGCGGGATCACCCTCGGCGACACGAGCATCCAGGCGAACGGCAGCCTTGCCGGGCGCATCGAACTGCGTGCCGACAACAGCGCGATCACGATGAACAGCCTGACCGCCGAAGCGACGGGGTATGCGGAGCCGGTCAACGGCAACACCACGCCGGCATCGCCCGGAATCTTCCTGACCGCGACCGGCGGTTCGATCGCCACGACGGCCGCCACGGGGGGCGACATGACGCTGCGCACCAACGGCGGCGTCGACATCGACGCGCAAGGCGACGGTCAGGTGAGCGCTACCGGCAATCTGACGATCGACGCTTTCGATACGGTCCATGTCACGCATACGGATCGCGGCGCAGCGCCGACGCTTTCTGCCGCCGGCGACCTGTCGATATCGAGCGGGCTCAATATCAACGCGGACCCCGGCACGCTGCTGAGCGCCGGCGGCACGCTGACGCTTCAGGGCATCGGCCCGGTCTCCAGCGTCATCGCGGACCGGATTTCGGGCAACGATATCGTCATCACCGCCAACGACCTCGCCGTCATCGAACATGCCGAGGCGGTGGACGACTTCCTGGCCAATACCTACAGCTTCCGCACCGGACTCAATTCGATCATCGCCGGCGGCGATATCGACATCAATGTGGTGACGACCGCCGATCTCGGCAATTCGACCGCGGGCGGCCATATCGCCGTCACCGCGCGATCGATCGACTTCAACAATGCGAACGCGGGCACGTTCGTGTCGCTGAATGCGTCGGGCACGGGCGCCACCGACGGCATCGTCGGCACCAATATCACCGCCGACGGCGGCGTCAGCCTTAATGGACGAAGCGTCGACATCGACGGGACCGTTCAGTCCGGCCAATCGCTGTTCGTGACCGCGAACACGGGCAATGCCGCGATCGGTCTGGCCAATGTCGCAGGCGATATTTCGGTCTTTGCCGGTACCGATCTTTCGGGCACCTATCGCGCGGGCGGCAACGTCAATCTCAATGCCAATGGCAATGTGACCGCCGAAGCCGATGCCGCGGGCGGCTATGTCGACCCATCGGGCAGTTTCACCTCCGAAGGCTATGTGTTCGCCGAGGCCGACGGCAATGTGACCCTGACGAACAGCAGCGCTGCAACGATGCTGGGCGTTCAGGCAAACGGCGCGGCGAGCCTGACCGGAGCGAGCGCAGGCGAGGATGTCTTCGTCCTTGCCGGAACGACGGCGACGCTGTCGGGTATCACCGCCGGCGACGACCTGACCGTCCAGGCCAACGGGCTGGTCAGCGTCACCAACGCCGCGACGACCGGAACCGGCCGCGACGACCGCAGCATCGTCTATGCTCCAATCCCCTCGTCGCCGACGATCTCCTTCCTGCAGATCGTGACGACGCCCGCCGATCTGTCGAACATCATGTTGACGGGGGACGCGGGCATCGCCGCCGCCAATGTCCGCGCGTTCAACAATCTGACCGCCACCTCGGGCGGCACGATCACGGCGACCGGACCGCTGGTCGCGGGCGGCAACCTCGACATCGGCGCGGTGGGCGCCGTCAACTTGGCGGATGCGACCGCGGGCGGCTTCATCGACATCGACGGACAATCGATTGCCTTCGACGCGCTCGACGCAGGCGGCTATGTCGATCTCGACACGACCACGTCGGAAGGCGATCCGGGCACGGTCACCGGGGTATCGATCGTCGCGGGCGCGGACGTCCATCTGGCGGGCAGCAGCATCGACACCGACAGCGTCACCGCCGCCGCTTCGCTTTCGGCGACCGGCACGACCGGCGCGGTCGCGATCGACAACGCCGCCATCACCGGCAATATCTCCGTTTTGGCGGCCGGGAACATCAGCGGCACCTATAGCGCCGGCGGCGACGCGCTACTAAGCGCGGGCGGCAATGTCGTCGCGTCGGTCAGCGCGACGGGCGGCTATCCCGACTCGTCCAACCCCGATCTGCCGAGCGGCGGCAACGTCTATGTCGATGCTGCCGGCAACGTCACCCTGACCGACAGCAGCGCCGGCGGGATGTTCGGCGTCAACGGCCGGTCGGTCGCGCTGACCAACGCCGCGGCGGGCGAGGACATGCTCATTCTCGCGCAAGGCCCCGCGACCCTTTCGGAAATCAGCGTCGGAGACGATCTCGATGTGCGGGCCACGGGTGCGGTCATCGCAAATGACGTGAGCGCGACCGGCCTCGGGCCCGACGGCTTCCTGCTGAACTATTCCCCGACGGGCGGCTTCACCATCGGGCAGGGCGAAGGATCGACCTCGCTAGACGGCGCCGACATCGACCTTCGGTCGTCGGGCGCGTCGGTCGGCGCGAGCGGTCTGTCGGCGGGCGACGACATCTTCCTGACCGCCGCGACCACGATCGCGCTGAACGGCGCGGAGACGCTGGGCCTCGGCGTCACCGGCGGCGACAGCAGCATCCGCACCTCGGGCGGCGATACGACGCTGGCCGGGCTCGACGCGTTCAGCGACGTGGTCGTCGATGCGGCCGGGACCGCCAACGTCACCGGCTCCGTGCAGGCGGGTCGCGATATCGCGATCAACGCCGGCAACGTCCAACTCGCCGATCTGGCCACCCCCGGCGGCAACGCGCTCCAGACGCTCACCGCGGGACGCGATGTCGTCATCGCCTCGGCCGCGGGCATCGACGGCGGCCGCATTACGGGGCAAGGCAATGTCACGCTGACCGCCAACGGCGCGATTGCCGTGACCGGCGTCGCGAGCGGCGGCGACATGAACCTCGCGGGTGCAACGGGAATTGCCGCCGACCGGGTCGAAAGCGGCGGCGCGACGACTCTCGCCAGCAGCGACGGCCTCATCAACCTCGGCTCGCTGACATCGACCGGAGATGTCGACGCGAGCGGCGATAGCCTGTTCATCGGCGATGGCGGCAATCTGACCTTCGCCAATCTGGTCACCGATGTCGGCGATGCGGCGGTTCGAACGAGCGGCGATTTGGTCGTCGTCAACGGCAACATCGCGGGCCGTGTCGACCTGGCCAGCGCGGGCGAGCGGATCAGCATCGATACGCTGACCGCGAACAGCGCCAACATCTCGGCGACAAACGGATCCGTCACGCTGAACAATGTCACGGTGACGAGTTCGCTCAACGCAAACGCCTTCACGTCGGTGCAGATCAGCGGCATCGTGACCGGAGAGAATATCACGCTGGCGTCCGGCGATATCGAGATCGGCAGCGCCGCGCGCGTCGGCACGGCAGGCGTGACGCAGGGGCTGTCGTTCCAGAACAGCAACAACGAGCAGCAGACCTTCGTCGGCGGCACCGGGACGCGCGATGGCTATCATATCGATGCCGACGAGTTGACGCGCGTCTTCGGCAACAATGTCGATATATTTGCGCCGGAGGTATTCGTCGCCGCCCCATCGCTGGTCGGCGGAACCGCGCAGCCCGATGTCGTGGTCGACGACTTCACCATGACCGCGGGCGGGTCGGGGGCAAATCTCGGCGCCACCGGATCGCTGTCGATCTTTACGCCGGGCAAGATGCGCGTTCTCGGCGATGTCCAGTTGACCGGGCTTTCGGACACCAACGCGCTCAATCTGCGCGCCGACACGGCGCTCGAAGTCCTGTTGGGTCAGGGTTCGGTGCGCCTGGTCGGCGCGAACGACGCACCGGGCGGACAGCTCAACATGCGGTCGAGGGATATCATCGTCGCCACGCCGGAGGCCATCGACGACGTTGCCAATGCCACCACGCTCGAGGCGATCGAAACGCGGCTGGCGCAGAACGACGGCATCACCCTCGACGAAGGGGCGCTTTTCGCGCGCGGCATGAACTTCAACGGCAATGCCTATGTCCAGAACAGCGGCAGCGGCACCGACTATGCCCAGCGGCGCGGCCTGACCTTCGGCGCGGGCGGGCTCAATGTCGCGACCGAAGGCAATGCGCGGATCGTGCTCAACGGGGTGCATCTGGGCCCGAACGGGCAGGTAACGGGGCTCGACACGATCCCGCTGCTGACGATCAACGGCGGCGGCGTGGTGGTCCCGTCCGATCTCTACAACCCGGCGGCGACCTTCAACGGCTGCCTGATCGCCGGCGTCGCCGCCTGCTCCTTCGTCCCACCCGAGCAGCCCGACTATGAATCGAACTTCCCGGTCCAAGACGTGATCGAGAAGGAAGTCGATGGCGACGATGACAGCGGCGACGGCACCAGCCTGCCGACCGCGCTGATCACGATGCGCGCCCTCGACCCGCTGACCGGCGAGCCTTTGCTCGACGATCCGGTGACCGGCGCGGGCAACGACGATCTGTGGACGCCGACCACCGACACGCAGCCCTGAGCCTTTCGGTTGACGGACCACCCCGGAGCGGGGCAAGGGCGCGGATATGACCGACGCCCCTGCCCCGCTCGCGGATTCCGGCGCGCCTCTGCGGCTGTTCAACAGCCTGACGCGCCGCCTGGAAGATTTCCGACCCGTCCATCCCGGCGAGGCCCGCGTCTATAGCTGCGGACCGACGGTCTATAATTATCAGCATATCGGCAACATGCGCGCCTATGTCTTTGCCGACACGCTCGGCCGCACCCTGTCGTTCAAAGGCTACACACTCCGCCATGTCATCAACATCACCGACGTCGGCCACCTGACGTCGGACGCCGATGCCGGCGACGACAAGATGGAAAAGGCCGCGGCCTCGCAGGGCAAATCGGCGTGGGATGTCGCGGCTTTCTATACCGCCGAATTCAAGCGCGACCTCGGCTGGCTGGGCGTCCGCGATCCCGCCAAATGGACCGTCGCGACCGACTATGTGCCGCGGATGATCGCGTTCGCGGAGCGTATCGCCGATGCGCATTGCTACGAGCTCGACAGCGGCCTCTATTTCGACGTCTCGACCGTCGCCGATTACGGCCGCCTCGCGCGTGCGGTGACCGACGAAGGGGAGGGCCGGATCGAGGAAGTCGAGGGCAAGCGCCACGCCGCCGACTTCGCGATCTGGCGCAAGACCCCGCCCGGCGAGACGCGGCAGATGGAATGGGATTCGCCCTGGGGCCGCGGCGCGCCCGGCTGGCACCTCGAATGTTCGGTGATGGGCGAGGCCGAGCTCGGGATGCCCTTCGATATCCACACCGGCGGCATCGATCACCGCGAGATCCATCATCCGAACGAGATCGCGCAGAACCAGGCCTATCGCGGCTGCGGCAGCCTCGACTGCGCCGAGCATTCGGGCGCCCGGATGTGGATGCACAATAATTTCCTGATCGATCGCGGCGGCAAGATGTCGAAGAGCTCGGGCGAGTTCCTGCGCCTGCAATTGCTGGTCGACCGGGGCTACCACCCCCTCGCTTACCGCCTGATGTGCCTGCAGGCGCACTACCGGTCGGAGCTGGAATTTTCGTGGGAAGGCCTCGGCGCCACGCTGACGCGGCTGAAGCGGCTGGTGATGGCGGCCGCGTCGGTGCGCGATGCCGGCGAAGCGGAGATCGCCGACCGCCGCCTTGCCGACCTGCTCGCCAAATTCGACGCCGCCATGTCGGATGATCTCAACACCCCCGTCGCGCTGACTTTGCTCGAAGAGGCGGCAGCGATGAAAAAAGTCGATGCGGGGCAGAAACGCGCCACGCTGGCGGCGATGGACGCCGTGCTCGGCCTGCAACTGCTGACGCTGTCGCGCGAGGAGCTGCGGCTTCGCCCTAAAACCGCAACGATCAACGAACCGGCAATCGAGACCATCCTCGCCCGCCGCAAGGACGCCCGCGCGGCAAAGGATTTCGCCGCCTCCGACGCGTTGCGCGACGAACTCATCACCGCAGGTGTCGAGGTGATGGACGGCGACCCGCTGGGATGGGATTGGCGGCTGGACAATTAATTCCCCTCCCGCTTGCGGGAGGGGTTAGGGGAGGGCATGTTGGCCCGACCCGTTGCGTATTTGGACAGGCCCTCCCCCGGCCCCTCCCGCAAGCGGGAGGGGAGATGCATGACCAAAACCATCACCGTCCTGTCCGGCCTGATCCGGCCGCTCGTCGAAAGCCGCCTGCCCGATTGGGTCGAACCGCGCTTCTTCATGAGCAAGGAAGAGGCGATGGCGCTCGCGCCCGAAGCCGAGATCGGCTGGTTCGACATGTACGACAAGAAGGACATGGCCGCCGCGGTCACTGCCGCGACGAAGATGAAGTGGCTCAACTCGATCTATGCCGGGGTCGACGGCATGCCGCTCGACCTGCTCAAGGAACGCGGCACGGTGGTGACGAACGGCGCGGGTATCAACGCGATCACCATCGCCGAATATGTCGTGATGGGAATGCTCACGGTCGCCAAGGGCTATCGCGACGTCGTCCGCGCGCAGGAGCGGCGCGAGTGGCTGATCGAATCGCCGGGCAAGGTCGAACTCTATGGGTCGAAGGCGCTGCTGCTCGGCTATGGCGCGATCGGCAAGCTGATCGAGGAGCGGCTGAAGGGCTTCGCGGTCGACGTCACCGTCGTGCGCCGGTCCCCTGGCGCCAATACGCTGACCCCCGACCAGTGGCGCGCGCGGCTCGGCGAATTCGACTGGGTCATCCTCGCGGTCCCCGCGACCCCCGAAACCGACGGCATGATCGGCGCCGCCGAACTGACCGCGATGAAACCCACCGCGACCCTGATCAACATCGCGCGCGGCGCGGTGGTCGATCAGGACGCGCTCGTCGCAGCGCTCGACGCGAAACAGATCGCGTCGGCCTTTCTCGACGTCACCACCCCCGAACCGCTCCCCGCCGACGACGTGCTGTGGAGCCTCGACAACGCGCACATCACCATGCACCTTTCAGGCCGCGCGCAGGACAAGATGTTCGTCCGCGCCGCCGAACGTTTCCTCGAAAATCTGGGCCGCTGGCACAAGGGCGAGCCGGTCGAGCCGCGGGTCGATTTGACACTGGGGTACTGAAAACGCCGTCTGCGCAAGCGCGACGGAAAAGCGTTCAGACCGGCCGCTCGGCCTTCAGCTCGCGCACCAGCGGTTGCAGCCGCTCGTCATATTTGGCGAGCATCGTGTGCGCCCCGGCGTGGTCGTAGAAGCTCACAAGTTCGCGCCCGTTCCAGCGGTGGATCGCATAGGCGGGGTCTTCGGCGACGATCATCGGACGATCGTCGGGCTTGTTCTCGTCGATCGGGCGAAGGTCGAGCGAGACCTGCGGCGCGGTCGACGAGCAGATGGCGATCGTGCGCCCTTCCCACGCGACGGTGACGGCGCGGTGGAGGTGGCCGCAAATAAGGCCGCGCACCTGGTCGTGGCGGCGGACGACGTCCGTGAAGCGATGCACCCATGGCTCGTCGGGATGGGTGTTCATCCATTCGATGCCGCTTTCGACGGGCGGGTGATGCATCACGATATAGGTCGGTTTGTTCCGGTCCTTCGCCAGCTCGGCGTCGAGCCACGCCGCCCGCGCGTCGCAAAAGGCGCCGCCGTGCCGCCCTTCCTCGAGCGTGTCGATCGTGACCAGCCGCAGTTCGGGCAGCTCGACCGCATATTGGATAAAGCCGTTGCCGTCGTCAAAACCCGGAAACTGCGCGTGAAAATTGTCGCGCAGATCATGGTTGCCGACGCTCGGCCACACCGGAAAGGGGCAGCGCGAGAAAGCGGTCGCCAGCCGGCGGTAGCTGTCGGGGTCGCCGCGATCGGTGATGTCGCCGGTCGCGAGCAACAGGTCGGGACGGTTCGGCCCCTCGATCAGCACGTCGAGCACGTCGTCGAGCCGCTTGCGGTTATATTCCGCGGGGTTATCAGGATCGAAACCGATATGAATATCGGTGATCTGGGCGATCAGCATGTCCGTCCTCTGCCCCTGCTCCGGCCGCCTGGTCGCGGCCGCCCCATCGTCATCCGCCCTGTCTTGCGAATCCCAGCACCGGTGTGCGCCATGTCACATCATAAAGCTTGCGCCGCGCCGGACCTGTGATCGCCGTCACAGCATAGACCTCCCGGGGTGGATGATCGGTAACCATCGCGACCTTTTTCTTGCGCTGGCGTTCCGGCATCCACGGCTTGCCCCCGTCGCTGTGATATTCGTGGCACATGGCGCACGAGGATCGGGTCGGCTCCTTCACCTTTGCGACCGTGGCGCCGCTTTCGCCGACATGGCAGGTGCGGCACGGCGCGAGCCCCGGAACCAGAAGCTGTTCGGAGCGCTTCGACCGGGGCGCTTCGGTATGGCAGGTCGCGCACTCGACCTTGGCATGGCCGGGGTCGGCGTGATCGAACCAGCCCTTCGACAGGAAGCGCGGGGACTGGACGACCTTCTGGACGCGCCAGCGGTTGCCCGATACCGGCACGAAGATCGTGTGACAGTCGTAGCAGGCCCCGCCCTTCGAGAAGACCGCGCGCACCGCATCCTCTGCACGGTTCGGGCGCACCGCGACCTCGCGGAAATAGATGTTGTAGACCTGCCCCTCGGCATAGGCACCCGGTCGACGCCGCTCCATGCCGCCGAGTTGCAGCGGCCGCGTCGGCGGGGTCGAGCGGTAATAAGCGAAAAGATCGGCGACGACCTGATCGGGTTCACCGTGGCGCAGGGTGCGCGTCACGCCGCCGACGGTCTCGAAAGCGAGGCTGTGGCACATCGCGCAGTCGCGCTCCATCTCGACCGGCTTCATTCGCACCCCGTCGCTCTCCGGACGATGGCAATTTTCGCATTCGAGCTTGTTACCGAAATCATAGCGGCCTCGGAAGCTGGCCGCCATGCGGGCGACACCGCTGGTCGCGCTCAAGTGAATGTCGTGCGGAAATTTGAGGCCATTATAGTCCAGCGCCGCCGTGCCCGAGGCGCGGATCGGCTTGGCGCCCGGCGCGGCATGGACCCACGGGCGGAACTCGGGATGCAGCGTGCCGAAATCGGCGGCATCGGCGACCGTCGGCTTGAATCCTGCATCGATCAGCCGCGCCTTCATCCCGTCGTGGCAGTCGGCGCAGAATTTCTGCGGCGTCGCGGGCATCGGCCCCGCGCCCTCATGCTCGGTATGGCAGTCGACGCATCGTCCCTGCGGGCGGTTGAACGCTTTCGCGAACCCAGCGAGCACCTTCTCGCCCACCCCGGGCGGATGCCGCGCGGCGAGCAGCATCGCGGTCGGCGCATTGGCGTGCGCCATGCTCATCGCCTTGTGTTCGCCGGTGTGGCAGCCGACGCACGCCTTGTCGGTCACCGCAACGAAGGGCTCGACGTGGCACGCCTGGCAATCACCCTTCAGATTGGCGTGGGCGCTCGATAGCGGTCCCGACGACCAGGCCATGTCGGCGTGATAGCCCTGCGGTCGCTCGTCGACATTCCGAAAGCTGTGCCACGCCCAGATCGGTCCGATCAGGAACGCGAGCAGAACGATGATGCCGAAGGTCCAGGCGCCCATCCGCTTGCCCGGCATCACCCCGGCGAGCGAAAAGGCTTTGGCCTCGTCGACATCCTTCGACGACTGCGACAATTCGTCGATCCGCTCGACGAGCAGGATGATGTCGTCGCCCTCGCGCGCGATCGTCAGGCGGTGGCCGCCGAAGCGCAGTTCGGCGCCCGCGGCGCTGTCGATGTCGGCGGCGTCGACGGTACGGCCGTTGAAATCGAACCCCAGCCCCTCGCTCGCCGCGACGCGGACATGGCGGCCGTCGGCGCTTGTGATCGTCGCGTGCTGCGGATTCACGGCCAGATCGGCGATATGGATGATGTTGCCGGCGTCGCGGCCGAGCGTGATCGTATCGCCCGGCAGCGCCTGGTCGCGGATGATCTGCTTGCCGGTCTTCGTCGTCGAGATGCGGCGCAGGATGAAGCTCATGGTCCCCTCTCCCCGCCTTACCAGTAGAAGAAGACGCTGATGATGTGCGCCGACAGCGCCGCGATCAGCGCAAAGGTCAGCGGCACATGCACATAGAGCCAGATTTCGAGCAAAGCCCGAATGCGAAGATGCTGGCGCAGCCGCGCGAGCGCCGCTTCCTTCTGCGAGAGCAGGCCGACCACCTTCTCGCGCGCCTCGGCATTGCTGCTCCGCGATACGCGGAGCGCACCGAGCGCGGCGGCGGTCGCGCAGCGGGGATAGCGCCCCGACAATCGCGCCATGATGCCGCCCGCAAACGGGTCGTCGTCGAGCGCCGCGAGCACCGGGGCGGTATCCTCGGGCGTCAGCGGCTGCGCGGCGGTGTGAAGCTGGCGGTCAAAAGCGCGGATCGCCTCGAGCATCTGCATCTGCGTCATCTCGTCGCGGTTATTCGACAGCGCGGCGGGCAAGGTCGCATAGACGGTGACGCCGTACAGCCCCGACAATATCACCAGCATCATCAGCACCCAGGCGAGCGTGTGGACGTTCCAGCCGAGCTGGAAGCCGGTGTGCCACGTCCCGATGACGATCAGGCTCAAACCCAGATAGACATGCGCCGAGGTCCAGGCCTTCAAGGACCAGTAATCGCTCGTCATCTTGCGCTTGCGATAACCGAGCGCGGTCAGCCACAGGATCAGCAGCGCCCCGATCGTCCCCAGCGTATAGCCATACCAGGTGCCGCCGCTCGGCCGCGGCGTGACGTCGATCAGCGCATAGGAGACGATGATCAGCAGGCAGAGCCCGCCCGAAATCTTCGCCCAGCGGAAATTGGCGTAGCGCAGGAATCCCTCGTGCCGCCGCTCGCGCACGCGCTCGGTCTGGGTCGCCTTCGAGCGGCGCCGCTGAAAGAGCGATGCCATCAGCCCGCATCCTCCTGAAGCCGCGCGATCGACAGGAATTCCTCGGGCGACACGCGGATCGCGGCGCCGGTCGGGCACGCACGCACGCAGGCCGGGCCACCCGCGATGCCCTTGCACATGTCGCACTTCACCGCGATCTTCTTGGGTTTTTCATCGCCCAATTGCTTCTTGGTCCATTTGGGCGACGGCTCGCCGGGGCCGGGACCGAAGCCGGTGAGCAGCCAGCGCAGCAGGCTCGGCTTCTCGGGCGGCGCGGCTTCCATGCGGATCACGCCATAAGGGCAGTTGCGCATGCAATTGCCGCAGCCGATGCAGCCGGGCTCCATGAACACCTCGCCGTCGGGGCCGCGGTGGATCACGTTCGGCGGGCAATCGGCCATGCAGTGCGGATGCTCGCAGTGGCGGCAACTCGTCGGCACATGCAGATGCGCAAAGGTCTTGCCCGCCTCGCGGTCGAGCCGCGACAGGCCTTCGTGGCTGTCGGCGCACGCCTTTTCGCAATTGTCACAGCCGACGCACAGATTTTCGTCGATCAGCAGCGCGTCGGTCGCTTCGCCCAGCCCCTCCTTCATGATGAAGCCCGCGGTATCGGAATAAAGGTCGACCGCGCTCGAATAGCTTGCCTTGCGCGATTCGATGAAGCTGTTCATCTGCGCGCGCTCGGCCACCGCGGCCTCGGTCGCCTCGCGCACCTGCGGCCGCGCGGCGAGCATCTTGCGGAAGCTCTCGCCGGTCAGCTTGATGACTTCGCTGCCGACCGCGGCCTTCACCGTCGCGTTGCGCGGCGCGCCGCTCAGCACGCCCATCTCGCCGAAGAAGCTGCCGGCGGGCAGATAGCGCAGGAAGATCGGCTTGCCGCCGATGTCCTTCTCGACGACCATCGAGCCCGAGCGGATGACATAGACGTCGTCGCCCTGCTCGCCTTCAGTCACCACCACCTTGCCCGCGGGGATGCGCTCGACCTCGGCGGTGTCGACCACGGGCCCCAAGTCGTCGACGGTCAGCCCGCCCTTGAATATCTGGAGCAACTGGCGTTCGAGCGAGATGCGGTTGATCACGCGCTTGGCGCCCGGCACCGCGGCCATCAGCTTGAGCGCCGCGGTGCGCGACACTTCGACGAAAATGCTGTCGGCGCCTGCGCGGATCGTCGCGCCGCGCTTGCGGCCGGAGATCAGGCCGACCTCGCCGAAAATCGATCCCTGCTCGATCGGCACGGTGACGCCGGGTGCGACCTCGACCTCGGCATGGCCGTCGGCGATCGCGAACAGCGACGATCCGGGGTCTCCCTTCTCGAACACCACCTCACCGGCGCGATAGAAAGCGACCTTCGAATCGAGCATGAACTCGCGCATCTGGAGCGGCGAAACGTCGGCGAAGATGCGCACCCGCTCGCGCAGATAGTCGAGCCATTCGGTCACCGATTTCTGCTGCGGCAAGCCCGCGAAGATCGCCGCCAGATCCTTTTCGTCGGCGGGGGTCAGGCTAATGTTGCCGTTGATGAACTCGACGACGTCATAGCCCTGGTTCATGCAATGCTTGATCAGCGGATAGCCCGCGAGCGCGCCAATGACGAAGATGCCGGGCACCGTCGATTCAAAAGTCGGCGACAGCTTGGGAAAGGCTTCGCGGTCGGGGCCGGTGAACTCGATCCCCATCGACTCGACGAAGCCGCGCGGCGCGACCGATCCCAGCCGCGCGACGATCACGTCGCACTCGATCTTTTCATCGCCATTCGGCGTCTCGAGCGTCAGCCAGCCGGGTTCGACCAGCTTGGGCTGCGTCTCGGTGCGGATCGACAGGAAACCGTTCTCGCCCGCCTCCATCATGTCGGAGACGTTCTTCGCCTTGGCGCGCGCGAAATCCTTGGATCGGTTGAGGATGGTGACGGTGTTTTCCAGCGCTTCCTCGGCGACGCCCAGCGCATTTTCGATCCCCGCGTCACCCGATCCGACGACGGTGATATGCTTGTCCTTGAAATCCTCGGGATCGTCGACCTGATAGATGATGTGCGGCAGGTCGGCGCCGCCGCAGCGCATCCGGTTCGGGTTGCCCTGCGTCCCGATCGCGAGGACGATCGTTTCGGCGTGATAGACGTCGCCTTTCGCGGTCCGAATCACGAATGCGCCCTTCTCGCCGGTCACTTCGGCGACATCGGCGTGCCTGACGACATTCACCTTGTTGTTCGCGGCATCCTCGTCCCAATTACCGAGAATATATTCGCGCGCGCCCTCGGCAAAACGGCAGTCGGAGCGCAGGTCCAGCCGCTCGGGCGTCGCGAGGACGCGCTTGCCCTTCTGATATTTGAAGATGGTGTCGGATAGATGGTCGGTCTTTTCAAGCAGGACATGGCTCATCCCGAGCTGCCCCGCGCGCGCCGCGGCGCTGAGCCCGGCGGGCCCCGATCCGATGATCGCGACCTTCACGACGTCGCTCATGCGCGCGCATCCCTGCGGCGGCGATCATGCCCGGCGACGAAGCTGACGAAAGCGCGAACAGGCATCCCAATCCCCCAAATCGCCCACCCCTGAGCGATCACCTATGGATGCGACCCGGACTTATGTCCTGGATGAAGAGCTATGCCCTTGAAAGCGGGAAAAGGTCAACCGGCGAGAGGCTGCTGCGAGACGTTCGCAACTAGTGGATGAGAAGCGGAAGTGTCCTCCATCCTAATTCATTTCCACCGTCATTCCCGCGAAGGCGGGAATCCAGCTTTTTCCTTCCTTCGCGCCTTTGCGCCTTTGCGTGAGATTGATTGAATTTCACGGGAAGGCGCGAAAGCGTGAAGATTAAAGGGGAAAGGGAAAAGCTGGATTCCCGCCTTCGCGGGAATGACGATGAAGGGGCTACCGTCCCGGCCGCACCTGATTGTCGACGCCACTCACTGCGAGCTTCGGCCTGCCCTTTCCGGCAATCCGCCACGTCACGACATTGTCGACGCCCGACACAGTGAGCGGGGCACCGGGGCGGAGCGTGATGCTGATCTGGTTGTCCACGCCGTTGACGGTCAGGCTGGGGCAATCGCCCACGAATTCGATATGATTGTCCGAACCCGATACTTGGGCGGGCTGTCCGCCGCAGTCGATCCGGTGCGCCTGATCGACGCCGCTAACGGCCGCGCCGTCACGCGTTCCGGTGCCGTTATTCCGCTGCGCAGCGAGCGGCGCGGCAGTGAAGGCAAGGCTGGCGGCAAGAGCGGGAAGCAGAAATTTCGCGGCAGGATGATAGCGGAACAAGGTCGTCTCCTTCGTTCCCCGCCTCGAAAATTCCCTTGCCCGTCAATGCTATGGAAAAAGGTCTGCGTCAACGGGCCAAGCGTCAGGCCAATTCGAATATCGCCGCGATGCGGTCCGATGCGATCGGCTCGAAGCGTGACCAGCCATCGGGGCCGAGCTTTTCGAGCGGGCGGAAGCGTGCCTTATACGCCATACGCGCCGACCCTTCGATCCAATAACCGAGATAGACGTAAGGCAATCCGGCTTTCGCCGCGCGCAGCACATGGTCGGCGATGATATAGGTGCCCAGCCCTTCGCGCAGCGGATGGTTGGCATCGAAAAAGCTGTAGATCATCGACAGCCCGTCGCCCTGCCGGTCGGTCAGGCAGCAGCCGACCAGACGGCCGCGGCTGCCGTCGGCGGTCGGCTCGCGATATTCGATCATATAGCTGTCGACCGGAGTCTGCTCGACCATGTCGGCAAAATCCTGCTCGTCCATGTCGGCCATGCCGCCGTTGGGATGGCGCGAGCCCAGGTAGGAACGCAGCAACGCATATTGCTCCTCGGTCGCCCAGGACTTGCAGGCGGTGGCGACGAGGTCGCGGTTGCGGCGGATCGTGCGCTTCTGCGAGTTGCTCGGCGCGAACTCGGCGGCGCAGACGCGCACCGACACGCAGGCCGTACAGTCGGCGCAGCTCGGGCGATAGGCGACCGACTGGCTGCGACGGAACCCGATGCGGCCGAGCGCATCGTTCAGTTCGTTCGCATTATTGCCGCTGAGTTCGGTGAAGACCTTGCGCTCGGTCTTGCCCTCCAGATAGGGGCAGGGCGCGGGGCTGGTGACGAAGAAGCGCGGAAAACGGAACGGTGCGGACACGCGAGACAGACCTCCGGACGATGATGCGAACCCTTCCCACGCGGGTTCCGACACGCGACTTGCACCGACTATGCCGCCTGCCGTCAATGGTGCAAACATCATTTACCATTTTTGTCCGTCCCGGACTGAATCAACTCCGAAATTTTCTGAATCGCGCGGTAACTTTTGTGCCGGATTGAATCAAAACTCCCCAGCCGTCATCCCGGCGAAGGCCGGGATCTCGCCCTATCGCCATAACGCACCGGCGAGATCCCGGCCTTCCGCCTTTGGCGGAAGTTTATCCTGAGCGCCTGCCAACGCAGTCGAAGGGCCGGGATGACGGAACAATAGGCGTCAGCTATAGCCGCGCAGTTCGTCCCCGGTCAGCGTCGCGACATGCAGCACGTTGGTCGACCCCGGCGTGCCGAAGGGAACCCCCGCCATCATCACCAGCTTGGCCCCGGCCGTGCCGATACCGTGGCGCAGCGCCATGCGCTTGCCCTTGGCGATCATCTCCTCGAAGCTGCCGATGTCCTTGGTCGGCACCGCGTGCGCGCCCCACAGCAACCCCATGCGCCGCGCCGCATCGCGCTTCGGCGTCAGCACCAGCAGCGGCGCGTTCGGGCGCTCGCGCGCGACGCGGCGCGCGGTCGAGCCCGAGGCGGTGAAGCAGATGATCGCGTCGGCGGCGATCGTCTGGATGATCCGCCCCGCCGCCTCGGCAAGCGCGTCGGCGGTGGTCGCGTCGGGCTGCGTCTCGGTGAAATGCAGGCGGCGGAAATAGTCGGGATCGCTTTCGACCGAGCGCGCGATGCTGTCCATCATCGTCACCGCCTCGACCGGCCAGGCCCCCGCCGCGGTCTCGGCCGAGAGCATGATCGCGTCGGCGCCGTCATAGATGGCGGTCGCAACGTCGGACACCTCGGCGCGCGTCGGCGAGGGCGAAACGATCATCGATTCGAGCATCTGGGTCGCGACGACCACCGGCTTGCCCATCGCCCTTGCGGTCGCAACGATCCGCTTCTGCAGCGGCGGCACCGCCTCGGGCGGCAGTTCGACGCCCAAGTCGCCGCGCGCGACCATCGCGGCGTCGGCGATCTCCAATATCTCTTCGAGCCGCTGGACCCCCGCGGGCTTCTCGAACTTAACGAGCAGCGCCGCCTTGCCGCCGATCAGCCGCCGCGCCTCGGCGACATCCTCGGGACGCTGGACGAAGGAGAGTGCGATCCAGTCGACATGCTGTTCGAGCGCGAAGCTCAGATCCTTGCGGTCCTTCTCGGTCAGCGCCGCGAGCGGCACGACGACGTCGGGGACATTGACGCCCTTGCGGTCCGAAATCCGCCCGCCGACCTCGACGATCGTCTCGATCCGTTGGGGCGAAACCGCCTGCACGCGCAGCACCAGCTTGCCGTCGTCGACGAGCAATCGCGTGCCGGGTTCGAGCGCGGCGAAAAGCTCGGGGTGCGGCAAATGGACGCGCCCCGCGTCGCCCGGCGCCTTGTCGGTGTCGAGCACAAAGCCTTCGCCCTTCACCAGTTCGGCGGGCCCGTCCTTGAAGGTTCCGACGCGCAGCTTCGGTCCCTGCAGGTCGACGAGGATCGTCGTCGGCCGCCCGGTCTCCTTCTCCAGCGCGCGGATCGCGGCGATCACCTGAGCATGGCCTTCATGGTCGCCGTGGCTCATGTTGACGCGAAACGCGTCGGCGCCCGCACGGTGGAGTGCGGCGATCATCTCGGGATTCGCGCTCGCGGGGCCGAGCGTCGCCAATATGCGCACTTTGCGCTGGCGGGGCGTAAAACTCTGGACCACAGATGCTCCGAAGACTGGAAAAATGCCGGACGCATGCGTAGGCGCGTTGCTGCGGCGAAGGCAAGCCGCGTATAGCTATGCAACGCCCCAGACGAAGGAATATCGCCATGTCCTGCAGCGACGACCAGAGCGCCCAGACCGACGCGCTCGACAGCCTCGACGATGCCGCCGCCGCTGCGGCCTTCCGCCGCCTTGTCCGTTTGCTCCAACATCGCAGCGACGCCGCGAACATCGACCTGATGGGCCTCGCCGGATTCTGCCGCAACTGCCTCGGCGACTGGATCGCCGAAGCGGGTGCCCTGGACAAGGAGGCCGGCCGCGCGATAATCCACGGAATGCCCACCAAGGAGTGGAAAGCGCGCTTCCATGTCGCCGCGACGCCCGAACAGCTCGCGCGGATGGAAGAAAGCATGGCCAAGAATCCCTGACCTCGCTAATCGGGCGCCGAGGCGATTCTCGCCACCCCATCCAAACCTCAAGCGGAGTATAAAATGAGCGAAGCCACCGTGTCCGACGAACAACTGCGCCTTTTCATCGAGCGCATCGAGCGGCTGGAAGAAGAGAAAAAGGGCATCGCTGACGACATCCGCGACGTCTACCTCGAATCGAAATCGCAGGGCTATGACCCCAAGATCATGCGCCAGATCGTGCGCCTGCGGAAAATGCCGGTGCATGATCGCAAGGAAATGGAAGCGATCCTCGACGTTTACAAATCAGCGCTCGGAATCGCCTGAGCCCGCCCGGCAGGCCTGAACCCCCAACAGGAGAGTGACGATGTTCAGCACCACGACCAACAGCATCGAAGGCCATCCGGTCCGCGAATATCTGGGCATCGTCACCGGCGAAGTGATCGTCGGCGCCAACCTGTTCCGCGACCTGTTCGCGAGCATCACCGACATCGTCGGCGGCCGCTCGGGCAAATATGAGGATGTCCTCGCCCGCGCGCGCAAGGAAGCGCTCGGCGAGATGGAGGCCGAGGCCGCGAAGCTCGGCGGCAATGCGGTGATCGGCGTCGATCTCGACTATGAAGTGCTCGGCCAGAACGGGTCGATGCTGATGGTGTCCGCCAGCGGAACGGCCGTGGTTGTCTGATCGCCCGCTCCGCGCTAGGGGCAGCGCCACATTTTTTCCATCCGATGGAGGTAGCTGTGGCCGGCCATAGCAAGTTCAAGAACATCATGCACCGCAAGGGTGCGCAGGATAAGAAGCGCAG
This sequence comes from Sphingopyxis sp. DBS4, assembly GCF_024628865.1. Classification (NCBI taxonomy): domain Bacteria; kingdom Pseudomonadati; phylum Pseudomonadota; class Alphaproteobacteria; order Sphingomonadales; family Sphingopyxidaceae; genus Sphingopyxis; species Sphingopyxis sp. DBS4. The sequence goes on from NZ_CP102384.1 coordinate 2,494,096, forward strand.
CGCCCTTTTCTCGAAGCTCGCGCGCGAAGTCACCGTCGCGGCGAAGATGGGCCTGCCCGACCCCGACGCGAATGCCCGTCTTCGTGCGGCCGTCAACGCGGCCAAGGCGCAGTCGATGCCCAAGGATAATATCCAGCGCGCAATCGACAAGGCGGCGGGCGGCGACGGCGACAATTACGAGGAAATCCGCTACGAAGGCTATGGCCCCGGCGGCGTCTCGCTGATCGTCGAAGCGCTCACCGACAACCGCAACCGCACCGCGACCAACGTCCGCACCGCCTTTGCCAAGAACGGCGGCAACCTCGGCACCAGCGGCAGCGTCAGCCACGGCTTCGACCGCCTCGGCCTGATCAGCTATCCCGCGAAGGCCGGCGACGCCGACACGGTGTTCGAAGCCGCGCTCGACGCGGGCGCCGACGACGTCGAATCGTCCGAGGACGGCCACGACATCTGGACCAGCGTCGACAGCCTGCACGAGGTCGCGAAAGCGCTCGAAGCCAAGCTCGGCGAGGCCGAAGGCGTCAAGCTCGCGTGGAAGCCGACGCTGAAAAGCGAGATCGCCGACGAAAGCGTCGCGCAGACCCTGTTCAAGCTGATCGACACGCTCGACGACGACGATGACGTCCAGACCGTGTGGGGTAATTATGAGATTCCCGACGCGGTGATGGAGAAACTGGGTTGATGCAAATCCTCCCTGTCGCGAAGCGATGGGGAGGGGGACCGCCGGCGAAGCCGGTGGTGGAGGGGCCGGTGCGCCATCGCCCCTCCGTCAGCCCTTCGGGCTGCCACCTCCCCATGCCTGCGGCACAGGGAGGATCGCGAACGTGATCATCCTCGGCCTCGACCCTTCGCTCAGTTGCACCGGCTGGGGCATCATTCGCGTCGAGGGCAGCCGGATCAGTCACATCGCCAACGGGCAGGTGAAGACCGATGCCAAGGCGCCCCTGCCCGACCGGCTCGCGCATCTCGACACAGTGCTGGCAGCGGTGATCGCCGACCATGCCCCCGCACAGGCGGCGGTCGAGGAAGTGTTCGTCAACGACAATCCGCAATCGACGTTGAAGCTGGCGCACGCGCGCGGCGTCGCGCTGCTCGCCTGCGCGCGCGGCGGGCTGCCCGTGGCCGAATATGCCCCGCGCCTCGTCAAGAAGGCCATCGTCGGCACCGGCGGCGCGGCGAAAGAACAGGTACAGGCGATGCTGCGCGTGTTGCTGCCCGGCGCAAAGGTCGCGGGCGCCGACGCGGCCGACGCGCTGGCAGTCGCGATCTGCCATGCGAACCATCGCAGCTCGGTATGACGAAATTCCAAAGTTCAGGAAAGTTCAGCCCAACGACGCCGCCTTCGGCCCCCATCATGCGCCCAACTCGGCCGACCGTGCCCTCCGCCTGAAAAGCCTGATGAAGGCTGGCATAGCCGGATAATGTAGGAAAGGGCTATTTGAAGGTGGCAAAGCAGCCGGCGGGAAATTGATTCCCTTTTCGTTCTCCCCGCGCTAGCACGGCTTCCATGATCGCAAAACTCACCGGACGGCTCGATTCAAGCGGCGCAGGCCATGCCGTGATCGACGTCGGCGGCGTCGGTTATCTGGTGGAAGCATCGGCGCGCACATTGGATGCGCTCGGCCCGGTCGGCGGCGATGTGACCATCCACACCGAAATGCTGGTCGGCGAGGATTTCCTGCGCCTGCTCGGCTTTGCCAAGGCCGAGGAGCGCGACTGGTTCCGCCTGCTCACCAGCGTGCAGGGCGTCGGCGCGAAGGTGGCGCTCGCGATCCTCTCGGCGCTGGAGATCGGCGATTTGCAACGCGCGCTGGCGAGCAGCGACAGCGCCATGATCGCCCGCGCCAACGGCGTCGGCCCGAAGCTCGCGCAGCGGATCGCGCATGAACTGAAGGACAAAGCCGGGGCGCTGGGCGGGATCGCCAGTTCGAATCCAGCCCTGTCCGGCACATCAGCCCCCCTCGCCGACGCCGTCGCCGCTCTCACCGGCCTCGGCTTCAAACCCGCCGAAGCGAGCGCTGCGGTTGCGGCGGCAAGCGAGGAACTGGGTGCCGGGGCAAGCCTCGACGCGCTGGTACGGCTGGCGCTCAAGAAGGCCGCCAAATGAAAAGAAACTGGGGCCGCCTTCTCTGTCAAATCTGCTTTGTCCTCGGCGTGACTGCCTTGGCTTGGTTTCATCTAGCAGCGTCAGTAATGGCTGTTTGTGCTGTCGTGCTGGTCGCTCTCTCCGGAAAATTTGAATCGCTCATCGAGGTGTCGTTCGGTCCACTGAAAGCCAAGCTTGAACGAAACATTTCAGAATCTGAACACCTGCTTCAGAGCCTGAAGGCATTAGCGGTTACTCAAGCACGAGCCACCAATGCAGCATCCGTAAATACCGGACGCTGGGCGTCTGGCGACGATTGGGTTTATCAAAGCGTCATGCGCGTTGAAAACGGGCTTCGAGAGCTAGGCATAACTGATGACGAAATTGCTGATGCGAAGATCGACTTCGTCAGTCTTACAATTCGGGACGCCGCTAGCGCCGCAATGGGAGGCGGGTATGTACCTAGCCGCTTGGGCCAAGAAGCAATCACCGAATGGCAACAGGTAATGCGCGATTGCCGATCCGATCCGGACGCAATTGAGGCCTATTTGAGCAAATGGGGAGAACTGTCTCCTGATCGCAAAATTCGGATCGATGACATGCGCTGGATGATGACACATCGAAGCGTTCAGGATTCGGCGCAGTACATGCGAGCTCATGATCCTATAAAATGGGATGACGGTCAGTGACCGACCCCACCCGCCACGCATCCTGCCGCTGCGGCCAGGTCCGCATCACCTGCACCGGCGAGCCGATCCGCGTGTCGGTCTGCCATTGCCGCGAATGCAAGGCGCGGAGCGGCAGCGCCTTTGCCGCGCAGGTCCGTTTTCCCGCCGAGCAGGTCCGCATCGAGGGCGAAGCGAACGCAAAGATGTGGCAATATACCGGCGAGAGCGGCAACACCGCCGACTTCTTCTTTTGCGGCACCTGCGGCTCGGGCGTCTGGTATAAAGCCCGGCCCTATCATGACGCCTATGCAATACCGCTCGGCAATTTCGAGCCGGGCCATGGTTTCGTACCCGATTATTCGGTTTACGAGGACCGGATGGAACCTTGGGTTTCGATTACCGGCGAGGCAATAGAGCATTATGACTGAGCCGGCCCTCACCACCCCCTTGCGCACCCCCGAGGACGCCGACGCGGCGCTCCGTCCCAAGTCGCTCGCCGAGTTCGTCGGGCAAGCGGCGGCGCGCGAGAATCTGCGCATCTTCATCGAAGCGGCGAAGACGCGGTCCGACGCGCTCGATCATGTACTCTTCTTCGGACCGCCGGGGCTCGGCAAGACGACGCTGGCGCAGATCGTCGCGCGCGAGCTCGGCGTCGGCTTCCGCTCCACTTCAGGCCCGGTGATCGCCAAGGCGGGCGACCTTGCCGCGCTGCTCACCAATCTCGAGGACGGCGACGTCCTGTTCATCGACGAGATCCACCGCCTCGCCCCCGCGGTCGAGGAAATCCTCTATCCCGCGATGGAGGACCGCGCGCTCGACATCATGATCGGCGAAGGGCCGTCGGCGCGCAGCGTGCGGATCGACCTGCCCAAATTCACGCTGGTCGGCGCGACGACGCGGCAGGGTCTGCTGACGACGCCGCTGCGCGACCGCTTCGGCATTCCGGTGCGGCTTAATTTCTATACGCATGGCGAGCTCGAACAGGTGATCGGCCGCGCCGCGCGCCTGCTCGGCCTCGGCATCGCGCCCGATGGCGCGCTGGAGATCGCGAAGCGCTCGCGCGGCACGCCGCGTATCGCGGGCCGCCTGCTCCGCCGCGTGCGCGATTTCGCGACGGTGGCGGGGGCACAGATCGTCGACGCGAAAGTCGCCGACGCGGCACTCAACCGGCTGGAGGTCGACGCGCTCGGGCTCGACGCGATGGACCGGCGCTATCTGACGATGATCGCCGACATCTATCGCGGCGGCCCGGTCGGCGCCGACACGCTCGCGGCGGGTCTCAGCGAGCCGCGCGACACGATCGAGGACGTGATCGAGCCCTATCTGCTCCAGATCGGCCTGATCGCCCGCACCGCGCGCGGGCGGATGCTCAATGCCAGCGCGTGGAAGCATCTCGGCCTCAATCCGCCTACGGGCACGCAGGACGGGTTATTCGATCAGGGGAAATAGCCCCGTGCCCCTGCGAAGGCAGGGGTCCATCACATGCCGTTGCGACACCCTGCAGCCTTCTGCGAGTGGATGGACCGTCTGAAGATGGGCCCCTGCCTTCGCAGGGGCACGGAACTACCAAATGCCGTTTCGCTGCGACGAACCGTTGAAGAGGGCTTTGCGGCGAGTCGATGCCCCGCTATCGGTCTTAACCATGGCGGCCGTTCCTCCTCCCTTCGTCCCCGGCGCCTTCGTCGGGGCCGCGCATCACTACCGCGCGCGCGTCTATTTCGAGGACACCGACCTGTCGGGCATCGTCTATCACGCCAATTACCTCCGCTATATGGAACGCGCGCGCTCCGACATGCTGCGCCTCGCCGGAATCGACCAGCGCGCGGCGATGGAGAGCGGCGAAGGCGCTTGGGCGGTCACCGACCTGACCATAAAATATCGTAGCCCCGCAAAGCTCGACGACGACCTCGTCGTCGTCAGCACTGTCGAAGCGGTGCGCGGCGCGAGCGTGATCATCGCGCAGCGCATCCTTCGCGGTCAGGACACGTTAACGGAGGGGCGTGTTACCGCCGCCTTCCTGTCACCCGAAGGCCGGCCGCGCCGCCAGCCCGCGGGCTGGGCCGACCGTTTCACCGCCATCATGAATGGAGAGACCAACCCTTGCTAGACAATATCAAGCTGGCCGCCGACGCGGCGACGCTGTCCCCCATCGCGCTGTTCATTCAGGCCGACATCATCGTCAAGGCGGTGATGATCGGGCTGCTACTCGCGTCGATCTATGTCTGGGCGGTGATCATCACGCACGGCCGCAGCGTCGGCAAGCTGATGCGCGCGTCGGAGGGGTTCGAGCGCGATTTCTGGCGCGCCGACAATATCGACAAATTCTATGACAAGAACAGCGGCGAGGAACTGCCGAGCGCGAAGATCCTCGCGGCAGGGATCGGCGAATGGCGCCGGTCGACCAAGGGCCGGAATGTCGACCGCGAGGGCACGCGCGAGCGACTGGGTATCGCGATGAACAGCGCCGTCGCGGGCGAAGTCGACCGGCTGGCCGAAAAGATCGGCACGCTCGCCACCATCGGCGCGGTCGCGCCCTTCGTGGGCCTGTTCGGCACCGTCTGGGGCATCATGCGCAGCTTCACCGCGATCGCCGCGTCGAACAACAGCAGCCTAGCGGTCGTCGCCCCCGGCATCGCCGAGGCGCTGTTCGCGACCGCGATCGGCCTGTTCGCCGCCATTCCGGCGGTGATCGCCTACAACGCCTTTTCGCAGCGGCTGAACCGGCTCGAATCGCGGCTCGGCCGCTTCGCCGACGGGCTGCACGCGATGTTCAGTCGCGAACTGGAGGTCGAGGCCTGATGGCGATGACCGGCCCTTCGGGCGGCGCAGGGCGTCGGCGCGGTCGCGGCGGTCGCCGCGCGCCGATGGCGGAGATCAACGTCACCCCGCTCGTCGATGTGATGCTGGTGCTGCTGATCATCTTCATGATCACCGCGCCCCTCCTCGCCTCCGCCGTCCCGATCGATCTGCCCGAAAGCCGGGCGAAGCCGGTCGAGACCGAGGAGCAGGAACCGATCCAGCTTTCGATCAACGGCGACGACACCCTCTATATCGGCGACGAAGTGGTTCCAGAGGCCGAGCTTCCCGCCCGCCTTGATGCCATCGCCGGCGCGCAGAAAGAGGGCGACAAGCCGCGCCAGATCATGCTGCGCGCCGACAAGGGGCTCGACTATGGCCGCGTGATGCGCGTGATGGGCGAGCTCAACCGTGCCGGGCTGACGCGCATCGCGCTCGTCACCACCGGATCGGATGCCCCGGCCCCGGCCGAAGCGGCGGTCACCGATGGTTCAGAGACGAACCCCTAGGCGGTGACCATGGCTGCGCAATCCGCACCCGGAGGGAATCAGAAGACCGGCATCGCGATCGCGGTGGCGCTGCATATCATCGTGATCGGCCTGCTTTCGGTGCAATGGACCGCAGGCGACCGGCGTTTCGACAATCCGCCGATGGAAGTCGATCTGGTCGCCGAAACCGCGGCGCAGTCCTCCGCGCCGGTGATCAGCGAGACCCCGCCCGCCGCACGGCTGGGCGAAGAGGATGCGGACGACATCGCCGCGCCGCCAGAACCCGTCCCCGCGCCGCCGCTGCCCGAACCGGTCGTGCGGCCGACCCCGGCGCCCGCGCCGAAGCAGGTCGCTCGCCCGGTTCCAGCGCCGCCCAAGAAAATGCCCCCCGCCGCGCAAAAGGCGACGCCCAAGCCCGCGCCGAAGGCCCCGGCGAAGAAGCCGACGAGCCGCCCGACCGGCCGCCTCGACGGCATCGTCGACGGCCTGTCGCGGACGCAGCCCAAACAGCCCGCGAGCAAGGGCGCGCCGGCCGCGACGACCTCGGCCGAGGTGCGCCGTTCGATCGACGTCAGCATCAAGGCCAAGGTCGGCCCGCGCTGGGACAGGTGCAAGGTCAGCGGGGTCGACGTCGAGAAACTGAAGACCGTCGTCAAATTCCGGCTGACCCCCACGGGCGCACTCGCGGGCTTCACCAGCGTGACGACGTCGGGACAGAATGACAGCAACCGCTTCCAGGTCGCACGCCACCAGGAATGCGCGAAAAAGGCGGTCGAAACGGCCGCGCCCTTCGATTTGCCCGAAGAAAATTACAGCTATTGGCAGAATTACACATTGGACTTCGACAAGGTGAGATGAGCATGACTCTTGCGAGATATTTGATCGCCGGCCTCCTGATGACGGTTGCCAGCCCCGTGGTCGCCCAGACCCAGTCGGTGCAGCCGCCCGTCGTCCAGCCTCCGGCGGACGGCCCGCGCGAATCGATCACCGGCACGCTGTCGCAGGATCGCACCGTCATCGCGGTCCCCGCCTTCGCGACCCCGGCGGCGGTCAATGTCGCGGGGCTCAACACCGCGAGCCTCGGCAAGCAGATCGCCGACGTTATCGCCGCCGACCTCGAACGCAGCGGGCTCTACGCGCCGCTCGGTCCCGGCAGCGTCCGCGCGATCAGCATGGCGGAAGTGCGCGCGCCGCAATTCGCCGACTGGCAGGCGCGGAACGCCGAGAATGTCGTCCATGGCTTCGTGCAGGCGAGCGGCACCGGCGGGCTCGTCGTCGGCTGCTACCTCTACGACACCGACCTCGGCAGCGAGCTGGTGCGGCAGGGGTACGAGATCCAGCCCGCCGACTGGCGCCGCGCCGCGCATAAATGCGCCGACGCCATCTATTCGCGCCTGTCGGGGGAATCGCCCTTCTTCGACAGCCGCGTCGCCTACATTGCCGAGAGCGGCCCCAAGGGGAACCGCATCAAACGGCTGGCGATCATGGATTCGGACGGCGGCAACCACCGCTTCATCACCAACGGCCAGGCGCTCGCGCTCAGCCCGCGCTTCTCGCCCGATTACAAGAAGATCGTCTATGTCAGCTATTTGAACGACCGCGTCCGCGTCTTCATCTACGACGTCAATGCGGGCACGCAGAAGCTGGTAACCGAAAGCAAGAATGCGACCTTTGCGCCGCGCTGGTCGCCCGATGGCCGCCAGATCCTCTATTCGATGGCAGTCGGCGGCAACACCGACATCTATCGCATCTCGGCCGAGGGCGGCACGCCGGTGCGGCTGACCAGCACGCCGGGAATCGACGTCGGCGGCAGTTTCTCGCCCGATGGCAAGAAGATCGTGTTCGAAAGCGACCGCTCGGGCGGGCAGCAACTTTACACGATGAACATCGACGGATCGAACCAGCAGCGGATCAGCTTTGGCGGCGGGCGCTATGCGACCCCCGAATGGTCGCCGCGCGGCGACCTGATTGCCTTCACCAAGATGGGCGGCGGCGAGTTCCGCGTCGGCGTGATGACGCCATCGGGCGGCGGCGAGCGGCTGCTCACCAACAGCTGGCAGGACGAGGCGCCGACCTGGTCGCCGAACGGCCGCGTCATCCAGTTCTTTCGCACCACGCCGGGCAAGGCGGGCAAATCGTCGCTGTGGCAGGTCGACCTGACCGGCGTGAACCTGCGCCGCCTGCCGACGCCGCAGGACGGATCGGACCCGAGCTGGGGGCCGATCCTGCCCTGATCGCGGCCGCGGAACCAAAGGAAATCCGCGGGGTTTGACTCTTTGCGTTCAATGCGGGTTAATCCCACGCGGTCACGACTGAAAAATGCAACAACAAGAGGACAGAAGACATGACGATACGCAAAACCACCGCGATGATCGCGGCGATCACCATGCTTGCTGTGGGTGCCTGTGCAAAGAAGGCGCCGGAACAACTGCCGCCCGCGCCCGAAGGAACCGGCACCGATACGGGAACGAATACCGGCGGCGTGGTCCCCGGATCGCAGGAAGACTTTGTCGCCAATGTTTCGTCCGACCGGATTTTCTTCGGTTTCGATCAGTACAACGTCGATGCCGAGGATCAGGCGACGCTGCAGAGCCAGGCGCAGTGGCTCGCCCGCAATCCCGCGGTGCGCGTCACGCTGGAGGGCCACGCCGACGAACGCGGCACCCGCGACTATAACATCGCGCTCGGCGAGCGCCGCGCCAATGCCGCGAAAAATTATCTCGCGACGCTGGGCGTCGACCCGAGCCGGATCGACGTGATCAGCTATGGCAAGGAACGCCCGGCGGCGCTCGGCTCGAACGAGGAAGCCTGGGCACAGAACCGCCGCGCCGTGACCGTCGTCATCGCGCGATAAGCGAAGTCGACCGCGAATAAAATACAGGTGTGTCCCCGCGAAGGCGGGGACCCATCTCCGACCGGTTCAGCATAGCACCGACCGCAGATGGCCCCCCGCCTTCGCGGGGGAACACCGGGTTGAAAATACCCCATCCCAATCCTTCCCCTGAAGGGAAGGTGCTTATCGGGCGTCATCGCGCGATAAGCAGCGGCCATAGCGGCACCGTCGCCCAGGCGGCGGCGCAAGCGAAAAGACCGAAGGGGACCGGCCGTCGAGCCAACGGCCGGTCCCCTTTTCCGTGCGCGACAAGCGCCCAGAGCAGCCCGCCGAGGCTAGCGAGCAACAGCAGCAGCGGCAGCGCCTGCCAGCCGAGCCAGCAGCCGATCGCCGCGACGAGCTTGGGGTCGCCACCGCCCATTCCTTCATCGCTGCGCAGGCGGCGATAGGCCCAGGCGATAACCGCGAGAACCAGCCCGCCCGCAAGCGCCCCGATCCAGCGGTCGAGCAAGGGGACGCCAAGCATCGGACCGGCCAGAAGCAGACCAGTGATCGCGAGCACGGCATTGAGCCTGTCGGGCAGCCAGAAATGCCGTGCGTCGAGCAAGGCGAGCGGCAGCAGCAGCCAGCCGAACAGCGCCCAGAGCCAGCCCGCGGTGCCGGGCAAGAGCGCCAGCGCGACAACGCCGATCAATCCCGAAGCGATCTCGACCTGTCCGTGAAACGGATCGATCCGCACCCCGCACCGCGCACACGCTCCGCGCATCCAGAACACCGACAACAGCGGCACCAACTCCCACGCGCGAAGCGGCCGGCCACAGCCGTCGCATTGCGAGCGGCCCAATACCGATCGTCCAGCGGGCCAGCGTAGCACCAGCGTCGCGATGAAACTGCCAAAGGTAAGGCCGATAAGTCCGGCGAGAAGGACGGCGGCGCCGAAAGGCAGGGCGTCGAGGATCGATCCAATCATCTCCGGCCCTTCCCGCTCCGCCTTTGCTCAACCCTGTGTCCCCGCGAAGGCGGGGACCCATCATCCGATCGGTCCCGGATCGCACCGGCCGGAGATGGACCCCCGCTTTCGCGGGAGAACGGGGCTTTCAGACCATCCCTAAAACCGCCCCGTCGCGGTCAGCACATATCCGTTCGCCCCCGGCTTGAACCCCAGCACCGTCAGCGCCGCCGCCATCGCCGGGTCGCGATCGACGTTGATCGCGAATTGCGCACGATAAGCCCCGCGCGCATCGAACGACAGCGCCAGCCGCTCCATCCCCGACTGGCTGGCGAGCACCGCCCGCGCGCGACCGTTCGCACAGGCAATCGGCCCCAACAGCCCGCGCGACAGGTCGAGCCCCGCGATCGGCGCGGTCACCATCAATTGCAGCCGCCCCGCCGCCTCGACGCATTGTCCGGCATCGTCGAAACGCACCGACACACCCTCGAAACGGATCGTGTCAACTGGAACGATGCCGAGCCCGCCCGACAGCGAAGTCGCGCCGTTGACGTCGGACATGCCGCGCGGATCGCTTCCGTGAAGCCGCCCCGACAGCGCGCCAAGTCGTTCATCGGCGCGTGTGAAGGCAAGCTCTGTATCGCCGCCGAGCAACGCGAGCGGCGACAGGCTCGCGCGCACCGTGCCGAGCGGCAAGACGCCTAGCCGCGCGTCGATCAGCGTCCCCGACCACACCGACCCGCGAACCTCACGCGCCGCGATGCCCGCATCGGCCGCGCCCGACAGCGACAGCGCGAGCCGCATCGGAAAGGTCGCGACGATCAGCAGCAGCGCGAGCAACGCCGCGCCGATCATCCAGCGCCTGCGCCCGCTCATTGTCCGGCCTTTCTCAGTTCGGCGGTCATGCCGACAGTGCCGTCGGCGGCCGGGGTGATCGTCAATTGATCGACGATGAAACCCTGTCCCTCGAGCGAGGCGAGCCAGTCGGTCAGCACCGGCGCCTTGGCGGTCGCAATCGCGATCGTCGCCTGCCCCTGTCCCCGCGCCTCGTTGCGGTCGAGCGTCAGCCCGATCTCGCCCGCCGACTGCGCGAGATATTGGTCGACCGCCACGGCATCAACCGCCGCGGCCACCGACGTCGCCGGCCGCGACGCGAGCAATTGCACTTTCGCCGCGACGCGCCCCTCGCGCTCGATCGCGGCGCTGTGCCGACTTTCAAGGTCGGCGAAGGCGGCAACCGCCGGCCGTCCGAGCACCCAGCCGAGCACCGCGAGCGCCAGCACGCCCGCGACGCCGACGAGCCAGCGCTCGCGCATCGACAGGCCGCCCCACCAATTTTTCACCGCGTCCATCATGGCACCGCCCGGATCGTCACATTGGCCATCTGCTGGCCGTCGGCTCCCGCCATCGGCTGCGCCGTGATGCGATAGCCATGCGCCTGCAGCGCGAGCAGCACCGCGTTGATGTCGTCGACGCGCGGTGCGGCGAGCGTCGTCGTCAGCGTGCCGTCGGTGCGATGCGCCAGGCTCTTGAGCGTTACGCCCGGCGTATCGCGCATCGCATCGTAGAGCGCCGACGCCGGGACCGAGAAAGCGAGCGGCCCGCCGCCCGCCGCGGCGAGGCGCCGGTCGATCTCCGCCTCGGCCGCTTCGGCGTTAGGCGCGGCAATTCCTGCCTTTTTCGCTGTTTCTACCGTCACTTCGTCGGCGCGGCTGCTATCCGACATCAGCCGAATCGCATGGACGACCGGCACCATCAGGCTGACGACGAGCAGCGCGATCAGCAGCCGCTTCGCCAGCCGCAGCAGCGCCGGATCGACGGCCCAGTTCCGCTTCGGCTTCCACGCGCCGCTGAGCAGGTCGAGCGGCGGCGCGGCAAGCGAGAGCAACAGCGCTTCACGCATCTGCGCGGCATCGAGCGGCGCGATCGTCCGTTCGCCGGCGATCAGCGGATCGAGTTCGGGGTCGGACAGAAAGGCGCGATCGGCGGTGCGGACGATCGTCTCGTCGCCGACCTCGGCGGCCCAGAGCGTTTCCGCCTCGGGCGGCGGCACGGCCGCAGCCGCAGGAAGGATCGTATCGGGCGACAGTCCCTGCGCCGCCAGCCAGTCGGTCCACGCCGTCATCGCGGCGTGGGTCGTCACCGCGACGGGGACCGCCTGCCCCGCCTCGGCGGGCTGGCCCGCGACGACGTGCAGCGCGGACGCTTCGCCCAGACTGTCCTTCAGCGCATCGAGCCGCGCCGCCGCCGCCGCCTGCGCCGGGGCGGCATCAGGGTAATGGTGCCAGCGCAGCGGCACGTCGGCAGCGGGTGCCAGCGCGATCAGCCGACCGTCGGCAGCGTCGTCCTGCGGGCGTTCCCATGCATCGACCCAGCCGTCGTCCTGCCCCGAATCGACAATGACACCATCATCGACGCGCAGCCACGCCGGGCGCACGGCCGTTTCGTCCGCAAGCGCCGCCACCGGGGGCAGCCAGAGGATCAGGGTGCGGCTCATCTCAATCGCTCTCGCCCCAGTCGCGGCGGACGATCAGCGGCGACGCCAGCCCGGCGCCGGCCGCGCCGCCATTGGCATCGATGAGCGACCTTGCCGTCAAAACCCCGTCCCCCATCGTCACCTTCGTCGTCAGCATCAGCCAGCGACTGTTCACCCCGGCCTGTTCGGCGACATCCTGCGGCGGCTTGCGCCCCTCGAACGCCCGCGCCTCCCAGAATCTCACGCTGCTGCCATAGCCGCCGGCGGGCCGCGTCGCCAGCGCCGCGCGCGCATCGGCGACGGTCAGTTCGCCGGGCATCAGCATCGCGATCAGCGGCGCCTGTTCGGGCGCCAGGGTGTTGACGTTGAGCTTCACCGGATCGGCCTCGGGCAGCACGCATATCCAGGGTTTGAGCTGGGCATAGATTTTGGGGGTCACGCCGCGCACCGCGCGCAGTTCGCTGATGTCCACCATCTTGCGGTTGGCGGCGAGATAATGCGCCTGCATCCCGCGATAGACATTGTCCTCGGCGCCGAGCGGCCCCTCGTTGCTGTCGCTGTCGATCCAGTCGGCGGTCGCGCCTGCGATTTGCTGCGCCTGCCCGTCATCGATGCCGACCAGCTTCATCAGCGCTGCGAACTGGGCGATCGCTCCCGACCGCTGGCTGAGCCTGCCCGGCGTCACTTCGGCGACCAGGCTGTTGAGATTGAAGCAGTTGTTCGCATCGGTCAGCCGCGCCCGCCCCTCGCCGCCGGGCAGCGGCAGGGTGAAATCGCGCCCCAGCCAGCCGCCCTCAAGCGTCAGCCGCGTCGGGTCGCGCGAGACGAGGCTGGCGACGCGCCGCAGCGCGATCTGCTCGGCGGCAAAGGCATAGGCACGCCCCTGATCGACCGTCGCGGCGCTGCCGGCAATGCGCGTCGCCAGCATCAACCGGTCGAGCGCGGTCGCCGCGATCACCGCCATCACTGCGACGAGCAACAGCACCGCCAGCAGCGCGGCGCCGCGCTCTCGCTGTTCGTCGCGCATCATGGCGCAGCCCCCTGCACGGGCGGCGGTGGGGGGGCAGCCGGAGCGGTCAGGAACAGCATCGTCAGCGGGGCGCGGCCGGTGCGGGTCAGCCGCACCTCGACTGCGCGCGGCAGGCGGTCGCCGGGGTCGCTCGTCCAGCTTTCGGACCAGTTGCCGCGCTCGTCGCGATAACGGACGGCGACGCTCGCGACTTCATCGACCAGCCGGTCGCCGTCGGAGAGCGCGGTGCCGTCGAGCATCGGCTGCGTCGCACGGCGCCATTCGCCGCCGACCAGCGCATAGCCGACACGCTCGACCTCAGGCCGCGCGCTGCCGTCCGACGGCGCGCCCGCGTGAACGAAAGCGAAGCCCGAGGCGGAGCCCAGAAAGGCGGGCACGGCTTCACCCGAAGGGCCGCGCGTCGAACGCTGCACCGCCTGCGCCAGATCGTTCGCCATCACCGCGCGCACGCGGTTGAGCCCGCTCATGCCTTTCAGGCGTTGCTGCACCGCGTCCTGCGTATCGACGCTGCTGCGGAGCAGGCCGACGCCCATCGCCGCGATCGCCGCGAAGATCGACAGCGAAACGAGCATTTCGACGAGCGTGAAGCCGCGCTCGTCGCCCCTTTCGTGCTCCCCTGCGAAGGCGGGGGTCCAAAGAGCGCGCGCGCACCGTCGCTCGAGGGCGCTCTGGGTCCCCGCCTTCGCGGGGACACACGGTGGGGTCATATCCTCCCTCACCGCGACGGCCTGATAATCGTCAGCGCCGCCTGCCCGCGCCCGCTTTCGGGCCGCACGATCAGGTCGATGCGCAGCAGCGCGGCGTCGGCGGTCGGCGCGACGCGTTGTTCGATACGCCAGTTTCGTCCCGCATTGGCGACGCTGCTCGCGCTTGCCCCGATCGTCGGCGGTGACGGGTCGGTCCATAGCTCGACCGCGCGGTTTTGCGCGACGATGCCCGCCATCGTGCTTTCGTCGAGATCGCCCGCGGTGCGCACCGCATAAGCGTCGAGCCGCACCAGCGTCAGCGCCGCGATGCTGATGATGCTGAGCGCGACGAGCATTTCCAGCAGGGTGAAGCCGCGCGCGTCATCGGCCACGGCTGACCTCCCCCATCGCCGAGATGCGCACAATTTCGCGCGCGTCGCCGCCGCTCAGCACGACCGCCTGCGGCGTCGGGCTGGTGCCGATGCGATCGAAGCGGACGCGCGCCGCCGCCTGTCCGTCGCCCGCGGTGAAGCGGATGCCGCTCGGCCAGCTCCGCTGTTCGAAGGCGCGGCCCGGAAGCGGCTGCCAGGCGCCGTCGATCCGCCGCTCGAAGCCATAGCCGGAGGGCGCGAAACTCACCGATATGCTGCGCCCCTCGATCACCGCAACGTCGCGCGCGGCGGCAAGGCGCGCGGCGAGCCGATCGGCTTCGCTGCGCACTGTCCGCTCCTCGCCGGGGATCGTCAGCACGACCGCGGTCGCGGCGAGGCCGAGAATCGCGAGTACGACCATCAGTTCGACGAGCGTGAAGCCGCGCTCACCGGGATGCGGCTCAATTCTCTCCGTGGATGTCGGCATTGTCGTCGGTTCCGCCCGGCGCGCCGTCGGCGCCCATCGACCAGACGTCGAACGCCTTTCCGTTCGCGGCGGGCGCCTGATAATTATAGGGCCGTCCCCAAGGGTCGCTCGGCAGCTTCTTGATATAGCCGCCGCGGCGATAGCGTTCGGGCTGCGCGAGCGCGGGCGGCGCGGTGACGAGCGCGTTCAGCCCGTCGGTGGTCGAGGGGTAAGTCAGATTGTCGAGTTTATAGTTCTCAAGCGACTGTTCAATTTGCGATATGTCGGCCTTGGCCTTTGTGACCATCGCTTTATCTTGCGCACCCAGGACATTGATAGCCACCACCGTCGCGAGCAGTCCGATAATGAAGATCACGACCATCAGCTCGGTCAGGGTAAAGCCGCGCTCGTCCTTCCCGCGGCGAACAGGCCGCGACGGGTCGAGCATCAGGCGAAGGAAAAGCTGCATCAGCGACATGATATTATAGCCCCGCAAGGTTCTGCAACTGGAGGATCGGCAGCAGGATGGAAAGGATGATGAGTGCGACGCACGACCCCATAACGACAATTATGACAGGTTCGAGTAAGGCCATCGACGCGGCGGTAAAGCGATCGAACTCGCGCTCCAGATAGTCGGCGGCGCGTTCGAGCATCTGCTCCAGCCGCCCCGCGCTTTCGCCGCTTGCGGTCATGTAGACAAGCAAGGGCGGAAAGACCCCGGCATCGCGCAAGGCCGCCGACAGGCTGCCGCCCGCGCGCACCTGATCGACGATGCCCGCGGTCGCGGTCGCCAGCGCCGCATTGCGGATCGTCGGCACGGTGAGCCGCAGCCCCTCGACCAGCGGCAGGCGGCTCGACACCATCGTCGAGAGCGTGCGGGCGAAGCGCGCGGCATAAAGGTCGCGGAGCAGCCGGCCGATCAGCGGCAGGCGGAGCAGCCGCGCATCGATCGCCGCCTTGAACGCGGGACGGTGCATCGCACGAACCCAACCGAAAACAGCACCGGCGATCAGCAGCAGCGCGAGCCACCACCAGTTCGCGGCGAAGCTGGAAATCGCGATCACCGCGCGGGTCAGGAACGGCAATTGCTGCCCGACATCGTCGAACTGCTCAACGACGCGCGGCACGACGAAGATCATCAGCGCCGCGACGACCCCGACCGCAACGAAAGCGAGCACGACGGGGTAAGCGAGCGCGGCGATCAGCTTGCCGCGCACCTCGGCCTGGCGTTCGAGCAGGTCGGCAAGCCGCGCGAGGATCGTCGTCAGGCTGCCCGTCGTCTCGCCCGCCGCGACCATCGCGCGATAGAGCGGCGGGAAACTGCCCGGCTGGCGCGCCATCGCGTCGGCGAGGCGGCGGCCTTCGAGAAGCCCCGCGTGAACGTCGCCGATCACCGCGCGCGCGCTTTCGGCCTCGCTCTGGCGCGTCAGCGTGCGCAGCGCCTCTTCGAGCGGCGCGACCTCGACGAGCGTCGCGAGCTGGCGCGTGAAGAGCGCGAGTTCCTTGTGGCCGAGCTTGTCCTTGCGGAAAGCGAGCAGCGAGCGGCCGGCGGGCTTCGCCCCTGCCTCTTCGACCGCGACGATATGGAATTTGCGTGCGATCAGGCCGGCGCGCGCGGCATCGTCGTTCGCGGCGGTCAGCCGCCCCTTGCGCTCGCGGCCCTGGGGATCGATCGCCACATAGCGATAATCAGGCATCGACGTCCTCGCGCCGCGCGATGCGGATCGCTTCCTCGGGCGTCGTCAGTCCCTTCGCGACCATCGCGCGCGCCGCGCTGGCGAGCGTCGGCGCTTTCAGGAAAGCGTGCTTCGCGATCATCGCTTCGTCGCCACCGGCGTAGATGTAGCGGCGCACCGTCTCGTCGACGCGGATCGCCTCGAACACCCCGACGCGGCCCTTGAAGCCGGTGCCGCCGCACGCTTCGCAGCCTTTCGGCTTCCAGATCACCGTGCCGATATCGAGGCCGAGAACGGCGGCGATGCCGTTGTCGGCCTGTACCGGCTCACGGCAATGATCGCAGAGCTTGCGAACGAGCCGCTGCGCGAGCACCGCGCGCAGCGTCGAGGCAAGCAAAAACGGTTCGACCTTCAAATCCTTGAGGCGCGTGATCGCGCCGACCGCATCATTGGTGTGGACGGTCGAGAGGACGAGATGGCCGGTCAGCGACGCCTGCACCGCGATGTCGGCGGTTTCGCGGTCGCGGATTTCGCCGACCATCACGACGTCCGGGTCCTGGCGCAGGATCGCACGCAGCCCGGCCGCGAAATCGAGCCCGACCTTGGCATTGACCTGCGTCTGACCGATGCCGTCGACGGCATATTCGACCGGATCCTCGACCGTCAGGATGTTGCGCTGACCGTCGTTGAGCTGTTTCAGCGCCGCATAGAGCGTCGTCGTCTTGCCCGACCCCGTGGGCCCGGTGACGAGGATGATGCCGTTGGGCTCTGCCAGCGCCTCGCGCAATATGCGGTCGGCCTCGCCCGAGAGGCCGAGGACGTCGAAATCGATCCCCGCCGTATCCTTGTCGAGAATACGCATCACGACGCGCTCGCCCGCGCGGCTCGGCAAGGTCGAGACGCGAACGTCGACCGCCTTTCCGGCCAGCGTCAGCGCGATCCGCCCGTCCTGCGGCACCCGGCGTTCGGCGATGTCGAGGCGCGCCATCACCTTGATGCGGCTGACGACGACGGGCGCGACGTGCGGCGGCATGCGGAGGTGCTCGCGCAGCACGCCGTCGGTGCGCATCCGCACGACGAGCCCGCTTTCATAGGGTTCGACATGGATGTCGCTGACGCCCTGCCGCACCGCTTCGGCGATGATCGCGTTGATCAGACGGATCGCTGGCGCGTCGTCGGCGCTGTCGAGCAGATCCTCGGCGCTCGGGATGCCGAGTTCGAGGTCGCTGCCGCCCACCGTTCCCGCCATCGCCGCCGCCGAGGCATCGACGGCATAATGGTCGGAGAGCAGCCGGTCGAAGTCGGCCGGGCTCGCGGTCGCGACGCGGATCGGCTGCGCAAGATAGCGCTTCACCTCGATCAGCACCGCCGGATCGCTGCCCTCGCGCAAAGTCGCGAGCCAGCGCCCGCCCTCGTCCTCGGCGATCACCACACCGTGCGTGCGCGCGAACGCATAGGGAATATCGACCGGCGCCGCGGGCGGCGCGGTCGGTTCGGCGTCGGTCACGGATGCTCTCCGGCCGGCGGAGCGGGCGCCTGCGAGATCGAAGGTGGAACCTCGGCAGGGGTCACGGTGCCGCCCTGCCCGCGCAGCGCGGGCAGATCGACCGGACCGACGGTCACATCGTCCGCCGTCGGGGGAGACGGCGGGGTCGTCCCCATATAGTCGCGCACCAGCGTGTCGATCGCGGGCTCCTCATTCGGGTTCCGCTGCAGCTGGAAGTCGCGGATATAACCATAGCGGCGCGCGGTGAGCGCGGCATTATCCTCGCGGCTGCGCAGGATCGTCGGGCGGATGAAGACCATCAGGTTCGTCTTCGACCGGCTGCGGCTGCGCGACTTGAAGAGTTCGCCGATCAGCGGAATGTCGCTGAGCAGCGGAATGCGCTCGATCGTCCGGCGCTCATCGTCGTTGAGCAGGCCGCCGATCGCGAGGATTTCGCCGTCGTCGACGGTCAGCACCGTCTCGAACGAGCGCTTGTTGAGGATGAGGTCGCTGTTGCGCGACGACACCGGCCCGGCGACGCTCGACACTTCCTGGCGCAGGAACAGCTTGACCTCGCCCGCGCCGTTGACCTGCGGCGTGACCTCCAGCTTGATGCCGACCTCCTCGCGCTGGACGGTGCGGAAGGCGTTGTCGAAATTGTCGCTGAGCGCTTCGCCGGTCGTGATCGGCACTTCCTGCCCGACGAGGAATTTCGCGGCCTGATTGTCGAGCGTCACGATATGCGGGGTCGCGAGCAGGTTCGACGTCGTGTCCGACTTCACCGCGTTGATGATCGCGCCGAACACCGTGTTCTTGCCGATGTCGCCCGCGAAGCCCGCGAAGCCGCCGGTCGCCGAGAGCAGCGACGCCGCCGCCGCTTCCTGCAGGCTGCTGCCTAGCGCGCTCGACGTCTGGGTAACGACGGTCGTGCCGTCGACCGTCGTCTTGTCCTCGGTCAGTTTCGTCGCGGCATAGGCCCCGCCGAGGGTGAAGATGTTCGGCTGCGCATTGCTGTAATTGGTCGCGACGAAGGGGATGTTCTTGCCGCCGAGCAGGAACTGGACGCCGAGGCGCTTCGCGGCATCGTCGCCGATCTCGACGACGATCGCCTCGACGAGCACCTGTTCGCGGCGGCTGTCGAGCTGGCGGATCAACTCGCCGAGCATCCGCTGCACCTCGCTGTTCGCGGCGACGATGATCGCGTTCGCTCCTTCGTAGCGCGTGACGATCGCCGGGCCGCGCGTCGCGATGCTGCCGCCCGTGCCACTGACCGACGTGGGCGTCGTCGCCGCGGGCGCGGCGCTAGGAGCCGGCGTGCTGCCGCCCGCCGTCGTCGAGGAGGATGTCGCCGGCGGCAAGCCCGCCTTCTGCGCCGGATCGCTGCCGCCGCCGACAAGCTGTTGCAAGGTCGGCAGCAAGGTTTCGGCATTGGCATGTTCGAGCCAGTAGACGCGAAGTTCGGTGCCGCCCGCCGCCTTGGCATCGAGGTCGTTCGCCATCGAGACGAAGCGCGCGACCAGCGCCTGATCGCCGCGCAGCGCGATGGCGTTGCTGCTGTCGATCGGCACGATCGCGAGCGGCGCCTTCGCCCCCTCGCCCGCCGCCGGGACGAGCGCGGTGAGCGCGGCGGCGATTTCGCGCGCGCCGGCATTCTTCAGCGTGACGATCTGGCTGGTCGAGCTGTCGCGGTCGATGCTCGCGGCGAGCGTGCGGATGCGGCGGATATTGTCGGCGAAATCGGCGACCACCAGGCTGTTGGCGTTGCGGTTCGCGGTCAGCGATCCCTGCGGGCTGACCAGCGGGCGCAACGTCTCGACCGCCGCGACGGCGTCGATATGCTTGAGGCGGATGATTTCGGTGACGAACTGGTTCTGCGCGGCCTGATTGCTGCCGATACGCCCCGGCTGCGACGCGGCGCCGTCGATCGGCTGGATGCGATAGGCACCGTTCGGCCCCGGCACCGCCACGAGCCCGTTCGAGCGCAGGGTCGACAGGAAAATCTCGAAATATTCGCTGCGCGACAGCGGCCGGTCGGTGACGACCGACACCTTGCCGTTGACGCGGCCGTCGATGACGAAGGTCCGTCCGGTGATCCGCGCCGCATCCTGGATGAAGGCGCGGATGTCGGCGTCGCGGACGTTCAGCGTATATTGCGCGAGCGCCGGTCCCGGCGTGGCGGAAACCAGTGCGGCGGCGAGCATCAGGGACAGTTTGAGACGCATGAGACCTATTTCGACAGAAGGATGGCGACGGGCACGACGCTGGCGCCGCGCTCGATCTCGAGCGAGAGGCGCGCGCCGGGCGTGAACTGGTTCGCGAGAGAAGCGGCATCGCCTGCCGAGGCGATCGGGCGGCCGTTCACCGAACGGATGACGTCGCCGGGCTTCAGCCCCGCGGTGCGAAAGACAGCGCCGTCGCCCTGCGGCTGCACGACAAGGCCGGTGATCCGGCCGTTTTCGGTCCGTGGCGCGAAGCCGACCCCGGCGTTGAGCGCCTCGGGAGTCATCGCGCCTTCCGCTGCCGCGGCAGCGCTACCGACCTCGGGCGTCGGCGCGGGCAGCGCGGGATTGGCAACCGGCGCTTCGCCGCTCTGATCGAGGAACAGGCTTTCGCGCGCGCCGCCGCGGTCGAGCAGCACATGATCGAAAGCCACGCCGACGAGCTTCACCCCCGGCGCGATCTCCTCACCTACGGCATAGCTGGTCTGCACCCCGTCCTCACCCGCTATGATCGCCGATCCACCGCCGGTCGCTTCGTTGAGATTGACGCCGAACAGCGTCAGGCCGAGCGCGGTGACGGTCGCGTTCGCCGGGCCCTGCTGCGCGGTGCGAAAAAAGGGATCGATGCTGGAAAAGAGCGCGCGCCGCTCCGCCGGGGACGCGATCACTGCGGTCTGCGGCTGCCACGCGCCGAGCGGCGACAGCGGCACGAC
Source organism: Sphingopyxis sp. DBS4 (assembly GCF_024628865.1). Classification (NCBI taxonomy): domain Bacteria; kingdom Pseudomonadati; phylum Pseudomonadota; class Alphaproteobacteria; order Sphingomonadales; family Sphingopyxidaceae; genus Sphingopyxis; species Sphingopyxis sp. DBS4. The sequence continues at coordinate 2,515,039 of NZ_CP102384.1, forward strand.
GAGCGCCCAGGCCAAGCGAACGCATTGCCAGATCAGCAAGGCGCCGAGTAGGCCGACGAGCAGCATCGGCGCGATGTCGCGCGGCGCCCGTTTGCCGATGCGCAGCCACGACGGCAGCGCGCGCGGCAGCCGAACGGCCGATCCGGTCATCAGCACTGCCATGGCGTCGTCCCTGTCCCCCAACTGAAAGGCTGCATCGCGAATCGCCTAGGCGCGATCGATGACAATCAGTTGACGGGAAGATTACAGTTTTTTGTCAGAGGGGCGAGTCTGGGAAAGCTGGGCGGTCGAGGGAATTTGCCCTCATGCCAGCCACGTCACCCCCGCGAAGGCGGGGGTCCAGCTTTCTTTGCGGCCTCGCGGCTTTCCGTATAGCTGGACCCCCGCCTTCGCGGGGGTGACGTGATAGAGCTGAACGCAGCTCAGAATTTCACCGATCCGCCGAGCGAGAAGGTCGCGCCGGGCTTGTACAGATTATAATAAATCCGGTTGCCGCCCGATTCCTGCATTTCCTTATATTTGGTGCCGAGCAGGTTGCGTGCCTCGAACTTGAGCTCGAATTGCTTGCCGAAGGTCGAAATTCCCTGCCGCGCGACGAAGTCGAGCTGGACGCCGGGCCGTTCGAAGATGTCGGGCTGCCCCGACGGCCCGCGCCGCGTGACGCGGTCGGAGGCATAGGATATCAGGATCGTCTGCTGCGACAGGCGTTCGGTATCCTCCAGCCCCAATTCGACGTTGACCAGATGATCGGACTGGCCGGTCAGCGGCGCGCCGTCGCGAAAGAATTGGCTCGCCAGCGTCGCGCCGGTAAAGGGATAGGCCCGCACCGGATCGTCGGCCCCGACCTTCAGCTTCGACTGCGACCAGGTATAATTGCCGATGAACACGGCGCGGCGGTTGGCCCAGAAACCTTCGCCCCAGCCGCTGAGGTCGAAATATTTCTTGAACTCGAACTCGACGCCATAAAGCGTCGCCTCGGGCGCGTTGGCGAAGCGGGTCGTCACGCTGTTGCCGTCGAAGCTGGCATAGGTTTCGATCGGATTCTTGATCTTCTTCCAGAAGCCGCCGATCGACACGCGCTGTTCGGGCGCGAAATACCATTCGAAACGGCCTTCGGCGTTGTAGAGTTGGCTGTCGACGAGCTCAGGGTTACCCTGGAAATTGCGGTTGGTGTCGGGATCGTAATAGGTCTGGAACACCAGTTCGCGAAACTGCGGCCGCGCGATCGTCTTCGACGCGCTGAGGCGAATCTGCATCTGCGGCTGGATCTCGTATGTCAGCGTTGCCGCGGGGAGCAGATAGTCGCGGCTGAGGTTCGTCGCCGGCGGCAGCGTCGGGCTGACCGTATAGACCTGAACCGGCGACACGCGCTGGACCGCGCTTTCATAGCGGGCGCCGATATTGACGTTGAGCTGGTCGAGCAGGTCGGCCTGAATCTGGAAATAGGCCGCATGATTGCGCAGCGTCGCGCGGAAGGTCGGATTCGACCCCGTACTGTCGACCAGGCTGATCCCCGTCGGGCTGGGGTTCGCCGGGCAATCGGGATCGGTCGGCGGATTGAGCGGCGGGAAACAGATCATCGTCTGCGACAGCAGCAGGTCGGGCCGCAGCAGCGAGACCGCGATCGGGATATTATTGTTGCCCTGGAACAGGAAGTCGCGGCGCTCGGTAACGCGGTTGGTGTCGCTATAGGCATAGCCGTAGACCGCCTTGACGCGCGGCGCGATTTCCCACGTCAGGTCGATCCCCGCCGAATAGAGATCCTCGTTGAGGTCGGAGAAGGCGATCGACGCGCTGCCCGGCCGCTGGCCGGTGTTCAGCGTGTTGGTGAAGAACTGGCCATAGGGATCGGTCGGGCTGTTCGAGCGGCTGTAGAGGAAGCTCAGTTCGAACGGCGCCTCGCGCTGCGAATTGGCATAGCCCGCGCGAACGTCGATGCCGAGGTCGTCGAACGGCTTGAACTCGCCGACGAACTGGGTGTCGATGAGCTGGCGCGCATACCAGGCGGTGTCCTGATACTGGAAGCTGACGCCCGGATTCGCGTCGGCGGTGTCGGGACGATTCTCGGCGCCGAGACGCGCCTGCTTGATCGTGTCGCGGATATAGAGGCTGGTCCAGCGGACCTTGTTCTCGCCGAACTCGGCACTGAGCCCCAGCAACGCGTTGGCGACGACGCGGTTGTCGGTGATCACGCGGTGGATGTCCGTGTTGAGCGACGACAGGTCGAGCGCGTTCGCGGTCTGCTGCGTCACCGCGCGGCTGCGCCATTTGCTGGTATAGCCCGCGGTCGCGATCAGGCCGATCTCGGTGCCGCCGAGGTCCCACGCCTTGCCGCCGGTGATATTCGCACCCCAGTTGACGGGCATGTCGTCGTTGCGCTGGACGATGCCGTTGCGCGCGGTGACGAACTGGCCGGCGATCGCCTGCTGGTTGACGCTGGGGTCGTTGATACGCAGCCCCGAGGCACGCCACGCGGCATAAGCGGGCGGCAGCTTGCGGCCGCCGTCGCCGAAGCCGGTCCAGTCGCTGCCGGTGCCGTAATAGGTGTAGCCGAGGCGGCCTGTGGTTTCCGAATTGCCGCCGATGCTCGCGCCGATCTCCAGAAACGCCTCGCGCGGGACCGCCTTGGTCGTCAGGTTGATCACGCCACCGCCGAACTCGCCGGGGAAATTCGCCGAATAGCTTTTCTGCACCAGCGACGAGGCGATGATGCTGGAAGGGAAGATGTCGAGCGGGACGACGCGCTTCAGCGGCTCGGGGCTCGGCAGTGGCGAGCCGTTGAGCAGCGCGAGCGAATAGCGGTCGCCGAGCCCGCGGACATAGACGAAGCCGTTGCCGACGACGCTGAGGCCGGTGACGCGGCCGAGCGCGCCGGCGATATTGCCCTCGCCCGTCCGCGCGATGTCCGCGGCGCCGAGGACCGAGACGACCTGCGGCGCGCTGCGTTCGATATTGGCGGTGCGGCGGCCGGTGACGACGATGTCGGCACCGGGGATCGACACATCGGTCTCGTCGTCCGCGGGGGCCGCCGTATCGGCGGGCGCCGGCGCGGGGGTTTCCGCCGCGGGCTCCGCTTGCGCCATCGCCGCGGCGGGCGCGACGAGCGCGGTGGAGATCAACAACAGGCGGACGAGCCGGAGCGGCTTGGACATGACGATTTCCCCAGAAAGCGGGCAGAAACATGCGTGGGAGGGAGCGGCACGCACCGCTCCCTCCCATCGGAGCAAAGGCCTCAGCTGGTCGGCAGCGAGGTGCAGAGCCCCGTGTTGCCGGTGCCGAAGTCGGCGGTCGTGCTGTTGCAGGTCCAGCCCTGATACCAGGTGTCGCTGGCATCCTTGACCGCGCCGACATAGCTCGTCTTGTCGAAGAAGCCGGCGCGGGTCAGTTCGATGCCGTTGAACATCTGTCCGTTCAGCGTCGACACGTCGAACGCCGCCACCTTGGTTTCGTTCGCCCCGTTGATGAACAGGCTGGCGAAGGTCGGCGTATAGGCGTCGTCATTGCCGTTCGACCCCGAACCGAAGATCGACGCCACCGCGCCCGCGGTGATGCCGCTGTCGATATATTTGGGCGACGCGCACTGCATCAGCACCGAACGGAAGATCGGCGCGCCATATTCGTCGATCGCGGCGCTCTGCGTTCCCGATGCGGTCTGCGTCCGGCTGATGTTGATGCAGGGGTTGGTCGGGCTGACCAGCACCGAGTTGTAGAGGCCATAATCGGTGCCGCCGCGCAGCAGGATCGAGGCCTTGTCCGACGAGGCGTTCTGCGAATTCTGGAAGAAGACGAAGTTCGCCACCCGCGTGTTCTGGCGCGGATTGTTGCCGTCGAGCGCATTGTCGGTATCGGCCTCGATCATCGCGTCGCCGATATTCGGGCGCTGGACGACGATACCGTATTGGAAGTTCGCCTTGGTGCCGACGTCGGTGTCGAGATTGTCGTCCTCGGCGCCCACCGCGATGAAATGTTTCACATGCGCATGGCCGCCGAATACTTCGACCGCGTCATCGGAGCTGTTGTACGACATGATATGGTCGATCTGCGTGGCCGACCCCACGCCTTCGAGCGTCAGCGACTGAAGCTCGCTGTTCGACGAGAGGACATAGCCCGAATAGCGGATCTGGACATAGCTCATCCGGCCGCTGTTGTCGTTGGCGAGGCTGCCGCCATAGAGCGCGTCGTCGACCGCGCCTTCGGTCTGGCGCTCGCAGGCGTCGGTGCCGGGCGCGGCGCCGGTGGCGGCGCAGTCGGTGACCGGGGCGCGGCCGCTCAGCACGACGCCGCCCCACTGGCCCGACGAGCTTTCGGTGTTGAGCCCCTGGACGTTGTCGCGGCTGGTGAAGATGATCGGCTGGGTCGCGGTCCCGACCGCCTGGATCTTGTTGCCGCGATTGACGTTCAGCCACGACGGACCCGATTCGCCATAGAGGATGACGCCGGGATCGATCGTCAGCGTGACATCGGGCTTGTCGCTCGCTTCCTCGGTCGGCCCCTGATCGTAACCGACATCGACGCGGCCGTTGATGCGATAGAGGAGGCCGGCGATCTTCGGCAGCGTCGAATTGGCGGTGATGCGCGCGGGCAGCGTGCAGACGCGCCAGCTGCCGAGCGCGCTATTGCTGATCGTGCCGGCGTCGGTCAGCGCCCCGCCGCCGATGGTCGGGCAGCCCGCGGCCGGAGTGACGGTCGGCGTCGGAGTCGGCGTGGGGGTCGGGGTCGGCGTGGGGGTCGGCGTCGGATTGATGATGATCGTACCGCCCTCGCCCGGCGACGCGATATCGTCGGCGCCGCAGGCGGCAAGGGTGGAACAGGCCACGCTGGTTAGCATGATCAGACGAACGCGTGCGAAAGCCGCCATGAAATTCTCCGTTCCCGGTGTGCGCACGAGGGGCGCTGTGAAAAACCACCGGCGAACAAAGGAGGATGTGCCGCCCCGCCCCCGGTGACGCCGCCACTAGGGTGATTCGATGACGGTCTGACGCCAGAGCCGTGACAGTCCGATGACGCTTCGGGGTCGCTTCGATGACATTCGCAAAAAGCGCTGAGGTCCGCGCCTTCGCGGTGCGACCGCCGGGCGACGAAATAAAAGCGGCGAAGCTCGCTTGCATCGCCCGAAAAGCTTTGCTAGGCGCCCGCTCCTACCTGGTGCCGGCCCGTCCGGACCATCATGATGTGCGGTCGTGGCGGAACTGGTAGACGCGCAACGTTGAGGTCGTTGTGGCCGAAAGGCCGTGGAAGTTCGAGTCTTCTCGACCGCACCAATATCCCTTGATAACAAAGGGAAATTTTGGAACTCTGGTACAATTTGCTACACAGAGGAATCTGCGGCCCGTTCAAAATGCAAGATGAATGAGGCTGCGTTCGGGGCTCGATTGCCCCCGATTCAGTCGTCGCGGGGACGACCTCGGCGAACGTAAATTTCGGTGCTTCGCATCCTCGCCCCATTCGCGAACCGCCTCAGGATGCCATCGCGGCTATGCCAGCGCCTCGCTCGCTTTCTATTCGGGCGTTCCCAAGGATCGCGATCTGGCCGCGGTCTATGACGCGGCCTATAATCGCTACGCTCTCGCTCCCAACCCCGAAGGCACGCACGGCTACGCCGCGTTCGGCCATCTCACCGGCTACGGCGCGTCCTATTACACCTATCAATGGTCCAAGGCGCTCGCGAGCGATCTGCTCAGCGAATTCCGCAAACATGGCCTGCGCGATCAGGTCACCGCCATGCGTTATCGCAACCTGATCCTCGCGCCCGGCGGGTCGGCGTCGATGAATCAGCTCGCGCGAAATTTCCTCGGCCGCGACTGGACGGTGGACGCCTATCGGGCGGAGTTGCAGTCAGGCCGGTAGCCGGCGGCAGATCGGGGTTCCTTGCCGCGGGGCTTTCCCCTATTCGATGCGGCGGCGCGGGTATGAGGTCGCGACCGGGGCAATGATAGGCCCGCACGAGGGGAGAGAAGGTCATGCCGCGTCGCACATTCACGCTTTTCGGCGCGCTGCTGACCGCGGCGTCGCTTGCGGCGCTGACCGGATGCGGCGGAGAGGGTGCGCCGCAGGCGAAGGAGGAAGCGGCCGCCCATGCGCGCGCCTGCCCGCGCATCGCCGACACGCCGGTGCGCCTCGCTGGCGGAACGTTCGAGATGGGCGAAGAGGATGTCTATGACGAGGAGGGGCCGGTGCGGACGACGACCGTCCACGGCTTCTGGATCGATCCGCACGAAGTGACCAACCGCCAGTTCGCCGCCTTCGTCGCGGCGACCCACTATGTCACGGTCGCCGAGAAGCCGGTCGATCCCAAACAGTTCAACGTCCCCGCCGACCGGATCCCACCCGACATGCTGAAACCCGGATCGGCGGTCTTCACCCCGCCCGACTTTCCGTCGAACCGCTACACCGATTGGTGGAAATATGTCCCCGGCGCGTCGTGGAAGAAACCCTATGGCCCGAACGGTCCCGGCGCGGTGCCCGACGAACCCGTCGTTCATCTCGCGTGGGATGATATGGTCGCCTATGCCAGATGGGCGGGCGGGCGCATCCCGACCGAGGCCGAATGGGAATATGCGGCGAGCGCGGGGCAGCGGTCGAAGAATGTCCAGCCCGAAGAGGCGAACAGTTGGCAGGGCGCCTTCCCCAATTACAATGCCGGGACCGACGGCTTCAAGGGCGTGGCGCCGGTGGGCTGCTACAAACCCAACGCCAACGGCCTTTACGACATGGTCGGCAATGTGTGGGAGGTGACGTCGGATTTCTTCCGCCCCGGCCACGATCCGAAGGACAGCGACGATCCCAAAGGCCCCGACGAAGGATCGGCCTATGATCCGTTCAGCGCCGACGTGCCGTCGCGCACGGTGAAGGGCGGCAGCTATCTCTGCGCGCCCAACTATTGCCAGCGCTATCGCCCCGCCTCGCGCCAGGGGCGCGACCCGGGCATGGGGACGAGCAACGTCGGTTTCCGCCTCGTTTACGACACGCCGCCGAGACCTCGCTAAGACGTGATTCTTCCCGATGAAATCGTCATCCCGGCGAAGGCCGGGATCTCGCCGGTGCGTCAGGCCGATACGATGAGATCCCGGCCTTCGCCGGGATGACGGGAAAGAGAGGACGGCCCTACGACGGTTCGACCAGCCCCCCGCCCAGCGCGACATAGAGCGTCACCAGATTGTCGACCTGCGCGCGGCGCAGTTCGATCAGCGCCTGTTCGGACGCGAAGAGATTGCGTTCGGCGTCGAGCACTTCGAGATAGGTCGATACCCCCTCGCGATAGCGCTTGCGCGCAAGGTCGGCGATGCGGCGCGTCGCCTCGGTCCCGCGCTCCTGCGCTTCGACCTGCTCGGCGAGGTGACGGCGGCCCGCGAGCGCGTCGGCGACCTCGCGGAACGCCGACTGCACCGTCTTCTCATAGGTCGCGACCGCGATATTCTCACGCGCTTCGGCGACGGTCAGATTGCCCTTGTTGCGCCCGAAATCGAAGATCGGCAGGCTGATCGTCGGCCCGAAGCTCCAGCTCAGGCCGTTGTTACCGAACAAGCTGTCGAGCGACGACGACGCGAAGCCGATATTCCCCGTCAGCGAGATCGACGGGAAGAAAGCGGCACGCGCCGCGCCGACATTGGCGCGCGCGGCGCGAAGCTGTTCTTCGGCCTGCAAGATGTCGGGCCGCGCCACCAGCAGCTCGGAGGGCAGCCCCGCGGTCAGCGCGGGCGGACGCGACTGGTCGACGAGCGGCAGCGGCGCGGGCAGGTCGGCCGGAAGCGGTCCGCCGACGAGCACGGCGAGGAAATTGTCGGCCTGCGCCTTGGCGAGCTTCAGGCTGGCAAGCTGCGTCTCGGCCTGCGTCAGCAGCGTCTCCGACTGGCGATAGTCGAGCGCCGAGGTCACCCCCGCGTCGAGCCGCAGCTTGGCGATGCGCAGCCCCTCGCGACGGCTGGTCACCGTCGCTTCGGCCAGGACGATCTGCTCCTCCGCCCCGCACGCGGCGAAATAGGTCGAGGCGGTGTCGCGGATCAGCGACAGGCGAAAGGCGCGCTCGGCCTGCTGGGTCGCGAAATACTGGCTGCGCGCCGCTTCGGACAGATTCTTCACCCGCCCCCAGAAATCGAGCTCGAAGCCGGTGACCCCGACCCCGACCGAATAGCGGTTCGAGGTGTCGGGGCCCGGCGGCGTGGTGAAGGCCGAAAAGGCGCGGCTGCGCGTCGCATCGGCGCTCGCCCCGACGGTCGGCAGGCGGTCGGCGTCCTGGATGCGATATTGCCCCTTCGCCTCCTCGATCCGCGCGACGGCGATCGCGAGGTCGCGGTTGCGCTCGAGCGCACGCGACACCAGCGCCGCGAGCTGCGGGTCGGCGAAGAAATCGCGCCACGAAATCTCGGTCGCGCGTTGGCCGAGCGTGACGTCGTTCGCAAAGCCTTCGGGATAGTCGGGCGCGGTCGAAAGCGGCGGCCGCGTGTGCGGTGGCGCAAGGTTGACGCACCCCGACAGCATCGTCGCCGCGGCGAGAAGCAGGATCGGCTTACGCATGGGTCAGCCCCTCCTCATGATGGCTTTTCTCGGACGGCGCCGGGGGCCGCTTGCGGCTGAGCCACTTGCGCACCGACAGGTAGAAGAGCGGGATGAAGAAGATGCCGAGCAACGTCGCGGCGATCATGCCGCCCATCACGCCGGTGCCGACCGCGCGGCGGCTCGCCGCCCCCGCCCCGCTCGCGATCACCAGCGGCACCATGCCGAGGATGAAGGCCATGCTGGTCATGATGATCGGGCGAAGGCGCAGCTTCACCGCCTCCATCACCGCGTCGAGCGTCCCCTTGCCTTCGGCCTCCTGCTCGATCGCGAATTCGACGATCAGGATCGCATTCTTCGCGGCGAGCCCGATGATCGTGATCAGCCCGACATTGAAATAAATGTCGGCGTTGAGCCCGCGCAGCATCGAGAAAAGCACCGCGCCGAGCACGCCCAATGGCACGACGAGCAGCACCGAAACCGGCACCGACCAGCTTTCGTAGAGCGCCGCGAGCAGCAGGAAGACGACGACGAGCGACAGGCCGAGCAACATGCCGATCTGCCCCGCCGACTGCTTCTCCTCATAGGAGATGCCGGTCCATTCATAGGCGAAGCCCGCGGGCAGCGCCTGCGCCAGCCGCTCCATCTCCGCCATCGCCTCGCCGGTCGACTGGCCGGGCGCGGGCTCGCCCGAGATCGTCATCGCGGGATAGCCGTTGTAGCGCTGAAGCTGCGGCGCCTGCGCCGACCATTCGGCGGTGCTGAACGATCCGAAGGGCACCATCTCGCCCGCCGCGCTCCGCACCTTGAGGTCGAGCACGTCCTGCGGCGTCATCCGGCTCGCGGCGTCGGCCTGGAGCAGAACGCGCAGCACGCGGCCCTCGCGGGTGAAGTCGTTGGCATAGGCGCTGCCGAAGCTGATCGCGAGCGTCGCATTGACGTCGCCGATCGACAGGCCGAGCGCGCGCGCCTTGATGCGGTCGATGTCGACCTTGAGCACCGGTGCATCCTCCTGCCCTTCGGGCCGGACGTTGGCGAGCGTCTTGCTCTGCATCGCGCCGCCGAGCATCTGGTTGCGCGCGGCGAGCAGCGCGTCGCGGCCCGCCCCGCCGCGGTCCTGCAGCTTGAAGGTGAAGCCGCTCGACGTGCCAAGTTCGGGGATCGACGGCGGGCTCAGCGAAAAGACGAACGCCTCCTTGATGCCCATGAAGGCGCCCATCGCCTTGCCGGCGATCGCCTCGGCGCTGTTTTCCTTGCCGTGACGTTCCTTCCACGGTTTCAGCGGAGTGAACATGATCGCGTTCGCCTGCCCTTGGCCGAAGAAACTGAAGCCATGGACGAGCACGGTGTTCGCAACCTGCGGCTGCCCGGCAAAGAATTTCTGCACCTCGTTCGCCGCGACATTCGTCCGCTGCGTCGTCGCGCCCGGCGGGGCCTGGACGACGGTGATCAGAAAGCCCTGATCCTCTTGCGGCAGGAACGAACCCGGCAGGCGGAAGAAAAGCAAGGCGGTGATTCCGACGAGCGCCAGGAATACGCCGAGCCAGCGCAGCGGCGCCGACAGCACGCGGCCGACCTGCCCCTGATAGCGGTCGGTCGTGCGCCCGAACCAGCCATTGAAGCGATCGAAGAAGCGGTCGACGCGCGCGCCGATCGGCCCGCTGCGCTTCGCCGCATCGTGGGGCTTGAGCAGCGTCGCGCAAAGCGCCGGGGTCAGCGTCAGCGCGAGCAGCGCCGAGAAGCCGATCGAGATCGCCAGCGTCAGCGAGAATTGGCGATAGATGCCGCCGGTCGATCCGGGGAAGAAGGCCATCGGGATGAACACCGCGATCAGCACCAGCGTGATGCCGATGATCGCCGAAGTGATCTGGCTCATCGCCTTCACCGTCGCCTCATAGGGCGAGAGATGCTCCTCGCTCATGATGCGCTCGACATTCTCGATCACGACGATCGCGTCGTCGACGAGGATGCCGATCGCGAGCACCATGCCGAACAGGGTCAGCACGTTGATCGAGAAGCCCGCGAGCCAGAGGCCGAGGCACGCGCCCGCGAGCGCGATCGGGACGACGACGCTGGGGATCACCGTCGCGCGCCAGTTCTGGAGAAACAGGAACATGACGAGGAAGACGAGCGCCATCGCCTCGGCAAGCGTCTTGACCACTTCCTCGATCGACAGGCTGATGAAGGGGGTCGTGTCATAGGGGATCGACCAGGTGACATCGGGCGGAAAACCCTTCGCCAGCTCGTCCATCCGTTCGCGGATACCCTTCGCGGTCGAAAGCGCGTTGGCGCCGGGAGTGAGCTGGACCGCGAGCCCCGCCATCGGCTTGCCGTTGAGTTCGGACGAGAAGAGATAGCTCGCGGCGCCGAGTTCGACGCGGCCGACGTCGCCCAAGGTCACCGCCGACCCATCGGGGTTGGCGCGCAGGATGATGCTTTCGAACTGCTCGGGCTTGGTGAAGCGGCCCTGCGTCGTGATCACCGCGTTGAGTTCGGCCCCCTTGGCGAGCGGCTGGTCGCCGAGCTGGCCGCCCGGAGTCTGGCTGTTCTGCTCCTGCACCGCGCCGAGCGCCTCGGCGGGCGAGAGGTGATAGGACGCGAGCTTCTGCGGATCGAGCCAGATGCGCATCGCATATTCGGGCGCGAAGGCCTGAACGTTGCCGACGCCGTTGACGCGGCGCAGCTCGTCGAGCACGCGCGTGTTGGCGAAATTGTTGATCTCCATCGGGTCGGTCTTGCCGCTCTTCGACGTGATCGCGACGATCAGCAGAAAGCCCGAATTGGCCTCGGTCACCGAAATGCCCTGCCGTCGCACATCCTCGGGCAGGCGCTGCTCGACGCGGCGCAGGCGGTTCTGGACCTCCATCTGCGCATTGTCGATGTCAGTCCCCGCCTCGAAGGTCAGGGTGATCGACGCGGTGCCGTTCGATTCGCTGGTCGAGGCCATGTAGAGGAAGCCCTCGACCCCGTTCAGTTCCTGCTCGATCACCTGCGTGACATTCTGCTCGAGCGTCCCGGCGTCGGCGCCGGGATAGGTGACGCTGATCGTCAGCGACGGCGGCGCGACCGACGGATATTGCTCCACGGGAAGCCCGCGCAGCGCGATGATCCCGGCCATCAGGATGCCGATGGCGATGACCCACGAAAAGATGGGCCGGTCGATGAAGAAACGGGGAGACATGCGATCGGCCTCAGCGCTTGGCCGGTGCGGTCTTGGCCGGCGCGGTTCGGGCCGGCTGGGGCCGGGCCGCGGCGGCTCCCGCGACCTTCACCGGCTGTCCCGGCTGCACCTTTTGCAGGCCGTCGACGATCACGCGGTCGCCCGGCCGCAACCCGTCGAGGATCGCCCATTGCCCGCCCTGCATCTCGCCCAGCTTCACCGGGCGCAGCGTCGCGACATTCTTGGCATCGACGATCATCACCGTCGCGGCGTCGGCGGACAGCTTGACCGCGCGCTGCGGGATCAGAATGCCGTTCGGCCGCACCCCCGCCTTGATGCGCGCGCGCACGAACTGTCCCGGCAGCAACGCATTGCTCGCGTTCGGGAATTCGGCGCGCAGCGCCGCGGTGCCGGTCGCCTCGTCGATCGACAGGTCGAAGAAATCGAGATGGCCCGTCACCGGATAGGGCGTGCCGTCCTCAAGGATCAGCTGCACTTCGACGCGGCCGACCGGCGGGAATTGCAGCCGTCCCGATTCCATGTCGCGGCGGATCGCCATCAGGTCGGAGCTCGACTGGCCGAAATTGACATAGACGCGGTCGATCTGCTCGATCGTCGTCAGCAGCGTGCCCTGCGCGGCGCTGACCAGCGCGCCCTCGGTCACCTCGGCGCGTCGCGCCCGGCCGCCGATCGGCGCGGTGACCGTCGCATAGCCCAGGCTGAGCCGCGCCGAATCGAGATTGGCCTGCGCCGACTGGACGTCGGCCTCGGCGGTCCGCTGTGCCGCGACCGCGGCGTCATATTCCTGCTTGCCGATCGCTTGCTCCGACAAGAGCGGCTGATAGCGGTTCACCACCTGCCGCGCGTTCGCCGCGGTTGCCTGCGCGCGGGCGAGCTGCGCGCGCGCGGCGTTGACGTTCGCGGTGAGCTGCCGCGGATCGATGCGGAACAGCGCCTTGCCCGCGGCGACATAGCTGCCCTCCTCGAACAATCGCCGCTCGACGATACCGTCGACGCGCGCGCGCACTTCGGCGGTGCGATAGGCCTGGACGCGGCCGGGCAGTTCGATGACGTTCGGCACCGGCTGGGTGCCGACGGTCACGATATTGACCTCGGCCGGCGGTGGCGCGGGCGGCGCCTCGGACGAGCAGGAAGCGAGCGCAAGTGCCAGCGCAGCGCAGGCGGCGCTTGCCACGGGACGAAGGCGAATCATATGGACCCCTGGAAAATCGATGTTTGCTGAACGTGGAACGGGCCGGAACCGTTGCGTTGAATCGCCGTGTAATATAAATTACAGACAAGAGCAAGGGAGAGAAGACGCGTTGGACAAGTGCGAATCGACGATATGTCAGGCGGATAGGCCAACCCCGCGCGAGCGGCGGCACGAGGCGATTCTCGACGCGGCCGAAACCTTGTTCATCGAACAGGGCTATGACAGAACGAGTCTCGCCGAAATCGTCCGGCGGTCGGGCGGCTCGCTCGCCACGTTATACGAACTTTTCGGCAACAAGCAGGGACTGCTTCACGCGATCGCGACCCGCTGGCGCGACCAGGCAATGCTGAGCCGCATGGAACGCATCGACATCGCGGCGCAATCGAACGTCGAAACGCTGATGAATTATGTCGAAAGCGAGCGCGAATTCCGCCGCTCGCCGCGCGCGATCGCGCTGATGAAGATGCTGGTTTCCGAATGCCTTCGCGACCGGGACTTCGCGCTGCAAATCTATCGCGACCTGCATATGCCCGCGGTCCGCGAGCTTTCGGACCTGTTCGCCGACTGGGCTGCGACGGGCGAAGCCGAAATCGACGATCCCGAAGCCGCGGCGCAACTGTTCATCTCGACGGTCTCGGGCGATTCGATGCTCAGCGCCCTGGCGGGGGTCGAGGACGGGATGCTCGACGAGGATCAGGTCCGCTGGCGGCTCCGGCCCTTCTTCGCGCATTTCCGGATCGTTTAATCCACCCCTCCCCCAAGCGCCTGATAAAGCGCGACATAAGCGGTCAGCCGGTCGGCACGAAGCTGGATCAGCGCCTGATCGACCGCGAGCAGCGCGCGCTGCGCGTCGATCTGTTCGAGATAGGGCGAATAGCCGGCGCGATAGCGGTTGGTCGCGTGGCGCAGCACTTCGGCGACGGCGGTGTGCTGCGCGAGCAGCGCCTGTTCCTGCGCGCCGAGCCGGTCGATCAGCGCAAGCTGGTCCTCGACCTCGCGGAAGGCGGTGAGCACCGACTTGCGATAGGCGAAGGCCGCCTGGTCGCGCTGCGCCGTCGCGACGTCATATTGGCCCTGCAGCCGCCCGCCCTGGAAGATCGGCGCCAATATGCTGCCGCCGATCGACCAGATGCTGATCGGATCGCCAAGCAGGTTCGACGCCACCGCCCCCGCCGACGCCGAAAGCCGAATCTGCGGCAGGAACTGCGCGCGCGCGGCGCGCAGATTGGCGTCGGTCGCGGCGAGCGCATATTCGGCTTGCGCGATGTCGGGCCGGCGGCGGACGAGTTCGGAGGGCAGAACGGCGGGCACTGCCGGGGTCGCCAGTGCATCGAAATTCGCCCCGCGCGCGATCGCGTGCGGCGTGTCGCCGACGAGCAAGGACAGCCCATTTTCCTGCCGCGCGATCGCCGCCTCGATCGCCGGAATCTGCTGTTCGGCGGCGCGATATTCGGCCTCCGACTGCCGCAGTTCGAGCTGGGACGTATAGCCTGCCTCGGCGCGGTCGCGTGCGATGCGCAGCGCCTCGCCGCGCGAAACCAACGTTTGCTTCAAAAGCGCGCGCCGCGCGTCGAGCGCCAGCAGCGTGATATAACCGCTCGCCGCCGCCGCGCTGACCGACAGCGTCGCCGCCTCGCGCGCCGCCGCGACCGCCGCGGCATTGGCGCGCGCAGCATCGCGCCGCGCCGCATTGCCGCCGAACAGATCGATCTCATAGGCCGCCTGGAACGTCGGCTGCGCCGAAACGCTCTCGCTCGGCTGGCCGAAGGCGTTGACCGTCCGCGCTTCCGATCCCGGCAGGCTCGCCGACAGCGTGGGCAGCAGCAGCGATCGCGCGACGCGCTCCTGCGCCCGCGCCTCGGCGACGCGCCCCGCGGCGATAGCGAGGTCGCTATTGTTCGCGCGTGCCTGCTCGACGAGCGCGGTAAGCTCGGGATCGCCGAAGCGCGCCCACCAGGCGGCGTCGATCGCGCCGTCGGCGGGCAATGCCGTGCGCCAGTCGGCGGGCGGTGCGACGGTGCTGCCCTCGGGGCGCGGCGTCAGCGCCGGCACGCAGGCGCCGAGCAGCAACGGCAGCAAAAGCGCCGCGCGTCTCACCGCCCGCCATCCGTATCGGCGCTGCCCGTATAGACGGTGGCGACGACCGACATGCCCGGGCCGAGCCGCGCCGCGAGCTTCTGCCCCGGATCGATGCGGATGCGCACCGCGATGCGTTGCGGCACCTTCACGAAATTGCCCGATCCTGTGTCGGGCTTGATGACGCTGAACTCGCTTCCCGCCGCGGGCGCGACGCTCTCGACCGTGCCCTTGAGCGCTTCCCCGCCGAGCGCGTCGACGCGCATCCGCGCCTTTTGCCCGACGCGGATGTTCGCGGTCTGCGATTCCTTGAAATTGGCAACCACCCAATGCGTCTGCGGCACCAGATACATGAGCTGGGTGCCCGGATTGACGAGTTGGCCGACGCGCACCGACACCTCGCTGAGACTGCCCGAGCGCGGCGCGCGGATCACCGTGCGGCCAAGGTCGATGGCGGCGAGACCGCTCGCCGCCTTGGCATTCTCCACCCCGGCTTCGAGCCCGCTGCGTCCGACCGTCACCGATCGCACCTGCTCGACCGCGATCTGGTGCTGCGCCTGCGCCTGACGCACCGCCGCCTCGGCCTGGCGGAGCGCCGCGAGCGTCTGATCGCGCTCGCGCAGCGACACCGATCCCGCGTCGACGAGTTCGTTCACGCGCCGCATGTCGGCCTGCGCGCGCTGAAGCTGCGCCTGCGCGTTGGCGACGGCGGCGTCCTGCAACCGCACCTGCGCCTCGGCCGAGCGCTGGCTCTGCTGGCTGTTGCTGAGGCTCGCGCTCTGCGCTGCGATATTCGCCGCCCCCTGTGCCGCGCGCTGGCGATAGATGCTGTCGTCGATCCGCACGAGCACTTGTCCCGCCGCGACACGCTCGAAATCCTGCACCAGCACTTCGGTCACATAGCCGCCGACCTGCGGCGCGATGATCGTCGTCTGGCCGCGGATATAGGCGTTGTCGGTGGTCTGGCTGTCGGGCCGGAAGGGCGGCAGGCCCCAGGCATAGAGGATGGCAAGCGCCCCGGCGAGGATGATCGCGCCGAACAGGATGATCCGGCCGCGCGACTGCGGCGGCCGCCAACCCGCGGGCGGCGGGCCGATCTGATCGTCGGGCGATCCCTTGTGGACCTCGGGCGCCGGCTCTGCGGCGGGCGCAGGCACGGGCGCCTTGGCGGCTGCCTCGGGCGTTTCCGGCTGCGGCGTGTCGGACCTGTCGTCGCTCATTGGTTCTGCGCCCTCATTTTCTGCAATGCTTCCAGTTCCTTCGCCAGCGGGTTGTGCCCGCGCCGCCGGTCATAGGCCCAACGCACGAATAGCGGGACGAACGCCAGCGCCGAAAAGGCGCCAATGACGAAGAAGACGTCGTTGAACGCCAGGATCGTCGCTTCGCGCGCCGCCTCGCGCACCACCTGCGACCCCGCGACCGCGCTGCGCAGCACCGGGTCGGTCATGTCGCCGGTGAGCGCACCCGCCAGGCTGTTGATCCCCTGCGCGACCGCGGGATTATTGGTCGAGATGCTTTGTCCCAGCGTCATCAGATGCGCCTTGGTGCGCAGCGTATGAAAGGCCGACAGCGCCGCAACGCCCGCAAGGCCGCCGAGCGTCTGCGACAGGCTGAACACACCGACGAAGCTGACGAGATAGGACGGCCCCTTGGTCAGCGCGCGGAGCAGCCCCTCCATCATCATCGGCCCCATGAAATAGACCGCGGCAAAGGCGATCGCCGCCTGCGAGAAATAGAGGTTCACCGGCCCGGTGCGCAGCCCCGAATGGGTATCGAGAAAGGCGCCGACCGCGATCACCGCGAGCGATACCAGCACCGGACGGCGCAAATCGGTGGGGTCGAGCCGCAGGATCGCGAGGATCGCCCCCGCAAGCGTCGCGCCGGTCAGCACCCAATAATAGGAAACGAGCTGATCGTTGATGAGCCCGGTCGCCGCCAGCAATCCCGAAGCACCGAAATTCTGCTCCGACGTCAGCACGCGCACCAGCGCGCCGATCAGCGCGAACTGGACGAGCGCCGCGCTGCCCATCCAGCGCGTCTGGAGCATCGGATTCTGGCGGTTGTGCTCGATCAGGAAGGCCGCGCCGATCAGCACGACCGACGCCGCAAGCGCGCCGCCGAGCCACGGGGTCGACCACCACTGGATGCGCCCCTGGACCAGAAAGGCGCAAAGCAGCCCGACCCCGGCTGCCAGCATCGGAAAGGTCAGCAAGTCGAGCTTTTCGAAGGATTTGATCGTTTCGCCCGGCGGCACCTGCAACAGAAAGACCAGCCCGACCGCGACGAGCGACAGCGCGAACTGGAAATCGAACAGATGCGACACGTCGCCATCGAAAAGCAGCAGCGGCGAGATGGCGCGCGCAAAGGGCACCGCAACCTGCGTCAGGCCGATCGCGAGCAGAAAGCCCGCGATGCGCTTTTCCGCGGGCAGCCCCTGCATCAGGTAAAAGGCCGCGAGCGTCGTGAGGCCGCTCGCGGCGATCCCCGACACCCCGCGCGCGATCAGCTCCATCCGGTATCCGGCGTCGAAAAGCTGAAGGAAATTGGCGACGAGCAGCGCGATCATGATCACGCGCACGAAGCGCTGGATGCCGAACTGCTGACGCGATTTATAGAGCAATATGCTCATGCACGCGTTCGTCATGTTGTAGGCGACGGTCACCCAGCCGCCTTCGGCCGGGGTCAGGTCCATATGCCCCTGGATGCTCGTCAGGTTCGCGATCAGCAGGCCGTTGGTGAACCCCCCGACGATCGCAAGATAGAGGCCGATGAAGAAATAGCCGATCTTGCGCCGCACCGGATGATCGGGCGACGCGGGCGAGCCCGGCATGAAGGGCCGTTCGTGCGGCTTGAAGACATATTCTTGCGCCGGCGCGGCGGTGGGGCGCGCCTCAGCCATGCGATTCGCTTCGCGCTTTGGCGGCGCATTTCCGCGCGCTTTGCAGGATCGGCTCCATCGTCATGGCCACCGCACAATATGCGCGGGCGGGGGACGCGAAAACCCTTTTCGCTATCCGCTCGTCACGCGGCCTCGCCCGCCGCCGCCGCCGACAGATCGCTGCGCGCGTGACGAAAAACGTCGATGCTGCCCCAGATGGCAAGCCCCGCCATGATCGCCGCGACCAGAAGGTCGGGCCAGCCCTGCCCCGTGCCGAACACGCCGAGCGCCGCCGCCATCACCGCGAGATTGCCGATCGCGTCGTTGCGCGAGCAGACCCAGACCGATCGCATGTTGGCGTCGCCAGTGCGCCAGCGATAGAGCATCAGCGCGACGACGACATTCGCGACCAGCGCCAGCGCGCCGATGAGTCCCATCGTCTCCGCCTCGGGCGCGGTGCCCGCGACGAAGCCCCACACGGCGGATGTGAAAACCCAGAGGCCGAAAGCGAGCATCGTCGCCGCCTTAAGCAGCGCCGCCCGCGCTCGCCAGCCGATCGCCATGCCCGCAACGCCGAGGCTGATCGCATAATTGGCGCTGTCGCCCAGAAAATCGAGCGCGTCGGCCTGCAGCGCGCGCGAATCCGCCGCGACGCCCGCGATGATCTCGACCCCGAACATCGCGGCGTTGACGACCAGCGCAATCCACAGCACGCGCCGCCAGCGCGGATCGTTGAGCGCGGTCTTGCCGCTTTTCCCGGCACAGCATTGATCGGCCATCGCCGAAGCCTCCTTACATCGTCGAGTCGGCATCCTATATGCAGCCTGTAGCCACTACAGGGTCAAGCGATGAAAATCGGCGAACTGTCGCGTGCCACCGGCACCAACATCGAAACCATCCGCTATTATGAGCGGATCGGCCTGCTTCCGCCGCCCGCGCGCACCGACGCCAATTATCGCAGCTATGATGGCGGGCACCGCGCGCGGCTCAGCTTCGTGCGCCATTCGCGCGACCTCGGCTTCACGATCGAGGAAATTCGCTCGCTGCTCGACCTGTCGGACCACCCCGACCGGGATTGCGGCGAAGCCGACCGGATCGCGACCAGGCACCTGCAACAGGTCGAGGAAAAGATCGCGCAACTATCGGTGCTCCGCGACGAGCTCCAGCGCATCGTCGGCCGCTGCCGCGGCGGACTCGCGGGCGACTGCCGCGTGATCGAGGCGCTGGGGGATCATGGACAATGCGAGGGCGCGCACTAGCGCTCCTCCTCTTTCGTCATTCCCGCCTTCGCGGGAATGACGGGCAAGGAATTTGGGGAAAGGTGGGACGATTCTGTTGCCCGGCTCGTCCCCAGCCGCTGGTATCCGATTCTGTTGCCCGGTTCGGTCCGAACCGCGTTCTATTTGAATAACCTTAGGCCGTGAGGCTTATCGGTTACGCAGCCAGAGCGAGTGCTTCGTTATCGTTAGCACTTATAGGTTTGAGCCTTGAACGGGTTACTCAGCCCGGAAGAAAACATCGTCTTTGAACACACGTCGATCCTGGTTCGGCCCCGTCAGAAGCCCGCTTTGTCCTTGCGGATCGGCGGGTTTGTGGTGGAGCCGCCGGGTACTGCCCCCGGGTCCGCTGTGTCTATTCCACGACACCATTTATCCTCATAGCCGGCCGAAACCGGCATGACCCATATAGGAAGCCCGCCCGCGCTTGGAAAGAGCGCGTGCGGGCGTTTTTGTCGGGCGGCGGCACCGCCCCGCTTCCGGCATCAGCCGGAAACCCTCATTTCTTCCGCAATTCGTCGCGGATTTCGGTGAGGATATCGACCTCAGTCGGCCCCGCGGGCGCATCGGGGCCGCGGCGCGTTACCCGGTTTACCATCTTGACCAGCATGAAGATGACCCACGCCAGGATCAGGAAATTGATCACCGCGGTGATGAAGGCGCCATAGCCGACCATCGCGACGCCGGCCTTCTTGAGCGCGGCATAGTCGGTCGCGGCGATCCCGTCGGGAACGCTGCCGAGCAGGATGAACTTGCTCGAAAAATCGACCCCGCCGAAGATCCAGCCGACCAGCGGCATGATCAGATCCTCGGTCAGCGAGCCGGTGATCGTTGCGAACGCGCCGCCGATGATCACACCGACCGCCAGGTCCATGACATTGCCCTTGGCAATAAATTCCTTGAATTCCGACAACATGTTGCTGCTCCCCGGATGATATATTCCGTGGCGCGAAATTGCCGCGACGATTGCGCAAAGGCAAGCACGATCCTATTATGTGTATTGTTGCGGCAAAACGCCGCGCGAGGGAGCATTGATGACCATGACCTATCGTTCCGCCCGCTGGCTGATCGTTCCGCTTGCCGCCGTCTCGCTGTCCGCGTGCGGCATCAACAGCGTTCCCACCAAGGAAGAGGCCGCAAAGGCCAAGTGGGCGAATGTCGAGGCCGCCTATCAGCGGCGCGCCGACCTGATCCCCAACCTCGTCGAAACCGCGAAGGGCGCCGCCAAGATCGAGCAGTCG
The DNA here is from genome assembly GCF_024628865.1 of Sphingopyxis sp. DBS4. Lineage (NCBI taxonomy): Bacteria > Pseudomonadati > Pseudomonadota > Alphaproteobacteria > Sphingomonadales > Sphingopyxidaceae > Sphingopyxis > Sphingopyxis sp. DBS4. Next base: position 2,535,377 of record NZ_CP102384.1, read on the forward strand.
ACGCTCGAGGGCGTGATCCAGGCGCGCGCCTCGGCGACGCAGGTCAAGCTCAGCACCGACGACCTCGAAGACCCGGCGAAGGTCCAGGCGTTCCAGCAGGCGCAAGGCAATGTGTCGAGCGCGCTCGGCCGCCTGCTCGTCACCGTCGAACAATATCCCGAGCTCAAGAGCCAGGCGCGCTTCGCCGACCTGATGACCCAGCTCGAAGGCACGGAGAACCGGATCAACGTCTCGATCCAGGATTACAACAGCGCGGTGCAGGATTATAACACGACGATCCGCACCTTCCCCGACATCATCGGCGCGAAGATCGTCCACGGCGCCAAGCCGATGACGCCGTACAAGGCGATCACGCCGAACGCGAACGTCGCGCCCAAGGTCGACTTCGGCCAATAAGGTGCGCGCCGCTGCCCTTGCCGCTCCGCTCGCGATCCTGCTGGTCGCGGGCGGCTGCAAGGCGACACCCGAACCGGCCGCCGCAAAGGAAACGGCGGCGTGCGATGGCGTTCCCCAAATGGCGCTCACAGGCCACGTGACCGACGCAGCGGATATCCTGAGCGCCGAGGAGGAAGCCCGGCTGTCCGATCGTCTGCGCCGCTACGAAGAGCGGACCAAGCACCAGATGGTTGTCGCGACGGCCGCCAGCCTCAACGGCGCCCGCGTCGACAATTTCGGAACGTGCCTCGGCAATCGCTGGAAGATCGGGCGGCAGGATCATGATGACGGGATACTCCTCCTCATTGCCCCCAACGAACGGCAGATGCGGATCGCCACGGGCACCGGCATGGAAAAGATACTGACCGACGACAAGGCGCTGGCGATCGTCCATCGCATGACACCCTATTTTGCCAAATCGGATTACGCGGGCGGCCTGTCGATCGGAATCGACTCCATCGCCGCCCAGACCGGAGACACACCATGAGATCGCTTCTGCTCGGCTGGGCGCTGGGCCTTTCGCTGCTCGCGGCGCCCGCGACCGCACAGACTTTTCCAAAGCTCACCGGCCGTGTCGTCGATCAGGCGGATATCATTCCGCCTGCGGAGGAAGCCCATCTCGACACCCAACTCGAACAGCTTGAAAAGACGACCGGTCATCAGTTCGTCGTGGCGACGGTCAAGGATCTGCAGGGTCATGACGTCGCCGATTATGGTTATCGCCTCGGCCGCGAATGGCAGATCGGCGACAAGGAAAAGGATGACGGTGTCGTCTTCCTGATCGCACCCAACGAACGGAAAATGCATATCGCGGTCGGCTATGGCCTCGAACCCGTGCTGACCGACGCCTTGTCGGGACGCATCATACGCGACACGATCACCCCGAAATTCAGGGACGGCGACTTTCCCGGCGGCATCCAGGCGGGCGTCGATGCGATCGCGCAGCAAATCCAGCTCCCGCCCGAGGAAGCCGCCGCGCGCGTCGCCGCCGCCGACAAGGCCGAACGCGACCGCGCCGACGACGGCGATTTCGGTGGGCTCTTCTTTATCGGCTTCATCGTCTTTATCTTCTTCGTCCTGCCAATGCTGTCGGCCTTCCGTGGTCGCGGCAAGCGGCATCGCAAGAACCGCCCTTGGGGCGGCGCGCCGATCATCGTCTGGGGCGACAATGACTGGGGCGGGGGCGGCGGATCATCGTGGGGCGGCGGCGGTTCCTCATGGGGAGGCGGCGGCGGCTTCGGCGGAGGCGGCGGCTTTTCGGGCGGCGGTGGCAGCTTCGGCGGCGGCGGCGCCTCGGGCGGCTGGTAAAGGAGCGAAGCGATGAAAGTCAGCCACGTCAGCGAAGCCGACCACGACCGCGTTACCGCTGCGGTCGCCGCAGCCGAGGAGGGCACGAGCGGCGAGATCGTCACCGTGATCGCGGCTCAATCGAACGATTATGACGATGTCGCGCTCGTCTGGGCAAGCGTGATCGCGTTCCTCGCCATGTCGATCGTCGCGCTGTTCCCCGATTTCTATCAGGAGCTTTATTATCGGATTACCGGCGGCTGGGGGCATGAACTGACGCCCAATCAATGGCTTGGGACGGTCATCGCGATCGGCGTCCTCAAATGGATCGGCGTATGGCTGATTTTGCTGTGGCGTCCGCTGCGCCTGTGGCTGACGCCGCGCGCAATCCTCGCGGCGCGCGTCCGCGCCCGCGCGATCGATTTGTTCAAGGTCGGCACCGAGGCGAAGACATTGGGCCGCACCGGCATCCTCCTCTACGTCAGCCTCCGCGAGCATCGCGCCGACATCGTCGCCGACGAAGCGATCGCCGCCAAGGTCGCGCCCGAAGTCTGGGGCGACGCGATGACCGCGCTGATCGACCTCGTCCGCAAGGGCCAGCCCGGCGAGGGCATGGCCGAAGCGGTGCGCCAGATGGGAGTGGTCCTCGCCGCGCATTTCCCGCGCGGGAGCGAGAATCCCAACGAATTGCCCGATCGCCTGATCGAGCTTTAACACCGCGCCACGCGCAATAAATCGCGCCACGCGCAATAAATAGGGACTGTCCCTATTTATTGCGCCCTGTCCCGAAAGGATGAACATGCCCATCCCCTCCCCCGACACGCCCATCGAAACCCGCTGGGAGGGCCGCTTCATCACCGTCAAACAGCAGGGAACGTGGGAATATGTCTCGCGCTCGCGCGGCATCCACGCCGCGGTGATCCTCGCGATCGACGAAGCATCCGACGGGCGTCACGTCCTTCTGGTCGAGCAATATCGGGTGCCGCTGAAGGTCCGCTGCCTCGAACTGCCCGCCGGTCTCGTCGGCGACGACACCGCGGGCGAGGCTTCGGAGATCGCGGCGCGGCGCGAACTGGAGGAAGAGACCGGCTATCGCGCCGCCGACTGGCGCACCGTCGGCGAATTCTACAGCTCGCCCGGCATGGTGAGCGAAAGCTTCACGCTGCTCGTCGCGAAAGAACTGACCAGGGTCGGCGACGGCGGCGGGGTCGATGGCGAGGATATCACCGTCCATCGCGTCCCGCTGAACGGCATCGAGGATTTCATCGCGGCGAAACGCGCCGAAGGTTGCGGGATCGACGTGCGCGTGGCAATGTTACTGGCAGGTGGGTTGCTCGCAGAATAGCCGCTACCAACCGATAGGCGATATTCAGCGTCTCATAGCATCGTCATTCCCGCGAAAGCGGGAACCCAGAGCGTGCGTCGGCTGACCTCACTCTGGGTTCCCGCTTTCGCGGGAATGACGAAGATGGGGATACGCTCCCGAACCCAGAGCCGTGCTCCGCTTCGGACCAGCCTCTACCGCCCCCCGAACCGCCAGCGCAGCAGCGGCCGTGCCAGCAGCAGCCCCGCCAGAAATCCGCCGACATGGGCCCAGATCGCGACCGCGCCGAACCCGCCGCCGCCCGCGAAGCCGAGCGCGAGTTGCAGTCCGATCCACGCCGCGGCGAGCCAGAGCGCGCGCACCCAATGCGCCGGGATCGGCCCGATCGCCGAGGTCTGCGTGCGGCTGAAGATCAGCGCGAACACCGCGAGCAGCGCCGAAATCGCCCCGCTCGCCCCGATCATCGGGATGGCCGAACCTGGATCGGCAAGGAACTGCGCGAGCGCGCCGGCATAGGCGCCTGCGAGCAGCAGCACCGCCATTGCCCTCGCGCCTAGCGGTGCCTCGAGCTGGCGGCCGATGAACAGCAGCATCACCATGTTGAAGATCAGGTGCAGCCAGCCGCCGTGCAGAAAGGCCGAACTGAGCGGCGTCAGGAAAAAGGGCAGCATCGTCCCCGGCGGCGCGATGACCTCGGTCCCGAACCGCGCGGGAATGAAGCCCGCGCGCATGATCGCCTCGCCCTGAAAGCCGGTGATCTGGAGCAGGACGAAAAGGACCACGCAGACGAGTGCAAAGCCCGTGACCAGCGGCGCGTCCTGCGGCTTCATCGTCCGCGCTCCGAAATCAGACGAATTCGATCTTGGTGACCAGATAATATTTGTCGCCCGCGGGCACCGTCACCTCGATCTCGTCGTCGACCTTGCGGCCGATCAGCGCGCGGCCGAGCGGCGAATTATAGCTGATCTTGCCGTCCTTGGCGTCCGCCTCGGCCTGACCGACGATCTGGTAGCGAACCGGCTTGTCGTCCTCGTCGGCGAGCGTGACGGTCGCGCCGAACACGATGCGGTCGCCCGACAGCGTCGTCGGGTCGATGATCTGGGCGCGCGATAGCCGGTCCTCGAGGTCGCCGATCGACGCTTCGACCTGGCCCTGACGCTCTTTCGCGGCGTGATATTCGGCATTTTCCGATAGGTCGCCATGCGCGCGCGCTTCCTCGATCGCATCGACGATGAGGGGGCGTTCGGCTTTCAGAGCCGCGAGCTGCGTGCTCAGCTTCTCATAGCCTTCTGCCAGCATCGGCACCTTTTCAACGCTTGCCATTATCCTGTTGTCCTTCGTCAAAAATTCCGCCTCGGCGGGTGAGCGCCGGGCGGCTGAGCCGCTGTTTCCGTAATGTCGGGGAGGTGGAGCGGTTCTTCAATAATAGTCTTGTAGCGGCTTCACTTCAAGAGAGTGCGCGCGCAGCGCGCCGATCGCATGGGTCGCGGCATCGCTTCCCGCCGCGGTCGTATAATAAGCGACGTCGGCCGCCAGCGCCGAGGCACGGATCGATTGCGAGTCCTGCAGCGACTGCCACCCTTCGGTGGTGTTGAAGATGAGTTGGACGTCGCCGTCCTTGATCCGGTCGACGATGTGCGGGCGCCCCTCGGCAACCTTGTTGACGCGCTCGACCGCTATCCCCTGTTCGGCGAGATAGGTCGCGGTTCCACCGGTCGCGATCACCTGCCAGCCCCAGCCGACGAGGCGGCGGACGGCATCGAGGATACGCGGCTTGTCGCTGTCCTTGACCGACACGAACAGCCGGCCGCTGGTCGGCAGCCGGTCGCCCGCGCCGAGCTGCGCCTTGGCGAAAGCCAGGTTGAAATTGCTGTCGATTCCCATGACTTCGCCGGTGGACTTCATTTCGGGTGACAGCACCGGATCGGTGCCGGGGAAGCGCGCGAAGGGGAAGACCGCTTCCTTCACCGCGACATGCGCGATGTCGCGGTTGATCGTCGGCAGGTCGGCGAGCTTCTCGCCCGCCATCACCCGCGCCGCGATCTTAGCGATCGGCGAACCGACCGCTTTCGCCACAAAGGGCACGGTGCGGCTGGCGCGCGGATTGACCTCGATCAGATAGACTTCGTCATCCTTGACCGCGAACTGGATGTTCATCAGGCCGCGGACTTCGAGCGCGCGCGCGAGCGCATCGGCCTGGCGCTCGATCTCGGCGACGATGGCGGGCGACAGGCTGTAGGGCGGGATCGAGCAAGCGCTGTCGCCCGAATGGACGCCCGCCTCCTCGATATGCTGAAGCACGCCTGCGACAACGACGCCAGAAGGTCCGGGGGTCCCGTCGCACAGCGCGTCGACATCGACCTCGATCGCGTCGCGCAGATAGCGGTCGATCAGCACCGGCGAATCGCCCGACACCTGCACCGCGGTCTCGATATAATGTTCGAGTTGCGCCTGATCGTCGACGATTTCCATCGCGCGGCCGCCAAGCACATAGGAGGGGCGCGTCAACACCGGATAGCCGATGCGCGCCGCGACCGCGACGGCTTCCTCGCGGCTGCGAGCGATGCCGTTCTCGGGCTGCTTGAGGCCGAGCTTATTGACCAGCGCCGCGAAACGCTCGCGGTCTTCCGCAAGGTCGATCGCATCGGGCGAGGTGCCGAGGATCGGGATGCCCGCCTCCTCCAGCGCCTGCGCGAGCTTGAGCGGCGTCTGCCCGCCGAACTGGACGATCACCCCGACGAGCTCACCCTTCGACATTTCGACGTGGAGGATTTCGAGCACATCCTCGGCGGTCAGCGGCTCGAAATAGAGGCGGTCCGACGTGTCGTAATCGGTCGACACCGTCTCCGGGTTACAGTTGACCATGATCGTTTCATAGCCCGCCTCTTCGAGCGCGAAGCAGGCGTGGCAACAGCAATAGTCGAACTCGATCCCCTGCCCGATCCGGTTCGGCCCGCCGCCGAGAATGACGACCTTCTTGCGGTCGCTCGGGTTCGCCTCATTCTCGGGCTCGCCAAAGGTCGGCGCTTCGTAAGTCGAATAGAGATAGGGCGTCTTGGCGGCGAACTCCGCCGCGCAGGTGTCGATCGTCTTGAACACCGGCCGCACGCCGAGCTTGTGGCGCAGCGCACGCACCTCGGCTTCGGTCACACCGCCGGTCATCGCCTTGACCGCTTCGTGGATCAGTCCGCTGCCGCGCGCGGTCGCGTGGCTCGCGCCCGGCTGCAAATTCGCCGATTGCAGCGCCAGATAGGCGAGCCGCTTGTCGGAGAAACCCATCGCCTTCAATCGCCGCAGCCCCTCGGCATCGCGCGGCAGGCCATTGCGGCAGACATCCTCCTCGGCCGCGACGATCTCGGCAATGCGTTCGAGGAACCACATGTCGTAGCCCGCGACGCGGCTGATCTCGGCGAGCGGCAGCCCCTCGCGGATCGCCTGCGCGGTGTTGAGCAGCCGGTCGGGGCTGCGCTGCGCCAGCTCGCTGCGAAGCTGGTCATGGCTCGCGCCCTTCAGCCGCTCGACGAAATTGAAGCCCGAAAGCCCAGTTTCCAGCCCGCGCAGCGCCTTCTGCAACGATTCATGGATCGTGCGGCCGATCGCCATCACCTCGCCGACCGACTTCATCGCGGTCGACAGCGTCGCCTCGGCGCCCTTGAACTTCTCGAAGGCAAAGCGCGGGATCTTGGTGACGACATAGTCGATCGTCGGCTCGAACGACGCCGGGGTGACCCCGGTGATGTCGTTCATGATCTCGTCGAGCGTATAGCCGACCGCGAGCTTCGCCGCGACCTTGGCGATCGGGAAGCCCGTCGCCTTCGACGCGAGCGCCGACGAGCGCGACACGCGCGGGTTCATCTCGATCACGATCAGGCGGCCGTCCTTCGGATTGACCGCGAACTGCACGTTGGAACCGCCTGTTTCGACCCCGATCTCGCGCAGCACCGCGATGCTCGCGTTGCGCATGATCTGATATTCCTTGTCGGTCAGCGTCAGCGCGGGGGCGACGGTGATGCTGTCGCCGGTATGGACGCCCATCGGATCGACATTCTCGATCGAGCAGATGATGATACAATTGTCCTTGCGGTCGCGCACCACCTCCATCTCGAACTCCTTCCAGCCGAGGAGCGATTCCTCGATCAGGACTTCGGTGGTGGGCGAGGCGATCAGGCCGCCGCGGACGATATGCTCGAACTCTTCGCGGTTATAGGCGATGCCGCCGCCGGTGCCGCCCAAGGTGAAGGACGGACGGATGATCGACGGCAGCCCGGTCCGTTCGAGCACCGCAAACGCCTCGTCGAGCGTGTGCGCGACGCCGCTGCGCGCGCTCTCCAGCCCGATCTTGTCCATCGCGTCGCGGAATTTCTGCCGGTCCTCGGCCTTGTCGATCGCCTCGGCATCGGCGCCGATCATCTCGACGCCGTACTTCGTCAGCGTGCCGTCGTTGAACAGCGCGAGCGCGGTGTTGAGCGCGGTCTGCCCGCCCATCGTCGGCAGCACCGCGTCGGGCCGCTCTTTTTCGATGATCTTGGCGACGATCTCGGGCGTGATCGGCTCCACGTACGTGGCGTCGGCGAGGTCGGGATCGGTCATGATCGTCGCCGGGTTGGAGTTGACGAGGACGATGCGATAGCCCTCCTCCTTCAACGCCTTGATCGCCTGCGTCCCCGAATAGTCGAACTCGCACGCCTGACCGATAACGATCGGGCCGGCGCCGATGACGAGGATGGATTTAATGTCGGTTCTTTTGGGCATTATTTCTTCTCTGTCTGCGCAGCTTTGCCAGCCATCGACCATTCGAATTCATTGGTGAACCGTACGGTCACTTGCCATTCCTTGGCGATATCAAGCAGGCAATTTATTGCATTGGGAGAATTCCTACCGATTGGCACAAATAGCTCTCCGTAACCATCTGGAATCGGGGCATTATAGGTGAATTGACCTATTTTGCATTGATAAGCAGATCGCGGAAGCAAGTCCTCAGCCTCGGCCTTGCGCTTCTCATACAATTCGTCCGAAAAATTGTCCCAAACCACCAAAGCCGGCTCTCTTTTCGGTTGCGACAGGACATCAACCAAAAGCCAGCTGGCCGAGGCAGCAAATGCTCCCGTTGCAATCCATATCAGTGCGTCGCGCTTCAATTGAGCGCCCCAACAAATTTCTCGAACAGATAGAAGCTGTCCTGCGGCCCCGGGCTTGCCTCGGGGTGATATTGGACGCTGAACGCTTGCTTCCCCGTGATCGCGATGCCGCAGTTCGATCCGTCGAACAGGCTCTTGTGCGTTTCGACCACGCCCGCGGGCAGCGTCGAGGCGTCGACCGCGAAGCCGTGGTTCATGCTGGTGATCTCGACCACGCCGTCCCCAAAATCGCCGCCGACGCGTTGGACGGGGTGGTTCGCGCCGCGGTGGCCCTGATGCATCTTCACCGTTTTCGCCCCCACCGCGATGCCCAGCATCTGGTGGCCGAGGCAGATGCCGAACAGCGGAATGTCGCGATCGAGCAGCGCCTTGATCACCGGCACCGCATAGTCGCCCGTCGCCGCGGGGTCGCCGGGGCCGTTCGAGAGGAACACGCCGTCGGGCTTGTGGCTCAGCACCTCGTCGAGGCTCGCGGTCGCGGGCACCACGGTGACGCGCGCGCCGGCCTTCACGAGGTTGCGGAAGATATTGTCCTTCGCGCCATAGTCGATCGCCACGACATGCGGGCGCTCGCCGCCATCCTCGGTCGCATAGCCATGCCCCAGCGTCCACGCGCCGCCGGTCCAGTCGCCCGTATCGGTCCGGCTGACGTCCTTAGCGAGGTCCAGCCCCTCCAGCCCCGGCCACGCCCGCGCCATCGCGAGCAACTCATCCACGTCGAACCGGCCATCGGGGCTGTGCGCGATCACGCCGTTCGGCGCGCCCGCGTCGCGGATGCGGCGGGTCAGCGCGCGCGTGTCGATGCCTGCCAGCCCGATCACGCCCTGTTCGGTCATCCATTCGGGCAGTGTTTGGACGCTGCGGAAATTGCTTGGGCTTGTCGGCAGCTCGCGCGTGATGGCGCCGACTGCGCCATGGACGCCGCGCTCCATATCCTCCGGGTTCGCGCCGACATTGCCGATGTGCGGAAAGGTGAAGGTGACGACCTGCCCGGCATAGCTCGGGTCGGTGAGGATTTCCTGATAGCCGGTCATCGAGGTGTTGAAGCAGATCTCGCCGACCGCCGCGCCCGCGGCGCCATATCCCACGCCCCACAGGATCGTGCCGTCGGCAAGGACGAGGACGCCGGTCGCTCCAGAAGGCGCGACGGAAGGATTGGCTGGTGCCATTTAATCTGCTCCGGATGGAAGGCTAAACGGCCGACCAACTAGGAGCCAAAAAAATGATTCACAAGCTATCGGATTGTGAATCTTGCCGCTAGAGAGGGCCTTTCCGAAATTTGCAGCGCAAAGAGGACACGCATGATTCGCGATGACATCAAGGCTGCGCAGGTTGCCGCGATGAAAGCGGGCGACAAGGCGCGTTTGGGCACGATCCGGCTGATGCTGGCCAAGATCAAGGACCGCGACATCGAACTCAGAACCGGCACCGCGCCGGCCGACGACGATGTGCTGGTGACCGATGTTCTGCAAAAGATGGTCAAGCAGCGGCGCGAATCGATCACCATGTACGAACAGGGCGGCCGCCAGGAACTCGCCGATATCGAAGCCGCCGAAGTCGTCGTGATCGAGGACTTCCTGCCCGCACAGCTTTCGGAAGAAGACGCGGTTGCTGCGATCAAGGCGATCGTCACCGAACTCGGCGCGGCGAGCCTCAAGGACATGGGCCGCGTGATGGCTGCGGTGAAGGAACGCCACGGCTCCGAGCTCGACATGAGCAAGGCGAGCGGGTGGGTGAAGGCGGCGCTGGGCTGAGACACGCCCTCCCCTAGCCCCTCCCGCAAGCGGGAGGGGAACAGGCCGGGTCGCGAGCGCATATTCTCCCCTCCCGCTTGCGGGAGGGGTCGGGGGAGGGCCTGTTTGGACAAGGGCTACAAACGACCGACCGCACGCTCCCGCGAACTCCGGCTCAACGCTACCGACGCCGAACGAAAACTCTGGCAGCAGATCAGCGCCCGAAAACTTGCAGGCGTCCGCTTCAATCGCCAATTCCCCATCGGGCCCTTCATCTGCGATTTCGTCTCGCGCGCGGCCAGGCTCGTCATCGAAGTCGATGGCGGACAGCACGCGGCTGATGTAGCGAAGGACGAAGCGCGCACGGCCTATCTGGAAGCACGGGGTTATCGGGTGATCCGGTTCTGGAACAATGATGTGTTGGAACGGATCGAGGGGGTCGTCAGCGAGATCGAGCGCACTCTCCAAACATGCCCTCCCCCAACCCCTCCCATAAATGGGAGGGGAGATTAGTGGCCCTCACCCCGCAATGGCTGGACGAACTCCGCTCGCGCATCACGCTGTCGACCCTCATCGGCCGCACGGTGAAGATCACCCGCGCCGGGCGCGAGTACAAGGCCTGCTGCCCCTTCCATAACGAGAAGACCCCCAGCTTCACGATCAACGACGAAAAGGGCTTCTACCACTGCTTCGGCTGCTCGGCGCATGGCGATGCGATCCGCTGGATGACCGACCAGCGCGGCCTGTCGTTCATAGACGCGGTCAAGGAACTCGCCGCCGAAGCGGGCATGGAGGTCCCCGCCCCCGACCCGCGCGCCGCGAAAAAGGCCGAGGAGCAGGCGAGCCTGCGCGACGTGACGCAGGCCGCGGCCGACTGGTTCGTCCAGCAACTCGGCAGCAGCAACGGCGCCCCCGCGCGCGATTATCTGAAGAAGCGCGGCATTTCGGATGCGACCCGCGCGGCCTTCGGCTTCGGCCTCGCGCCCGACAGCCGCAGCGCGCTCAAAGAGGCGCTCAAGAAATTCCCGACCGCGATGCTCGTCGAATCGGGGATGCTGATTTCGGTCGAGGACAAGGAGCCCTATGACCGCTTCCGCGGCCGGCTGATGATCCCGATCCGCGACGCGCGCGGCCGCGTGATCGCGTTCGGCGGGCGCATCCTCGGCGACGGCGAGCCCAAATATCTGAACTCGCCCGACACGCCTTTGTTCGACAAGGGCCGCACCCTCTTCAATCTCGACAAGGCGAGCCCCGCGTCGCGGCAGACCGACCGGATCATCGTCGTCGAGGGCTATATGGACGTCATCGCGCTCGCCGAGGCGGGGGTCGCTGACGCGGTCGCCCCGCTCGGCACCGCGCTCACCGAGAACCAGCTCGGCCTGCTCTGGCGGATGGTGCCGGTGCCCATCCTCTGCTTCGACGGTGACGCGGCGGGGCAGAAGGCCGCGATGCGCGCGGCGATGCGCGCGCTGCCGCTGCTTCGCCCCGGCTTCAGCCTCGCCTTTGCGACGCTCCCCGCCGGACAGGACCCCGACGATCTTGTCCGCGCGCGCGGCGCCGAGGGGTTTGCGGCGGTTCTCAACGAAGCGCAGCCCCTCGTCGAACGGCTCTGGGCGCACGAGGTCGCGGCCGGGCCGCTCGCAACGCCCGAGGAACGCGCCGCGCTCAAGACGCGGCTCCTCGCCCACGCCGACACGATCGAGGATGCCGACGTCCGCCACCATTATCGCGAAGCCTTCCGCGAAAAGCTCGACACGCTGTTTGCTAGGCAACGCCCCGAACGCGGTCCGCGCATGCCCTGGGCACCGCAGCCGCAGCGCGGCGGCCGCCGCTTCGTGCCCGACCCGCGACTCCAGCCCCCCGCCGACGAAACCCGCGCGCTCAGCCGGACCGGCATCGAGGCGCCCTATGCGGCCGCGCTGCTCGGCGGATTGCTCCGCTATCCCGAGGCCATAAGGCGCAACGAGGAAGCGCTTTTCCGCCTCGCCATCCCCGATTCCGGCGACGCCGAATTGCTGGGCGTGATGCTTGACATCGCAAATGCCCAGGAAGGGCTTGATTGCGAGGGGTTGCTTGCCATATTGGAGCCCATGAAAGTGTATAATAGGGCGACGACATTGCTCAGAGCCGACGGAATGCACTTCTCATTCAATCGAAGGCTTGAAGGCGAAGAGGCTGATGCAGCACGCGAAATCGCGCTGCGCGACCTCGACGAATATATCGGCGTGCTGGTCACCCAGCCCGAAATCCGCGCCCGGCTGGCAGAGGCCACCGCGGATTTCCAGCGCACGATGGATGAAGACGGATTTGCGCGGCAGCAAAAGCTGCGCGCGATCGACAAAGAGATGACCCGCCGCCTGGCCGCGCTGTCCGACAGCAGCAGCCAGTGAAGACCGACCCTTTTGATGCCCTAGGCAGGAAGATTTGATGGCCACCAAGAACGAAGCCGACACCGACGCCCCGCTGATCGACCTCAACGAAGCCGACGTCAAAAAGCTGATCGCGCGCGGCAAGAAGCGCGGTTACCTGACCTATGACGAGCTCAACGAGGCGCTGCCGCAGGACCAGATGTCGTCGGAGCAGATCGAGGACATCATGTCGGCGATCTCCGACATGGGCATCAACATCGTCGAAAGCGACGAGGATGTGCAGGAAGA